>JAZJZM010000027.1:0-6542 GCA_040389865.1 Bacteroidota bacterium | reverse complement strand
GATAATTGAGTCTTTAGCTAAAATTGACAGCTTAAAATTTCTTAAAATAAATCCACAATTATTGCAATGTTTTTTGTTCTAAGCAATACATGTCCGTTTATTTAAAAACAATACGGCTATAACTTTTCCAAAAACAGTTCAAACTGATTTCTTGACTTTAGTCAACCTTTTTAGCTTTCGAGAGTTGGTAGTTTTGCGAATAAGTATAAATCTCTATAAAATTAATTATGAAAAGAACAATTGTAAATCCAATCGTTAAGGATACTGTAACATTCCTACAAACTGCTGAGGAATCGGGTGGGAAAATTACGGATCTTGAACTAACATTATTACCCGGAGGTAGAAATGTACTTCACTACCATAATTATTCAGAAAAATTTACGGCAATTGATGGTGAATTAGGTTTGAAACTTGGAAAAAAAGAAATTCTGATTTTAAAACCGGGTGAGTCTTACACAGTACCCGCAATGGTTTTGCATAATTTTTTCAATCCGATGGAGCGCGAAATACGATTTGGCATTCAAATACTGCCCGGACACCAGGGTTTTGAAAATATGCTGCGTATACTTTATGGATTGGCTTCCGATGGACTGACAGATAAAAAAAGTCAACCTAAAAGCTTAGTACATACTGCAATCATCATTTGTATGGCCGAAATAAATGCTCCGGGATTACTTACCATCATGTTACCTGTTTTTAAAATGATAGCAAGAAGGGCTAAAAAAAATGGAGAGGAGCAAAAATTAATAGATCGTTACTGTATTTAGCAGTGATAAAACGTTCTTCCAAGCGTAAAATTGAGGAATTAATTAGGTGTTGTGGATTGGCCTTCCCAATTTTCGTATGAATTATATACTACGTCTAAGCAAAAGCCCCTGATAAATAACTTTATCAGGGGCTTTTTTGTACTTGGGATCGGACTTGAACCGTTCTTTTAAAGATCAATTTTATTAATCGGTATTTGTCTTATAAGCAATGATTTTGTAAGGTAAAAATCGCAAGAAGAAAATTAGTGAAAAATAATATTTACAGTCCTTTTTTTGTAAGATTGATAGAAATATCTTTGCCCATTCAACAGATCATCAACAGCCGGTTCTGTTCATTTTTTTCTTTTGGTGCGCGGTGAATACAAGGAAGGACTTGACTTTCAGGATGATCAACCGCTAATCTCCATAAGTGACCGAGGCCTAAGCTGATAGGGTGTGCTTTAGGTTTAGGTAGATAGTGCAGATCAAAGAAATATTCACTTAAAAATGATTCAAATTCTTCATCTGCTCCACGATATATTTTTTTGAGTTCATCACGTATTTCGGGAACAAGCACTTTTTGTTTAGCTTGTGAATTTGGCAATATTTCACTCGACTCGCCATGGTAAGTGCATAAAAAGGTATCGGTTGGTACCGGAGAGCGATCTACATGAAAAGAATAAACATCGGTTGGAAAAAACGGGTAGGTATCATCTCTTTCATAGCACTTGATCAGATTAAGGATTGGGGATGCGCCATGAGCTTTCAACATCTTCAAGTCATTTAAAAGAATTTCACGGGCAAGCTGCCCCTGTTCACTCAATTCAAGTTCAAAAAGCTCATCTTGATCAAGTGTCGCTATATTCCCGTTTAGTTCTACCTTATTAGCAATCTCAGAAAAATCACCTGTTAGTTTACGAGTCCAGCAAATCGCATTAATTTCTCCATGAAAAGGCGTGGAAACAAGATCTTGAAAATTCGTGACACAGTTAATTTGATTCATTTCGTTGTATTCATTTGCGTTTTCTTCGGTGAATCCATATTCACCCACCTACTTGGAGAGACCGCTTTCCGTAAGTTTTATCATCATCGGGCTTAACATAATAAGGAAGCTGAAAGCTGGACTAAATTTAGTTTTATTAGATAAAATCCCAAATGCTGTTTCATTTGAACAGAAGTAAAAATTAAGATCGTAATTACTCTAAAAGTCGGTAGTAAATTGCCCCAAAATATTAAAACTACACACCAAAACTACATATCCAGCTCAAAATTAATGACAATAAAAAAAGCCTTTCATCTCTGAAAGGCTTTTTTTTACTAGTACCCGGGACCGGAGTCGAACCGGTACGGTTTCCCACAGGTGTTTGAGACCAGCGCGTCTACCAATTCCGCCACCCGGGCATTTACTTTTTTGGGAGCGGGGATGCAAAACTATTCATTTGTTTTTGATTCACAAAGAAATAATGTACTAAAGATCAAAATTCTTTTGACAGAACTGCATTTTTCATTACATTTGCAGCCCTATAAAAAGGTCATGAAAAATCAGGTTAAAATATTCTCAGGTTCTGCATCACATTCTTTAGCTGATAAAATTGCTAAAAGTTATGGTCAGGAATTAGGGAAAGTATCATTATTACGCTTTAGTGATGGGGAGTTTCAGCCATCGTATGAAGAAACCGTACGTGGGAGTGATGTACTTATCATTCAATCTACTTTCCCGCCTACTGATAATTTATTTGAGTTATTATTGATGATAGATGCTGCAAAACGTGCATCGGCTCATCAGATCATTGCGGTTTTACCTTATTTTGGGTTCGCCCGTCAGGATCGTAAAGATCAGCCGCGTGTAGCCATTGGAGCAAAAATGGTAGCAAATTTACTTTCTGCTGCCGGTGCAACACGTATTATTACGATGGATTTGCATGCTGACCAAATTCAAGGGTTTTTCGATTTTCCGGTTGATCACTTATATGCATCTTCTATATTTTTACCTTATATACAAGGCTTAAACTTGCCTAATTTAACTATGGCTGCTCCCGATATGGGCGGGTCAAAGCGGGCAAATGCTTATGCTAAATTCTTAAAATCCGACATCGTTATTTGTTACAAACAACGTTCGAAGGCCAATGTAATTGAGAGTATGACCTTAATTGGTGATGTTGAAGGCCGTGATATTATGTTGGTGGATGATTTGATCGATACCGGTGGAACACTTGCTAAGGCTGCTGATATGATGCTTGATCGTGGGGCCAGTAGTGTTAGGGCTGTATGTACTCACGCGGTATTGTCAGGTAAAGCATACGAAAACATTGAAAAATCAGGAATTACAGAGCTTATTGTAACAGATACAATTCCTTTGAAACACGAAAGCAGTAAAATAAAAGTACTATCAGTAGCCGATCTGTTTGCTAAGGTTATTCATAGTGTTCATAGTTTTGAATCGATCAGTTCTAACTTCATTGTAAGTTAAAAAAAAATATTTTTAAAAAATTGCGCCAAACATATTTAAATGAATTTGATTGGAAGGGCGCTACAATCAAAATAAAACTAAATTAAAAAAAAATGAAATCAGTATCTATTAGCGGTTCGCCACGTGCGAATGTAGGGAAAAAAGATGCAACAGCATTGAGAAATGCTCAGCAAGTACCTTGTGTACTTTACGGTGGTAAAGAACAAATTCACTTTGCAGTTTTGTCTTCGGACTTTAGAAATTTGATCTACACACCTGATGTAAATGTGGTAGATTTGAACATTGCAGGTAAAAAATACAATGCGATCTTACAGGAAGCGCAGTTTCATAAAATTCACGATCAACTTTTACATGTTGATTTTTTAGAAATCACACCAGGTAAACCGGTTACAATGAACATTCCGTTAAAAACTACAGGAACATCTCCGGGAGTTAGAGCAGGTGGTAAATTGGTTAAAAAGCTAAAAACTTTAAAAGCTAAAGGTTTAGTTGAAAAAATGCCGGATACTATCAATATAGCAATTGATGAAATGCAAATTGGTCAATCAATTCGTGTAGAAGATATTGTTATTGATGGTTTAACATTCTTAAATGCATCTAACATTACTGTGGTAAGTGTAGAAACTACACGTGTTGTTGCTGCTGAAGAAGCTAAAGCTGCTGCACCTGGAGCTAAGGCTGCTGCACCTGCTGCTAAAGCTGCCGCACCTGCTGCCGGAGCGAAAGCTGCACCAGCTGCTAAACCAGCTGCTAAAAAATAATTTTTTAAACTGTTTATTAAAATTGGCGCCCGCAGCATTTGCGAGGCGCCAATTTTTTTATTTTTACACAAGCATTTATTGTTATGAGTAAATTTTTAATTGTTGGTTTAGGAAATATTGGTGACGAATATGCTAACACCCGCCATAATATTGGATTTATGGTGCTTGATGCTATTGCAAAAGAGAATAATTTAAAATTCAATACCGGCAGGCTGGCTGATATTGCCGAATATAAGTTTAAGGGCAAGACATTGATCTTAATAAAACCTTCTACTTATATGAATTTAAGCGGCAAGGCTGTAAATTATTGGCTCCAGGCCGAAAAAATTTCTGTTGAAAATCTATTGGTACTTACTGATGATCTGGCTTTGCCTTTAGGCGCACTACGTTTGAAAGGGAAGGGTAGTGATGGTGGACACAATGGATTGAAAAATATCCAGGAAACGCTGAACACGCCTGAGTACGCACGATTACGATTTGGAGTGGGCAGCGAATTTTCAAAAGGAAACCAGGTGAACTTTGTGCTTGGGAAATGGAACAATGACGAAGAAAAATTAATAGAGCCTCGTATTAAGCTGGCCACTGAAATGATACAAGGCTTTGTTACTATTGGTTTGCAAAGAACAATGACGGCTTATAATAATAAATAGGTATACAGTATAATAATAATTTAGTAACATAATTATGTTTATTTTTGCATCAAATACAAATAAAAAAAACTAAAATTTATAATCATGATAAAAAAAATTAC
The DNA here is from genome assembly GCA_040389865.1 of Bacteroidota bacterium. Classification (GTDB taxonomy): domain Bacteria; phylum Bacteroidota; class Bacteroidia; order 2-12-FULL-35-15; family 2-12-FULL-35-15; genus 2-12-FULL-35-15. The sequence goes on along the minus strand of JAZJZM010000027.1, from coordinate 1,814 downwards.
TTTATTTCTGACGGTTGTAGCTTTTTCGTCAAGTGTGCTTGTAGCGCAAAATTTCACTGCTTTATATAGTTTTGATAGTGTTAAATTAGGATTGTCAGGCTTATCTGATCCAACACCTGTTCCAACAGCTACAGGGGTAACCTTTGGAGGTTTTTCTGCTGTAGGCACATCTGCAAATCCAAATGCAGCTAAAAGATTTTCTTATACTAACTGGCCAGTAGGTGCTACTAACGCGGGGGATGTGTTTTCTTCATTAACAGGTTCTATTAATACTTCCGAATATTATGAGGTAACTGTTACTCCTATGTCAGGTTATTCTATAACCTTATCAACTATTAGCTTTATTGTGGAGCGTTCCGGAACAGGTATCAGAACGTATTCTGTTCGTTCAAATGCAGATGCTTATGCTGCTAATATTCCGGCATCCATCGCACCTGCCAATGCAAATTTAAGTGTACAAACAGGTGATGTTTTCTTTTGGAATTTAGATGCTAACAGCGGTTCTGGACAAAAAGGAAGCACAGTTACTTTAAGTGGTAGCAATTTTACAAATAGTACAGGTGCAAAAACATTTCGTTTTTATGCCTGGAATGCGGAAGCAACTGGTGGAACATTTAGTATTGATACTGTAAAGATCATTGGTTCAGTTACAAACACCACTTCCATTACTTCCTTTTCAACTGAATCGGCAGTTTCAGTTTATCCTAATCCATCCGGAGATGGTATGTTCACAGTAAGTACCGGAAATCTTTCAAACAAAACAATCATTACTGTTTCCAATATCATTGGAAAAGTTGTGTTTTCAAAAGAATTAAATTTAACAGGGAACGAAACAATTGACTTGTCGAATGAAGCGAATGGCAGCTATTTTGTGAACATTAAAAATGATAAAGAAAACAGCACTAAAAAAATAACTATTAATAAGTAGGTTTGATTTTTAACTTTCTCATTTATTGAGAAGGGTTTAGGCTGACACGAATTGCACAAATTTCATCATCTTGTTGTGATGTAAAAAATGTTGAATTCGTGTCAGCTTTTTTTATACATTAAATCTGAAAATTGGTTCCAGATCGCTGATCTCATCCATCATTACTTTTAAATCGGTAATAAGGCCATTATTGAAGCCATACACCCAACCATGTACCTGCAGTTCACGATTATTCCATGCTTTCTGCACAACCATCGTTTTGCAGAGGTTACGTACCTGCTCAATTACATTTAATTCTACCAATCGGTTTTCGCGTTTTTTTAAATCTGTAATGGATTCAAGTTCGGCTTTATGTTTTTCGTAAACATCTTTAATGTTACGTAACCAATTGTTCACAAAACCATTATCTTTATTAGTCATTGCAGCTACTATCCCTCCACATCCATAATGCCCGCAAACTATAATGTGCTTAACATGCAATACTTCCACAGCATAATATAAAACACTCATCAAATTCATATCCGTATGTACCACCATATTTGCAATGTTGCGATGCACAAACATTTGCCCCGATTTGGTTCCGGTAATTTCGTTGGCGGGTACACGGCTATCGGAGCAACCTATCCATAGATATTCAGGATTTTGACCCAATGTGAGATTTTTAAAAAAATCAGGATCCTGTTTCAGTTTTTCATCTGACCATGTTTTATTGCCTTTCAGCAGCCTTTCATAACTTTCTTTCATTGTCGTTTGATTTATTGTTTCAGTTGGTTAGTTCAAAACTATGCAATTCAGTGCAAGAATTCAGTTTCAATAAAATTTGACTTGTTGGCGTCATTGCGAGGAACGAAGCAATCTCAAACAAAGCATGATATGAGATTGCTTC
>JAZJZM010000026.1:0-43779 GCA_040389865.1 Bacteroidota bacterium | reverse complement strand
TTCTAAATTTACAAAAAACACAAATATCCTTTCAAAGAACAAACATAGGATGACCATGTGCGCTGTCATTTCGACCTATTCTTCGCAGTAGAAGCCAAAGTCAAGAAATCGTGGCAAGGTTAGAAGCTGTTTTGACTCAAATTTAAACAGATCCTTATAAATGTTACAAAAAACCCCCATCCAACATTAATTGGATGGGGGTTATTTATTGAATTCAAATTTTTTATTCCACGATGTAAAAAATATTCGTCAACCACTTTGAAGGATCTTTTTCAGTCATTGGGTCGGTAACATATTCTTCCAATACAAGCCCCTGCGTTAAACCATTCTTTTTGATGTAGGCATCCATTGCATAATGCGCGTGACCTGATTTTTCATAAGGGCCATAGTATTCAATTAATAATACTTTGCTTGCGGGTGTTTCAAATTTTTCCCAGCCCGACAATTTCGTTCCGCTAGCAACCTCCATCACAGCGGCACATTCAGCAGATTTACCTTGTTCGTCATAAGAAAAAATAATCGCTTTTGGCATGCCTATAGGTTGGATCTTCGATTTACCCACTTCTGCCCAAAGTTTTGGAAAATTCTCTCCAAAAAAAGCGCCCATTTTATCAAATGATAGTTTTTCTTTTTTTCCGTAATATGTTTTTGCTGCCCACTGTACTTCTTTTATTTCATAGTTTGCAGATGGTGCGGCTGCCATTTGTTCCAATGTCAGTTTTAATTTAGCAAGGCCTTTCTCATAATCAGGGCCCATTTGTTTATCAAAATTCATAAATAACATAGGTCCTCTGCCAAAAAAGCCAATGTCAAACATCATTCCCCAGGTAACGTTTGTTACATTATTTTCCGGTTTAGTAATAAAATAAACTTTAGCGTCTCCCATCCCGTCAAAACGTAATGTTTGTAAAACACTATCATTAACTGTTTTATCATAGATCATCATCCCTTTTCCAACATCTTTTTTATCGCTTTCCCAGGCATAAGTGCTGCCGGGTTGCCCTGCTTCTCCAGTATACGTTGTTTTCATAGCCGAATCTTTTTCTGTCCATGGCGACCATGAATCGTGAAAAAATTTCAGATCAGCCAGTTGCTTTTGCACCAAGTCTTTTGGAGCATTAATACTGATAGAACGTTCTACTTTAACCCATGACGGTCCAAACAAACATAGAACAAAATAAATAGCCACTAAGCCAAGTACTACATATAAAACTTTTTTCATAAGTGTATGTTTTAAAATTTTTTTTGCAATGATATGAAATATATCAGATTCAGCGGGTATGTTTATGGAATAAACTACCTGAGAAAAAAAGAAAAAAATCACAATAAAATTTATCCCTCAGGTCATTTTTTAGCAAGCCATTTTATTAAATCGGCAATCATAGCATTACTGATAGTATGTCCTTCGGGATACTCTTTGTATGTTGAAATAACACCTAATTCTTTCAGATACGAGTTGCTGCCTTGCGCATAATGAACACCCAACACATTATCCTTTGTACCATGCGAAATGAATACATTTAATTTTTTTAATTGTGCACCTGGTTTAATTAAAGGTTTTACTTCCTCAAGTAATCTGCCACTCATTACTGCGATTCCTTTTATTTTATCCGGGCTTGTTAATCCAACACTATACGACATTATAGCACCCTGGCTGAAACCACATAAATAAACCTGTTTATTATCAAACTTATATTTCTCTTTTAATTGATCTATAAATTGAAGAATAAGTATCCTGCTTTTTTCAGCCTTCTCTTTATTAATCACTGGTTTCCCGGCAGAAAACCCTACTTCGTACCAGGCATAGCTATCCGGCCCAACCTCAAAAGGTGCCCGGGCAGATATCACCATGAAATTTTCAGGAAATTGATCCGCAAAAGAAAACAGATCCTTTTCATTACTTCCCACGCCATGCAACATGATCAGCAATGGTGTTTGCTCATTTTCTATTTTAGGGTGTTTCACCAAATAGTGTAATGGGGTTGAAACATCTTTTTCTTTGAAATTCATAGTACTAAAAATTATTAAAAATGCTAAGAGGATCGTTTTCATAACTTATAAACTGTTTAAATTTTAATCAAATAAAATACACTATGAAAGCCTTCGCACATATTTCGACAAGCTCAATATGACCTCGCACATGGTCAGTCTGAGCCTGTCGAAGACATTGCGTTGGCCTAACAAAAAATTAGATTTATATTTAATCTATTTTTAAAGATGTCATTGTTAAAGAGCCCGCAACAGCCTTATCATTAAAGATCGTTATTTTTTCGTTTTTTTCTTTTAAGGCGAGGCTATAAATTAAAGGCAGATAATGCTCCGGGCTTGGAATGGCCAGGTCAAAGGCTTTCCCCTGCGATTTAAAATTAATAAGCGGTTGATGATCGTTCGTTAATATATATTTTTTCATTTTTTCGTTGGCTTCAATTGCCCAATCATAACCATACGCATCAGCATTTAGTTTATCCCAAGCCACCATTCCTAAATTGTGAACCATATTTCCGCTACCCACTATCAGCACACCTTTTTTACGTAGTGCCGCTAATTCTTTTGCTAAGTCGTAATGATATTGAGCACCTTGTGTATAATCAATACTCATTTGTATGACCGGAACATCGGCTTTGGGGTACAAATGCTTTACAACCGACCATGCTCCGTGATCCAGCCCCCATTTTTCATCCAATCCAACTTGTGTTTTTTTGATAATGTTTTTTGTTTCATTCGCTATTTCAGGACTACCGGGCGCAGGATATTCCACATCGAACAAGGCCTTCGGGAAACCTCCAAAATCATGGATAGTGCGTGGCTTATCCATTGCGGTTACAAAGGTTCCTTTTGTTTCCCAATGGGCGGAGATAACCAAAATTGCTTTTGGTTTCGGAATGCCTTTTCCAATGTTTCTAAAACCGGTTACAAATTCATTTTCCTCAATGGCATTCATAGGGCTGCCGTGTCCTAAAAACAAAACCGGCATTTTTTCTGTTTGAGTTAAATCCCGGGTGATCGTTTCTAATGCTTTTAGTTTCATTGCTGCGAGAGATAAAGGTGTTAAGGCTAATATTTTTAAAAAATCAGATCTTTCCATTTTTTTGTTTTTGAGTAAAGTAGTTTTTTACTGCAGTACAAAGTTCGTGAGTTCATTACTTATATTGATTCACATAGGTTAATAAATTTCTCTTCCTTCATTAAAAATTAAACATGTTTAACAAACTGAAATCTGCTCCTATTTTTAATTTTTCATTTCTCTTGCGAAGGAGAACGAAGAAGCAATCCCATACCAATAAAGAGATTGCTTCGTTCCTAGCAATGACGACAATAATTAAAGTTTTGTAGAAAATGAAATTATTGCACTGAATTGCATAGTATTAGACTTTATATATTTAAAATACATTTTAATGTTTACAACGAAATTGAGGGTTAAAATGCTTACACACAATTTTCTCGACAAGCTCGAAATGACCACGCGCGCAGTCATTTCGAGCTTGTCGAGAATTGCGGCTGATTACCTTAACAGTTTGCGATTACTTTGAAGAATCGTATCGACATTCTCTTCGAATTTTGAGCAAGGAGATGTTGGAATATTGGCGAAAAAAATCGCAAAAAATTATTTAAAAAACTGCTCCGCGGTAATTATTTTGATATCTTTTTTCTGAGAAGGGCTTATATCAATTTCATAAGATGAAAATGAAGAACCAGAGCTGGATTGCTCTTGCGTCATTTTAAAAAATTTATTATTGTTTTTTAATTCTACAAAATTGATCTCATTCAAAAACCCACCTTTCACTTTACTATCAACAAATGTTTTTACAGTATCCCAATTGGTTCCATAATATACTTTTAAAAAATATTCTCCATCAGGTATATTGTTCATCTTAAAAGAGCTCCCCATATTCATATACTGATTACGAATAGTTCTTTTTGTTTTTTTATTTTCTACCAGGCACACTATTGCTTCGGATTCATCGCTATTATGAATATTAATATTGTTTTTGCTGTATTCATTCGCAATTTCTTCACCAAAAAAACCGGAATAAGGAGAATCAAAATCTTTGATCATGGGTACTGAACTTATTTCTTCCTCAGCCATCGACCTCTGATTCACTACATTTAGTGATCCGTTGTTTAACATCCCTGCTGTTTCCGGTTTCCGATCCGAATAGGAGATAATAAAATAAAGTAAAAGCAGGGCAATACCAATACTAACGGGTATTTGGTAGTTTTCGTTTTTATCGTATTTGGGAACCTTCGCTTTTCGTGTGTTGTAATTTTGTTGTTGCTGTTGCTGTTGCTGTTGCGATTGCGCCTGTTGCTGTGCATATTGATATGCATTTCCGGTATATTGAGTATAAGGTCTTTGTCGTTGATTTGTACTTCCCGACAACAATTTCAGATCATACTTTTTACGTTTTTCAGGATTTGATAAAATAGCATATGCCTGTTGTATTTCTTTAAAATATTCCTCTGCAGTTTTGTTATTCGGATTTTTATCGGGATGATATTTTTTTGCCAGTGTCCGATAAGCAATTTTCAGCTCATCGTAACTGGCAACACTACTTACCCCAAGCAATATGTAATAATTTTTCTGTTGCATCATTTCTACGGCTAAACAGCCATGCGCCTATATGTTTTTTGTTAAAACATTGCACGCATTTGGGTCTTCGTTTTTTGCAGATTGATATTGGTATTTTTAGGATACTTCACAGCAAAAGAAAATGCTATTTTTTTAACATCACCCGGTTGTAAGGTATATTTCCAGGTGTATTTTCCCGTTTTTGGATCATATTCACCCTTTGATGTTTCAAGAGCTTCCACGGTAATATCACTTTGTGTTGAAACAGGTAACTGGTCTTCAATATCAATTTGCACAGGTGTTTTTCGGTTATTTTTTAAAACCATTTCATAAGCGAATGTTTCTTTAGTAGTGTTTCCAAACATTTTTTTTGTGCAATACTCTTTTACTTTACTGCGTGTCACCAATACCTTGTTGTCACGGCCAAGCGACAGATCTAAGGTATCATCAGCGCTTCGGGTATAGATATATGATTGACCAACATATATGCCTGCATAATATACATTAGCGGGGCCTTCAACCAGATCCAGATCTTCCCAACCGGTAATACGCGCCAGCAAAAATGCATCCCGCACCAATTTTGGCACACTGAAATGCTGAAAAGTAGCTGGTAGCTTATATTCTGTAACATCCACAATGTATGGTTTTGAATCAGCCGGAATAGAATAATTTATTTTAATATCAAATTCAGCGCTTAATTCCGAAACCTGTATTTCTTCAAACTGAATTGACTGTATAGCTTGGGCCGCATTACTCTTTTCGCTCTTTTTTGAAGATATAGATTGAATTTCCATTGAAGAAGGGGCGTTTTGCGTGTAGCCCTGGTTTGATTGAGAAACAATGGAATTTGAGTAACCATACGAGCCCTTGCTTTTATAATTTGCTCCTGAATAATAATCAAGGTTCCATGCCGATAAAATAGGTTTTGCTGCACTTTGTGAAGGATCTGAAGTAGATAGTTTAATTTTAATATCGTTCCAATCCACACCGGTATTATTAAATACCTTTGCTCTGTACTTCAATTGAATAGGTTGATTAACATCTTCTGCAAGCAGATCATAGCTCGGAGCCCAGCCAGCATCAATAACGATATATTTTAAATTAATGGCGGTGGTGGTTTTCAATGCCGTAGAAAGAAGAATAGATATTTCGGCAGAAGGTTGATTATTTTTTGAATTCAGATCCATCAATTGCTGATTAACCTTTAACAAGGTCTCACTTAAAGGAATCACTTTTTTGTTTAACCTGGAAAGTTCAGCATTAATTTCTTTTATCCTGCTTCTATAAAAATCGGCAGCTAATTTAAGTTCGGCTATTGCTACACCTTTTTCGTTACCTCCGATAGCATCATTTTTTAAGAGCATATTTTTCTCTGTTGTATATGCATCTCTATCGTTATTAATTTCAGTAATGGCTTCGTTTAAAGCCGAAACAGAATCTTTTAATTGTTTTATCCTGCTTCCTTCTTTTTGATTTGCCAAATAATTGATAGCATCCGAAATGGCGAGGATGGATACATCACCCGTAGCGCTTACCTGTATGCTTTTTGCATTTAGTTTTGGCGACAAGCCAACAAAAACGATCTTATTTCTACCGGGACTTAAAGTTACTTGTTTACTATGAGCAACTTCTGCACCATATAAATAAACAATTGCCGATTGAACCGGAGCACTCACCTCTTGCGACACTTCAACATTTTGACCATAGACACCGAAAGTCATCGGAGCCATTAATAAAAACAATACAAACTGATTTTTTTTCATTTTAATAAACATATTAAATATTCTAAATGGAGAGATCACACCTTTTTTATACTGATTCATTAAAAATACAAACAAAAAATTGATTCTCAATATTAATTTAAAATCTATAGTTTAAATCTATTTATATCAAACCACTAACATATTGGTAAAAAAGGTCATTCGACCCTCATCTATAATGGTAGGGGCTCAATCTCATGGATGTAAACATTTCCAGTCTGACAGTACAATCATGTTAAATTATCTTGTTAGCAGTATACTAATACACAATTTTCGTGTCTATAAAAAATCCCTGTTCACCGAATTTTCAGCTAAATAACATTTTAGCAGGAGTAATTTTAGAGGTTCGCATTGGTAACGAATTAAGATATAAAATAGGATGAAAGAAACGGAAGAAAAATTGCTTTCAAAAGACAGCGCTAATCCTGTAAAGGAAAATATAAAACAAATATCTGGAAAAATCTTACTGATAGACGATGAAAAATACGAAAAGGAATTATTGAAATTGGCTTTACTTAAAAAAAATTGGGATGTTGAAGTGGAATACTTTATGGACCCTGAAATTGCGCTTGAATATCTAAAAAAAACTAAAGATGAAATATTCCTTATTATTTCAGATATGAATATGCCCAAAATGTCTGGACTTGACTTAAAAAAAGCCATAGACAGTGATGAAACTCTAAGAAAAAGAACAATACCATTTATATTTTCAAGTACTTCGGAAGAAAAAACTCAAGTGGTTTCAGCGTATGAATATCGTGTGCAAGGCTATTTCAAGAAACCATTGACTTCAGATAAGCAAGCAGAAATGCTTGACATTATTATAAAGTATTGGATAATTTGCAAACATCCTGACCAAGGTGATATTTAAAAAATTTCGGAAAAGAGAATTGGAGAGAGTTATACACCCCAATTAGCTCAAACGAATTTTCCAATGTTATCGATATTTTAATTATTATTTAGGTGGGATCAACAAATCATAAACTCACATGCTTTGATTTTACCGCACTTCCAAAAAAATTCAATGCCGCTTTATCAAAATTTTCGGGGGAATCAGTTGTATAAAACTCAACAGAGCCTCCTTTACTGGATTTCTGCTCTATTTCTAGATGGCGTTTTAAATAATCAATTAAACTTTCAGCTACAATTTCACCCTGAGAAAGAAGAGTAATATTTTGGGGTAAATATTTTTTTATTTTGTTTATCAGCAAAGGGTAATGGGTGCAGCCTAATATGATGGTATCAATATTTTTATCCTTCGATAAAAGAGAATTAATGTTTTTTTGAATAAAAAAATCGGCTCCTTCATTTTCGAACTCATTGTTCTCTACCAATGGAACCCACATTGGGCAAGCTTCCTGTACCACTTTTAGTTGCGGATAAAATTTTGCAATTTCAATAGGATAGGAATCCGATGCTATTGTTCCTGATGTCCCCAGCACACCAACATGTCCTGTTTTGGTATACTTACCAACTATTTCAGTTGTAGGGCGTATTACTCCCAATACCCTTCTATCAGGTGCAATTAATGGTAGATCCTTTTGTTGTATGGTACGTAATGCTTTTGCAGATGCAGTATTGCAGGCCAATATTACCAATTCGCATCCCATTGAAAACAATTGCTGAACACACTCCAGCGTATATTGATAAACAGTTTCAAACGACCGTGAACCATAGGGTGCACGGGCATTATCGCCTAAATAAATATAATCATATTCAGGTAATTGTTTTACGATCTCCTTTAAAACAGTAAGTCCACCGTAACCGGAATCAAATACACCTATTGGTTTTTTTGTAAGATTATGCACGTTATAGAATTAAAATATTTTGAATCTGCTGATCAGTTTTGGCTAAAACCCTACCCTCGCTGGTTTTCAGTAGCCACGACCTTAAGGTCGTGGCAATTATAAAATCTTACTAATCAAGGCTTTAGCCCAATCAGAAAAAACTGACAGAACTATTGGTATTATATAATTGCAAGGGATTTTTACATCCCCAACAAAATCTTTCAGTAAATAAAAAGCCTCGCCTCGAATACTCGTGGTGAGGCTTTTCCATTTCCGATAATTATTTTATTTTTTAGGAGCAGGCTCCGGAGTAATTCCAAGTTTTTTAACAACCAATGAAAGGATATCATCAGTAGGCTCAAAATACAATACAAGACCAGTGCTTGTATCTAAAGCATATTTGTAACCATTTTCTTTTGCAACCTGATCAATTGCTTTTTTTGCTTTGTCATAAACAGGTTTTGAAAGCTCAGCAGTTTTTTTCTGATAGTCTGCTTGTGCTTGTTGTTGGAATTCCTGAATACGTGTATTTAGATCATTCAATTCTTTTTCTTTTGAAGCACGCACCACCTCAGCAAGGTCTTTTGATTTTTCCTGAAATTCAGCATATTTAGTTTGTAACTCCGTTTGCATTGCAGTTACTTGTTGCTCCAATTGTTTTGCATACGCTTGTACACCTTGTTGTGCTACTTTTGATTCAGGCATAATGCTTATTAAGGAATCTAAATTAACATGCGCTATTTTTTGTGCATTAGCGGTAAACGAACATGCCATCATTACAACTCCAACAACAGCTTGCTTTACGATATTCTTCATAGTATTTGTTTTTAGTTTTTGATTGGTTTATTTATGGTATTATTTTTTAGTTCCTGTTGTTTTGGTCCCGGTACCAGTAGTAGCGTAACCCATTTGTTTTAAAACTTCATCACTTTTATCAAGTTTTGAACTTGCATAAAGCATAGTAAGATCACTCGATTTATCGAAAATTATTGAATACGTGCCTTTGTCTGCAACAGCCTTTACAGCACTGTATACTTTATCCTGAATAGGTTTTACTAATTCCTGACGTTTCTTAAACAATTCACCATCCACACCAAAGCGTATCTTTTGCAACTCTTTTGCTTCTTTTTCTTTTGAAACAATATCACCTTCACGTTTCTTTTTCATATCTTCAGTAAGCAAAATTTGCTCTGCCTGATATGCTTTGTACATCTTATCAATTTCAGCGTATTTCGCTTCAATTTCTTTTTGCCACTGAACAGATATTTTATCCAAATCGGCTTGTGCTGCTTTGTATTCAGGTATTTGACCTAAAATATACTCGGTATCAACGTATGCAAATTTTTGTGCAAATGCAGTAACACCTGTTACAAGAACTATACTAAGTATTAGAATTAATTTTTTCATTTTTTTATAAATTAAGGTTAAATTAATGAATTGTTTCAACGTTTTATTATGGTCTCCCTATTCTCCAAATCTTTAATTCCCCTGCTACTTTTTTTGAATAGCGAGGCGAATTTAGGAATTTATTATTTAACTATTAGCAATTAGGAAAAATTAACAAATAAAAAAAATTGAGATATTAGATTTAAGTATTGAGACCAGCTCTTTTGTTTTCAAGAATAAAAATATTTCTCCTATCCAATATCTAACATCTATTATCTTGCGTCTAATATCTAAACAATTATAACTCTCCAATTGCGGCTCCTATAGTGAAGTGGAACTGGCCTTTTTGCATACCTAAATTTGAAGGTACATCATCCAGTCTCCAGCCATAATCAAAACCAAGTAATCCAAACATTGGTAAAAACACTCTTACTCCAACACCAGCCGACCGTTTTACGTTAAACGGATCAAAATCTTTTGTTTTCGTCCATGAATTACCGGCTTCAGCAAAACCAAGCACATAAATGGTAGCTTGTGGATTAAGTGTTACCGGGAAACGTAATTCCATGGCATATTTTGTAATAAATGCAGCCCCTGTTCTTTCAGATAATGATTGATCATCATAACCTCTCAAAGCAATAATTTCTCTTCCATCCAATGCGTATCCGGTTAATCCGCTACCCCCTAAATAAAAACGTTCAAATGGTGATATTCCAACTCTGGCATCATAAGAAGTTAAGAACCCAAATCCTGCTGATGTACGCAATATCAAATTGCGTGCCTCTTTACCTTCAGTCCCTCTTTTATTGGTTATCGGGGTAAAAAACTTAGCTGTAAATTTATATTTTTGATACTCTACAAATTTATAACGTTGCTGATCGGTCATTAAGGGGTTTGAATAATCCTTATTATTAAAAAATGAATAAGGAGGGGTAAACTGGCCTGTTAGAGCCAATTGTGAGCCGCGTGTTTCAAAAATCGGTTTATCAATTGAGTTACGCTGTAGCGTTACTTTGTAGTGGATATTGTTTGAATATCCTTTGCTGAACGAAAAAATAGAATTGAAATTATTCAATGTATAATACTGGTAATTCAACTCCTGGTACAAGGTAAAATAATCATCCGGTTTTTTTAAACGTTTACCCAATCCTACTGAAACACCAAAAATATCAAGTGATTGACGTAATGGATTAACAATTTTTTCACCGTTTGATTTAGCATTTTTTGTTTGACCATTTGATTGCACCGAATAATAGGCCGTTACACTTAACGAGTTTGGTTTTTTACCTCCTAACCAGGGTTCGGTAAAGGAAATATTATAGGATTGAAAATACAATCCGTTTGATTGAGCACGAACACTTAATCGCTGTCCATCGCCCGAAGGCAAAGGTCTCCAGGCTTCACTTTTGAAAAAATTCTTTCCCGAAAAATTATTAAAGGAGATACCCAATGTTCCAACTACACGTCCTCCACCGTAACCGCCCGAAAGTTCGATCTGGTCAGATGGTTTTTCTTCTACTGTATATTCAATATCCACTGTACCGGTTGCAGGGTTTGGTGTGGGAACTACATTCATTTTTTCAGGATCGAAATAACCTAATTGAGAAAGTTCGCGCTGCGTACGGATTATGTCCGACCTGCGGAATAATTGTCCCGGTTTAGTGCGGATCTCACGTAAAATAACACGGTCGTTGGTTTTTGTATTGCCAACAATGGTTACTTTATTGATGGTTGCTTGCTTGCCCTCGTATATGCGCATTTCAAGATCGATGGAATCATTGGTCACCATTATTTCAACGGGAGTAACGTTAAAAAATAAATAACCATCATCCATGTACAATGAGCTGATGTCATTACCATTTGGATTCATAAATAGTTTGGCATCCAATTGAGATTGGTCATAGATATCACCCTTTTTAACACCGAATACATTGTTCAGGTCTTTGGTAGAATATTTACTATTGCCCACCCAGTTAATGTTTCTAAAATAATATCGGCCACCTTCATTTACAACCAAATCAATATTTACACGGTTGCTTTCAACCCTATACATGGTATCTTTCACAATTTTGGCATCGCGGAATCCTTTCTGATTGTACTTCGCTAAAAATGTTTTTTTATCTTTTTCGAAATTGTCTTCGTCAAACTTGCCGGAATTAAATGGATTCCACCAGCGTCTGCGTTTTGTTTCTTTAAAAGTTCTGCGCAATTTCCAGGTCTCAATAGAATTGTTCCCGACAATATTAATATCCTGGATACGTATTTTATCTTTTTTACTAACCTCTATTAAAAGGATAATACTGTTGTCAATTTTTTCATCTTTTTCTTTTTTGATATCCACCTTCACATCCATATACCCCTTGTTAACAAAGAATTCCCTCACTTTAACCTGGGTGGATGAAACCAAACCATCAGTAACTACTTTACCCTTTATCAATTTTATTTTTTCACGCACATCATCCGCTTCACTTTTTGTCATTCCTTTAAGTGAAAATTTTGATAATCGGGGACGTTCCAGCACTTCAATATTTATAAAAATAGTAGAACCCTGAATTTTAGATGCAGTGATGTTTACATCTTCAAAAAGCCCTTGTTTCCAAAGGTTTTCAATAGCAGTAGAAAATTTATCGCCCGGGACCTGCACTTTATCGCCTACACTTAAGCCGGATAACAAGGTGAGTACATTCTGATCTAAATGGCTGGCTCCTGAAACAGTAATACCACCAATTTCATATTCTTTAGGTGCAGCAAAATCAATGGTTGTGGAATCCGGACTGCCAAGAGTAACTTGTCCTTTTAAAGTAATGGTAAGAATTGAAGCGTAAAACAGAACTGCTAATTTTTTATACATCTACTCGTTAGTTTGTTAGTTGTTGGTTGATAGTTGTTGGTTGTTAGTTAGTGGTTTAGTTTTGCTGGTTATAGTTCTTTAGCTTTTAACTAACAACTAATAACCAACAACTATCAACCTTTAAACTAATTGCTCACTGGTTTTTCCAAATCTGCGTTCACGGTTTTGATAATCAAGTATTGCTTCGTATAGATCTTCTTTTCTGAAATCGGGCCACAGTTTATCCGTAAAATAAAGTTCGGAATAAGCCAGCTGCCATAGCAAGAAGTTACTGATGCGGTGTTCTCCGCTGGTACGGATCATTAATTCAGGATCGGGTATGTTGGCCGTGCATAAATGTTTTGCAATGGTATCTTCATTTATTTCGGAGGCGGAAAGTGTTTTATCTTCTACTTTCTGAGCGATCTCCTTAACAGCGTTTATTATCTCCCAACGGGAGCTGTAGCTTAAAGCAAGCACCAAGGTCATTCGGGAATTATTCTTCGTATTTTCAATAGCCTCCTGTAATTCGTTGTAACAATCGGGCGGCAAACTTTTCAGATCCCCAATTGCTTGCAGGCGGATACTGTTTTTATTGAGTGTGGCTGTTTCTGCATTTATGGTGTATACTAGCAGTTGCATCAATGCAATTACTTCTTCCTGCGGACGGTTCCAGTTTTCGGTAGAAAACGCGTAAAGCGTAAGGTATTTTATGCCAATTTCAGCAGCAGCTTCCACAGTATCCCGTACCGATTTAACACCATTTTCGTGACCAAAAATGCGTTCTTCTCCTTGCTGCTTTGCCCATCTGCCATTGCCATCCATAATGATAGCGATGTGTTCCGGTAATTTTGCAGGATTAATTTTTTCTTTTAAGCTCATTTACTACGAATAACGAATCTATACTAATTTACGAATCTGTGTTTGTTAAAAATGATTACACCGATTACGAAAATGATTTCACCGATGTTGTTAAAATTGCTATTGCCAAATTGTTTTACTTGTCTACTGTAAAATTGATAAATTGTTAAATTGCCTACTAATTATTTACTCCTGGACATTTTGGTCTTTTTTGTTTTAATTTTACTGTTATCGCTATTCCGGCAAATGTATACCAGTCTTTAGTTGTTGGGTTACCTCGCTGGCGGCCTACATTACTATAGTTAGGATCAGTACCAATGCTTGGGTCGGATAATTGAGCTGTAGTTGCGCCACGTTTAGCAGCCAATATAGCGGGATCATAATACCGTTTGCTTACATCATCCAAATAATCGGTAAATGTTTTACGAATTCCCCATTCGAGGGAAATTCCGATATTTTTAGATAAATTAGCTTTAACTCCAATACCAAATGGGATGGACACATCCACCAGCTTGTATTTTCTTTTTGTAGCGCCATTCGGCAAACCCTGTCCTTCCGTACCAAGCGGCTGAAGATCTACCCAATTATTATTGATCTGGGCCTGAGGATTGAATTTAAATCCGGCCAATCCAAAGAAAACGTAAGGAGAGAATAATTGATCATCATCTCCAATTGCATAATTCAAAAAATTAAACTCCAATTGCGCTGATAACTCCGCTATGTTTGATTTAAAATGCAAATTACGTTGATGTTGTGCAGGTGAATTGGAAAAGGAGTCCTGTCCTTCAATAGAGCCGAAAAAGGCATTTGCCCTTGCAGCTAAACGTGGATTAAAATTATGACGAAAAACAATGCCTCCGGCAGGCTTTGTAAATTGATTGAAATGCCCAAGCGGATTTAAATCCCCAATATAATAGGAACCACCCAAAAACACTCCAATTTCAGAACTTTTTTTCTTAGGCTGTGCATGCCCTGTAAGTGCTGAAAATAATGCAATAATTAATATGGAAAAATGTTTTTTCAATTTCTAAACAAATTCATTAATTGATATTATTGCAATATACATACCTAAGGTTTTCTGTATATAGCTATTTTTTGAGCAATGACAGGCAAATATAATGGAAATTTGCTTATTTGAAGGTGTTAAAATTAGTTAATTCAACCCATAACGTATTTATGCTTGAATATTGCTCAATACCGCCATAAAACAGATTTTAACTGCTTTTTATTGGGCTTATTTCGCGTTTCTCTTTCTTAAACAAAAAAGGGGATGCCCAAATGAACATACTTAAGAGAAATTGCTTTTACGTTTATTAATCCTGACCTAATTGCAATATTTTAATTGCGCTTGTCTAAGCCCCAAAGTAGTTTATTTCGGATGGTATTGAAAAAATTCTGGTTTTCGAGTTTTATAAGATTCAGATAAAAATCCGCTTTTTTCAGAGTAAGTTCAATGGAAGAATCGATGATCTCGTTACGGGAATCAAGTGAAGCAAGATAGTGGCTGCTACGCCCCTCCACTTTAAGTTTGATCACATTGTTATCAGAAATAACCAATGGGCGTACATTTAAGTTATGTGGAGCAATGGGTGTAATTACAAAATTTTGTGATCCGGGCATCACCAATGGTCCTCCACAGCTTAAGGAATAGGCGGTGGATCCGGTAGGTGTGGCTATTATCAGGCCATCGGCAAAGTAAGAGTTGAGATAATCGCCATTGATGTAGGTATGAATGGTGATCATGGAAGAACTATCCTTTTTAAAGATCGTTAATTCATTTAAAGCATAATTTACGTCCCCAAACAAATTATTGGGCGCAGTAACACTCAGTAAGGCGCGTTGTTCAATGCTAAATTTTTTATGCATTACGGCCTCAATTGCATCGTTGATTTCGTTTTTGGCAACATTCGCTAAAAAGCCCAAGCGACCTGTGTTTATACCCAAAATAGGGATTCCTGTATTACGGACGTAGGTTAATGTTTCTAAAAAAGTACCATCACCACCAAGGCTTAACATACAATCGGTATCTTTACTTAAGTCGGAATGAGAATTGAAGGTTTTTACAGCGCCATTGATCTGTATTTTTTGCGTCAGAAACTTATAAAACGGCTCATAGATAAGTATTTCGGTTTTATATTCACTGAGTTTATCAAACAACAATTGAATAGGTTCCGAAATATTTTCGTTATTAGAACGACCGTAAATAGCTACTTTCATACCTAATTATTGATTTAGAGATTTGTTGATTTAGAGATTTATTGAATTTTTACGATATATAATTCTCTAATTCTCCAAATTTCCAAATCAAAAAATATTTTTGTATTAAATATTTATATAATTCATAAAGGAATCAAAACGATTTTTCATATCATCAGAAAATTCGCTTTGGTGGAATGATGCTTTAACAGTATAGTTATAACGGTCAAGCGTTTGTAATATGCCCGAAATATCGGTTTTATTGATCTTTAACGTTACCTCAATTCTGGTGGAATCGGGAAGTGAATTTAAGTAACAGCTTAATATTTTGCCATCATTACCTTCAACAATTTGCGCAATTTGCGACAAAGAATAATCCAATTCATTCATCTCAAGCACTATAATACCACCAGGTTCCCGTGTAGCGGCAAGTATAGAAAATTGTTGTAATAATGCTGTTAAAGGGATTAAACCTAAGTAATTTTCGTTTTCATCCAGTACCGGCAATACGGTAAGTTTCATATTTGAGATCATTTTAATGACCTCGTAAACATGCTGATTTTCCTTTACGAATGGACGAATGCATGATAGTTTATACTTCCCTATTTCCTCATCGGTAATATTCAGATCTAAAACATCAGTATCGGAAATAAGTCCCAAATACTCACGGTTATTCACAATAGGAAGGTGAGACACCTTAAATTCATCCATCCAGTTAATTACCATTAACCCGGTATCGGAAGTTTTAAGTGGTGGTATCTCGTCTGTTATTAGATCTTTTGCTAACATATTTTTGGTTACGATAAACGAATGTTTACTAATTTACGATAGTATGATTACTAATAACGAATCATTAATTAATTTATTGGTTACGGAATAAACGAAAGTTTAAAATTTGTGATTTGGTACTCCATTTTCGCAAATTCGTAAAGATTCGTTATTTGTAACCATACAAACTTACAAATTTTTTAGCTTTACACTTTATTTATGAAAACTATGAATACAAAGTTAAGTGTAAATATCAATAAAATAGCAACATTACGCAATTCTCGTGGCGGAAATGTTCCTGATCTGTTAAAAGTAGCGCTGGACTGCGAACGATTTGGTGCTCAGGGCATTACAGTTCACCCCCGCCCTGATGAACGCCACATTCGATATAAAGATGTAAGAGACCTAAAACCTTTGCTTAGTACCGAATTTAATATTGAAGGAAATCCCCGTGAACAAAAGTTCCTGGATCTGGTATTGGAAGTAAAACCTGCCCAGGTAACGCTTGTACCGGATACTTTAGGTCAGGTAACATCCGACCATGGATGGGATACAATTACACATAAAGCGTATTTAAAAGATATTATTTCACTTTTTAAAGCTGCCGGAATACGTACCTCCATTTTTGTGGACGCTGACTTGAAAATGATTGAAGGCGCCAAAGAAACCGGAGCGGATCGCATAGAATTATATACCGAAGAGTATGCGAAACAGTATCCTGTTAATCGGGAACAAGCTATTAAACCTTATTCAATAGCATCGAAACGAGCCAAAGAACTGGGCTTAGGAATAAATGCAGGACATGATCTTAGTTTAGAAAATCTCAATTATTTTGCTCAACATGTTGAAGGATTACTGGAGGTTTCTATTGGCCATGCTTTGATATCAGATGCCCTGTATTTTGGATTGGAAAATACGATACAGCTTTATTTGAGGAAGCTCAGTATTACCCTTTAATTCAATATCACATTTAATTTATGAAACTATTTTATAGAAAATCCGGACAAGGACAACCACTTATTATAATGCATGGTTTATTCGGGCAAAGTGATAACTGGGGCACGCTTGGCAGACAATTTGCTGAGCAGGGTTTTGAAGTTTACCTTGTTGACATGCGTAATCATGGGCTTTCACCACATAGTGATGTTTGGAATTACCAGGTAATGAGTGATGATATCCTTGAACTGATAAACGATAATGATCTAAAAAATGTTATTTTAATGGGCCATTCCATGGGTGGCAAAGTGGCAATGCAATTTGCTATACAACACCCCGAATTATTGGATAAATTAATAGTGGTTGACATTGCACCAAAATATTATCCTCCGCATAATTTGGATGTGCTGAAGGCTTTAAATGCTGTTGACTTCAGCATCGTGAAAAACCGAAAAGAAGTAGAACGTATTTTATCAGAAACCCTTACGGATATTGGCACCAAACAGTTTCTTTTAAAAAATATTTATTGGAAAGAAGACACTGAACTTGACTGGCGTTTTAATTTAAAAGTAATTACTGACCAGCTCGACAACGTTGGTGAAGCAACACCAAATGACACACCCAGCAGCGTACCCACTCTTTTCATCAGAGGAGGCGAAAAATCAAAATATATTTTGGATGAAGATTTAAATTTGATCAGTGAAATTTTCCCGCATACCGCATTAGCTACTATTGAAGGTGCCGGACATTGGGTACATGCCGAAAAACCAAAAGAGTTTTTTGAATGTGTGATTGGATTTATTAAGCCGGAATGAGTTTATTTTAATGCAATTACCAGACTTTATATAAGTTAATTTATTAAAATTTAATGCCAATTTGGGGCATCATTGCGAGAATTTTTCAGTCGAAGCAATCTCAACTAATGATGGATGTGAGATTGCGGAGTTTATCCTGAGCATGACGAAGGGTGCCTCGCAATGACGCTCTGAATGATACTTTTTCATAAAACAGGAATTTAATACTATTTTAACTTGTATAAAGTCTATTGTAAAATTCATTTTCTTCGAATAATTTTTTTGTTGATTATTAAATGATATGGCAATTATATTTCTAACTTTTTTAATAATTAAGAGCCTGTTTAAATTTGATTCAAAGCAGCTTCTAACCTCCACACGATTTCTCGACAGGCTCGAAATGACAGCGCACATGGTCATTTCGAGCCTGTCGAGAAAGGTGCGGTGGCTTTATAAGCAATATTGTTATTTTTTTATATAAATTTTAAACAGGCTCTAAAAATTGATTTAATAAACGGACGTGACCCTTTCTTCTTTAATAGCCGTGCGTTCACCCAGTACGGCTTCAATTTCTTTTTTGTAAACCACTTCTTTTTCCAGTAAAAGTTTTGCAAGTGTATCCAGTTTATCCCGGTTTTTTTCCAAAACACTCTTTGCAGTATCATGGGCCTGTTCCACCAGTTTTCGTACTTCTTCATCAATTAATTGAGCAGTTGCTTCACTGTATGGTTTCTGAAACGAATTTTCATACACTCCCGTAGAATCATAAAAACTAACATTTCCAATTTTCTCGCTCAAACCGAGATTAACTACCATCATATAGGCCTGCTTAGTGACTTTTTCAAGGTCGTCAAGTGCGCCTGATGATGCTTCCTTAAAAACAATTTCTTCTGCTGCTCTTCCGCCCAAAGCAGCGCAGAGTTGGTCAAAAAACTGCGCCTCTGTTACAATTTGCCGCTCTTCGGGCAAATACCATGCTCCACCAAGAGATTTGCCCCTTGGGATGATAGAAACCTTTTGTATGGGGTCCACATTTTTAAGCATCCAACTCACAACTGCGTGGCCAGCCTCATGGTAGGCTATTATTTTTTTCTCGGAAGGAGAAATTATTTTACTTTTCTTTTCAAGGCCTGACATTATACGGTCGATGGCATCAAAAAAATCCTGTGTTTCAACAGCTTTTTTCCTTTTTCGAGCTGCTATTAAGGCTGCTTCATTGCATACATTGGCAATGTCGGCTCCTGAAAAGCCCGGTGTTTGAGAAGCAAGATATTCCATATCCACTTTTTCATCCAGTAAAAGCGGTTTCAGGTGCACTTTAAAAATAGCAAAACGCTCCTGCTTATTAGGGAGATCAAGGTGAATATGCCGGTCGAACCGGCCGGGACGCAATAAAGCAGGATCCAATATATCTGCCCGGTTAGTGGCTGCCAGCACAATCACGCCTATATTGGGTTCAAATCCATCCAACTCTGCCAACAGCTGATTGAGTGTGCTATCCCGTTCATCATTCGCCTGTATGGATACCGCGTGGCCACGTACCCTGCCAATCGTATCAATTTCATCAATAAAAATAATACTTGGTGCTTTTTCTTTGGCTCTGTCAAATAGGTCGCGAACCCGTGAAGCGCCCACTCCCACAAACATCTCAATAAATTCGGATCCGGATAAGGAAAAGAAAGGAACGCCAGCTTCCCCCGCAACAGCTTTTGCCATAAGTGTTTTACCTGTTCCTGGCGCACCAATTAACAATACGCCTTTGGGTATTTTGGCACCTAATTTTGTAAAATGTTCGGGATGCTTCAGAAATTCCACTATTTCAATAATTTCTGTTTTTGCCTCTTCATATCCTGCTACATCTTTAAATGTTATCGGGCTGTATTTCCCTTTTTCATACAATTTAGGTTTTGACTTTCCAAAATCAAATATGGAACCTCCCGCTCCTGAAGCGGAACCCAGCCTTCTGAAAACATAAAACCATAAAAAGCCCAATAATAATAGTGGGAAAAGCCAGGATACAATATTGGGCCACCAACTATTAACAGTGGTATAGGTAACAGGTATCCTTTCCTTTTCAGAGAATCCGGCTTCCGCTTCTTCAAGCTGACGATCGAAAACCTCTACGGATCCGACAGAAAAATAATAATGCGGTCCCTTATTACTACCACCCAGAAACCCCTTTGCAATATCTTTGTATTTTTCCTTTTTCAGACTATCCGGTTTTATATATACCTGGGCAATTTCTTTATTAACAACATCAATTTTTGCCACATCATGGGAAGGAAGTATTTCCTGCTTAAACTCTTGCCAGGTGATGGATTTCGAAGCGGATGATCTTCCGGGTAAATAATTGAACAGGATAATAGCGATAAGAATGATAAGGTATATCCAATAAAAAGAAAATGGGCTGGACCTTGGTTCTTTTCCCTTTAGATCATTTTCCTTTCTGCCGTTTTCTGATGCCTGCTGGTTCATTCGCTTTTATATTTTGGGGGCTTATCATCAGAACGATATTGATATGACGGAGAAATTGAGAATAAGTTGAATCAAAAGTATAGTACCGCATTGTTAGTAACAATGGACTTGCGCAAAAATGGTGGTGATTTTAATTACAAAAAATATTGCTGTTTTATACTTTAGGCCTTTATACTAAAAAAACCTGTCAGATTTTTAAAACCTGACAGGTTTAAATAAAGAAAATTTGTACTTAAAGGACTTCGTTTAAATCAAAAAGGCTATAAATCCTTAATATTCAAACAAACCAAATTCGGATTTTATGGTCAATCGTTTTTTATCGCTTGCTTCCACTCTTCCTATGATCTGAGCATCCACATTAAATGATCTGGAGATCGCTATTATATCGGCTGCAATGGCCTCAGGAAGGTATAATTCCATACGGTGTCCCATATTAAATACAGTGTACATTTCTTTCCAGTCGGTTCCGCTTTGCTCCTGGATCATTTTAAACAATGGCGGGATCGGGAACAAATTATCTTTTATTACATGAACATTATCTACAAAGTGAAGCACCTTGGTTTGTGCACCACCACTACAATGCACCATACCGTGAATTTGTGAACGGTGCTGATCTATTATTTTTTTGATGATTGGCGCATAGGTTCGGGTAGGTGAAAGAACAAGTTTGCCGGCATCAGTAGAGACAGGAACATTTAGATCTGGAATTTGAGACTGATGTTCGAAATTTATTTTTTCTGTCAAACCAACTTTCCCGCTGTAGATCAATGATTCAGGAACAGCAGGGTCAAAACTTTCGGGATATTTATTTGCCAGGCTTTTTTCAAATACATCGTGTCGGGCTGATGTTAAGCCATTACTACCCATTCCACCATTGTATTCGGTTTCATAGGTTGCTTGTCCGGATGAGGCCAGGCCTACAATTACATCACCAGCTTGTATATTTTTGTTATCAATAACATCCGCTCGTTTCATCCGGCAAACTACAGTAGAATCTACTATAATTGTACGCACAATATCGCCTACATCGGCTGTTTCGCCCCCTGTGGAATGTATACCGATCCCATAGCTGCGCAATTGTTCCAACACTTTTTCGGTCCCATTAATGATTGCTGAAATAACTTCGGCTGGTATCAGATTTTTATTACGCCCTATGGTAGAGGAAAGTAAAATAGTATCCACAGCTCCAACACAAAGCAGATCGTCAGTATTCATTATGATGGCATCCTGGGCAATACCCTCCCAAACAGAAATATCGCCTGTTTCTTTCCAATAAAGGTATGCCAGAGATGATTTAGTACCGGCACCATCAGCATGCATTATGATGCAATAATTTTCGTCCCCGCTTAAATAATCAGGAACGATCTTACAAAAGGCTTTTGGAAATAATCCTTTATCAATTTTAGCTATTGCATTGTGAACATCTTCCTTTGATGCAGAAACTCCACGTAAATTATATCGGCTATCCGTATTCATATCTTAAAAAATAAAACACCCTTCTGTAAAAAAAACGGAAGGGTGTTTAATTAAAATTTTTATTAAAACTTATTTGAAAAAATGATTTACTCTTCCTCTTCTTCTTCCTCTTCAGTTGCAGCTTTTTTCTGAGTTTTAGGCGCTTCTTTCGGAGCATTCGGATTCACGTAATCTTTACGTAATACGGAGAATACGGTACGTCTGTTCTTTTGATGACCTGCTTCTTTTTCTTCAGTAGTTCCCATTTTACTGATTTGAGCATCAGTGATCAATAAACGTTTTTCGCCATAGCCTTTTGGAACCATTCGTTCAGCAGGAATTCCTTTTGAAACTAAATAATCAAAACAAGATTTAGCACGTGCTTCTGATAATTTAAGATTGTCAGGATCACCACCACGTGAATCGGTGTGGGCACTTAACTCAATAAGGAAAGTCGGGTTATCAATTAAAGTCTGGTACAAGAAATTTAATGAATCCTGAGACTCAGGACGTAAAGAGGACTGACCCAAATCGTACAATACATCCGGGAAACGGATCTCTTTTTCGATAGGAACTAAAGAAAAACTTACCCCTTTAAATATTTTTGCATCTTCAACACCTACTGTAGTTACCTTAGCTTTAGCCGAACTATTTACATAACCGTTCGGTGCGTTTTTAGTTACGATATCATTACCAACCTGTGTTGTAACAACATAAGAAGTGTTGGGGTTTACGAAACGTGCGGTACCATTCGCAGCAAAGCTATATTTTCCATCTGCATCTGTTTTTGTTTCAACAGAAGAACCGTCTGATCCTAATAATTTAACAACTACACCGGCAAGAGGCTCTTTAGATTTAGCATCATTTACAGTACCCGTAATTGAAAACAATAATGGTGGCAATACAAACGACCAGATATCATCAGAACCTTTTGTACCTTCACGATTAGAGGAGAAATAACCTCTTTCTTTAGCACCTTCAAAAATAATCCCGAAATCATCACCTGCTGAGTTGATCGGGTATTTCAAATTCGTTACATTGGCCCATTCACCTTTTCCTTTTTTCTCTCCTCTGAAAACATCTAAGCCTCCCATTCCTAAATGCCCGTCTGAAGAGAAGTACAATGTACCATCATCATGAAGGTAAGGAAACACATCATTACCAGCTGTATTGATCTCCGGTCCTAAATTTACAGGCTGACCCCATTTTTTTGTTTTTTTATCATAATTAGATACCCAGATATCGTTTCCTCCTTGTCCACCGGGCATATCAGAAGAGAAAAGCAAGGTAGCACCTCCAAAAGAAATGGATGGTGAAGCGAATTTGTTTGAGTCGTTACAAAACCAGAATTTTTCCGGATCACCCCAAACATTTCCTTTTTTAATAGAAAACCATAATTGATTCAATGAATTTTTATTTTTTTCTGCAAGACAGCGGGTAAATACCAATAAGTCGCCTTTTTTGGTCATGGAAGTTAAACCTTCATTATCATTTGTATTAACCGGACCTGGTAATGGAGTAGGAGTGCTCCATCTTCCATTTTTATCCATTTGTGTGTCAAAAATATCACTGTAAAACTCACCAAGAGAACCATCAAATGCCCCACCGGTAACACCGGGACGCATAGAAGTAAAATATAATTTATTGTATTTTTTATCAGCGTAGGTAGGACAAAAATCAGGATCTTTACTGTTTATCAAGGTCATGTTCTCTACTTTGTAACGTGAAGGATGTTCCTTCCATTTGGTAGCTAACTCACACGATTTAATACCATTTTCACCTCTTGGATCGGCAGGGGCTTCGGTTTGGTAATTCGTATATTCAATTAATGCTTCGTTATATTTTTCCTGAGCTTTTTTTGCATCTGCTAAATACAATTTTGCTAATGGATTGGTATAATTAGCTTTAATTGCTTTTACGTACCAAGCTTCTGCCTGCTTGTTATCACCTGTTAATCGGTAACACTCCGCTATTGTGAAAATAATATCAGCTTTGTCTTCTTTTTTCTTGGCTTTTGTATAGGCTTTTTTGTAAAGCTCTATTGCATTAAAATACTGCCTGTTTTGGAATGCAGCATCAGCGTCAATAGAAAAGTTTTTCTGGGCCATTACGTTTGACGAAAACGCTAGAGTTACAACGAATGCAACAATTAATTTTGAAATTCTATTCATATCAATTTTTAGATTTGTCTATTTTAAGAGTGCTAAATTAAATAAATAATTGGAACAAAAAAACTATTTTGTCCCAATTATTATTTAGGCAATTTCATAAATATAAAGCATACTATATCAAAACAGGCATCTATAAAGGCATTTCATTCTATAAAAATCAATTATTTTGTAAACAGCAACTCTCTGTATTTTGGCAAAGGCCAGCTTTCGTCATCAATAAGTAACTCTAATTTATCGACATGATAACGAATTACATCGAAAAAAACCTTCACTTTTTCACAATATTCAATGGCTTGTTTTTTAGCGTCTGTAATTACGTTTGCTTTTTTTCGAGCTTCTATCATCTGATCCACTTTAGTTTTGATCGTATTGATGTGTTCTGAAATTTCCAGGATCATTCCCAATTGAATTTGCCCGGCTTTTTTAAAATCAGCCTCATTCATTATGTCCTTTAGACCTTTTACGTTCTCAATTAAAGAGCTTTGGTATTTAATGGCGGTAGGGATAATATGGCTCATTGCCAGATCTCCCATTACACGTGATTCGATCTGGATTTTTTTAGTGTAGGTCTCCAAATAAATATCATAACGGGCATGTTGCTCACGGCCTGTTAAAATGCTGTGACGCTCAAACAGATCCATTGTTTGTTTAGAAACAAAGGCACCTAACGCCAAAGGGGTGGTTTTAATGTTTGAAAGGCCCCTTTTAGCCGCTTCTTGCACCCATTCTTCACCATAGCCGTTCCCTTCAAAACGGATCTTTTTCGACTCAACAATATACTTCCGTAAAATTTGAAATATAGCTTCGTCTTTATCCACATTTTTTGAAATCAATGCGTCAACATCTTTTTTAAATTGGATCAACTGATCGCCTACGATGGCATTCAAAACTATCATTGGGCCTGCACAATTTGCAGATGATCCAACAGCACGGAACTCAAATTTATTCCCTGTAAATGCAAAAGGTGATGTTCTGTTACGATCAGTATTATCTAATAAAATATCCGGAATTTTTCCAACACCCAATTTTAAAGCTGTTTTTTCGTCAGGGCTCATTTTCCCTGATTTTACTTTGGTTTCCAACTCATCCAGTACGTTGGAAAGCTGAGTTCCAAGAAAAACCGACATGATAGCAGGAGGCGCCTCATTAGCACCCAAACGATGATCGTTGTTTGCTGAAGCGATAGCGGCACGCATCAGATCAGCATTATCATGAACTGCCTTTACTGTATTTATAAAGAACGTTAAAAATTGTAAATTGGTTTTAGGCGTTTTCCCGGGGCTTAGTAAATTTTTACCGGTATTGGTGCTCATGCTCCAGTTATTGTGTTTACCGCTGCCATTAACACCTGCGTATGGTTTTTCATGCAACAGAACGCAGAAATTATGACGTCTTGCAATTTTTTCCATCACATCCATCAACAACTGGTTGTGATCCACTGCCAAGTTACATTCTTCAAAAACGGGTGCACATTCAAATTGATTCGGAGCTACCTCATTGTGACGGGTTTTGATAGGAATACCCAATTTTAATGATTCAATTTCAAAATCACGCATAAAAGCTGTTGCACGCTCAGGGATGGAGCCAAAATAATGATCCTCAAGCTGTTGCCCTTTTGCTGGAGCATGTCCGAAAAGAGTACGACCTGTCATCGATAAATCCGGGCGGGCATTGTATAGCGCTTCGTCCACCAAAAAATATTCTTGTTCCCAGCCTAAGGTTACATTCACCTTAGTTACATTTTTATCGAAGTACTGACATACATCAACAGCTGCTTTATCAAGCAAATGCAATGTTTTTAATAAAGGGGTTTTAAAGTCGAGCGCTTCACCGGTGTAGGATACAAAAATGGTTGGGATACACAATGTTTTACTAATCACAAATGCAGGTGATGTTGGATCCCATGCAGTATAGCCTCTTGCTTCAAATGTATTACGGATACCACCATTCGGGAAGCTGGATGCATCCGATTCCTGCTGAACCAACTGGCTGCCTCCAAAACGCTCAATAGCACGGCCACCTTCTGTAGGCTCAAAAAAAGCATCATGCTTCTCCGCTGTGGTACCTGTTAATGGCTGAAACCAATGTGTATAATGTGTCGCGCCTTTTGAGTTTGCCCATGCTTTCATGGATGCAGCCACCTGATCCGCCATTTTACGGTCGATACGTGAACCTTGTTCAATAGCAGACATTACACTGTTAAATGCTTCTTCCGATAAATACTCACGCATAGCATCAATGCCAAATACGTTTTCTCCAAAAAATTCAGATACTTTATTACTTGGTAAAGTAACTTCTACCGGGGTTCTCGAAAGAACGGTCTCTAATGCTTTAAATCTGTGAAATGCCATTTTTATTGAGTTTTTAGTTTTTAAAGTGTTGATTTATTGACTATAATTTCGCTATTGTTTTTTCTGTTAACCAAGGCAAAAAAAGACATGAACGAGTTCTTAAATAATTTTTTCAGGGGCAAAAGTATAAAAAAAGGCAAAAAACCACAAAAAATATTGGTTTTTTTATTAACACCCCCATAAAAATAGCAAATTAAACCCAAAAAAGACACAAATGAACAAAACACCCCCTCATTTTTTCGACATGAAACAAAAAAAAAACAATTTTTATGTTTTTTTGTAACCAAGAAATTAACAGGAATAAATATTATTAGGTAATGATTTAAAATCTTGGTAGAAATTACGCCCAGCCTCCTATTAAGCCCAAGCGGGAGAAATATTTCGCTCCTCTGGAGCTGAAAAAATGGGTAAATTGCAATTTTCTACAAAGATTTAGCCACTCTGTGCCAATAAATGCTTGATATCAGTTATTAACTTATGTTACGCACCGCCCCAGAGGGGGCAAAATCTTTATAGAATGTTAAAAATCAAAAAAATAAGCCCCATAGAGCAATGTCACTAAGTTAAGAACTTTTCTAACAGGAACGTCTGCCCAAGGTCTTCGACAAGCTCAGACTGACCGCGCGCTGGTCATATTGAGCCTGTCGAAATATGAGCGATGGCTTCTTAACTTAATGACATTGCCCAGGGGGGCGAAATATTCCGCTCCTATGGGGCTGTATAGGTGTATGGGGCTGTTTCTACAAAGATTTCGCCCCTCCGGGGCTAATCAAGTGGGTAACATCAGTTATTAATTGAAGAAAACCCATTAAAACTACACAGCCAAAACATTTACAAAAAACATTGGTGCTTAGGATTTATTTTTTTAGATTTGTCGGCAGTTAACCTTTGTATTATAATAATTGTCGGGATTAAAACCTGTTAATAAGCTTCCTTTTAAAACATTTACATATATAAATCACCAAACATGATAAAAAACATTACTTCTAAATTTCAGGCATCTAAGTGTAAATGGGGGTTCCCTTTGTCTCTCATGATATTTTTAGTTGCCGGCTTTCAGCAAGTGCAAGCTCAGGATATGGGTGCAACTTCATTAGTTTCTCCGATCACTCCTATTTGTGCGGCAATCAATCAATCGGTTGTTGTAAAAATAAAAAACTTTAACGCTGGCACAATCGATTTTACTGTAGATACAGTTGTTGTAACCGTTGAAATTACAGGGGCAAGTACACAAACATTCACTGATACAGTATATTCAGGAACTCTTGCTTTCGATTCGGTACAAAATGTTAATGTAACCGCGCTTTGTGATCTAAGCGCTGTTGGCACACACGTATTCAAGGTCTATACCTCTATCCTATCAAGTGATGCAAGCGCGCTAAACGATACTTTAGCTTTAACAAACATCCTTGTAAGTCCGGTTCCGGCTACCCCAATCATTACTGCTTACGGTTCTATCAGCTTTTGTGAAGGCGACAGCGTACTTTTAGTTTCGAGCAGCGCCACCGCAAATGTTTGGACCGGTGGAACAACCAATGATTCACTTTATGTTCCAATTTCAGGCCCTTATTCAGTAACCGTATCCATCGGTAACTGTACTGCAACATCCGCTATTACAACTGTTACTGAAAACCAATATCCTGCTGTCCCTACTATTACTGTTTATGACACTACTGTTTTTTGTATGGGCGATAGCGCCATATTGGTTTCGAGCAGCGCTACAGGGAATTTATGGACAGGTGGATCAACAAATGATTCCCTTACTGTTTTTGCAACAGGCCCCTATACTGTTGCTGTAACAAGCGCAGGTTGTTCTTCCCTTTCTGATACAACCAAAATAACAGTAAACCCATACCCCGCAATACCTACTATCACTACTTCTGATACTGTTGTATTCTGCATAGGTGGTAGTGTAATTTTATACTCCAGCAGTGCTGTTGGAAACACCTGGACAGGTGGAAGTACTGCCGATTCAATAATTGTTGCAACAAGCGGCCCCTATTCTGTTACTGTAACAGTTGACGGTTGCTCTTCCGTTTCTACTGATACAACAGTTACTGTAAATCCATTACCAACGGTAACGTTAGCTCCTTTTACCACTACTCCATGTTCAAATGATGCTCCATTTGCTTTAACAGGTGGTTTACCTGCCGGTGGAACTTATTCAGGAATAGGTGTTACAGCTGGCACCACGTTTAACCCGGGAAGTGCAGGAGCTGTTCAGGGGATCACTTATACCTATGCTGATGCAAATGGCTGCGCCAACTCAGCATCAAACAATATGACCGTTGTTTTTTGTACCGGAATTGAAGAATATACTTCAGCGGGTGTTAGTGTTTACCCTAACCCAACAACAAACGGAATTTTTAACATTGCTATCAGAAATGCAAGTGCTACTGAAATGATGATCAGCATTATAGATATACAAGGAAAAGAAGTGTACAAGGCTTTAGAAAAAAATATTCCGGCTGATCACAATAAAGAAATTAACATCATGCACCTTGCAAAAGGCATCTATTACATCAAATTGAGCACGGATGCTGATGTGAAAATTCAAAAATTAATTGTTGAGTAATCAATAGATCTTGTTTGAGTTTTATGTGTGTAATTCATGTAAATCCGGACTTCGACAAAACAAAATCTTGAGCTATCCGATTAAGAAGGAAGGGGAGCTTTTTGTTGAATACCCTTCTGTTATTCTTTTTCGAGAGAATTCCCTTCTCAATTATAGATTATCCGTCAATAAAAAACGGGACCTCAGGCGAGATGCTGCAAGGGCAATTTTTTTTACCAGAAAAAACAACTATTAAAACGATAACAAATGAATAACAGCGCGTACTCCAGCAACAACAGCACTTTTCAAAAATCATCGGTGCTATTGAAAAAAATGCTTTTAGCGATCATTTTACTTACACTTCCTGCTTTACATACTGTTTTTGCTCAAATAGTTGTTACAGCTCCGTCATTAACTGTAGTTGCTTGTCCTTCATTTCCAACAAGCACAGGCACATTAGGGGATCTTGTGATCACAGAAACGTTGGTGGATGATATTTCGGGTTCCGGAACTGTGATCCTTACTGCTCCAACTAATTTCGAGTTTATTTCTGCCGGCAGCGCCTCTGCCACCGGTACTGAAATAACCGGAATTTCAGTGGTTCTTGACAATGCAACCACCATGACTCTAACATTTACTGTAAGCGGACTTATCGAACTAAATGCTCTTACATTGACCGGTATTCAGGCAATTGGAATAAATGCAGCCACTCCTGCAAGTAATATTACAAAAACAGGAGGCACAGCAACATTTAACCAAAATGTAAATGTTACTATTCATGCGGTACTAACTTCTACCTTAAGCCCTGTTTTAAGCAGTACGCTAACACCTTCGGCAATATGCAGCGGCACAGCATTTAGTTATACCCCTACAAGTGATGCAACAGGTGCAACTTTTACCTGGACAAGGCCGGTAGTAATTGGTATAAGCAACCTTGCAGGCAATGGTACAGACAATCCGAATGAAACGCTTACCAATACAACATCCGATTCGGTATTGGCTATTTACATTTATTCAGTTACTGCAAACGGCTGCACCAACCCGGATACCGACAGTGTAATTGTTAAAGTAAATGCTTCTTCTACTTCAGGCACATCTATAACGGCCAATCCTAATCCGGTTATATTCGGTGACTCCACCTTATTAACTGTAAGTGGAGGTTCACTTGCAAGTGATGCTATTTATAACTGGTATACAGGCACATGTGGTGGAACGCTTGTTGGTACCGGAGATTCAATTTACGTAACCCCTACTGCAATGACCACTTATTTTGTAAGAGCGGAAGGTACGTGTAATACAACATCGTGTAGATCAGTTGTGGTAGATCAAACTTCGGGGATTTTAGAAAGAAACAGGATTTCAGGCATTACTATTTATCCAAATCCTTTTGCAACGCAAACAACGGTTTCGTTTACTAAAGAATTAAAAAACGCAACACTCAAAATTGTTGATGTTTTAGGTAAAGAGGTTAAAAGCATTGAATTTTCAGGAAGCCAGTTAATAATCAGAAAAGGAGAATTAAAGGCCGGAGTTTATTCTATTCAGGTCGTTTTAGAAAAAGAACTGATCGCCAACCAAAAAGTGGTAATTCAATAGAAAATTGACCACTTAATACATCTTTTCTCTCAAGTATTTTAATTTCTATCACAGGGCAGTTCTAAAAATTCATTTTTTTACCGCTAAGACGCAGAGACGCAAAGGAAATTAAAAAACAAACGATTCATTATCAACACTTTGCACCTTAGCGCATTTGCCTGTGTTGTACACCCAGCGACTTTGCGGTTAATGTTATTTTTTTAACGTTTTGGAACTCCCCTACAAATTAATCCAATAAATATTTTAAATGTCAGTTAAACCTAACAGGTTTTGAAAACCTGTCAGGTTCCTTATCCATTAACCTTTTGGAATAAAATGCATTAGGTAATGGTATTAAATGTGAGAATTGTTTGGTAAAGCAGTATGTCTGTAAGGATTTATAAGGAGGCGTTGTGGTATTGATTAAAAGATGAATCTCCCCTTAAAATTCTTCTTTCAATAGCAGTAAAGCGCCTATTTTGATGAGCTTATCGTTGGGAGTACCGTTTTTCCTGTAAATAATGCGGTAGGTATAAACGCCCTGAGGAGCTAATCTATCCTGAACTTTTCCATCCCAACCTTGCTTTATATCATCTGCTTCAAAGATCTCTTCACCCCACCTGTCAAAGATATACATTTTGAATTCTTTCAATCCATTCCCAACAACATAGAATACGTCATTAATATGATCCCCGTTAGGAGTAAAGGCCTCCGGAACATAAATTACCTCAATATCATTTACCGTAAGTCCAAACGACATACTATCTAAACAACCTGGTCCAAATATAGCATACAATGTGATGGTATAAAAACCCGGATTATTATAAACAGCGGTGGTATTGAAGTTGGCCGAATCGAGTACCCCGTTTCCGAGATCCCACAGCCATGAATTGTAGTTGATACTGTTGTTTTCCAATGTAACATCAGTACCCATATAAATGGTTTCGGTGGTGGTCATTTGAAATGCCGCATCAGGTCGTAGGTTTACATCTACAGCAGCAATAATTACTGTGTCATCATAGCAACCCAGCACATTTTGAACCGTTAATGAAACATTGTAAACTCCCTGATCGGAATAAATATGAGTTGGTGGAGCATTACCGGAGTATGTACTACCATCGCCAAAATTCCACACCCAGTCCACAGCACCAAGCGATACATCCGTAAAGTCTACCGTACCGCCACTACAGATCATAACACTGCTCTGCAAAAATGCAGCTGTTGGAGCAGGGAGAACATACACTGTTCCAGTTGCAATGTCGGAACAGCCATCAATTGAATTTACAGTTAAGGTAACATTATAAGTCCCAGCGGCATTGTATTTATGTGCGGGATTTTGAAGAGCCGAAGAAGGGCTTCCATCGCCAAAAGCCCATAGCCAGGAGGCTGAACCCGGTGAAATATCAAAAAACTGATGAGTAAGCGGAAAACAAACCGTATCGTTGATGTAAGAAATGTTGGCTGTTGGAACGATCAAAACAGAAATAATATTCGGGCTCACAAGCGTATCGGTATAAACAGTATTTCCGGCAATAAGTTTAACAGAATAATTACCCGGAATAGTGTAAATATGGTTTGGGTTTTGCAACGGTGAGGTTGGGCTTCCATCACCAAAATCCCATTGCCACCAGGTAGTAATACCCGAGCTGGTATCGCTAAATGCAACGGATGTGCTTCCGCAGACAGCAAGTGGGACAAATGTAAACCCTGCGTTAACTACCGGAGGAAGTACAATATTCAAGGTATTATTGCAGATGCCGGCACAACCATTTGAATCGGTTACAACAACCGAATAATTATAAGGCCCTGTTCCACCATATAAATGAGTAGAAACAGCTCCGGTATCAACACCACCATCACCAAAGGACCAGTTATAGGTATAAGGAGAGGTACCTCCTGCCACAGTCTCACTGAAAACAGTATTCCCTCCCAGGTAATTGTTTATTGAACTGCAGGTTACCACCGGTATTGGGTTTACAGTGATCACAAAAGGAAGCGAAGTTACCGGTGAATTTATCGGACAAGGGTAAGAACTTGTCATGATACACGTAATTGCATCTCCGTCATTGAAGGTAGAAGAGCTGAATGAATTGCTTGTTGCACCGGAGCCTGTGCCATTCACATTCCACTGATAAGCCGGGTGATCACCACCATTTAAGGGTACTGCAAAAAATGTAGAGGATTGTCCTTCACAAATTACAGGGGCGGAAGATGAAACATACACATCGGTACTTAAAAACGGCACCACGTGTACATAAAACGTGTCGATCTTAGACCATCCGCAGCATGGTGATTCCGTTTTAAGGGTGATCATGTATTTTCCGAGAGTGGTAGGAAAAGCATACGTAAAAGTAGGGCTTGAGCCGGTTTGTGTTGGAATGCTACCCCCCGGATCGTACATTTTCCATTCATACCCTAAAACAGTGAATGCAGTAGGGAAGCTTGCCGTATAGGTTTCGGTATTTCCAGGACAAACGGTATCAGAGCCGGTAACTGAAGGTAGAACAACTGTACCATCCGAAAAAATACCTGTAAAATCAGTGAACATATAAGGTACACCATCCACAACAAGGGTTATGGAGTGACGACCCATACTTGAATATTGTGTCATTGCAGAATCACTGCTTCCACTCAAAGGTATCGAACCTCCGTCAAAAAACCATTGAATGATACCTGTTGCATTGGTTGTATAATTAACATCCGAAAAAGTACAACCTCCGTTCTTTACATAAATAGCAGGCTCTACAGAAGCCTTCATATCCGATTGATTTATTGCAATGCCTTCGGGATCTTCAAAAAAAGGCAAACTCACACCGGGTACTCCATTGCCGCCATTACCACCTTTGCCGCCTTTACCACCTTTACCACCTGCTCCTCCTGAACCAATATCACAACCAATACCACCGTTTCCGGAACCGGAACTACCTCCACCAACACCTCCGGGAGTACCTCCCAAACTACCGTTACCTTGTAATCCTGAATTAAGGAAACAATCTTTCAAAAAGGTATTTACGCTATTAGTATCAATATACACCGCGAAAGAGCCTCCACCGCCCGCACCGCCTGTTGCTCCAAAACCACCCTGACCGCCTTCGCCACCACCACCACCACCTGGGCCTGCTCCATTATTATTCCCAAAACATGTAATAACACAACCCTGTGAGCCACCACCACCACCACCACCACCGCCACCACCGTGTACCCCCTGATCACCATCCTGACCACGTCCCGGTATAAAATAAGTGCCAAAAACAATTACTCCGTTGGCGCCATCGGCACCAGGGGTACCATTAGCACCATCAGCACCATCATCACCAACGTTTGCAGGGCCCTGATCACAACCTGCAGAAATAACTACACATACTCCTATCCCGCCTGCTCCACCGGTACCTCCTCCGATTCCCATACCGGTTTGTCCAACTGAACCGGGAGGTGCACTATTACTACCTGAAAAACATTTACCGGTTCCTCGCGCACCGCCAGCTCCACCAGTCCCACCATTATTACTGCCGGGGTATGTACCTGATCCTCCAACTCCACCTGCGGTGCAGCAACCTCCATCTTCATCCCCTATATCGCCCAAGGTTCCATCAGCACCATTTAAACCATTAATACCCGGTACTCCACCGGGCCCTCCGGTAGCATTGCCCGCTGTTACGGTTAAGCGTGATAAATTGTAATTAGAGCATTGACTCACGTGGACTCCATAGGTACTTGCACTAATGCCGTTCACATCACTAACCACAATGGTGATATCATGTATGCTGAAATTTGTAATATTAAAACACTCCACCGCCACTACCCGATTGGGATTAGGAAGCTTATTGGTTGAATCCCTGTAAATTACTGTTTGTTGTGAATTCGTTTTTTTCCAGTTATTGGCCGGGTCAAATCCTCCGTCCATGGTAATGCCGCTGATCATCATCAGCTGATTGGAAATGGAGTAATTACCTACGGAAAGTCTAAGCTGATTATCAATAGCATTTACAAGTGTAAACGCGTAAGGAAGAGTGGCAGGGTTCGCCTTTGTTCCTGCTGCACCGCTGGAAGCCCCTGTTGGACTTACATAGATGATATTACATTCCTGTGCAAAACCAGTTACCGTTCCGAGGCTCCAGCTTAGAATTGAAAGAAAAGCAATAAATAAAAATTTGTATTTAAATCTAATTTCCAACGAATTACGAATTTTAACGAATTACGAATCTGCCCGCCCGAACGAATGATTCTTTTCATTCGGGCGGGTGTTTGTTAAATTACACTGTACTTACCTCTTGTTTTAATGACACCTAAAACGCTCAAAAGGTTGCTTAACGCAATTTTTTTGATGGTCATACATCATTCCGTTTCCCTGTTGCAAAAAAATGGCCTTCCGCACAGTCTTCGACAAGCTCTGACTGACAGCGCGCTGGTCATATTGAGCCTGTCGAAATATGTGCGATGGCATCTCAACTAAAAGACATTGATCACTCGATATCACACTGAGCCTATTAATTTATATCTAATACTTTACTCCTGATAAATCAATTTTGTATAATGCTTCTGTCCTTTGTATTCCAGCTCTAATAAATACATTCCGGGAACAAGCTTGTTTTTCAGATCATTCATTTTTATTTGCTGATCCCCTTTGCTTACTTTTTTCTTTTCGGAAATTATTTTGATGCCTTCCAAATTCAGCAGGGAAATGTTCATTGTACTTTCCTGTTCGGGGGCAATATCAATATTTAACTCCGATGAAAAAGGGTTTGGGAAAACCTGTACGTTTTCATCCGACAGTACAAATTCGTCAATACCCACATTTGTTGTCACAAACTGAGGTTTGGAAGTGGTATCCGTACATCCATACGAATTGGTAACGATCAACGAAATATCATAACTGCTGTTTGGATTTGCGTACGTGTGTGTAGGGTTTTGCATATTATCAGTAGTACCATCACCAAAATCCCAAAGCCAGGTGATCGCATCAACGGAATTATCGGCAAAATGTACCTCTTCCCCATCAATATAGGCCTGGAAGTTGGCGACAGGGTTTGGGTACACAAAAATCTGGCTGGTAACGGTTGAGCTGTCTGTTCCCGTAGCACCAAAAGCCATCAGTGTTACATTATAGGTTCCCGGATTTGAATAATAATGTGATGGATCGGATAAAACAGAACTTGTTCCATCTCCAAAATCCCAATGATAGGTAATCCCATAAACACTGTTATTGTTGAAATCTACCTGCAATGCAGCGCATCCATTCGATTTAGAGGCTTGAAAGGAAGCGCTTAATTTGGAAGAGATGATGACCGTGCCTGAACAAGTACCTGCGCAGCCATTGGAATCGGATACATTTACCTGATAATCAAAGGCACCAGATGCCTGATAAATATGAGAAACGGTATCGCCAGCACCGAAAGCTTCATCACCGAAAGTCCAGTTATAGGTATAAGGAGGCTCTCCGCCTGAGCTCACAGAAGTTATAAAAGTGGTAGGTTCACCGGAAAAAAACATGGTGGCACTGCATGTTACTACCGGAAGGTCGATAACCGTTACTGTTATTGCATTGGAAGTATCTTTCTGCCCGGTTGAACAGCCCAAAGAAGAGGTTACAACACAATTCACACTATCGGCATTCAGCAATCCGGCTGAAAAGAACAAAGGATAATTACCTCCTGCGGGAGCACCATTCACCTGCCATTGATACGATGGATTAGAACCGGCATTGGCAACATCCGCGCTAAAGGTGAACGAACCTCCACTGCATACTATATTGGTAGGGTTTTCTGACAAAACAGAGATCAGCGGTTGTGAAATACCTTCTACAGTTACCGTCATTGTATCGGGGAATGATTCACCACAGCAATAATCTATATTTCTTAAATATACCTTATACGTTCCTGCCGAATCGAAGGTATAGGTAGCATTTTGATTGGCTGGTCCGGATATGGTATCGGTATCATTGTTCCTTACAAAATACCAGAGATAATCATTGGCTACATCCGAAGAGGAATACGTACCTGCATCGCCAATACACACCGTGGTATTTGTGGATGAAATACTCGGAACAATACCAACACCATTGCTGAATATATCAATAAAATCACTGAAGGTGTAAGAGATTCCGTTGTTTACCATTGTAAATGTTTTTCTACCAAGGGTAGTGTATTTTGTAGTTGCCGTGATTCCGCTACCAGATGCAGGAGAAGCTCCTGCTCCAAAAAACCAGATCACAGTACCGGTTGCATTGGTTGAAAATGTCACAGGTGCATTGGTGCATCCCGAATACTGAACGTATACAAAAGGTTGCTGCAGGGAATACATATTTTGTTCCACAACAGGTGTTCCGCTGCCATCTTCGTAAAGTGTATAGGTTACCCCATCAGAGCCAAGTCCGCCAATTCCGCCATTGCCACCGTTTCCGCCTTTACCACCAAATCCTCCAGCTCCTACATAGCCATTGTTTCCTCCGCCTTGTATTCCACCAAGTCCACCGACACCGCCAACTCCACCGGCACCACCAGTTCCACCTATCCCGCTTACACCGGAAGTGAGCTTGGTATCTTTTATAATTCCATTTGCACCGTTGTTATAAATATATATTGCAAAAGAGCCACCACCACCAGATCCGCCTGTTGCGCCTGTTGCATGTTTCGCTCCTTCACCACCACCACCACCGCCTGCACCGGTACCGTTTACGTCATGAGGGATACCAAACAAACAATCACACAGAATTCCGCCAAGGGAACCACCACCACCACCGCCACCGCCACCGCTTCCGTCTGTTCCGTCTGCTCCGGTACCACCATTCCCGGGCACATAAAATCCAGCGCTGAATGAAGCAGTACCATTTGTTCCGGGAAGCCCCGCAACTCCATCAGCGCCATCAGTACCGTTCACACCATCATTCAATGAAGTTCGTGTAGGTGATGTAGGATAAATGCAGGTAATACTTTTTTGTCCGCCAGCACCGCCATAACCTCCTCCACTAAGGCTTACCTGTCCATTTTGTCCGGGATAGCCATTGGTTGCAAAATTAGGGTCTCCGCAAATTTGACAATCGCAAGTGCCTCTGTCTCCACCATCTCCGCCCTTACCGCCTGCTTTACTTCCCGGGAATGTACCTGATGCCCCCAATCCTCCATCGCGAAAAGCCGGATCATCGTTGTCATCTAAACCATCTTTTCCTGGAAATCCCGGTGCCCCGGCAATTCCGCTTCCACCATTTGTTCCCACGGTACCATTTCCGGCATTACCTGCAATAACTTTACAACGTACTATCTGGTAATTGGAACATCCGCTCAAACGAATTCCATACGTAGAAATTCCGTTGCCGGAAGCATTGGCTGTACGTATGGTGAGATCATGAAATTGAAAATTGGAAATTGCATTGCAATATATTGCCACCAAACGATTGGGTGCGGACTGTACATTTGAATTGTCGCGATAAATAGTAGTAGCGGTAGCGTTACTTTTTTTCCATGTGGTGGCATTGTATCCACCTTCGATGCTTAAATTCGCTTTCATGTTTATAGCCGTGGAAATATTATAGGTGCCTGATGACATATAAATTTTATTATCCGTTGCTGTTGCAAGGGTAACTGCGTATGTTAATGAAGCCGGAGCTGCTTTTGTGCCAACTGCTCCTGTTGATGCTCCATTTGGAGTTACGTAAATAACGGTGCATTGCTGTGCAAATGCCTCAGCACCCCTCCAAAGGAATGTGGAAAGGATAAGCAGCAGTAGTAAAAATATATGTTTCAATTTTAAAATCATTTGTTTGCTTCGTTTTGTTTCTCTCGCAAAGGCGCAAAGACGCAAAGTTTTTTGTTGTTATTTTGAATGTTTTCTAATCAATAATTATTTTTTTTATGATCACACGTTCCTGATCATTATTGTTTTGGCTACCTCCCACCGTAATTGGTTTGGCCGGCAAAATAAATTTCAAAAAATAGATCCCTTTTGGATGTGCACTTAAATCAATTGTTAATGAAGGTGTTCTGATGTTTGATCGTTCATAAACGACTTCACCAAGTACATTCATTATTGTAAATACTTCGATATGCTCCAAACATCCTGTACAATCCTCTATTTGTACGGTAAACTTCCCATCATTGGGATTTGGAAAAATCTGCAATTTATAATCTGAAACCAATACTTCATCAATCCCCACTG
Organism: Bacteroidota bacterium; assembly: GCA_040389865.1. Classification (GTDB taxonomy): domain Bacteria; phylum Bacteroidota; class Bacteroidia; order 2-12-FULL-35-15; family 2-12-FULL-35-15; genus 2-12-FULL-35-15. The sequence goes on along the minus strand of JAZJZM010000026.1, from coordinate 5,159 downwards.
AGGTAATTACCACCACTACACTTGTTGTAAGGCCTGAACAATTAGCGTTATAAGAGGTAAGTGTTACGGTATACATCCCTTCAACTGCATAAACATGCGTTGGGTTTTGTTCTCCGGAAGTGGAGCCATCACCAAAATTCCAAAGCCAGGCATTAGAATTTGTACTTGTATTTGTGAAGGCCACCATTCCTAAACCATTTAGCCCAATAGTATCGGCAGATTGGGTGAAGGAGGCCGCTAAACCAAGCGCTCCGCAATTATTTTGTATGGTAATAATATCTGTAATTGTATCGGAACAGGTAGTGTTGTTCACGATCATGAATACCGCGTATTGTCCTGCAATGGTGTAGATATGTGTTGGGTTTTGTGATGTGTTATTTGCAGAGCCGTCACCAAAGTTCCAGTTCCAGGCTATAGGAGCGGGTGAGGAATTGTCGGTATAAGAAACGGCTGTACCGACTGTTCCGGTAGCCGGTACATTGAAAGCGGCAACAAGCGCAGGTACAACGGTAACTGTTACATTATCCTGCGCGGGACATCCAGCAGGGCTGGTTACTGTTAAGCCGTAAACTCCGGAAACAGTGGTTTGTAATGTTTGAGTGTTTCCACCGATTGCAGTTCCATCCAATGTCCAGCTATAGGTACAACCGGGATTGCCTCCATTCAGTAATGGAAGTATTTCATTTGAACAAACGGTATAATTAACGCCCAGTTCAATGATCGGATCTTTAATGATGAGTAATAATGTATCTTTCCCGATACATCCTGTTGGACTTGTTACTGTAACCCGGTACGATCCGGCAGCAATGGTTTGTAAGGTTTGGGAGTTCATCCCTGCAGGATTGGAATTCATTGTCCATTGGTAGGTTTGCATTCCGCTCAATCCGGCATCCAATACAGGTAAGGTGCTGTCGGTACAGATCAAAATATCAGGACCAAGGCTGATGGGCAGTTTTGTAAAGATGGTTAAATTCATCATGTCGCTGGCGGAGCAACTGCCATAGCTCACATTTACAGAATACGCTCCGGCCTGTGAGGTTTGCAATGTTTGAGTATTACCACCGGTTGCAGTTCCGTTAAAGGTCCAGGTATAGGTTGCTCCCGGATTACCAGCATCCAGTAATGGTTTCTGATCTGTGAAGCACATGGTGGTATCACTTGTAATACTTACTACCGGTGCAGAGATCACTTCAATTTCCCTTTTAGTAACGGAAACACCGCAACAGCTTGTGGAAGTAAGTGTAATTGTATAGGTTCCGGGGGTGCTGTAGGTTACGGTACCGGGGCTTTGTACCGATGATGAAGTAAGAGAACTGCCCGGTATGCTCCAGCTGTAAGTACTTGCTGTTCCAGTGGTAGATACATTTACTGCATCGCCAATACATACCACATCTTTGGAAGTAGCCACTTGAGGAGGGGCAAAATTTGTTGGAAGATTTATAAAATTTGCAAGTGGATAAGGTACACCATCAATGATGAGGGTAATGCTTCTAAAACCGGGCATACCGCTGTCGTATTGAACGGTAACGGTAGTTCCTGAAGCGGTGGCAGGATTTGCTCCTACCCCAAACACCCAATCAATATTACCGGTTGATACCGTTGTAAACGTAACATCAGCATTTGCGCAGCCCGAAAATGTAGCTGTTACAGCAGGTTCAAAAGGGTTGTACATATTTGAGAACATCACCTGATCCTGCCCCGGTTGCTGATACAAGGAAATGCTTGCACCATCAGAACCGTCACCACCATTTCCGCCATTTCCGCCCAGTCCACCTTGTCCGCCTTGTCCGCCTTCACCTATATTACAACTATGGTCAAGCGTAAGGTTATTCATTAAATTACCTCCAAGCCCTCCGGCACCACCGGTACCACCGGCACCACCGGCACCACCAGTCCCACCATTACCGCCTGATCCGGGATCTAAGGAACAATCCCGCACCACTCCGTTTATACCATTTGCCCAAACAAAAATACCAAAAGAACCGCCAGCACCTGTGCCACCGAAGCCGGTAAAACCACCCTGACCGCCTTCTCCACCACCACCGCCACCACCACCGGTACCGAAAACATACGTTAAAGTATCTCCATTGGAGGGATTCACTGCTGCTGGTTGGCAACCTTTTGCGCCACCACCGCCACCGCCACCACCGCCACCGGCATTTTTACCCTGTGTTCCGATCGAGCCTGTTCCGGGAATATAATATCCGCCTGTATAGGTTGTTACTCCTTGTATACCGTTTAAGCCGGGCAATCCGTCTATTCCAACAGTTCCGACAAAGCCGTTATTCGCGCCTGGGTTAGCCATACATTGTTGAAGGTATTGCGCCTCACAAACGCGATAACCACCATTTCCACCGGGAACTCCGCCATAACCAAGTCCAAAACCTCCGGGCAAGCCGTCATTCGAATAATCACCTTCGGCATTGTATACGGTAAAGCCTAATATGTGTGATGTATCCACAAGAAATCCGCCTCTTTCGCCACCCATTCCTCCCGGCCCTCCAACATAACTGCCTGGAAATGAACTGTCAGCTCCTGCGCCACCAAGGCGGCAACAAACTCCGCCTCCGTTAGTATGGTCTCCTTCTGCCCCTGTTTCACCAACATAGCCAATTGAACCTGTTAAGCCCGGGGTTCCGGGAAGGCCTGATATTCCGTCAGAGCCATTTCCAGCATTTACCTTACATCTCGAAATAACATAATTAGTACATGTATTAATATAAATTCCATAAACGGAAACCCCATCGCCCACAGCGTTAGCAACATTAATGGTAAGATCCAACAAACGAAAACCGGACACATTGGTACAGGATAATCCAATAAGGCGGTTTGGAGTGGTAAGAATGTTTGAATTATCACGTTCAAGTATTGTTGCGGTTGTATTGCTTTTTACCCAGGTGGAAACGTTAAAACCGCCTTCAATGGTTACATTGCTCGGGATGCTGAGGGCAGCGGAAAGGGAATAAAGCCCTGAAGACATTCTGATAATTTTATTTGTAGTGCTGACCAACGTGAGGCCATATGCAAAACTTGCAGGAATTACTTTAGTACCTGCAACCCCGCTCGATGCGCCACTTGGGCTCACATAGATATAACCACACTCCTGTGCAGAAACCGCCAGAAAGGTGGTAGAGAAAACGAAAACAATAAAATATTTGTAGAAAATATTCATCATTTAATTTTTTGTACTGTTAATACATTGCTAAGGAAAGGTAATGTTAGTAAAACAATTAAAAATAAGCAAATAAATTGAAGGAATTTTTTTTGGTTTTTTATGGTGGAAATAAGGAAGAAGGTGGGGGGAATTGAAAAAAAACAGCCAAAACTGGTCAGGATTTGTATAAAAAAGGGGGTATAACTAAAATAATGTAGTTATAAAGCGGCAAGATGCCGGCTAATAAATGGCATGAGTTGAAAAAACTCGCGCCTGCGGGGGTAATAAAATAATGTAGCATAGAGTGGCAAGATGCCAACTAATAAATGGCACGAGTTGAAAAAACTCGCACTGAATAGTAAGATAATACTCGTGGCTGTTGGGTTAACTCATAATTCATTATTAATTAAGCCCCTAAAAAATTGAATGCCACCAAAAATGATAGCACCCCAAAATATAAAACCAATGTGGGCAGCTGTTGCAATTATCCCTCCTATGCACCATAATGCTCCAAATAGCATGTCGCGTTTAGCTTTTTCTTTCGTAATTATTTTTTCCTCTTCAAATTGAGTGTTTACCGGTTTTACCGATGAAGGGAGTTTTATTTGTAAATCTGTCAGATCTGAAACCAGCCTTCTTTTAATAGCTTCATTAATAGCAGCATCGCTGGCTTCTTTTTGATAATCATTTCTGTTTTTCAAAATGTTTAGCAATGTTTCATCTGGATGATCAGCCATTATTTTTTCGAAATTGTTTCCGCTCATATTTAATTTTTTTTGGTGAAAATGGTGAAATAGTTGAGTGTTCGGGTCTATTTGATAATTCTGCACACGTTTTTTTAATTCTTCAAAAATCAGTTTGTTCACTTGTAATAGCTTTTGAACTTCGACTTAACGACTTGCATATTAATAATCGCTCTTATCCCCCCAATTCTAAATTCATTCGAAACTTATTAATAGTACTTTTTAGATAAACTAAAACACGTTGGAAGCATCAATAGGAAAGGTATTGCATTATTATAATTCAACGTATCGTAGCTTCTACCTAATAGATTCAAATTGCTATAATACTTTTCCTTTTTTACATAGTAGTTTATTTCACTGGGCAAATACCAGGCTATATCCCCTATTATTTTTGATAAAAACCATTTTTCCAATAACCGGCTTACTCTACCATTCCCATCAGCAAAAGGGTGTATATTTACAAAAATCATGTGAATTGTTGATGCAAAATAAAACGCTTCGTTAAGACTAAATTTTTTCTTTTTTGAAACCTCCTCCACTTCATTAAAAAACAATTCTATTTCAGATTGAAGCTTATTTACAGTTGTTCCGGTATAAATGGTTGTAACGTTGTTTCCAATGCGAACCTCTTTATCTCTTATGACGCCCTTGTATTTATGATTTATATCAAAATTATTACTTAAAATAGTATGAGCCCTTAACACATTTTTATAATTAAGGGTATGCGTTTTTGCAAATTGATAGGCTTTTATCAAATCTTCAATCTGATCCATGCTCCTACTTTTATATCCCGTCTCTTTATTGAATAAATAACTATTGAAATCAATACCACTGCCCTCAATTAAAGAAGAAAACACACTGGATTGAGCGAAAGCAAATACCTGTGTTTGTTTCTTGTTTTTTTCAAGGTCTTTAAGATGTTTTGAGATCGTAAATTTTTGCCTTTTTGTATAGTCAGGTAAAAGCTTATTTGTTATCAATTTTCTCATCCTATAAAAGTAAGTATTTAAACAATTTTGTTTTTTGCAGGAAGTGGTTATTATACAATTTAGATCACAAATACCAAAAAAGAAGAATTTTGGAATAGTATTAAAAAAATTTAAACTTCTTATTATTGTGTTTTAGAGGCCTCTTTGTATGCATACTGCATCTAAATAAAAAAAGGGCCACAAACCCTAAAAGTCTATAACCCTTTAATTTTAAGTGGTCGCGAAGGGATTCAAACCCCTAGCCTTCTGATCCGTAGTCAGACGCTCTATTCA
>JAZJZM010000025.1:0-71561 GCA_040389865.1 Bacteroidota bacterium | reverse complement strand
ATAAGTTAAATCGTTATGGTAAGCAGCCGCAATTCTCGACAAGCTCGAAATGACCACGCGCGCTGTCATTTCGAGCTTGTCGAGAAAATGGTGTGTAAGCATTTAAACCCTAAATTTTCGTTGCAAACATTACAATGTATTTTAACTTATAAAGTCTAATACTTCAGTGGAAATTGTTGCAAAAAAAACAAAAAACATTTTTAAAGTCCTTAAATTCAGTAGTACTACAATAATAAGGAAAAAAAAATCTCAAAAAAAATTATGCAACATATATTTAATACGATTTAAGGTATTAGTTTTATTAAGTATATTCAACCTTTCAAAATCCCGATCGAACCAATGAAAGTAAGTGGTTTTACCTTTGTACGCAATGCCATTAAATTCGATTATCCAATTGTGGAGGCTATTACATCCATTCTTCCGATTTGCGATGAAATAATTGTAGCAGTTGGTTTATCAGAAGATGGCACTTTAGAATTAATCAGGTCTATCAAATCAGGCAAAATAAAAATTGTCGAAACAGTTTGGAATGATTCATTGCGCGAGGGTGGACGAGTATTGGCTGATGAAACTAATAAGGCATTTGCCGCAATTTCTTCTGATAGCGATTGGGCATTTTATATACAAGGTGATGAAGTAATTCACGAACAGCAACTGCCAGTGATAAAAGCTGCAATGCAGCAATGCTTACATGATAAAAACATTGAAGGTTTATTGTTCGATTATACTCATTTGTATGGATCCTATGATTATGTGGGCGATGCAAGGCGCTGGTATCGGAAAGAAATAAGAGTAGTAAGAAATGATAAAGCCATTACTTCTTATAGGGATGCGCAAGGCTTTCGAAAAAACGGGAAGAAACTGAAAGTGAAAGAGATCGCAGCCAATGTTTATCATTACGGATGGGTGAAGCCTCCTGAAGCTCAACAAGCCAAACAACAGACATTTCATAAGCTTTGGCATACTGATGAATGGATGAAACAAAATATTCCACAAGTTGATAAGTTTGATTACGCAACTATTGATTCGGTAGAACATTTCACTGGAACACATCCTTTGGTGATGCAGGAGCGTATTAGCAAAATGAATTGGAAATTTTCCTTTGACCCTACTATTAAAAAATTATCTTTCAAGTTAAAAGCCCTTATGTTCATTGAGAAAAAATTTGGCTGGAAAATTGGTGAATACAAAAATTATAAAATTATTTAATATGCAATTTCATTTTGATTCTCTCGCAAAGGCGCAAAGGCGCAACGTTTTTTTGCTTTGTTCCAAGGCATTTAGTGTTTTGTGTTTTTTTCAAACTTACACAGTTGAAGGCTTTTTCAAGTGCTTTGCGTCTTTGCGTCTTTGCGTGCTAATTTTAGTTTCTGCATTAACCTTACAATCTTGTTCACCAGGTGCTGATTCTAAAAAAAATAAGGAGCAACAATCGGCCGGTTCAATATCCCAAAAAGAAAACTTTCCCAAAGGACAGATCATTGATAAGGTGATCTGTAAAAATGATACCTCACAAAGTTATGCTTTGTATTTACCTGGTAATTATTCAACTGAAAAAAGCTATCCTGTTATATATGCTTTTGATCCTCATGCCATAGGGAAACTACCTGTATCAATGTATAAAGAATTGGCTGAGCAATACGGTTATATTATTGTTGGTTCCAATAATTCAAAAAACGGAACAACCTGGGAAGATTCACAAAACATTGCCAACAAATTATTTGCAGATGTTGGAAATCGATTATCTGTTAATACCCAGCGTATATATGTGTTAGGCTTTTCAGGCGGGGCGCGTGTTGCCAATGCCTTGGCAATTACAAATGGTTCCATTGCGGCTGCTATTTGCTGTGGAGCTTCTGCACCCATGTTTAACAGCAATTCTCCACGAAGAAATTATTCTTTTTTAGGAATAGTGGGTAATGAGGATTTTAATTATGTGGAAATGAGAAAATACGATATGATCGATTTGGCCGGCCATAATATGAAGCACCTGCTGATTACATTTGACGGTAAGCACGAATGGCCCGCTGTAAGTATTATGGATGATGCTTTTTGGTGGTTAGCGTTAAATGATATGCGGAAAAATATCGATACCCAAAACGATGCGTTAATCGCAAAACGTTATCAAGCTGCATTAAAGCAAATCGAATTGTATCAAGAAAAAAAACAAGTATTTGAAACATATAAATTATGTCAAAAAACCATTAATTTTTATGATGGCTTAGCAGATTTGTCATCCTGCTATACAATATACAAAGCATTACAATCTGATCCTGAAGTTGACAAACAATTAAAACTGGAAGAAGGTATTTGGACTGAAGAGGAAGAACTAAAACAGCAGTATTTAAAAGCGATGCAGACTCAGGAACTGACCTGGTGGAATAAAAATATTGCTACCTTAAATCAAAAAATTAAAACAGGTAACGACAAAAATAAAATACTGATGAACAAGCGACTGATTAACTTTTTGAGTTTAGCAGCTTATATGCAAACAGCAGGAGCTTTAAAACAAAATAATGTTCCCGCGGCTGATTTTTTTGGTGAAATTTATTTGTTAGTTGACCCAACAAATAATGAAGCTCATTATTTAATGGCGGAAGTTTTTGTTAAAAACGGGAAAAACAAGGAGGCAATTAAATCGTTGAACCTTGCTATTGAAAATGGTTTTGCTGATATTGCCCGTTTACAAAATGATGTGACTTTTAGTGAAATAGAAAATACAAAGGAGTTTATAGAAGTGATCAAAGGAATAAAATAAACAATTGCTGATTGGAGATTGAGTAATTTTCAATCCGCAATCCACAATCTGAAATAATTTTTAGTCCCATCCCGAAGCCAGAACATCACATAAATGCATCATTTTCATGTTTTTGTTTTGTTTTTTCGCAACACCATCAATGTGCATCAGGCAGGAAACATCGGTGGATATCATGTATTCAGCACTGGTTTGTAAAGCGTTTTCTAATTTTTGTTCGCCCATTCCAACTGCAATTGGTTCAAATTTCACAGAGAAACTCCCACCAAAACCACAGCACACATCGGAATCTTTCATTTCACGCATTTCTAATCCCCGCACTTTTTCAAGTAATACTCTTGGCTCACGTTTTATTCCATATTCACGCAAAGCCGAGCAGGAATCATGATACGTTCCAATTCCATTAAGGGTGGCACCTATATCGGTAATTTTTAAAATGTTTACCATAAAATCAGAGAACTCAAAAATGTTTTTTTGAATTTGTTTATACTCATTGTGTAAAACAGAGTTATGGAACATATCAGGGTAATAATTTTTTATCATTCCCACACAAGATGCCGAAGGGCAAACAATATAACGGTCGTTCTGAAACTCCCGGATAAACTTTTCACCTACCTCTTTACATTCGGCCCAGTGACCTACATTAAAGGCAGGTTGGCCACAACATGTTTGTTCAGGATTATAATTTACTCCACAACCTACTTTCTCTAAAATTTTCACCATATTCAATCCGGTATCCGGATAGATCTGATCAATAAAACAAGGAATAAAAATATCTACAATCATGTTAAACGAATTACGAATTTATATGAATAACGAAACAATTTAGCAATTTAACAATTTTGCAGTATGCAATTTTACACTTTAACGAATCATCCATTGCCTATTGTAAAATTGCCTACTGCCCTGTTTGCCCAAAAACTAACTTACATCTTTTGTTTTTGGTATGGTAAGCAAAACTAAAAAACCAATCACAAAAAAGACGATCAATGCTAATACAGAATTTCGCATACCTCCTGTTACTCCCTCTATCAAACCGAATGAAAGCATCCCGATAACAATGCCTATTTTTTCGCATACATCGAAAAAGCTAAAGTAGGATGCATGGTCTTCAGTTTCAGGCAGAAGTTTGGAATAAGTTGAACGCGATAATGATTGAATCCCCCCCATAACTAGCCCAACCAAGGCTGCAATAACATAGAAGGAGAAGGAGGTATGTACATATTTATAAACAGTAAAGCAGATTGCGATCCAGATAAATAAACTAAGACCTAATGTTTTGATATTGCCGATCTTCCGGGAGATGAATGAAAATAAATAAGCTCCTGCTATTCCAAGAAATTGAATTAACAATATACTGGCAATTAATGATGCATCCTGAATGGGCACTTCTTTAAGGGATGTAACGATTACCCCATTTACAGTTTCTGTAACCTCAACAAGATCTTTAACTTCTTTTTTTGCGAACATAACAGCCATTAACATTACTGTTTGTACCCCCATGCTATAAATAAAGAAGGAGATAAGGAAACGCTTCAATCGTTTAATATGTTTTAGTTCATTCCATACTTTCTGCAATTCTTTAAACCCTTTTGTAATAACATTTCCTTCGGATGAATGTTTTCTTGTGGAGGTTGGTAACTTAGCAAAAGTTATTTGTGCGAAACCAGCCCACCACAATGCAACTGTGACGAACGAATATTTGGCAGGCATGTTAAATTGTTTTATTAGAATTAAATTGATGATCAAAAGTAAAGCACTACCGAAATACCCTTTTGCATAGCCTTTGGCACTCACTCTGTCATGATCGGCAGGTTCTGCAATTTCAGGTAAATATGCATTGTAAAAAACAACGCTGCCCCAATAACCAACACTTGCAAATAAAATAGACAGCAAGCCTAAACCCAAATTTTCGGCACTGAAGAAATACAGTGATGCACATGATAGTGAACCCAAATAACAAAAAAATTGCATAAAACGTTTTTTACTCCCGCTATAATCAGCAATACCAGACAATACAGGTGAGGACAAGGAGACAATAATAAACGATAGAGCAACTACATAATCGTACAATTCGGTGTTTTTGAAATCCCTACCAAATAATGTTACCACATCACTAATTATATTTCCATTAGCATCCTTAGTACCCGTAACATTTACATAAAATATGGGGAAAATTGCGGCTGTTATTACTAAGGGATAGGATGAATTGGCCCAGTCATAGAACGTCCAGGCGCTAATTATTTTTTTATCTCCTTTTTTAAATTCTGTCATAGGCTATTAATTTTTTTAATTTCTATCAATTGACGAACACCATTTTTACTGATAAAATAGTATTTAATTTGTTTTTTGTACCACTCAGCACCTTAATTCATTGACGAATAGAATAAGTAGTATTATATTTTATTGTTTTATAATAATAAATTCCACTCTCCTGTTTTTTGCTTTATTCTCATCCGTATCATTTGGTACAAGAGGTTGAGATGGTCCAAAACCCTTATACGTCATAGAATTTATTACATTTTGAGCCGCCAGGTAATCATAAACAGCTTTGGCCCTGGCTTTTGATAATTTACGATTCACCGCTTCTTTTCCCTGATCATCGGTATGCCCGTTAATTTGTATTTCCATGCTTGGATGATCATTAAGCACATGCACTAATTCATCTAACACATTGAATGAAGATTTTAGCAGAATGGCGCTTCCATTTTCGAAATGTATGTTTTTTATTTCAATTACCTGTCCCGTTGTGAATGTATCGGTTAAGGCAGGTGCTATTTTATTAGGATTGATCTCGGTTTGTTTCATAAGTGCTGAATCTGCTGCGGTCAATTTTTTAACAACAGATATGTCATCAACATAATAATATGCCTCACGACTTTTAAAAATGTTCCATTTGTTTATTCGAACAAAATCGTCTTTCATTCTGGTTTTAAAATTCCCTACAATAATATATTTCTCACCGCCACGTGCTTTATATTCTCCCTGTATCGGGATCCAGCCAATGGTTCCGGAAATCCCTTTACCGTATGTAGAATCTATTATTCCTGCTTCATCGAAGCTCATTCCAACCTTGAAGGGTTTATCCGAAAAATAAACACCCAATTGTTTAACCGTTACTGTGCTGCTTCTTACCAATTTTACATGCATTGCAAAATCATAAAATTTCCCTTTTTCAAGAGTTTCAGTTAATTTTACATACATATATTCCTTATAGTTGGGCTGAAAGCGCAAGCCTGCGTAGCAGGTTCCGGAATGCGCACCTTTGCTTTTTGACGTATCCTTTTTCTCCGATTTCATAAAATAATCCACTGTTCCAACGCCTAACCAAGGTGCAGCATTTTTTATAACAGCGGATTTATTTTTGTGTTTTTCGAAACTGGGATTAGGCACCAGGTTTTTTTCCTTTTTTTGAGCGAATGAACCAACACACAACAGCAATGATGCAAAAAGCAAAAGAGCCTTTTGAAAAAATGCTTTTGTACTTACTATCTGTGGTTTCATTTATTCTATTGGAATTCGTAGTATTTATTAAAACCTAAATTCTTTTATTGTTTCTACAAAACAGATCACTTTATCTTTATCTATATCCGGATATAGGCCATGTCCTAAATTTGCAATATGCCTTTGAGGACCAAATGATTTCAGCATTTTTATAGTATCTTGTTTGATGCGTGTATAATCGGCATATAGTAAACAAGGGTCCATATTACCTTGCAGAGTTTTGGTATTTCCAATCAACTCACGTGATTCAGCAATGTCCATGGTCCAGTCCAAACCAATGGAATTACAATTTAACTGCCCCAGCTCTTTACGGACAAAATGAGCATCTTTTGCAAAAACGGTAAGAGGAACTTCTGTAATAGCATCACATATTTGAGAAATATATTTTAATGCAAATTCTCTATATTGTTCAGGAGATAATACTCCTGCCCAACTATCAAATAATTGCAACATATCGGCTCCTGCAGTAATTTGACCTTTTAAATAATTAATAGTGCTGTCGGTAATTTTTTGCAATAACTGGTGGGATAGAACCGGTTGAGTGTATAAGAATTTTTTAGCTTGTGAAAATGTTTTACTACCACTGCCTTCGATCATGTATGCGAAAATTGTCCAGGGGGCACCAGCAAAACCAATAAGTGGAACACGATCGTTTAATCCGCTTTTAGTAAGTTTTATGGCATCCATCACATAGTTCAGGTCATCAGCGGTTGCAATTTTAAGCTGTGCAATATCATTTGCTGTTTTAATTGTTTTTTCAAACCATGGACCTTTCGCTTCTATCATCTGATAAGGTAAGCCCATTGCTTCCGGAATAACAAGGATATCGGAAAAGATAATAGCAGCATCAACACCTAAAATATCTACGGGCTGAATGGTAACTTCGCAAGCAAATTCAGGGGTCTCCACTAATTCTTTAAATCCTCCCATTTTAGCACGTACCTTTCTATATTCAGGTAATATACGTCCTGCCTGGCGCATCAACCAAACAGGTGTGCGTTCAACCTTTTCGCCTCGCGCAGCTCTTAAAATTAAATCGTTTTTTAATGGCATATAATTTATTTAATGATTTGTTGATTTAGAGATTTAATGATTTATTAGTAATTTGTTGACTCAGTATTTTGTTTAATTTTCCAATTCTCTATTTCTCTAAATTTTTATTGTGGATGATAAGTGCGTATTGCAGATTGCAAAACTTTGGCTTTGTCAAGTATGATCGCTTTAGTTTGTTGTTTACTATATAATTTCATTTGATCCATTAAGTGCGGACTTTCTTTTCTGCGGGATTCTCCATAGGGTACCACTGATTCGTATGTATTTCCTTTTTTCGAAAATTTAGCAAACATGATGAAAGAGTCACCGTTTATTGCACGCAAAGAACCTTTTTCAGTTTCTTCACTTACCATTGCCTTCAAACATTCAGGCAGGCCTGAAACAGCATACGTTTGGTCTTCTCGCACCAGGCGCTGCACATCACCAAAAGGCACATCAATGCTTTTGTGATATTTTAATAATTGTTTTTTTGCGTAACGGATAGCTTCGATCAATAATTCTGTATCATATTCAATTCCAATTTCCAATTCGTTATAGGCTGCTTCCTTTTTTTTAAATAAATAATTAAATGTGAACGTTACCAAAGCCGCTTCCCTGTTGGCTGTATCGCCTGAGAAATTCCATGTTTTTAGTTTAGCAATTGCATCTGCTATATCCGGATAGTCCTGTTCTTTAAGTGCGTAAATTGGTTTGAATGTTTTATAGATCCCTCCCGCTTGTTTAGGGTAGCTGCAATCATATTTTATTTTTTTAAACTCTTGAAAAGTGATATGTGTTTTCCCTTCCATCAACTCATTAAAGCGTAAATCGCGATTATTGGTTCTGTTCCAGTTGAAACCTGATTCTTTATTAAAGAGAGCCTCATTTGGGTTTTCGTCAGCAGCTGTGCAACGGAAAGGGCTGTTATTGGTATTGTACACATACCCGCAGTTGGGTCGGTTTTTTTGTGGTAATTCGTTTACAGTATAAAATTTATCCCAATATGTTTTTGACGTATTTCCGGGAACAACTTTTTGCCAGTTATATTCAGGATTACGGTGAGGGAGGGAGGCATTAAATAAATAAGAAATACAATCAGCATCATCCGCATATATAAAATTAAAAAGAGGAATGCCTTGCATCTGCATTGCAGAATAAAAATACATAAACTCTGTTGCCTTACCCAAATTAAACCACTGTTCAGCTGCTTTAACATTAAACATGGTATTGTATCTCATAGCATACACGCCTTTTTTTGTGCGATAAGCAGGGCCATAAATACACCACAAAGCTTCCTTTTTTACTGTAATTATTCCAAGTTTCGTTTTAACTTTTAAAGGAATTTGACGTATTTCAAAAGTATACCAGGCACCATCAAACTTATATTCATTTTTATTTTTAGGATTTATTTCCATCTCATAAATATCAACATAATCAGGCCAGTTAAAGGTGATCGCCCAGCCGATGTGCTCGTTGCAGCCCATGGCAGGCGACATCATACCGGGTATCAGCGCACCATACATATTCCACCCTTGCTCACTGCATACATGCGCTTCATACCAGGAGGCTTGCCCTTCCAAAGGCACATGGGGATTGATAAGTAAATAGGAGGAACTGTCGCCAGTTAATTTGGAACTCACAGCAATGCCGTTCGATCCTGCGCTGGCATTGAAAATATAATCATCCGGTTTACCTTTAATAATAAATTCCAGGGCCCTTGGTACTCCTATCATGCTCGTGAGGATCAATTGGTACCCGGTGAGAATGTTTTTTGCCGTTACCGGAAAAATATTTTTAAGTTTTATTTCTTTCGGATGTGTAAGTGCAAAAGCATTCAGTCCATCGGCATACGCCTGAATTGTTTTTTTGTAATCGCTTGTAAGATCTTTTTCATAATATCTTTCAACAGTTTCGCGTGATTTTATGAATTGAACAAAATAATCAGTAGCTGCGCCATCTTTGCCGGATACTTCCCCCATGCGGGCATTGGCGGCAATCAACATGAGTTGAATATGCTCAAAATCATCTTCACAATGCGCCCAGGCCAAACCGTAGGCTACCTCAACGTCCGTTGGCGCGAAAATATGTGGAATTCCAAAGGAATCTCTGGCAATAGTGATATTGTTTGGATTTACCTGCGAAAAGCAAATCGAACATAGAAATAAGAAAAGAAACAACAGTTTTATACGCACACAATTCATTATAATGATTTGTATGTAAAAATAACAAAATAGATTTGGCTTTAATAATTTTGCGGAACTTTTATCTGCATTTTTTGAACTATTTTTGTTGAAATATTTCTTTTGATGGATTCACATAAAATTGAAGCTATTGCCTTAACCTGGCTGGAAGCTTTTAATACACATGATTTAGAAAAACTATTGGCATTGTATCATGCTGATGCGAGGCATTTTAGCCCGAAGTTGAAAATGCGAAAACCGGAAACCGGAGGATTAATTATTGGTAAAAACGCGATGCGCGAATGGTGGCACGAAGCTTTTGATAAACTACCAACACTGAGCTATAACCTCACAGCCTTAACTGCCAATAATGTGAGGGTATTTATGGAGTATGTAAGGAAAGTAGATGGTGAGCCGGATATGAATGTTGCTGAAGTATTGGAAGTTGAAAATGGATTAATTAAAGCTTCACGTGTTTATCATGGGTAATTTGCAAAATTTATTAAGACATATAGCCTGTTTAAATTTGATTCAAAGCAGGTTCTAACCTTCCCACGATTTCTCGAATCGCTCGAAATGACAGCGCACATGGTCATTTCGAGCCTGTCGAGAAAGGTGCGGTGGCTTTTATAAGCAATATTGTTATTTTTTATATAAATTTAAACAGGCTCATAGATAAATCTTATTTAATCATAAAAAATCCGTGTTATCAGCGTTCTATTCAATTACCTTATTCTATTTCAACCTTCTGCAAATTATATTCTACACTATCCCCCGGTACTAATTTGTTCCGTTTTCGGTATTCTATCTCCCCATTCACTTTTACTTTTCCTAAATCAATAAATGAATTTGCCTCTGCACCATTGCTGCTCCATGCCATTGCTTTGATCAATTGATTGAGCTGTATATATTCTCCTTTTATTTTAAATTTTTCCATGAATTGTTGTATTTACGCAACAAAATTAATAAACTAAATGGATTAAAATTTATCTTTGTTGTATGAATAGAGATGAGCAATTCGAGAAACTCCGCGAACTTTTAAACAAAGAAAATAACTGGCCAATGGTTTACATGTTTAAATTTATTGTACCGGCCGATAATAAAAAAATAGCATTGGTAGAAGCCAAATTTTCTGACGAAGCTGTTATTTTGCATAAAGAATCTACGACCGGAAAATACTTTAGTATTACAGTAAAGGAAGTAATGCTTAATGCTGATTCTATTATTTCCAAATACAAAGAAATGGAAGGTATTGAAGGTTTGATTGCGCTTTAAGAGCTTTAGGAATCAACTGTTTCTCTCGACTTCCGGCATTTGGATATTGTAACTTTAGTCCTTTAATATTCTAATAATTTCTTCAAAGCCATGAACTTTAGTTAATGCAGAAACAGCAATTAGCTTAGATGCCTTTAAATGCGTATTCCAATCACACAAACATCATCCACTTGTTCCAAAGTACCTTTCCAGTTTTTGAAGAAACTGCTCAGATATTCCTTTTGTTCAATCATTGGAAGGGTATGGATTTTAAGCAATTCTTCTTTGAATTTTTTCTTCATCAGTTTTTTACCGGTAGTACCAAACTGGTCAGCAAAGCCATCTGTAGAGGTGTAAATAATGTCATCCTTTTGCAGTTCTATTGTTTGTAAGGTAAAGGAGGGTGGGGCTTCAGTGTATTTCCCAACCGGCATTTTATCAGCCTTGTATTCTTTTAACTCTCCATTTCGCACTAACCATAAAGGGTTATTTGCAGCGGCAAAATGCAAAAGCATTTTATCAAAATCATAAACGCAAAGCACACAATCCATACCGTCTTTTGATTCTTCAGTACTTCCAATAGGGTTAAGAGCATTTATAATTTCTTTTCGCTGTGCGTTCAATATGTCATGTGGCAGTCGGATGCCGTGGTCTACAATGTTTTCGTTTAGGAATGAGATGTTGAGCATGCTCATAAAAGCTCCGGGTACGCCATGCCCCGTACAATCAGCTGTAACGATGTAAAAAGTATTTTTTGAAATTCTCGAATTAGACGATTTTACTGAATTGGTTCCCAGATCCCAGCCCGGTATGCGAGCTATGCTTAAGGCCCAATAAAAATCACCACTAACAATATCTTTTGGTTTAAACAAAATAAAATGATCTGCCGGCAAATTACTTTTTATATACTCATCACTGGTAAGCAAAGCGGTTTGTATACGTTTTGCATAAGTGATAGAATCTACAATTTCTTTTTGTTTTTTCTCAACGATGTATTTTTGCTGTTCAGAAATTTCTCGTAATTCCTCAGATATCACACGCTGACTATCTGCAATATCTTTTTGTTTTTCGGCTTCATCCTTTTGTAAAACAACTTCAGCGGTTCTTTCTACAACAGTTTGTTCCAATTGTTTTTGGCGTTTACGTAAAGTGGCTGTTCTGTAATAAAAAAAGCCGACAACTGAACCAATAATCAAAAGCCCCGAAAGCGTTCTAAATCGCCATGTTTGGTACCATGGCGGAAGAATGCTAAATGTATAAGTTACATCTTTCTTGTTCCATAAACCATCATTATTCATAGCTTTTAAATGGAAAGTATATTCACCGGGTGGTAATGATGAATAAGTAGCTTCGGTTTTTGAAGAAGGAGGGAACCAATCATTATCAATACCTTCCAATTTGAATTGATATTTTACCTTGTTTGGGTCTGTAATACACACTCCAATAAAATCGAATGTGATGTGATTTTTAGTATATGGCAAAACTAAATTTTTCGGCAGACTTGAAATGCTGTCTAAACCTTCTGAATATTCACTAAGATCTTTTTCAGCATTCTCGAAAAATAAACGTATTCCGGTAATTCGTGTTAATGCTTCCTGACGATTAATTTTTGCAAAATTTGAATTGTAAACTGTAACACCTTTAATTGTCCCAAACCATAAATTACCATCGCTGTCCTTAAATTTAGCATTTCTATTGTATTCCATGCCCTTTAAGCCATCGTCTTTATCAAAATGTCGAATTTCAATTTTTTTGTTCGCATTGTAAAGTGTTACATTGAGCCTGTCCATCCCTTTGGTGGTAGCTATCCATAAATTATTGATCTTGTCAAATTCAATAAAATATACGCTGTTTGAGGCTAGCCCATTATTGTGATCAATTTTTTTAAAATCTGTTTGGTTAAAACAAAACACTCCTTCATCAGTACCAAACCATAAATATCCATTTGCCCCCTGAGTAATTGAAATTACTCGTTTATCTGTAAAACCATTCTTTTTAGTGTATTTAATAGCAGTTATTCTATTATACTTAATTACACCACCTTCTGTTCCTAACCAAAGGTTATGGTTTTTGTCTTCAAAAATGGAATAGATGGGTACAGTGCCACTCTTTATTTTTAATTTATTAACGATCTCAATTATTTCAATTTTACCGTCTTTTAAAAAACACAAGCCCTGTTCTGTTCCAATCCAGATAATTCCTAAATAATCTTTTGCAATAGAAAATATGTTATTACTTGGTAATCCACCTGCATCATCTATATTGTGAAAGGTTTTACCATTAAAGATGCTCAATCCTTTATAAAGCCCTCCAAAATACATATTGCCATTATTATCTTCGCAAATAGCTTGAATTTCAGAATCAATAAGGGAGTTTTTTCTGTTTTTTTCATCCAATTTATAATTGGTTATTTTATTGTTTTTTATTTGGCAGACACCAAAACCTTTAATACCAAGCCACATGTTTTTTTTTGAATCCTGAAAAATAGAATTGATATTGTCTCCTGGTAAACTATCTTTTGTGCTATAGGATGAAAAAGCCTCACCGCCAAATTTTGATACACCAAATCCATGAACACCGAACCAAAGATTGCCTTCACGATCTTCTAAGCCACAATAGATACTGTTGCCGGCTAATCCGTTTTTATTGTTAAAGAATTTGTATGTGTTGTTATTATATTTATAAACGCCAAATGGAGTAGAAAACCATAAATTGTTTTTATTGTCCGAAATAATATTTCTAAAATTATTATTTTCAGCGCCCTTGATATTAATTATTTCAATAATTCCCAAAGGGGTAATTTTGCATATACCCGGATTGCCTCCAACATAGATGTTGCCCTGATGATCCTCATTGATGGTCCAAATGAAATTACTTTGTAAGCCATTCGCTTTATTAAAATATTTAATTTTTTTTGAATCGAGATTATATTTTATAAGTCCATAAGACATTGTACCAAACCATACATTGTTTGATTTATCAGCATACATCGAAAAAATATCTGCTTTATTAAGCAATGTGTCAATCGTAAATGGAATAATTTTATTGCCTAATAACTGACATAACCCTTTTCCTGTTCCAATCCAAATAGTACCCTTATTATCCTGAATTGTTTTAAATATACGATTATGGGGCAATCCATTTTTATCGGTATAGTTTATAACTGTTTTTCCACTTAAAGTGCTTAAGCCTCCCGCTGTTCCAAAGAGTAGCATTCCGTTTTTTAGCTCGGTTATTGAATAAACAACATTATTTATTAAACTATCGTACTCATTGAAGGTGGTAAATTTATTCCCATCATATCTGCTAACTCCTCCCCGGTTAGTGCCAAACCAGATGTTTCCATTCTTATCCTGACACATAGACAGAACTTGGGATTGGGCTAATCCATCTTCAACAGTGAAATTTTGGAAATTGTAATTTTGAGCAAAAGAATTAATTATGCTCGTAAAGAGAAAAGTACTTAGGAATATTAGTTTAAATTTATTCAATCTCGGATGGCTCTATTTTTTAGTAAAACTATAAAAAAATGTGCTAATTTGAAAATTAAAATTCCATTTCCAAATTAGCACATCAGCACATTTAAATAATTAAAATTTATTCCATTACAACTATTCGTTTTGTTGAGGTTTTTCCATCAATGGTAAGTGTAATAAAGTACACTCCTGAATTCAATTGATAGTTTTGAGGATTAAAATTATACTTGTATGTACCTGTCTGTTGTGTGGTATTTACGAGCGAAGTGATTTTTACTCCCAGAACTGTGGTTATCTCCAGTATTGTTTTCGAATCCGTCATTTGAAGAATACTGTATTCGATGGTTGTATTTCCTATTACCGGATTAGGGTATACGCTGAATTTATTTTCAAAAGCATTTGCTGGATTGCTGATTCCAACGGTTGAAGTCGGATTCATAAATACACTGTTTGAATCCGCGATATAATTCTGGTTCACAAACTGGTTATTAGTAGAATCTATCGTAAATGTATAGGTCGAATCTCTGCCAAGGCCCGGAATGTCAACATAGATGGTATAATTACCATTGGATACTCCTGAAAAAGTGAAATGACCGGTTGAATCAGTGGTGGTGGTTGCTACAATAGAACCGCCCGGGTTTTTACCAAGTTTCACATCTACTCCTTCAATAGGCTCACCTTCCACCCTGCCAAAACTAATTCCTTCAATAATTTGTCCGATTATTAATCCAATACCACCTCCTGTACCAGTTAATTCTACCATGGTAATACTATCAAGTATAGTGTTTGAAGCACAAGTATGATCAATAACTTGAACGGAATCACCATCCCATAAAAAATCATCGCCATAATACGTATTTATTAGCGTAGGGTAGCTTGCCGAATCTGCAAATACTTTAACTAAATACTCCCCATAATTGACACTATTAAAAACATAGTCACCGGTTGTTGGATTTAGTGGTACGTATTGAACCGAATCAAAGCGTGATTGGAATTGTACATATTTATATAAAACAGCCATTCCGTTTGTAACAGGTCCTCCGGAATATCTCACATTACCAAAAATATCTTTACTCGGTGTAACATTCACCATTGCTGTATCGAAGGCAGAACAACCTAAATTGTCAGTAACGGATAATGAATACACTGTTGATGCTATAGGGCTTGCTGATATTGTTGATGTATTAAAAGTAGTGGTGCCATCGGTCCATACATAGATAACGCCTCCTGCTCCCGCAAGGCTTGCTGTATCACCAATACAAATGGTAAAGTCGACCCCTGCATTTGCTATAGGAGCCGGATTAACTATAACCGTTGCAGTTGCAACATCGGAACAAGCGTTTACATCCGTTACAGTAACAGTATATGTAGTGGTAGTTGCAGGAGTTACAGTTATTGAATTTGTGGTAGCACCAGTTGACCATGCGAATAGTACACCACCATTGGCGGTTAATGTTTCGTTTTGTCCTTCACAAATTGGAGCTGATGCACTAATAGCTACAAGTGGTAATGAATTAACGGTTACTAAAACAGTATCGCTATTGGCACATCCATTTAAGATTCCACTAACAGCATAAGTAGTAGTTGCTGTTGGAGTAAATGAAACACCATTACTTATACCGTTGTTCCAGGTGTATGGGGCTCCGTTACCGTTTCCGCTAAGTATGGCACTTTGTCCTGCACAAATAGTAGTATCGTTCCCACCGTTAACCACAGGTAATGATTTTACTGTTACAAAAACAGTATCATTTTGCGAACATCCATTTATAGTTCCGGTAACAACATAAGTAGTAGTTGCTGTTGGAGTAAATGAAACACCATCACTTACACCGTTGTTCCAAGTGTAAGGGAATCCGTTGCCGTTTCCGCTAAGTACGATGCTTTGTCCCGCACAAATAGTAGTATCGTTCCCACCATTAACAACTGGCAGAGGATTAACAGTTACTAAAACAGTATCGCTATGGGAACATCCATTGGTGGTTCCCATAACAGAATAAATTGTACTTACTGTCGGATTAACGGTAATTGAATCTGTAATAGAGCCATTTGACCAAAGATACGATGTGCCACCACTTGCATAAAGTGTGATGTTATTCCCAATACAAATAGAAACATCAGCACCCGCATTTACATTTGGTGAAGCATTTACTGTTACCATCATTGAACTTATAGAAGCAGCACAGCCCAAAGAATCCGTTACGGTAACTGAATAAGTTGTACTGATTGTCGGATTAGCAGTTGGATTAGATAATGTTGGTGAGTCCAGCCCACTTGAAGGACTCCAGGAATAAGTGTATGGTCCATTACCTGCTATTGCTGTAGGGGAGCCTCCTATAATAATGGATGAATCAGAGCAGATTGTACTATTGCTTCCTGCGTTTGCAAGTGGTTGTGGATTTACATTAATAAATATTGCGGAAGAATTACCCGAACAAGTCCCAGAAGTAGCAGTGACATTGTATTGCAGACTATATGTTGTTGAATTGCTGAGATTTGTAAGGATTTGGTTGAGTAAAGGGCCTGAACTATTACTTCCTCCGGTAATTCCACCCGGGTTTTCCCCTAATGTCCATGCAAAAGTGCTGGATATATTAGCAGTTAAAGTGATATTGGGGTCGGCTCCACTACAAGATGTATCATTAGATACATTGGTAACAAATGGGGCAGGGTTTACCGTTACAACAAGGGTCTCAGTATTGTCGCAACCATTGGCTGCCGTAGTAAAATCATAATTAACATTAACCGGGGATGCTGTAGTATCTTCGAGTGTTTCGTTTGGGTCATTAGTACCATTTGATGTATAATTACTTATACCAGGCAATTCCGCTCGTGTCCAGTCAAAGGTGGCCCCTGTTGTCAGGCTTGTTGGATTGTAATTGAAAATCATACCACTACAGATGGTCGCAGTTAAACCGCTACTTAAAGTAGGTGTTGGGTTTACAGTTACAGTTACATTTTGAGTATTGCTGCAACCGTTAGCTACAATTGTATAAACATAAGTAACATTGACCGGGTATGCAGTTGTATTGGTTAGAGTTTCGGATAAAATAATTCCCGAGCCTGCCAGATTGCTGATACCTGCAACTACAGCCCTTGTCCATGAAAAAGTTGCACCAGGCGTTAGACTTAAAGCTGTATAATTGAAGGGTTCTCCGCTGCAAATTGGAGAAGGTGATGTGCTGCTTAATTCAGGACTGGGATTTACAGTTACTGTAATTGTAAATGACGTGCCTACACATAAACCTGCTGTAGAAGTTGGCGTAATAATATATTGTAAGCTTCCTGCAGTTGTATTGCTCGGGTTTGTGAGTGTTTGAATTATATTGTTTCCAGCCCCGGTTGTTGCTCCTGAAATACCACCTGAAATACTTCCTATCGTCCATGTAAAATTGGAGGGGACGTTTGATGTTAATCCAATATTTATTTGTGCCCCACTGCAAGTGATGAAAGTTGGAGGATTGGTGACTAAAGGTATTTCAACGGTCATTTTAATTGCAGCTGAATCAGTTGAATTACAACCTGCTGATGACACCTTCCTTCTATACCATGTTGTGTCGGATAATGCAGTAGGAGAGTAATTAACAGTGGTATTGGTAAAGGTTGCCGGAGTAAAACCCGTGGTGGAATTTACAGTAGATTGTTGCCATAAATACGTGTAGTTGCCATCACCACCAGTTCCTGTAGGTCCAGTCAATTGAGATGGAGTAGAGCCGCTGCAAATAGTTTGTGGAGCGGAAAGGGGCCCACCCGTTACTACAGGCATTATGGTTATTGGAATATCGCTGGAGCTGTTAGCTGTACAAGCAACACTGCCTAAGGTGCTGGTAGTTATACGTCTATAAGTAGTGGGGGTGGTTAAGCCCGGTGGAACATTATAAGTTGCATTAATTCCTAAGGTGGCAGTAGTATAACCATCTATGCTATGTTTCCACTGATAGGTTAAGGGCCCCGTTCCTGTAGAAGCAACCGTTTCTGTAAAAGGTAAGGGGTCACCATTATAACAAATTGTTTGAGGAGTAGAAACGTAACCTCCTGTTACCTCATTTATTTTTACACCTATAAGATTAGTGGTTACGCTACAAGCCACACTACTTAAGGTACTTGTGGTTATTCGATTGTAATCCGTAGTGACAGCTAAAGCTCCCGGCACATCATAAGTGGGGGTTGTTGCCAATTGCCCCGAAAATCCATCTGTGCTTTTTCTCCATGAATAGGTAAGTGTACCTGAACCTGTGGCAGCAGTAGTTTCAGTAAAGATATTAGGATTTCCACCGCTGCATATTGTTTGTGAACCTGAGATGACACCGGCAGTTACACTATTTAAAACCGATGTTAAAGTTGCATGAACAAGACCAAAATGACCAGTTATTAAAGATGTTCCGCCTCCTCTTAAAATGGTTTGAGGGCCGGCAGCACCAGTTATTCCTCTTACCTGAATCCCACTAATCGTTATCGCATCTATTAAGGAAGTTCCGCTACCAGCTAATGTAACGGTTATTGAAGTGGGTGAAATAATAATAGAAGCGGATGTTATGTTTCTGCCAGCAGTGAAAGTAACTGTTCCAGTGGAAGGTTTAAACTCAAAGTCGGCCGGAGCACTGAGAAAAAAATCTGCAAATGATGCAATATCATTATTGACGGCTTCTGTAATTACAATATTACCCAAAGGGACATAAATTGTTGGGAATGTACAATCAGTTATAGTTAGTGGGGGGGGGCTGTGATAACCACATCCGCAAAGGCATTGTTAAAACTGGCAGAAACAACTAAAACGATTGCAATAAAAAACTGCTTTAAAATAGTTCCAGCAGTTTTATTCATATTTTGGATGGAGGAGTAGTTGTTTTTCATATTTGCAGTATTAAAAATTTTAAAAATAAAAATACTAAAATTTCCCAACAATAACATTTTCCCTTACGAAATAATCACAAAAAAAGTTACAAATACTTGGTATTTAATACTTTGAATTGAAAATTTGTTGTGGTTCTCTCCCGAAAATAAGGCTATACTTACATTTGCCTTTTTATAGTTTTTTTGTCCTTATAGATGTTCAATATTTCAAAACGATGAAAAACAAACTCCAGACTGAGGCAGTTTTGTTTTCGTAAAGGAGAGATCTATTTAAGTATATCTTTTAAATTTTTACGGATCGTAATGGCTAATTCATCTGTTGGAAGATCATTCCGTTCGGTACCAAATGGGTCTTCGATCTCTTCGGCAAGCAATTCCAAACTCCCAAATGCATAAAACACAAATACAACTATTGGAATAGTAGCCCATTGCAGGTCATGAATTATACCTAAAGGAAGTGTAATTACGTATAAAAAAATGATACGTTTTATAAAGGAACTATAAGAATACGGTATCGGTGTTTTTTTTATGCGCTCGCAAGCACCCACTACATTGGTAAAGGAACGCAATTCCTCGTTTAATACAATAAATTTTTCTTCAGAAATCAATTTTTGTTTAACTAATTTATCAGCTTCAATGTATAATTGTTGGGCAATTTTATTGGGTGTATGGTTTGATTGTTTCAGATCAATTATACGAAGATTAGGATGCTCTTCCAGTTCGCCTTCCTTAAAGCCTCCCCGCAAATGATTTTTCAAAGCAATGGCATAATTGCTTATTAATATTCTGAAATTGTTTTTTAATTCCTTTTGGTCATCCGGTAAAAAAGCATTGATCTTCATCATTAAATTTCTGCTGTTATTTACTAAGTCGCCCCATAATTTTCTGCCTTCCCACCACCTTTCATACGCTGTATTGGTTCGGAATACCAGCAATAATGAAATTACAAAGCCCAGTAAAGAGTGCATTACAGTGGTGCTTCGAAAAGTAATAACATGCATCTCCACATCTAGGTAACATAAAACGGAAGATAAAACGGTAAGTCCTCCCATTGCGGGCATAAGCAACCTGAAGGTATCGCTTTTGTGAAAATTAAAAATAAGGCTAAACCAATCTTTCGGGTTATATGCTTTCATAAATAGTGTTAAATTCAATTAATATAAAAAAGAAAATACCCAACGAATTTCGAAGGGTATTTTCCTGATTTTTTATTCTATGTTCTATAAATCAATATTACGCTTTTACATTAGCACGTATAATATTTAATGCACCACCAGCCTTAAACCATTCTATTTGCTGCTCATTGTAAGTGTGATTTACTTTAAATTCATCTTTAGTTCCATCAGCATGGTTTAATACTAAAGTTAAAGGAACATTTGGAGCAAAGGATGTTAAACCAACGATATCAATTGAATCATCTTCTTTTATTTTATCATAATCTGCTTTGTTGGCAAATGTTAATCCCAACATCCCTTGTTTTTTAAGGTTTGTTTCGTGGATCCTTGCGAATGATTTCACCAATACTGCACGCACACCCAGGAAGCGTGGCTCCATTGCGGCATGCTCACGTGAGGATCCTTCACCGTAATTTTCATCACCTACCACAATCGAACCTATACCTTTAGCTTTGTATGCACGTTGTACAGCCGGAACAGCGCCATATTCACCGGTAAGTTGATTTTTAACTGTGTCGGTTTTTTCATTGAAATAATTCACCGCACCAATCAGCATATTGTTAGAGATGTTATCTAAATGTCCGCGGAATTTTAACCAGGGGCCTGCCATTGAAATATGGTCGGTGGTACATTTACCTTTTGCTTTGATCAGTAATTTTAATCCTTTCAGATCAACACCTTCCCAGGCAGCAAATGGATTTAATAATTGTAAACGATTGGAAGTAGGTGAAACAATTATATTCACTGAACTTCCGTCTTTAGCAGGAGCTTGGTATCCGGCATCTTCAACAGCAAATCCTTTTGTAGGTAACTCATCGCCTGTTGGTGCATCCAGTTTTACTTTCTCGCCTTTTTCGTTTGTTAAAAAATCTGTTAATGGATTGAACGTTAAGTCGCCCGCAATAGCCATTGCAGTAACTATTTCAGGAGATGCAACAAATGCATACGTATTTGGATTTCCATCTGCGCGTTTTGAGAAATTTCTGTTGAAGGAATGAATGATGGTGTTTTTTTCTTGTTTCTCAGCACCCATTCTATCCCACATACCAATACATGGTCCGCAAGCATTGGTAAATACTTTAGCGCCAATTTGGTCAAACACATCTAAAAATCCATCACGTTTAATCGTATAACGAATTTGTTCTGAACCCGGATTGATCAAATATTCTGCTTTTGATTTTAAATTTTTAGCAGAAACTTGTTTAGCAATACTCACTGCACGTGAAATATCTTCATAAGAAGAGTTGGTACAGGAACCTAATAAGCCAACGGAAATCTTTAATGGCCAGCCATTTTTTATTGCTTCTTCTTTTAATTTAGAAATAGGAGTTGCAAGATCCGGTGTGAATGGTCCATTTACATGCGGCTCCAATGTTGACAGATCAATTTCAATCACTTCATCAAAATACTTGGAAGGATCTGCGTAAACTTCTGCATCGGCAGTTAAATGTTCTTTAACTTTATTTGCAAGTTCAGCAACATCAGCTCTACCTGTTGCATTTAGGTAACGTTCCATAGAAGCATCATAAGCAAATGTGGAAGCGGTAGCACCAATTTCTGCACCCATGTTACAAATAGTTCCTTTTCCTGTACAGCTTATGGATCTTGCACCTTCACCAAAATATTCAACAACAGCATCGGTTCCACCTTTTACAGTTAATATACCGGCTACTTTTAAGATCACATCTTTAGGAGCAGTCCAGCCATTTAGTTTTCCGGTTAATTTAACACCAATTAATTTGGGCATTTTTAATTCCCAAGCCAATCCGGCCATCACATCACATGCATCGGCACCACCAACACCAATTGCTATCATTCCCAATCCACCTGCATTTACAGTGTGCGAATCGGTACCGATCATTAATCCTCCGGGGAAAGCATAGTTCTCTAAAACCACCTGATGGATAATTCCGGCACCCGGTTTCCAAAAACCGATACCATATTTATTAGAAACGGAACCTAAAAAATCAAACACTTCCTTACTTTCACTTGTTGCAAAAGCCAGGTCGGTTGCAGCACCATCTTTGGCGGTGATCAAGTGGTCACAATGAACAGTGGAAGGAACGGCAACTTTCGGGCGCCCTGATTGCATAAATTGCAACAATGCCATTTGTGCTGTTGCATCTTGCATAGCAACTCTATCCGGTGCAAAATCAACATACGATTTTCCTCGCTGGAAAGATTCCGCTTTTTGATCGATATGCAAATGAGCATATAATGTTTTTTCTGTAAGTGTTAGTGGACGCCCTAATAATTTACGTGCAGCTTCAACTTTAGCAGGCAATTTTTCATAAAGTGCCTTAATCATTTCAATATCAAATGCCATAGTTAGAAAATTTTGATTTATATATTTGTTATTTATTAATTGCTAATTGACACATTTTTAAAACGAAACATAATTTTATGCATCAAAGATAGGCTATTGTTGTAATTTTTGGACAGCTTTACCTAAAAAATATCATCTTTTTCTAAGAAACTGTTTAAATTTTAATAAAATACACTATGAAAGCCCTCGCACATATTTCGACAAGCTCAACATGACCTCGCACGGGTAGGTCTGAGCCTCTTGAAGACATTGCGTTGGCCAAACAAAAATTTCGATTTTAATTTAAACAGATATAACCTTTCTTTGTTTTTTATCCGTACCGATTAGTTTTGCTATTTTTGTAGCGCTACACAATTATATTTAATGGCTTCAAATATTAGGGAAAATATTAGAATATCACTTGGGTCGATCCGGGCTCAGCTTTTGCGAACTACACTTACTGTCTTAATTATCTCTATCGGAATTATGGCTTTGGTTGGAATTTTAACAGCAATTGATGCAATTAAATCGTCCATCAACAGTAATTTTACCAATATGGGTGCAAATACGTTCACTATCCGTAATCGTGAAATGAAATTACGTATCGGTCAAAACGGTAAAAAACCAAAAAAATTCAAAAACATAACGTATGATGAAGCGGTACGTTTTAGTAAAGAGTACTCATTTCCTGCAAAACCTTCGGTTTCAACTATGGCAGCCGGTGCGGGAACGATGAAATATGCATCAAAAAAAACGAACCCGAATATTCGTGTATTTGGCGGTGACGAAAATTACATGGCCACTTCGGGTTATGACCTGGAGCGCGGGCGGAATTTTTCAGCGCAAGAGGTGCTTTACGGCAGTCACGTGGTAATATTGGGTAAAGAGGTGGTTGAAGCTTTATTTAATAAAAAAGAAGAGCCCATTGATAAAGTGGTAACAATAGGAAGTGGTAAATACAAAGTAATCGGTGTTTTAAAATCAAAAGGGAATAGTGCAGGTTTTGGTGGTGATAAAGTAGGGATATTGACGTTAAACAATGTTCGTCAGTATTTTTCGATGCCCAATATGACCTATACCATAAATGTGCTTACCACCAGTTCGCAACAAATGGATGCCGCTATTAATGAAGCTATTGGTACGTTCAGGGTGGTTAGAAAAGTAAGGATAGGTGAAGACAATAATTTTGAAATAACCAAAAGCGATAACCTGGCAAATATGTTGATTGGTTTGATCGGAAAAGCAACTACCGGAGCTACTATCATAGGAATTATTACGCTGTTAGGCGCAGCTATTGGTTTAATGAATATAATGCTTGTTTCGGTAACGGAGCGAACCCGGGAGATCGGTATCAGGAAGGCTGTTGGAGCAACAAAAACAGCTATTCGTGGCCAGTTTTTGGTTGAAGCAATAGTAATTTGTCAGATAGGTGGCTTGTTGGGAATTATTCTTGGAATGTTGATCGGTAATCTTATTTCTTACCAGCTAGGAGTGGGGTTTGTAATTCCCTGGGTATGGATCATCAGTGGGGTGGTACTCTGTATGTTTGTTGGATTATTTGCGGGATTGTACCCTGCTATAAAAGCCTCAAAACTGGATCCTATTGATGCTCTTAGGTTTGAATAGAAAAATTTTACAATTGGGCAATTTTACAATTGCATATTCTCTATTGCCTCCTCCTTCATTGCTATTGTTTGATCTATTCTAATCCTATATGTTAAAACAAAGAAGAACAAATGACTAAACAGGAAATAATAAATAAATTGATAAAAAAGCATATCGATTTTGTTGAATTGATCAAAGGATTAAGCGACAAAGATTTTATGTTTTCGTTTGATAATAAATGGACAGCCGGACAGCAACTTGATCATATTGTGCGATCCGTTTCGCCATTAAAAATGGCTCTTTCACTTCCAAAATTTGTTATTCGCCTGCTTTTTGGTAAGGCAAACCGACCTTCAAAAAACTATGATGATCTGGTAAAAAAATATATGTTAAAACTTGAAACCGGAGGAGTGGCAACAGGGAGATTTGTTCCTCAAGCAATAGGCGTAGACCAAAAAGAGCAATTGACAAACAGCTTATTAAAAGTTGTAAAAGAGCTATCTAAAAAGATTGATAAATATTCAGAAGCTGAATTGGATGAATACCTTTTACCGCACCCTTTACTGGGTAAATTAACAATTAGAGAAATGTTGTTTTTCACAATTCATCATGTTGAACAGCATCAGAAAATAACGTTGCGAAACTTGGGGCGGTAATTAGTAGACTTTATATATTTAATTTGTTAAGGCAGACAGCCGCAATTCTCGACAAGTTCGAAAGGACTGCGCGTGGTCATTTCGAACTTGTCGAGAAAATTGTGCGTAAGCATTTTAACCATCATTTCGTTGTAAACAATAAATGTATTTTAACTTAAATACAGTCTGGATAAAATATAATTTTAAGTTTAAAGCAAAGGCTGCAATTAAAAAAAAAATAATCTTTTGAATTCAAAATATAAAAACATGAAAACATTAAATACTCTGAAATTGATTACTGGCGCTATTTTAATTTTATTGGTTACAAGTTGTAAGCAGCCAAAGAAATTAGTTCAGGGGGAAGGTTTCATTAATGTTGCCGGTGGCAAGGTTTGGTATCGAATAATTGGTGAAGGTCCAGGAACGCCTATTCTTTTATTGCATGGTGGCCCTGGTGTTCCCAGTTATTATCTTAAACCGTTGGAAGCATTGAGTAAAAACCGTCCTGTAATTTTTTACGATCAGTTGGGGTGTGGTAAGTCCGACAGGATAGCAGATACAGCCCTGATGACAGTGGAACATTTTGTTAATGAACTTGAACAGGTGAAACAGGCACTTGGTTTGAAAGAATATTATCTCTACGGACAGTCCTGGGGAACCATGCTTGCAACTGACTATTATCTGAAATTTCCTGAAGGCATAAAAGCATTAATTCTTAGCAGTCCTGCAATTAGCATTCCTATGTGGTTAAAAGATGCGGACACGCTAATAGCTACCTTACCAGACTCGGTTCAAAAAGATATTCTCATCAATGAACAAAACAAAACCTTTACCTCACTGGAATATCAAGCGGCAATAAAAATTTATTATGAAAATTTCCTTGCAAGAAAATTACCCTGGTCAACTGACATTGACAGTGCTTTTTCTCAAATTGGGCAAAATGTATATGAATACATGGGAGGCCCCAGTGAATTTACAATGATTGGACCATTAAAAGATTATGACCGCACCAACCGATTGGCAGAAATAAAAGTGCCGACCCTTTTTATAACGGGTGAATTTGATGAAGCCCGTCCATCCACAGTGCAGTATTACCAAAGCCTGGTCCCGGGTGCTAAATTTTCACTTATCGAAAATGCTGGCCACATGACCATGCAAGATAATCCGGAGCAAAACATCCGAGTAATTACTGATTTCCTTAATGAGTTAGAGGTAAAATAACCAGAACGGGTTAGGCATTTTATTTATTCCAACATAAATGAAGGGATTTTCTTGTAGAAAAATGTTGGAATTATCGTGCCTTTATTTCAGGGATAATATTAAATTTGAACAAGTGTAATCGAAATTAATAAACCGCCTCTGATCAGGTTAAAATAGGGTTTGCTATGAAAAAAATTACAATTGCTTTCAGTATATTTATTTTTTCACAATCACTTTATTCTCAGAGCTGGCTTGATATTGGAGCGAGAGGTGCATACGGAGTAGGATTTCTGGTAAACAAGAACTTTTATAATGATCGTAATTTTGCTCCAAAACTATCTTACGGATATATGTATGGAGGAAAACTCGGAATAAATTTTAATGAAGAGCATGCAGTTACAATAGATGTAACATCTTCTGCTTTTGACCAATCATTTACCTATAGTCTGGATAGCAATAAAACTAATTACGTACGCAGTATCGGTTTTAATGCAACTAATATTTTATTGATGTATAGAAGATCAGTAAACTCCAGTTATTTTGAAATTGGTCCTCAATTATCTATGATCAATAAAACCAGGGGGAGTGATAATCTAACTCATACAAAAAATATAGATATTTCCGAAAATCTTGTTAAATCCTATGTTTCAGCTGTAATAGGCTTTGGAGGATATATAATGGGCACCGAAAACTTTGGCGTAACATTGGGATGCAGAATATCCTATTCATTAAATGATATTATAAGCGTTGCAGGTCAGCAAAGTGATTTCCCTTCGATCAAAAGTTATGAGGTTTATAAGTCCTCAAATCCGTTAACGGCTATGATGATGATCGGATTTGATTATGATGTAGGATATTTTACAAAAACCAGATGCAAAAAAAAGAAAACAAGGTTCATGTTGTTTTCGAACGGATAGATTATAACAAATCAATTTAATGAATTAGGCACTTAATGCATAATTTAAACACTAATGCTTGATATTACAATGTGTGCTGTCACCCAGAGCTTGTCGAAGGGTGTGCGTGGGGCAGCCCATATACTTCGACAGGCTCAGTATGACCTTCGCACGATTTAGCCTGAGTTCACGGTAAAAAAATTATAAGCTATTGCCCTAATTCAATCAATTTATTTTAATAGTATGCAAAAATCAGATCTGCTAAACTCTCATAAGCGAATTGCACCTTACGTACATCGAACCCCAGTTTTAACTTCCCGGATATTAAATAAATTATCGGGTGCGGATATCTATTTTAAATGCGAAAATTTCCAAAAAATAGGAGCATTCAAAATGCGAGGCGCTGCCAATGCTATTTTGCAACTTTCTGACGAAGAAAAGAAAAAAGGTGTAGTAACGCATTCGTCCGGGAACTTTGCACAAGCCCTGGCTCTTGCTGCGCAGAACCTGGGCATTAAAGCATATATTGTAATGCCATCCAATGCAGCCTCAGTAAAAAAAGAAGCTGTAAAGGGATATGGAGGCGAAATTATAGAGTGTGAACCAACCCCGGCTGCAAGGGAATTGGCTGCTAAAAATATTGAACACAACAAAGGAGCTATATTTATTCATCCTTTCGACAATTTAGATGTGATTTTAGGACAAGGGACTGCATGTATCGAACTCCTGGAAGAGCATCCCGATTTAGATGCAGTTTTTGCCCCTGTAGGTGGCGGTGGCTTAGTTTCAGGAACAGCTCTGGCGGTACATTTTTTTAGCGAAAAATGCAAAACATTTGGAGCCGAACCAAATGAAGTTGATGATGCATACCGGTCGTTACAAAGTGGAAAAATAGAGCGCAACTTAACAATAAATACCATTGCTGACGGCTTGAGAACACACTTGGGTGAACTTAATTTCCCAATAATTCAGAAGCATGTAGAAGGCATAATACGGGTTACTGAAGATGAAATAATTGAAGCAATGAAACTGATCTGGGAGCGCATGAAAATAATTATTGAACCTTCCAGTGCAGTTGCATTTGCAGCCTTGTTAAAGGAAAAAGAGAAATTCAAGAACAAAAAAGTTGGCATTATACTTTCAGGTGGGAATGTGGATTTAACGGACTTGCCTTTTTAAAGGGGCACTATAATTATATTTAAATACTCAGCTTAAAAAAATAAAAAAAAATCAACACAGAGATCACGGAGTATTAAGAGTTTCACAGAGCATAGTAGTTTTTTTTAACTCTGTGCGACTCTGTTTTCACTGTGTACTCTGTGTTGGAAAAATAATAGATACTACTCAATTGTTACTGTTATTCTACTCTAAAAAGTTTAAAAGACAAAAAAAATGAAAAAAATAATAGTTCATTCAGTTTTCCTGAATTTTATTCTGGTCTGTTTACTCCCAAATCAATCCTTTGGGCAAATAAAAACAATCATTTCAGGAACCATTGAAAACGGAACGAACGACTCTGTTAATTTTACAATTGATAAAACATATCTATCTCAAAAACAAACCAAATACCAGATCCCTCTTAAACAAAATCAATTTAGTTTTGAATTTCAGTTGGACAGAAATCGATTGGTTGAATTAAGTTACCAAGGGCAATTCATTCAACTTTATATTGAACCGGGCGATAATCTGGATATAAAATTTAAAGCAGGTGATTTATCTGAAAGTATTGTTTTTTCTGTGAAAGGAAGTGAAAATAATCGATTCAATAAAAAATTTAATTCACAATTTAAAAATGATTTTACTTCCGGTGTTATCGAAGAAAAAATGAGAGCCCTTAGTCTGGATGAGTTTGAAATGTTGATCTATGATAATCGAAAAAAAGAGAAAATGTTTTACACCGATTATGCGGATAAAAAATTATTGACTTCGGATTTCAAAAAATATATTGAGAATCACATCAAATATAATTACCTCAACTATCTGCTTTCCTTTCCTGTTGTGAATGCCAATAAAAGTACGACAATCCTAAAAGTGAATTCCTTGCCCGCAGTAATTCTGGAAGTGCTGGATAAGAAAACCGCAAATGATGAGGAAGCGATGATCAGCGAATCGTACAGGAATTTCCTGACTTCTTTTGTTACTTATTATGCATCCGAATTGAATGGGTTTAATAAATTTAAAGACTACACAATTTCCACCGAAAAAAAATACGTGATTGCCAGGGATAATCTAAAAGGAGAGCCCTTCCTGTTTTATCTGACAAAATATTTATTGGAAATGGGAGAAAAAACAAATCCGGAAACGGTGAAGCGGATTTATACAGAAATGGAGAAGGAGGATAAAACAGGGGAGTACACAGCAATTGTAAAAGAAAAACTGGGGAAATGGATGAAAACAAAATTACCAAAAAATGCAGAAGGGAAATTAGATATTGCTTCAGCTGACTTTAAATTGCAGGGTTTTGATGGTAAAGAGATCAGCCTGGCCGATTTTAGAGGGAAAGTTATCTATGTAGATTTTTGGGCAAGTTGGTGTGGCCCTTGTAGACAGCAGTTTCCATTTAGCAAAAAGTTGCATGAGCAACTTACCGACAAACAAAAAAAAGAAGTTGTATTTCTTTATATTTCAATTGATAATACAGAAGAAATTTGGAAACAAGCGGTGAATAGTTTGCAATTAGGCGGAGTGCACGCCTTATCCCCCGGTGGTTGGAGTTCCTTTGTGGCGAAGTATTATCAGATCAGTGGTATTCCGAGATATATGCTGATCGATAAAAAGGGGAATGTGGTAGATCCAAATGCCAAACGACCCGATGATGAAAACACGTTGCAGGATATCTTGAATTTGCTTGAATAAATAAAGGAGGTACAAGAAAATCGAATTTTTCATATATCTTTGAACAAACTTTAAAAACAAAAAATATGCAAATAAATTTTATGATTATTCTTGTGGCCGCTCTTGTGCCAATGGTATTGGGTTTTGTATGGTACAACCCGAAAGTATTCGGAAATGCATGGAAAGCTGCTGCCGGTACATCGGAAATGACTATGAAAGGCGGACATTCTGCTTTAGTTTTTGGTCTTTCTTTTTTCTTAAGCCTTTTGCTTGCATTTTCTTTACAATTCATGGTAATTCATCAATGGAGTATTTATTCTATTTTGGCAAATGAGCCGGGAATTACTGATCCAACTTCAGAAGTAAGTTTGATGGTACAGGATTTTATGGCAAAATACGGAACCAACTTTCGTACCTTTAAACATGGTGCTTTACATGGCACAATAGCTGGTATAATGATAGCTTTACCGATTTTAGGTACCAATGCAATGTTTGAAGGAAAAGGATTTAAATACATCGCTGTAAATTGCGGATATTGGATCGTTTGTTTAGCATTGATGGGTGGCATAATTTGTGCATTTTCTTAAACGGATCAATTTTCCTGTATTAATTAATTGCATATTGATAAGCCTTCTATAAAAATTACAATGTATTCATGTCTCTCATTGATAATGCTGCGTTAGGGATTCCTTCTACAGGCTCTGGATAAATTTGGCGTAAATCTTTCTTCCCGCTAATTAGCGGGAGGAAGATTGAAGCCCTTCGGTGGAGCTTGTCCTGAGCGGAGTCGAAAGGCTCAGGATAAACTCCAAGCCCGCCCCTTTATTTTTCAAGAAAGGGAACGCCCTAATGAAATACTTCAATATAAATAAACATTTAAAGAAAGATCAATACCTCAATTTTTGGTACTGATTTTGTAAAGCATTACTAAATAAAATAATATTATGACTGAAAAAATAGAACACGTTCATTGCCTGATAATAGGTAGTGGCCCTGCCGGATATGCTGCCGCAATTTATGCTGCAAGAGCTGATATGAAACCCGTTATGTACCAAGGTTTACAACCAGGCGGACAATTGACAATAACTACCGAAGTAGAAAACTACCCGGGTTATCCTAAAGGTACCCAAGGGCCGGAAATGATGGAAGATTTTAAGGCGCAGGCCGAACGTTTTGGTACTGATATCCGTTGGGGACTGGCTACATCTGTTGATTTTTGTGGCCCGATACATAAAGTAGTAATCGATGAAAAAACAACCATACATGCTGATACTGTGATTATTGCAACTGGTGCATCTGCAAAATGGCTGGGCATGGAATCGGAACAACGCTTAAATGGTTTTGGTGTATCGGCATGTGCCGTATGTGATGGATTCTTTTTTAAAGGACAGGATGTCGCAATTGTTGGAGCTGGTGATACGGCTGCAGAAGAAGCGACTTACCTTGCAAAACTTTGCAGAAAAGTATACATGATCGTGCGTAAAGGTGAAATGCGGGCTTCAAAAACAATGCAATACAGGGTATTGAATACACCCAATATCGAAGTGCTTTTTAATACAGAGACCAAAGAAATTCTTGGTGGCAAAAGTGTTGATGCGGCAATAGTTGTGAACAACAAAGGTGAAGAACGTAAACTGGATGTTACCGGTTTCTTTGTTGCTATCGGACACCAACCAAATACAGAAATTTTTAAAGGCTGGTTAGATATGGATGAAACCGGATATATTCAAACCGTTCCGGGAACAAGCAGAACAAATATCCCTGGTGTATTTGCTACAGGAGATGCTCAGGATAAGGTGTATCGTCAGGCAGTTACAGCGGCAGGCAGTGGTTGTATGGGAGCCCTGGATGCTGAACGTTACCTGGTTGCCAAAGAGTTCGCGAATTCAGTTTTAGTTGAATAAACCGGCAAAATTTTAATGAGAGAAATGGAACCCTTGCATTTTGGTTTTTGTTGCTTTCTAATTAGCTTTTTTTTATCTTTACAAAATATTCATGATTCAACGCTAATTTTCAAATGAAAAAAATAGTTCTCCTTTTTATTTTTATTGCTGTTGCTCAATTGTCGTTTTCGCAAGGTTTTGGAACTGTGCCACCACCCAACAAATACAAAGCATCAAAAGTGGTGGATCCTGTGTACGGAATCACAATGTATGAGAAATTAAATTTAAAAACAGGCGGTGATTCGGTTCGTAACGATAGGAAAGGCTATGCTGCACAAGAGTGGGTGCAGGACATTTATGAAAGTGGTAAAGTTTTGCACAGAGGGTATTACGAGGATGGACAACTTAAGATCTACAAAAATTTTTACGAAAATGGTAACGTTGAACGTTCATTTAAAACAGTTGATTTCAAGCGCAGTAACATGCAAATGTATTATCCAACAGGGAAACTTAAATCTGAGATCACCTATTATGAGGGCAATCCCCAAATATGGATAGATTATTATGCCAACGGACAAATCGAATATTCGGAGGAAAATACCAAAGACATGACGAGCCTGATCAGTCGTAAGTCCTATGCTGAAGACGGAAAGCCACAGGAGATATTTGAATGTACTGACCCTAAGAAAAAGAAATATACCAAAAAGGAGTATTATGAAAATGGTAAAATAAAAGCGGAAGGTCCTATGAGATTTAGTGCTTCTACTATTGATTATCAGAAAGATGGCATGTGGAACGTATATGACGAAAGCGGTAAGGCTACCAAAGAAAAATGGGTAAGAGGTGAGGAGATAAAAGATAAATAGAAAAATGTTGAATAAAAAAAAGGCTCTCTGGTTTTATCCGGGGAGCCTTTTTTGTTTAAGGTAAAAGCTAATTAAGCTTTTTTCACATTTACTGCGTTTAAACCTTTTTTACCTTCTTGAATTTCAAAGGTAACTTTGTCGCCATCGCGAATTTGATCAACTAAACCTGTTACGTGAACAAATAGTTCCTGATTGGTACCATCTACTGTAATAAAGCCAAAACCTTTTGCTGAATTAAAAAATTTTACTGTTCCTGTTTTCATTAAATTAAAAATTTAAAATTAATACTATTGGCAAAAGTATAACTTAATAGACGATAAAACAAAAATAATCGACTATTTTTGTTTATTAATGCCATTTTAGCCCCCATGAAGGCAGTAATAATGCCCATGAATGTCGCTTTTGGCCAAAAAGGTGTTTATTGTTACTTTACATCAAAAATCATGAAAATTAACGATAAAACGAAGGTTTTTGCACACAAAATATCGAAATTTTGTATCATAATTGGGTATTGAGTGCCCTTAACACAAACAGCTGAATACCTACCGGTGTGTCATCCCGAACTTTTTGTGAGGGATCTTGTTATTTATGGACGATACAGCTGACAAATTACGAGATCCCTCTTGGCGAAAAAGCCAATCGGGATGACATGTCTATAAAACAGTTTTTGCCTAAACAAAAAGCCCGCCTATTCCATTTTTATATCCTTCACATTCAATTGAAGCGAAATTTTACCATTGTATTCGTTTTCTTCAATAGCGTAACAGGCACTAAATGGTTTTTTACGGAGTATATCGTCAAAATGCTGCGCCTGACCAAAAGCGATGGATGAAATACTTTCGGCAGGATGTTGAGCTGCCTGAATGTCCATTTTTAAATGATTGCTCCCAACGATCCGAATGTATCCCTTATCCACTAAATTTTTAGTAATAAATACTGGCGACATGTTTTCAGGACCAAAAGGTTCAAATTGCTTTAATATCCTGAAAAATTTAGGAGTGATCTCATTCAATTCTAATTCTGCCTCAATTACAATTTCCGGAACAAGCATGTGCTCCTTAATTGTGGAGCTTACTATTTCTTCAAAACGCTGTTGAAAGGCTTCCAGATTTTCCAATTTTAAGGTTAATCCTGCCGCGTATTTATGCCCTCCGAATTGTTCCAGCAGATCGGAACAGGCTTCAATGGCGTTATACACATCAAAATCTTTTACTGAACGTGCCGAGCCGGTAGCTTTTCCATTGGATTCGGTAAGCACTATGGTAGGGCGGTAATATTTTTCTATCAAGCGGGAAGCTACAATACCGATCACTCCCTTATGCCAATCCGAATGAAACAATACCGTTGATTTACGATTGATCAATTCAATATTGTCATCGATCATACTTAAGGCATGCTGGGTAATGGTTGAATCAAGTACCCTTCGTTCGGTATTGGTGGTGTTGATATTTAGCCCGGATGTTTTGGCATGATCAACATTATCCGACACAAGTAAGGCTACAGCATTACGTCCTGTCTGAATTCTGCCTGCCGCGTTAATACGTGGCCCAATGGTAAAGACCAGTTCATTGATGGTGACCTTTTTTTTGATGTTTGCCAGATCTAAAATTGCTTTTATACCATTACGCGGCTTTTTGTTGATCTGCTCCAAACCAAAATAACAGAGTGTACGATTTTCACCTGTTATAGGCACAAGATCGGAAGCAATGGAAATGGCAGCCAGGTCAAGATATTCAGAAAGTTCATCAAAAGGGATATTATTTTTTTGTGCATAGGCCTGAACGAGTTTAAAACCAACACCGCAGCCGCAAAGCTCATCAAAAGGGTAGGAGCAGTCATTTCGCTTGGGATCCAATACAGCAACAGCATTTGGTAAGGTTTCTCCGGGACGGTGGTGATCGCAAATGATAAAATCGATATTTCGTTCATTTGCATAATCTACTTTATCATTGGCTTTGATGCCACAATCAAGGGCAATGATCAGGCTGAAATTATTTTCTTTCGCATAATCAATCCCCTGGAAGGAAATTCCATAACCCTCGGCATAACGATCAGGAATATAATAGTCAACTAATAAATTATCGCTCTCCGGAGAACTATTCAATAGTTTTCCCGGTTGAGTAATAAAAGGCAGCTTTTTTAAAAAGGAATATACCAACGAAACCGCTGTGGTTCCATCCACATCATAATCGCCATACACTAAAATTTTCTCATTGTTTTTAATGGCTTGTTCCAAGCGGATGATCGCTTTATCCATATCCTTCATTAAAAAAGGGTCGTGCAGGTCACTCAGCGATGGGCGGAAAAATTTTTTTGCATCCTCATAATTGCTAATGCCACGTTTTGCAAGCATATTTGCCAATATCTTATCAATACCCAGCTCTAAAGTAAGCTGTTTTACCACTGCTTCATCAGCACCTGGTTTTATATTCCACCGTTTTTCCATAATTCCTTTTGTGTTTGTAAATATACTACGAATTACGAATTTTAACGAATTACGAATCAGTGGTTTTATTTATTATGCAAAAACTTCAGTAGTTTGTGGATTATTTCGTGCGGTGGTCAGTCAGAGCTTGTCGAAGACTGTGCGGTAGGTTTACTTCGCAGAGTTGTAAATTTAGTAGATAACGTAGTGGTTTTTTGTATTAAAAAAATTACATTTGTGATATGCTAAAAGTAAAGGTAAACAACAACAAGGAACACAAAATTGTGTTTGAAGGTCCAACAAGCGGAACTATTAATGGAAGCTCTTTTGCCCTGGATATGATAGAAGTGAAACAAGGCAGTTTTCATATAATTAAAGATCTTAAATCATACAATGTTGAGGTGGTTGAAGTTGATTTTGTCCAAAAAAGTTTTTTGGTAAATGTGAATGGGAACAACTATCAACTTCAGGTAGAAAATAAATTTGATGAATTATTAAAAACCTTAGGTTTTGATAATTTGAATGCCAATAAAATAAATGAAATAAAAGCTCCAATGCCCGGCTTGGTTATTGATGTATGCATTTCGGAAGGCGATGTTATTGAAAAAGGCGATCCCATCATTGTTTTAGAAGCCATGAAAATGGAAAACATTATCAAATCACCCACAGATGGAATTATCAAAAAAATAAATGTGAAGAAAGGTGTGGCTGTAGAAAAAAATCAAGTACTGATTAATTTTGTATAATTGGTTACGAATAAACGTGGTTACGGATAACGAATAGAAAAACGAATTTACGAAACTGTGTTTGCTGTTTTTTTTATACATACAGTTTCGTAAATTCGTAACGATTCGTTTATCCGTAACCGTATGATTCGTTATCCGTAACCAAGTAAATTCGTTTTAAATTCGTAATTCGTAGTAGTATGGAAAACAATAACTCACGTAGAAATTTTTTTAAAAAATCAGCTGCACTTGCACTGGGCACTCTTGCAGCAACAACTATTGTCAATAATGTATTTGCAGCTTCTGAGCATATCGAAAAAGAAAAGGCAACTCCGGACGGTGGGAAATACAGTCTTCCTATTTTGCCTTATAATTATGATGCTTTAGAGCCTCATATTGATAAATTAACGATGGAGATCCACCATAGCAAACATCACCAGGCGTATGTGACCAATTTAAACAAAGCCTTGGAAACAGTTGATGGAAATGTGTTGGGAAGTCCTCAATCTTTTGATAATATTTTTGATAAAGTAGCAAAACTACCTGCCGCTGTTCGTAACAATGCCGGTGGCCATTATAACCATTCTTTGTTTTGGATATTAATGAAACCAAATGCTGGCGGACAACCAAAAGGGAAAATAGCTGCTGCTATAAATGCTTCTTTTGGTTCCTTCGATGAATTTAAAACACAATTTACGGATGCTTCAATGAAACGTTTTGGCTCTGGTTGGGCTTGGCTGGTAGTGAGTAAAGGGAAATTAGTGATCACATCAACAGCCAATCAGGATAACCCATTAATGAATTTAGATAGCGTTGAAGTAAAAGGAACACCCATCCTCGCATTGGATGTTTGGGAACACGCCTATTATTTAAAAAATCAAAATCGCAGAGCAGAATATATCGCCTCCTGGTGGAATGTATTGAACTGGGAAGCGGTTGAATCCCTTTTTGTTGCTGTAAAATAATTTTTTTGTGATCTCCATTCGATTGTTGAAATTGAAAGACAAAAGAAAAACGATACAAACATTCGCATATCTACCCAAAAACAGGTTGCTATGCGCTACTTTGTAGCGGGTATAAACAAGTTATAGGCAAGGGCGAATTGAAAATAGTTAAGACTATTATAAGATAAAATGAGACAACCATTTTCTTTAATTATCGGACTGACATTTATTTGTAATATCCTCGTTGGCCAAGAATACGATACTGTTTATGGTAAGCCGTTAATCGTTTTAACAGAAACAAATCCATGGTTAATGGTTATTGGTTCAGACATCCCCACCTTTGCTATGTATGAGAATGGCCGGATTATTTATAAAAAAATAGAAAACGGACATTTAAAACTTTATGAAGTTACCCTAACTGGAGACGAACTCGAAAAATTAATTAGGTCACTTTCTGTTTCAGACGACCTTTATAAACTTAAAAGCTCTATTGAAGCTAGTAGTTGGACCGACCAACCTTCAAGTGATTTAATACTAAATTTTGATTCTACTAGAATTATTAGCGTTTATGGCGACCTACAAGACAGTAAAGATGCGAGAAAAAAAACACCAAAAGAGTTTTTGAAAGTTTATGATAAGATAAAAAAATACAAAAATGGCTCTGCAAAAGAATGGCTTCCAAATAAAATTGAAGTGATGTTATGGGATTATAATTACGCACCGAATAAAAGACCATGGCTTAAAAATTTTCCTGACTTAAATTCCCCATCGACAATTAAGTATAATAACAACACATTTAGTTTATTTATTGACAAGGCAAGTTTTGATGAATTTAAAAAATACTATCTTTCAATGGGCGAAAAAGAGGCTGTCGAAATTAACGATAGAAAA
Source organism: Bacteroidota bacterium (assembly GCA_040389865.1). Classification (GTDB taxonomy): domain Bacteria; phylum Bacteroidota; class Bacteroidia; order 2-12-FULL-35-15; family 2-12-FULL-35-15; genus 2-12-FULL-35-15. The sequence continues at coordinate 34,124 of JAZJZM010000025.1, read as the reverse complement.
ATGGCAATATCATACTGGCTTCCGTTTCCAAATATAACTAGACCATCAGCGATGCTTGATGACAATAATGAAAGCCAAAAAAAAACATTTGAAGATTTTTTTGGTCCAATCAAAAAATAGAAAATTGATACGAAAATCTGTATACCCCTGCCTATAACAGCAAGCAAGCGCAAGCGGCAGGAAGTGCAAGGGCTCCGGCATTTATTATTGCCTGCTTCGCAGACATTTGTTTTATTTGCCTCCGCTTAATAAAGTTCATATCTTCGAATAAACTTTTGTGCAAGTAGACACGTTTGTATTTTCAAATGCCGCCTGCGCCTGCTTGCAAAACGTTAGTGCCAATGCTAAAATCTACCATGAAAATATTTAGACAAATTACATTATTAGTATTATCCTTTTTTATGCTATCATTCTTAGCAGACAAAAAAGACAAAACACCGAAAGAACTTGGACTGAAAATTTTTGAGGCAATTAAAAATCAAAAAGAAAAGGCATTACTAGACCTGATTGTCACAGAAAAAGAAACAGAAAATACTCTTGACCAATCCGACCTGCCAGACTCTATATTAATTCCATTCAAAAAAGAATTCATTACCAAATTAAACACAGACAAAGAAAGAACGAAAGAACAAATACAAAGAAGCTACACAGAAATTATAAATGACATAAATATCAAGAACTGCAAAAAGAATATTCAAATCGGAAACATTATACCAATTACTGACAAATTACGAAATCTCCCTGTTGAAATTGGACAACTTGAAATCGAATATAAATGCAGCGAAATAACAGAAACTATTTCTGTCAAAATAATTAATACATCGAAAGGTTGGCGAATACTAGAGAAGCTACGAAAGAATAAACGCTCAGAATAATAAGCACTGGCACTAACACAGGCTCACACAAAATGCGGAAATCGTGCAAGCTGCAAATGCATTTTTATCGGTGCGCGAAGCGCGGAACATTTTGCATTTGCCATTCCCTTTTGTACTTTTAATAAAGTTTTCCGGTTAATTCAGTTTAGTGCCTTTAAATTCCGCACTTCGTGTAGCCTGAAAACGTTATAAGCAACCCCTTTGATCGTTGGAAAACTGGAAGAAATATATCGACAATAAATTCATTCCGAAAGAACAATTCACTTTCACCACAGAAGATATTTCAAATACTTTAACCATTAAACACATCGCAACAGGAACGAGTATTTCCTTCATTTGGCCTAGTGAGGACTGGAAACAAATAAACGACATTCACTATTATAATGACAAGACAAAAGGTTGGTCTGGTGAATATAACGGAGACATTAGTTTTAATGATGAAAATATAAAACTTGTGGACAATTTCTTAGCCCCAGTTTTTGAAATGGGTTGGGTGAGCAAAGACATTTTTATTTTTGGCAGACATTGGAAATCTAAAGTGTATTTTAATTTGAACATGACTGGACAACCATTTCATTATTATAGTTCTGACTTGGGTTGCTTATCCGTCATTTTATTTCCGTTGTTTGCTTTAATCGCTTTTATCTTCGGACGAAAAGAAATAGTGTATGTTGACCCTTTTAAAAAATATAATAACTAGGGGCAGCTTATAACAGCGGCTCAAAATAAATGCGGAGATTCTGCAAGTTGCAAATGCATCATAGGTGCGTTGAAGCGCGGAACTTTTCGCATTTGCAATTTCCTTTTGTCCTTTTAATAAAGTTTTCCGGTTAATTCAGTTTTGTGCTTTTAAAACCCACACATCGCAAAGCTCCGGAACGTTATCGACAACTCTATGACCACACTGCATCCTTCAAACAGACAGACTAAACATTAGCAAGTTTCGGATTTTATGATGATAAACTTCTTTCGACCTTTGCATTATAAAATTTGACGATAATGACCGAACAACAAAATATCAATTACAACCGAATTGCAGAAGCAATAGAGTATATAAAAACAAATTTTAAGGAACAACCCAATCTTGATGAAGTTGCAAAGAAAGTTCATTTAAGTCCATTTCATTTTCAACGCATTTTTAGCGAATGGGCAGGCACAAGTCCGAAGAAATTTCTACAATTCACAACAGTAGAATACGCCAAGGCACTTTTGAAAGAAAATCAAGCAACACTTTTTGAAACTGCACACGAAACAGGACTTTCAGGCACAGGTCGTTTACACGACCTGTTTATCAATATAGAAGGTATGACACCTGCTGAATATAAAAATGGAGGAAAAAATTTAGCTATAAATTACAGTTTTGCAGAAAGTCCATTTGGAAACATTTTAGTTGCTTCCACAGAAAAAGGAATTTGTTATATGGCATTTTCTGATAAGGAAGATGTTGCATTTTTAACAATGAAAAACCATTTTCCAAATGCTGTTTTTAGGCAAATGGTTGATTTAATTCAGCAAAATGCACTCTATATTTTTACACACGACTGGACAAAATTGAACCAAATAAAATTACATTTAAAGGGAACAGATTTTCAACTAAAAGTTTGGCAAACACTTTTAAAAATTCCATTAGGACAATTGACAACTTACGGAGCAATTGCTAATGAAATTGAAAATCCAAATGCTTCAAGAGCTGTAGGAACGGCAATTGGAAGTAATCCTGTTGCTTTCTTAATTCCTTGTCACCGAGTGATTCAATCTTCAGGAATATTTGGTGGGTATATGTGGGGAAATACAAGAAAAACAGCCATCATTGGTTGGGAAGGAACAAAAACACATTCAGAGTTTATTTAGCAAGTTTCGGGTTTTATAGCTAATCAACAATGTGAATCTTTGCATCTAAATATAAAATAAGAAATGCAAAAATTTAAAAACAAAGTAGCCTTAATTACAGGTGGAACAAACGGAATGGGTTTTGCCACAGCTCAAGAATTTATTAATGAAGGTGCAACTGTAATCATTACAGGGCGTAGTCAAGAAACAGTAGATAAAGCAGTAAGCCGTTTAGGTTCAAATGCTATTGGACTTGTATCAAATGCGGGAAAATTATCAGATATTTTTGAATTACAAAAGCAGGTTAAAATACACACAAATAAATTGGATGTTTTATTTGTAAATGCGGGATATGGCAAATTTGCACCAATTGAAATGGTGGACGAAACTCACTTTGATGAACTATTTAATATGTTAGTAAAAGGAACATTCTTTACTGTTCAACAAATATTACCAATAATGAATGCAGGAAGTTCTATAATTTTAAACACATCTTTTGTAACAGAATTTGGGATAGAGAATTTTTCAATTTATTCAGCAGCAAAATCAGCAGTGCAATCATTCATAAAAACATTTTCTTCTGAATGTACGGCAAAGAAAATCCGAGTAAACGGAATTAGCCCGGGATATATTAAAACAAATATATTTAACAATACAGGACTAACACTTGACCAAATTGAAGGAGCTGTAGCAGGTATTATGCCAACGCTACCTTTTAAACGCTTTGGCGAACCATCTGAAATTGCCAAGACGGTTCTTTTTCTTGCTTCCGAAGATGCTTCATACATTCACGGAGCAGAAATTGTAATTGATGGTGGATTATCAAATACTAAATAATGGATTTATTCAACAACGAAATAGACAGTTCAAAAAACGTATTACCAAAAGATGGTATTGTAAATTATTACGGAAAACTACTGAGTAACAAAGAAGCAAATCATTATTTCGATTTTTTAATGAATACAATCGAATGGAAAAATGACCAGGCTATTATCTATGGAAAGCTAATAATTACAAAACGAAAAGTAGCTTGGTATGGCGACACCGATTTTGAATACACCTATTCTAACACAACTAAACGAGCCTTATCTTGGACAACTGAATTATTAGAATTAAAATCAATTGCCGAAGAAAAAACAGGCGAAAAATTCAATTCCTGTTTGCTTAACTTATACCATAATGGCGATGAAGGAATGGCGTGGCATAGTGATGCTGAAAAAGATTTAAAGAAAAATGGGGCAATCGGTTCATTAAGTTTTGGAGCAGAACGCAAATTTTCATTCAAGCACAAGGAAACAAAAGAAACCATTTCATTGATTTTAGAACACGGAAGTTTATTGGTAATGAAAGATACAACGCAAACAAATTGGCTACACCGACTTCCACCGACAAAACTCATAAACAAACCAAGAATAAACTTAACCTTCAGGACAATAGATTTGTAAATTGGACAACAATAGAAGAGGAGCCGATAACATGGCCTAAATGCAATGCGGAGTTTCTGCATTTTCAAATGCTTTTTTCAGCGGTCGCTGCGTGGAAATTTTGTATTTGCCATTCAATCATCTCTTTTAATTTATATTTGTGCTATGGGGCAGCTTTTGCAAGTAAATTCAGCACAGCTCCTAGCCCGCAACAGTTATTGCACTCGTTATAACGAACGCTCACCAAAATCACCTTTTCTCTTTAAACCTGCTAAAAATAATAGCCGCCAAAAAGCAAAGTGTAAAACCTAAAATTCCACTGAGCCGGATACCAAAATCATTCCCCGGATCTTTTCCATAAAGTAAAAGCATAGCAAATAAAGCAATGCCAAAGGTTTGAGCGATCTTCACAAAAAAGTAGCGCACAGCAAAATAAATTCCTTCCTTATTAGCACCTGTATCTAAAGTGTTTTTTTTAAGATTTCAGCCAGTAACATATTTGGTAAAAATATTCAGGGATGCTATTATCTTTTGGGAGATGGAAGTATGGAAAAATACAAATGAGAGCTGAACTTAAAAGTTGATTTAGATTTAAAAAATGTTCGTAAATTTAGCCTAATATGAAATATGACAAATATCAACTCGAATCGGATAGGAAATTATTATTATTTGAATTTGTAAGTGTTGGACCAAAGGGGAGAATTAAAAAAATAATTCAGTACACCGAAACCAATTTAAAGGACTACTATAATTTGGGTTTCGGTGACAAAAATGAAAAGACCGGAGAAATTGACGACACCATAATAACTAATAACGGTGACAGCCAAGAGGTTTTAGCAACCGTTGCTTCTACAGTTTACGCTTTCACCGACAAACACCCGGACGTATGGATTTACGCAAGAGGCAGTAATAACGCTCGGACACGTCTTTACAGAATCGGAATAACGAATAATTTGTTGGAAATAAAAAAAGACTTTGAGGTATTTGGCTTAAAGGATGACCAATGGCATCAATTTCGTAAAGAAACAGAGTATAAAGCATTTTTAATTAAGCGGAAAAAGTAGTAAATTTGCATTATGACAATTAAAGAATTAAATAAATCCAAAACCCCAATCGTCAAAATTAATAAGACCCTTGACAAACTTGCTGAGAAAGTACTTTTCCCAGACAAGTTGGAGGAAGCTAATCGCATACTCAAGACAGTGGGTTTACCTAAAACAAAAATATCCCATTCTCGTTAACAACTTCGTGTGTTTGGCCAAAGGTATTTAGACTTGATGTTTTCAAGGGTTTTGTACCAAGATCTTTGTATATAAAGCGCACCGCGTATCTCTAAATTCACCTTTTCTCTTTAAACCTACTAAAAATAATAGCCGCCAAAAAGCAAAGTGTAAAACCTAAAATTCCACTGAGCCGGATACCAAAATCATTCCCCGGATCTTTTCCATAAAGTAAAAGCATAGCAAATAAAGCAATGCCAAAGGTTTGAGCGATCTTCACAAAAAAGTAGCGCACAGCAAAATAAATTCCTTCCTTATTAGCACCTGTGTCTAAAGTATCTTTTTCAATGATTTCAGCCAATATTGCATTTGGTAAAATATTGAGGGATGCCAAAGGAATGGCAGCAAGTGTGATCAATAAATAGATTTGAAGTTCCGCATCAATACTGCTTTTTCCTAAAAAATAGATTCCCAGGAAAACGATCGATAATAAGGAGAGTGAAAAAATGATGATGATTTTTTTACCCACTTTTTTGGAAAAATAAATTACAATTGGATAAAACAAAAATGAAACAAGTACCATTGTTATCATTAATTTATTTCCAATGGTTTCGTGCAACCCCAGTAATACTGTGACAAAATACAATAAGCCGGATGTAATGATGGTTACCGCAATGAAATAAGAAAAATCGGCAACAATGAATAATAAGAACTGCTTATTGGAGAGTGTTTGTTTCAGCGCTTCTTTCAAGGGAATTATACTTGGTTTGCTGATGCAATATTTTTTTTCATCTATCGCGAATACAGTAACAGCCATAAATGCTGAGGCTAACAGCGCCATTAAAAAAACAGTGTACTGCAAAGCTGCAATGCGCGAAGTAATATTAAAGGAATGTTGCAACAGATCGGTAAGGTTAAATGCATTGGAGGCTATTCCAATTCCAACCACATAACCAACAGATTGCCATGTTGCCAAACGGATCTTATCCTGGGAAGTGGGTGCTAATTCCGGCAATAAAGCATTGTATGGAATAATATAGGTAGTGGATGAAACGTAAAAACAAATAAGCATTGATGCCAGCCAGACAATATTAGCAGTGTTTTCTTCATGTTTCAAAGGATAAAAAACCAGGCAGCAAAAGATCAGGGATGGAATTATTGCCATCTTCATTAAAGGAATCCTTCGTCCTTTAGGGTTTTGATTGCTATCACTGAATTGTGCTATCAGGGGGTCATATAAGGCATCTACCAGGCGACCGCTTGCAGTGATGATGGCAATAGCATTGAAAATGCCAAAGATGGCAACCTGTGTAATTAAGTTCGGTAAACCACTGCCTGTAGGCGGTAAATACAAATAAACCAATAGAACGCTAATGAGATTGATCATTATGCTCCATCCCATCATGCCAAATGCGTAAGCAAATTGTTTGCTAAAAGGTAAAAATTGTTTCTCCATCCGTCCGCAATATCGGAAAAATTAAACTATTTTATTCTATGTTGTAACTGGTTTTAAATCAAGTAAATGCGACTGCTTACCGGAAGCATTGTTATTAACTATATCGGGCCAAAAGGGCGGTAAATTGAAACTTAAGTATTTTAATCCCGTAAATAAGCTGTGTTCTTTAAAAAAAAGGAGGGTATTATGATTTTTTCAGATCCCAAAAATAAATTCGCTTTATCACTAATTATTCTTTACGGAATAATATGCATTTATCCGTTTGACTTTTCAAGCCGAATTGATCCGAATTCGCAAAACGATTCTATATACTGTGTTAACTTCGATCTGGATCAAATAAAAAAACGGGGAAAACTTATTGTCCTAACTGAAAATAGTTCAACAGGTTTTTACATTTACAAAGGTGACTCTATGGGCTTCGAATTCGAATTGTTGAATTCATTCGCTAAAAACATAGGGGTTACACTTGAATTGGTAATTGTTAAAGACATGAACTCTATTTTTAATCAACTTAATAAAGGTGATGTTGATATTATAGCAGCTAATTTAACAGTTACCCAGGAAAGATTGGCCATGGTGGATTTTACAGAACCTTTAATGTTAACCCGGCAAGTTCTTATTCAGCGGAAACCCGATAATTGGGAAACCCTTGACCAAACTAAATTGAATAAAAAATTGATCAGAAATATTCTTGACCTTGATGGAAAAAATATAGATGTTCGGAAAGGCTCTTCTTTTTACACCAGACTGGTTAGTCTGTCGGAAGAAATTGGTGGAAAAATTAATATTACTGAAGTTTCGGGTGGAGTGGATACCGAGGAATTGATAAGGAGAGTTGCCAGGGGAGAAATTGATTATACGGTAGCGGACGAAAATATAGCCCTTAATAACCAAACCTATTACTCGAATATTGATATAGAAACACCGATCAGTTTTCCGCAACAGATCGCCTGGGCAATACGAAAAAAATCTCCTCTTTTAAATCAGGAATTAAACAAGTGGATGGAGAAAATAAAAAAATCCAATGAATCGACTTTAGCCTACACTAAATATTTTAAAAGTGCAAAAAAAACGGTGAACAGGGCTGAAAACAATCGTTTTTCGTATAGAGGTGGTAATATATCGCAATATGACGACATGTTTAAAGTATACAGCGAAAAAATAGGTTGGGACTGGCAACTACTAGCTTCTATGGTGTATCAGGAATCACATTTTATTGCCACTGCCCAGTCCTGGGCGGGCGCAAATGGTCTCATGCAGCTTGTCCCGGGAACAGCCAAACATTACGGCCTTGATAGTACTTCCCAAACAGCTGAGCAAAGTATTAAAGCAGGAACAAGTTATATTTCGGATCTGGATAAATACTGGAAACATCGGATCTCGTATAAGGAGGAGCGCATAAAGTTTATTCTCGCCTCTTATAACGTTGGATTAGGTCATGTGATCGATGCGCGTAACCTTGCTTCAAAGTATGGAAAAGATCCTAATTTGTGGTTTCACAATGTTGAGTACATGGTACTGCAAAAATCGAACCCGATGATCTACAACGATCCGGTAGTAAAATGTGGTTATTGCAGAGGTCAGGAAACGTTTATGTATGTTAAAGAAATTTTGAACCGCTACGAAAATTACAAAAACGTTCAACAAAATAATGTAAGTTTTGTAGGGAATTAATTATCACAATTGTAGTCCCTTTTTCTTTTATGATATAACCCTGACAGGGCTTTAAGCCCCTGTTAGGGTTCATTTTTTTTACTCCAATCAATTTTTTGTATCTCTAAACAGGCCGGCAATAAAAGCGATTGCTCCCAAAGTCTTTGACAAATTCAGACTGAAGCGAACGGTGCATATTGAGCTTAGCATTCAATGTCATTATTTAAGGACTTTTCTAACAGGAAGCCTGCCCAAGGTCTTCGACAAGCTCAGACTGACTGCGCGCTGGTCATATTGAGCCTGTCGAAATATTTGCGATGGCTTTAAAAGCGATATTTAATTATGAATGAACATAACACCTGAAAGAAATTTGATTAAGATCATTTGTAAAATATAAACTAAGAAAGCACCTAAATCGGAAAAACTCTATAATTTTGCACGATATTATTAGACTTTGTATAATTTAAAATACATTATAATGTTTACAACGAAGTTTTATGGTTAAAATGCTTACACACAATTTCTCGACAAGCTCGAAATGACCAGCGCACGGTTAGTCTGAGTAGGCCAGTGCTGAGCTTTTTGTCGAACCATCGAAGACCTTGGGCAGGCGTTCACAAGCCCAAATTTTAATTGGTATTTTTTTATGAAACAATTTTGGTTTAAACATTTTTTTCTTTTTGCTATAGTATTTATTTGTTTTTTTTCTGATCTAAATGCTCAGGAAAAAACAAAATTTACGATCAGTGGTTATGTAAAAGATGCCGGTACAGGCGAGTATAGCATAGGAGCAAATGTATACATCAAAGAATTGCTGAAAGGTGCAAACAGTAATCAATATGGTTTTTATTCCATTACTGTTGAAAAAGGTACTTATCATTTGGTGGTCTCCTACCTTGGTTTCCAAAACTATATAAAAGAAATAGTACTCGATAAAGATATTCGCTTGAATGTGGATATGAGACCGGAAGTGATCACCACCAAAGAGGTAGAGGTGGTATCGGAAAAAAGTGATAAAAATGTTTCGAGTACTTCAGTTGGTTCCGTTAAAATGGACATGGAAGAAATTAAAAAGATCCCTGCATTCATGGGTGAGGTGGACGTTTTGAAAACCATCCAATTATTGCCGGGTGTAAAATCTGCAGGGGAAGGTAATACCGGCTTTTATGTGCGTGGAGGTGGGCCTGACCAAAACCTTATTTTGCTTGATGAAGCAGTAGTTTACAATGCATCACATTTACTCGGTTTTTTTTCGGTATTTAATGGCGATGCAGTAAAAAGCATTACCTTAATTAAAGGAGGGATGCCTGCGCAATATGGAGGCCGCCTGGCTTCGGTGCTCGACATTTCAATGAAAGAAGGCAACAACAAAAAGTATCATGCCGAAGGTGGTATTGGAGTAATTTCCTCCCGTTTAACTGTGCAAGGGCCGATAAAAAAAGATACAGGTTCATTTATTATTTCCGGCCGAAGAACTTACATTGATGTGCTTGCAAAACCTTTTGCAAAGCCGGATTCCCCATTAAAAAATTCGGGTTATTATTTTTATGATCTGAATGCAAAAGTGAATTATCGTTTATCTGATAAAGACAGGATCTTTGCAAGTGGTTACTTTGGCAGGGATGTATTAAATTTTGAAGACAAGGTTGCCAAATTTAATTTAAAAGTAGGTTGGGGAAATTCAACTGCAGTAGTGCGTTGGAATCACTTGTTCAGCAATAAATTGTTTATGAATACTTCCGCTATATTCAGCGATTATAATTTTTCTTTTGGTGCAGGACAAAGTGGTTTTGAATTCAAATTATATTCAGGTATTCGTGATTGGAATGCAAAGGTTGATTTTAGTTATTTCCCAAGCATCCGTCATGAAATTAAGTTCGGAGCAAATTATATTTTCCACACCTTCACCCCTACAAGCGTTTCCGCAAAGCAGGGTGATGTAGAATTTGATTTTGGGAAAATAAGAAAAGATAAGGCGCATGAAGCTGCTGTTTATCTTTCGGATGATTTTGATGTAAGTGATAAATTAAGGATCCATGCAGGTTTGCGCTATTCCTATTTTGCCCAGATCGGACCTTTCGATCGTTATATCAAAGATCCTATAAATGGACAAACAAGTCAGATCGTACATTATACATCCAACAAAAAGGTGAAAGATTACGGAGGATTTGAACCTCGTGTAAACGCCCGTTATCAGTTCAATTCAAAATCATCTCTCAAAGCATCTTATACCTATAATTTACAGTATATACATCTTGCATCGCTTTCGGCTGTTGCACTTCCAACAGATACCTGGGTGCCTTGCTCCCAGCTGGTGCAGCCGCAAAAAGGAACTCAATATTCATTAGGTTATTTCCGGAATTTTAAAGAAAATACGTATGAAACATCTGTTGAAATTTATTACAAAGACCTGCAAAATCAGATCGAATATAAAGATGGATCGTTGCCATCCACTGATATTAATGATAATGCCGATAATCAATTTATATTTGGTAAAGGGCAAGCTTATGGTGCTGAATTTTTTATAAAAAAACGCTTGGGCAGATTTAACGGTTGGGTTGGTTATACCTTATCGTACACAAAACGTATTTTTCCTGATCTGAATTTAGGTAAAGAATTTTATGCAAAATACGACAGGCGACATGATGTTTCTTTATTGGGAAGTTATGATCTAAGTAAAAAATGGACCTTCGCAGCTGTATGGGTGTACAGCACCGGAAATGCGATTACTGTGCCTGTTGCCTATTATATCATTGATGGTAATTTTGTTACTGAGTATGGTGATAGAAATGCATTTCGTATGCCGGCATATCATCGTTTGGATCTTTCTGCAACATTTACTCCTGATCGTAATAAAAAGATCGAGCGCAAAAAGCAACGTTTAATAAAACGTTATCAAGAGCAGGGTAAAGATGTTTCCACGATTGAGGTTCCAAAAAAATGGTCGAAAAATTATGAGTCCAGTTGGAGCTTCAGTGTTTTCAATGTGTATAATCGTCACAATCCATACATCGTTTATTTTTCGAACGAAGGAAGTATTGCAACTGGTGATTATAAAGCGAAAGCAAAGCAGGTATATTTATTTCCAATACTGCCATCAGTAACATGGAATTTTAAATTTTAAATGCAATAAATATGAAAAAATTAATTTTATGTTCCATTGCATCATTAATGTTTCTTGCTAGTTGCACGGAGGATATAAACCTTACTGTAGTTGGTGGAGAAAAAAAAATTGTGATAGAAGGCAGTATTGAAAATGGTCAGCCGGCTAAAGTAATTGTTACCCGCAACAGCCCCTTATCACAAACGATAGATGTGAATTCTATTTTAGTAACGGATGCAAAAGTGTATGTTTCCAATGGAGTTATTACCGACACCTTAGTATTAAGTATTGACTCTTTTGCATCTTTCCCATTGGTTTACACAGGATCATTGGTTATTGGAGCTCCTCATCAAACGTATTATTTAACGGTGATTGCCGATGGTAAAACATTTACATCCATTACTACTATTCCCGAGCCTGTAGCCTTAGATTCGGTTTGGTGGAAAGCGGAACCTCCAAGAGATAGTCTTGGATACGCTTGGGCGCATTTATCTGAGCCTGCCGGATATGGCAATGCCTATAAATGGTTTGCAAAACGTGAAACAAAAGACAGACGTTTTATTTCGCCTTATGCTTCCAGCTTCGATGATAAATTTATTGATGGAAAAAGTTTTGATTTCGCGTATAACCGTGGTACCGATCCGAATGATCAGGCTGTGGCCCCTCCTACATTATCAGAAGTAGGCTTTTTCAAAATAACAGATACCATTTATATAAAATTTTGCACCATCGATTATTATACTGCTAAGTTCTACACTACCTACGAGGCGGCTTTGCAAACCAACGGCAATCCTTTTTCATCACCGGTAAGTATTATTAGTAATATCAATGGTGGTGGATTGGGCGTATGGGGTGGTTTTGGCTGCACGTATGATACCATTTTGCCTCCACAGTAAAATGTTTAATTTTCTTGCCTTGCCTTGTCTTAAAAAATAATAGATTTGTTTATTACGTCCTCTTAAAATTGAATCCCCACGTACCTTTACATTGCGATTTTCATTTAAATCTAAAAGTCCTACTAATAAAGATAATTACAAATAAAAACTGATCCACCCTGACAGGTTCTTCAAAGAAGAATCTGTTAGGGGTAAATAATTGGGCTTTTAAACTACGCTTTTTACCTCTAACAGGGTTTGAAACCGAGTCGGAGGCTTCTGCATAAAAAATAATGAATGAAATTTAAACAGGCTCTTAGTAATTTCTAAATTAGTAGTACTTTCGTTATCCTTAAATCAACATAACAAATTCGTAATTCGTAGTAATGGCAAATCAAGAAGATATTTTTAAAAACATTATTTCCCACTCTAAAGAGTATGGATTTATTTTTCAAAGCAGTGAAATTTATGATGGCTTAAGTGCCGTTTATGATTACGGACAAATGGGGGTTGAGCTCAAAAAAAATCTGCGTGAGTTTTGGTGGAAAGCAATGGTGCAAATGCATGAAAATATTGTAGGTATTGATGCTGCTATATTTATGCATCCTACCACCTGGAAAGCTTCCGGACATGTGGATGCATTTAATGATCCCTTGATCGATAATAAGGACAGTAAAAAGCGCTATCGTGCCGATGTGTTAATTGAAGAGCATGTTGCAAAGATAGAAGCGAAAATTCAAAAAGAAGTAGATAAAGCAAAAGAGCGCTTTGGAGCATCGTTTGACGAAGCGCAATTCAAAGCAACCAATGCACGCGTGCTGGAAAATCAAACGAAGATCGATTTAATCCTGGGCCGTTTTAAAGATGCTTTGGAAAAAAATAATTTGGAAGAAGTTCGTCAGATCATTATTGATTGCGAAATTGTTTGTCCGATTTCCGGTACAAAAAACTGGACAGAAGTACGTCAGTTCAATTTAATGTTCAGTACTTCAATGGGCGCAGTGACTGAGGATTCCAATGTTATTTATCTTCGCCCCGAAACAGCACAAGGCATTTTTGTAAATTTTTTAAATGTACAAAAATCAGGAAGAATGAAAATTCCTTTTGGTATTGCACAAACCGGAAAGGCTTTCCGTAATGAGATCGTAGCACGTCAATTCATTTTTCGTATGCGTGAATTTGAACAAATGGAAATGCAATTTTTTGTTCGGCCAGGTACCGAAATGGAATGGTATAACTACTGGAAAGGTGCTCGTATGAAATGGCACAGTACTCTTGGTTTGGGTGAAACCAACTATCGTTTCCACGATCATTTAAAGCTTGCACATTATGCCAATGCAGCATGCGATATTGAATTTAATTTCCCTTTCGGATTCAAAGAATTAGAAGGTATTCACAGTCGTACCGATTTCGATCTAAAAGCGCATGAACAACATTCCGGAAAAAAATTACAATACTTCGACCCGGAATTAAATCAAAACTATGTGCCTTATGTAGTTGAAACATCAGTAGGCCTGGATCGTTTGTTCTTATCTGTTCTATCTAAAGCATATGTTGAAGAAAAACTGGATGATGGTACCATACGTGTTGCACTTAATATTCCGGCTTTCCTGGCTCCAATAAAAGTGGCAGTATTGCCTTTGTTAAAAAAAGACGGTTTGCCTGAAAAGGCCCGTGAAATAATGAATGTATTGAAGTGTGAGCATGCGTGCGCTTTTGATGAAAAAGATACCATCGGTAAACGTTACCGCAGACAAGATGCTATTGGAACACCTTTTTGTATCACCATCGATCATCAATCATTAGAAGATAATACCGTAACCATTCGTTACCGCGATACGATGCTTCAAGAGCGCGTAGCAATTGATAAATTACAACAGATCATTGATGATAAAGTGAGTATCAAAAAGGTATTGCAAAGTTTGATGTAAATAATAAATTTTATTTCCAAACTCCTTGTTATATAAGATAAGAGAACATAGTATTTATGAAAATAATTCAGAGCCTTCTTTTATCTACACTCCTTATATTATCTATTGGTTTAGAAGCTCAGTCGGTTACTAATAGCATCCCCAATACCATTAGTATTGATCCACTTTGGGTCGCAGGATTTTTATTGCTGGTACTTGTTTTATCTGTATTTATTTTTCGAAGTTTCCGACAAAAAAAGCGGCTTAATGAGGAGCTCGAACAACTATCCATTGTTGCAAGAGAAACAGATAATGGTGTATTGATCTGCGGTCCCAATGGTGAAATAGAATGGTCTAATGCAGGACTCACCCGGTTGATCGGTTATACGTTTGAAGAATTGAAAAAACGTGGTAATACCATAGAAGAGTTAAGTTCCAATCCGGATATAAAACACATCATAAATCAAAGCATAAAAAATAAAAAATCTTCTACCTACCAGCTATTAAATACGACTAAGGATGGAGGCGAAAGGTGGATACAAAGCACCCTTACACCTATAATAGATAAAGCTGGCAATATTAAAAAATTGGTAGTGATTGACACCGATATTAGCGAACGGAAAAAAATTGAAGAACAATTAAGCGCGCAGTATCTTGAACTTGAACGATCGCAAAAAAATATTTCCATACTGCGGGAAATAGGTCAGAAAATTACTTCTTCTCTTTCTATTGAAACAATTATAGAAAAAACATACGGCAGTATAAATAAATTAATGGATGCTGATGTTTTTTGTATCGGTATTCACAATAAATTAAACAACAGTATTGATTTTCCGGGCTTTCTTGAAAAAGGAAAAAAATACAATAGCTCCTATAACCTTGATGACGACAGCCGATTTCCTGTATTGTGTTTTAAAAATCATCAGGAAATTATAATCAACGATCTGCAAAAAGAATTTAATCAGTATATACCCTTTATCCCTGCTCCAATAGCAGGGGAACATCCGGAATCACTTATTTATCTGCCCTTGTTTTTCAATCACAACGTGGTAGGAGTTATCAATGTGGAAAGTTTTCATAAAAACGCCTATACTTCCTCTCATCTGAATATCCTTAAAAACCTGGCTGTTTATGTGGCTATTGCAATAGAAAATGCAAAACTGTATGAGAACCTGGAGGAAAAGGTGAAAGAACGTACCATCGAATTAGTGAAGAAAAATGAAGAGATCGAAAAAACCTATAATAATATTCAGGTATTGAGTGAAATAGGGCAGGAGATCACTTCTACTTTAAATTTTGAAAAAGTGCTTGACACAGTTTATGAAAAAGTAAACTCTTTGATGGATGCAACAGAATTCGGAATAGGGATTTACAATCAGCAAAAGCAATCTATTGATTTTAGTTTTTATTACTATGAATCAAAAAGAATGTCATCCGACCTGGATACCTGGGTTTCGATGGATGATAAAAATCGTTTATCGGTTTGGTGTGCTGAAAATAAAAAGGTTGTATTTATCAATGATATGCAGAATGAATATTCTAAATACATTTCTAATTTAGATTCATATACGGGAGATGGAAAATTATTGTTAGAATCGGTGATATGTTTGCCTTTGGTAATTGAAGAGAAATTCGTTGGATTAATAAGTGTGCAGAGTCCAAGGAAAAATACCTATACCCAAAATCATCTTGAAATTCTTCAAACTCTGGCTTCTTATGTTGCCATCGCCTTGGATAATGCGCGTTTGTACGATAATATGGAGAGCGAGATAAAAATCAGGACAGCAGAAATTGAAAAACAAAAAGAATTACTGGAAGAAAAAAATCTGAAGATAACCGATAGTATCAACTATGCGCTGCGGATTCAGCAAGCTATCCTGCCTACACAAATAATGATAAGCAGCATTATACCTGATTCATTTATATTTTTCAGGCCCAAAGATATTGTAAGCGGGGATTTTTATTGGGCTAGTGCCATTGACGATGATCAAATACTTTTAGCGGCTGTGGATTGCACAGGACATGGAGTGCCAGGGGCCTTTATGAGTATCATGGGATTTAATTTATTGGAACAAATAGTAAAAGAAAATAAAATATATCAACCGGCATTGATTTTAGATGAATTAAGTAAGCTGGTTGTAAACTCTTTAAAACAAACGGATGAAGTAGGATCGATCAAAGAAGGGATGGACATTGCATTGTGTAAGATCAATTATGAAAAGTATGAACTGGAATTTGCCGGAGCACACAATTCTTTGAACCTGGTTAGAAATGGAGGGATCACTGAAACAAAAGCGAATAATAGAGCGATTGGTATTTCATTAGCGAATTCGGCACCATTTACCAACCATACCATAAAATTGGAAAAAGGTGATTGTTTTTATGTTTTTTCTGATGGATATGCCGATCAGAAAGGAGGCCCCGATAATCAAAAGTTTTTCTATCACCCCTTCCGTCAATTACTGCTTGATATTCACCACCAAAGCATGGAAGAGCAAGCACAAACATTGGAGCAGGTAATTTATGATTGGAAAGGTGATAGGGAGCAAATTGATGATATGTTGGTGATTGGAGTGAGGGTGTAAGTTTTCCAATATGTTTTATTTTTAACAGAAAGTGCGCTAAACTTCTACGCAAGGCTATTTTATTTTCTATTTATTTTATTGTCTCTTGGTTATCTTTAACAAACCAAGATGAAATATAAGCTGTAAATGTGCCGAAAAGCCCAACGCCCACTGTCATTAATATTGCCGCAATAATCCGTCCTTCAGTAGTCACAGGATATTTGTCTCCGTAACCAACAGTAGTTATGGTAACATAGGACCACCATAATGCATCTTCGGCAGTTTTAATATTACTTGTGGGATCAGTTTCAAACTGCAAGATTAAGATTGAAGAAAATAAAAGGACCAAAACCGCAATTATAGAAACGGAAGTTAAAGTTCCTTGTACTTTGTTCTTAAATATGTGTTGAACAATGTGCCTTATTGAACGAAAAGCCCTTATAATTCTTATTAATCTAATTAATCTTAAAAGCCGACCTGCACGCATGAAATCTAAAGTTGGAATGCTGGCGATTAAATCTATCCATCCCCATTTCATGAATTGCAACTTATTTTCCGCCTTTTTAAAACGAACAATAAAATCAAATAGAAATACACCACAAATTACGTTGTCTATATAATTTAAAATTTTTGAAATTTCGATCGATAGTTTAAAAAAGGTATCTACCAATAAAGCTCCCAATACATAAAATGAGAGAATTATAATTAAAATATTTAGGAAATTAAGGCTTTCTTCTTTTTGCTCAAAATTAGTCATTGCGCGGATAAATTTAGTTTATTGCTAACCTATGGGTACAATAGATGACACAATTGGAGCTTTTTCTTTAGGTTTTAATTTTTTTATCTTTTTATGTTTTACATTATCTAATTGAATTGCCTCATAAATAATTTTATTAATGGCAGTCTTAATTTCTTCGTCTGAAAATTTGTGTTTGTATTTAAGTCTAAGTGATTTTTTTATGAAATTAGCTACAGTTGGAGCATACAAAAATCCGGCAACATTTGCAGGGTCTAAAGCAATACATTTATTCCAAAGCATTTCAAGTCCTTTGTTTGCCATACCATCTTTGTGTATGTGTTGTAGGAATTCTACACTTGATTTAAGTGAGCTAGAATTGCTTAGGTCAAGCGAAAATACCTTTCTATAATCAATTGGTTTGCCAAAAATAATTTTATAGAAATCAAAACATTTTCCATTAGTTAAAAGTGCCCATTCAATGCCTTCATTTGCTCCGTAGTTGATTGCTTGTCGCAAGTGCTTGTCAGAAAGGTTAAATGATAAGGCTTTGACTTCCACTAAAAATTTTCTGTTGCCTTTGATTTGTATTACATAGTCAGCATATGTTCCTCTAATCATATACTCAGTTTTAATTTCATCGATTGGTATAAAACCTAATACATCCGTTAAAAATGAATTAACCATTAATCTAGTACCTGACTCATCTAATTCAATTAATTTTTTATTTAAATATTGCTTAGAATATTTTTTTAAAGAATTAAATAATTTAGTCTGTTTGTTTTTATTTAACATATTTGTCAGTTTAATTTATAAATATTAACTATGTTTCTCTTTCAAATATAAGCTAATATTAATTGTATAATCCTAAAAAGTATAAAACACTTTTCAATTTATAATCCTTAATTTCGTTCCATGCAATCCTTCCTCGAAAAAACGGTAAAACATCTGTGTGAAAAATATGGAGACGACATAAGTGAATTATGTATTGTCCTTCCCAACCGAAGAGCAGGATTGTTTTTGAAAACCCACTTTGCAAACAATCTCAAAAAAACATTCTGGAGTCCCGAAATTTATGCAACCGAGGATTTTGTTGCACTACTTGCCGAATTAGAAATTGCAGATTCTACTACCTTGTTATTTGAATTATATGAAACAGTAAAAAATGTCAATAAAAATGAAGTAGAGAGCTTTGATGAATTCAGTAAATGGGGCCAGATCTTATTAAGTGATCTGAATGAGATCGACCGCTATTTGGTGGATGGAACACAATTGTTTGGAAATTTAAAAGATATAAAAGAGCTTGAAGCCTGGAGTTTGAATAGCGAGGAGGTGCTTACTGATTTTCAACAACAATACCTGAGTTTCTGGCAGTCGTTAGGAACTTACTATTTTGATTTTAATAAAAGGTTACTTGATAAACATCAGGCCTACCAGGGATTGGCATATAAAATAGTTGCTTCCACTATTGAGGAAAGAATAAATAAACACCCCTGGAAAAAAATAATTTTTGCCGGTTTTAACGCCCTAAATAAGGCGGAAGAACAGATCATTGAAAAACTGTTGGACCTTGGTAAAGCTGAAATTATATGGGATACCGATAGTTATTATATAAATGATACCAGGCAGGAAGCCGGCAAGTTCATTCGTAAATATGATAATCACGGAAGCTTTAAAAAGATTCCCGGCAAAAATATTGTATTTGAGGAAAACCAGCTTTCCACTGAAGATAAACACATCACCATTATTGGTGCTGCAAAAAATGTAGCACAGGCCAAGGTTGCAGGAAATTTAATAGCCGCATTTCAAAAGCAATACGCCAGCCTGCAAAATACGGCATTAGTGCTTGCGGATGAAAATTTGTTGTTCCCCGTTTTACATTCACTCCCTGAAAATATTGAGGATATAAATGTAACAATGGGTTATCCCTTAAAGAATACGCCTATTGCAGGATATTTCGACCTTGTTTTTAATCTGCATACTAATGCTATAAAACTAAGCCAGGGAAAAGAGAAATATAGTTTTTATCATAAAGATCTGTTAAAACTATTGAGCCATCCGTTCAGTACTATTTTAATTTTTAATAAAGACCATCACAACTCTGTTAAGCCTGTTATAAAGGCAATTCAGGATAGAAATATTGTATTCGCTGCATTTTCTACGCTCGAAAAAATAATCACTGAAAAACAGGAAGATACGCTTGATATTTTAAGGCCCTTATTTAAACATTGGCAAACTCCTGCTGATGCCATTGCTTGTGTACATTATTTAATTGACACCTTAAAAAATGCCATAGTTGCACAACAAGGGAATTCATCAAAAAATAATGCAAGTCTTGAATTGGAATATTTGTTTGCTTTCACCAAAATAATAAAACGCATACAAGCGCTGATGATTGATTATCCGGGTAGTATCGTTGATCTGAAAACATTGCAGAACATTCTCAAACAAATTGTAAGAAGCACAACCTTGCCCTTTTATGGGGAGCCTTTAATGGGTTTACAAGTGATGGGAATGCTTGAGACGCGTACACTTGATTTCGAAAATATTATTCTTTTATCCTGTAACGAAGATATTTTACCATCCGGTAAAACAATGAATTCTTTTATACCTTTTGAATTAAAACGCTATTTCGGATTGCCCACCTACAATGATAAAGATGCGATTTTTGCCTACCATTTTTATCGTTTGATCCAACGGGCAAAAAATATTTATTTGCTTTATAATACTGAGAGTGATGCGCTTGGCAGTGGAGAAAAAAGTCGTTTTTTAACGCAGTTGATCCACGAGCTACCAAAAGTAAATAAGAATGTAGTGATCGAAGAAAAACTGGTTAACATTCCGGTAAATGTTGATAATACAGGAAATGTGATCAGCATATCAAAAACAGCTGCTATCATTGAAAAATTAAATACAAAAGCTGCGAAAGGTTTTTCTCCCTCTCTTTTAAATACCTACCGCAATTGTTCTTTGCAGTTTTATTTTCAGGCAATTGCCGGATTAAGAGAAGCAGAGGAAGTGGAAGAAACTATTGGTGCTGATACCTTGGGTAATACCATTCACGAAGTGCTGGAAACACTCTATCAGCCTTTTATTGGAAAAAAAATAAACGCAGCCGATATTAAAGAACTAAAAAAGCAGGTGGAAACACTTACCATCAGTGTTTTTGAAAAGGAGTACAGCAAAACTGAAATAAGTTATGGAAAAAATTTATTGACGATCAAGGTGGCATTAAAATTCCTCAATAATTTTTTGGATTCTGAAATGAACGCCATTAGTAAATATGAGAAAGATAGCACCCCTCTTATCATAAAAAATCTGGAACAGAAACTTGAAACCACATTAACTATTAACGATCAAACAATAAAATTGCACGGTAATGCCGATCGTATTGATAATGTTGGTAGTCTCACGCGTATCATTGATTACAAAACGGGTATTGCTGATAATAAAGAATTAAAGCTGGAGGAATGGAGCAACATACAAACGGATAGCACACTTGCAAAAAGCTTTCAATTATTGATGTATGCATGGATGTATCAAAAGATGAATCCGGCTATACTGGATAATATGGTTTCAGGAATTATTACCTTTCGGGAGTTAAGTGCGGGATTAAAAACCGTTAAAATAAATAATAACGATCTATTGAATCTGCCCATTTTAAATAAATTCGAAGAACAATTAAAAAATATACTTTCTGAAATATTCAATCCCGAAATTGAATTTAAACAAACCACCGACATTAATAATTGCGAATACTGCGCTTTTAAAGGGATCTGTAATCGATAGAGGATTCAGGATCACATCAACTTTTTAATAAAAAATATTTCCAAAAAAATTAATTGTCTTGAGCTCCATTGTTTACCCAGGTTTTTAATTTTTCCAGATCCTCGGAAGATAATGCAGTTGGCCCACTGGAGTATGTTGGTGGCATCCCACCACCCGAAGTTAATACCCTGCTTTGTATGGTTCCATTATCTACTTTTGCTTTAATACCGGCATAAGTAGTAAAATCACCTGGCGCTCCTTGATTTGAAACAGTAACATGACAGGTTTGAGTTCCTTGTCCATAGCAATAAGTTATCAATATTGGCTTAATAGCAGTTTGGTAAGGTGCAGTTTTAATTGGAATTGGCAAATCTCCTTTATCATAGGTACATGATTGTAAATAACAAAATGTAACAAGGAGCATCAACCATAAATAAAAAATTGAATGTTTCATAATATAAAATTTGCGTATTGGAATTTTAATTTGAGAGATAAGCCTGTTTAAAAGTCTTATTTACAAACTTAATAAATATAAATTAAAAACTCAAATGGCATTTCAAAAATATTAAAATAAAGCACTCTGCACTGAATTGCAGAGGTTTGAATTAAAGAATGGGATTTTTTTAACAAATGCTGATTTAAAACGTCATTGCGAATCACGCTTTTGGGCGTGATGAAGCAATCTCACACATTGGTATTTTCAGGCGCTACCTTTTTCATGATTATAGTTACATTTCTGTGTTTGAGATTGCTTCGCTTCGCTCGCAATGACGGTAACCAAGTGAAATTTGTGCGGTTTAACGTAATAAAATATACTATCTTTGAAATTCAATGAAATTTAAAATGAAAAAAAACTATTTCATATTCATTTTTGTCTTTTGTGCCTTCTTTTTTAAGATAGTTTCTGTTAAAGGCCAGGCAGGTTGTGATTTTAATCTTATCCGGTCTACGTTTGCCGATGCCGGCTGTACGGAATTGACTTCCTGCCTTTCGTCATGCAGTATGTATTTTTATAATCCTCTTTCACAAACAGGTAATGATGCTCAGACCTGGGCGCAGGGGTTTGGGGCGAATCTTATTTCTTTGCAATCAGCCTCTGAAAATGCATGTATCGTAAGTGAGCTTAATACCAATGGTTTTGGTGGTATCATCTGGATAGGGTTTAATGACGTAGCCAACGAGGGTGGCCATGTGTGGTACGATCAAAGTGCGGTTATATATACGAACTGGCATAGTGGGGAGCCTAATAATTCCGGTAATGAAGATTGTGTTCAAATATATCCTGACGGACAGTGGAATGACCTTAATTGCAGTTCAGGAGGTTCTAAATCTGTAATAGAAGTTAATTTATGCCCTGTCACAACTATTACACCAAGCGCTACAAGTATTTGTGCGGGCGGTAGTGTAACTCTCCCTACCACCACTTTTTTAGGGTCAGCGCCTTATACCTATAGCTGGATCTCATTACCTGCGGGGTTTACATCAACATCTGCCACCCCAAGTGTAACGCCAACAGTAACAACACAATACGATGTAACGGCCACCGATAGGTTTGGTTGCCTTTCGCAAAGCTCGGTAACCATTACCGTTAATAGCCCTTCATCAGTGATCACCCCCAGCGGTCCAACCAGCTTTTGCTCTGGAGGAAGTGTTGATCTTGCAGTAGGGGCTGCGAGTTCTTATAGCTGGAGCAATGGCGCTACCACACAATCAATAACAGTAACTGCAACAGGAAGTTTTACCGTGGTAGTAACGGATGCAAATTCATGTACCGCAACATCTGCTGCAACTGCAGTAACGTTGTTTACTAATCCTACTGCGGCTTTCAGTAAAACAAATGTTTGCCTGCAAAATGGCACCTTATTTACTGATAACTCCACCGTAAGCCCTGGAAATATTGCATCTTGGAAATGGACCTTTGGAGATGGCTCTTCATCAACACTTCCAACTTTAACTCATGCCTATTCAACCTGCGGGGTTTTTACCGTTAAATTAGTAGTAACAGCCAATACCGGATGTAAGGATTCGATCTCAAAAACTGCGCGGGTATTTTGTTTGCCTGTGGCCGATTTTAGTTTTACTGATGTATGTTTAAATCAAACCATGAGTTTTGCTGATCTGTCGGTGCCTGCCGATTCTGTTACCGGCTGGGCTTGGAATTTTGGCGATAGCAGTCCTTCTGGTACTGGTCAAAACCTTAATCATACTTACACAAATGCAGGGACTTATTCGGTTACTTTAATTGCAACTAACAATAATGGCTGTAAGGATACTATTACAAAAAACGTGGTGGTTCATCCTCTGCCGGATGCAAATTTCAATACCGCAAATGTTTGTGATGGAAGCACTGTTACTTTTTCAGATGTATCAACCATTACTTCACCCGATATGATACAGTTATGGGGATGGGCTTTTGGTGATGGTAGCCCTGCTGTTATAAATCAAACGGCCTCCCACCTTTATTCTGCACCGGGTTCCTATAGTGTTAAATTAGTAACAGTTTCCAGTTTTGGTTGTGTTGATTCCATTATTAAAACGGTGATTGTTCATCCTAACCCGGTGGTTAATTTTACTGCAAGTGATACTACCGGCTGTGTTCCTTTGTGTGTTTCCTTTCAGGATGTGTCTACTGTTTCATCCGGTACAGTTGTGCAATGGGCATGGAATGTTGGCGATGGAAGCGCTGTAATTGTTTCGGAAAGCTTTGACCATTGCTATGCGAACACATCTGTTAGTTCAGCTCTTTATTTTTCAGTTACCTTAACAGCTACTTCGGATAAGGGATGCGTTACCGCCTTAACCAAAAATAATTATATAACAGCATATCCCAATCCTGTGGCGAATTTTGTGGTGCAACCTCCAAAAACAAGTATAATAGACCCTGTGATCTCCTTTGTAAATACATCAACCGGAGCTGATTTTTGGAGCTGGGATTTTGGAGATCTTCAAACGGCTTTAATTGAAAATCCGCTCCCTCATACCTATGGAGATACAGGCACCTATTTAGTAAGGCTTATCACTGCCACTCAATATGCCTGCATTGATACCGCTTATAAAACCGTAATTATTGAACCCGAATTTGTGTTTTATATTCCTGAGGCATTTTCACCCAATGGTGATCTTAAAAATGATACATTTTCGGGAAAAGGGCTTTTTATCAAAGAATATGAAATGATGATATTTGATCGTTGGGGGAATCTTACTTTTAAAACTACCGATGTTAACGAACCTTGGGATGGCAAAGCAAATAAGGGTAGTGACATTGCCGAAGTGGATATTTATATTTATTCATTCAAGATCACTGACATTAAAAATGAAGTACACTTTTTTAGAGGAATTGTTACCATACTTAGATAATTACCACCCTTATCACTCATCCTATTCATCCCGTGCTAAAGGTGCATTCATTCCATCTTGCGAGTGGAAAGATGGTAGCTGGTTTTAATTGTTAGTAAGGATGCGCAAATGCAACCTTTTGCAGGTTTTATGCAACTTGTATGTATAGAAAAGATCAAAAAAATGAACCAAATTTTAAATTGTTTTATTAATATGATTAACAAAAATAAAAAATGAAAAAGATCGTCCTTTTCTTTTACTTTATTTTTGTTTGCTGTTATGCCACCATAACGGCACAATGTGATAATGTGGCAATAGGGAAACCTGTTACGGCAAGTGGTGTCTATCTATCTAATGTTCCCGCTAATGCTATTAATGGGAGTTGCGGTGACGGATGGAATTCAGGCGGTTTTGCACAACAATATATTGAGATTGACTTGGGATCAACCTATACCATAAACAATATCAATATAATGTTTGATATGGCACCTAATGGTAATGTTAACCACGAAATACTCACTTCACCTGATATGGTTGCATGGACAGTAGTTGATGTAGCCACAGGGTTTTATGTTACCGGACAATTAATAGAAAGATGTTATAGCAGTGCACCTTTAACCAATGTAAGGGGAGTAAGAATAAACTCAATTAGCTCTCCTTCATGGATCGCTATCCGTGAAATGGGAATTTATACTTTATCAGCACCAGCCACTCCAACTATCACTGCAAGTGGTTCACTTGAGCTTTGTCAGGGTGAATCGGTAACGCTTACTTCAAGTATTGCAAATTCTTATTTATGGAGCACAGGTGAAACTACACAAAGCATTGTTGTTAATTCTGCTGCAGTATACAGCGTAGCTACCAACCAGGCACCCGCCTGTACTCAGGGTACCAATACTTGTACAACATGTGGAGTTGGTACTGCATCAAAAACAGTGTCTGTAAATCCATTACCAACAGTTAGCGTTTCACCGCCTGCACCATCCACGTGTATCGGTTCGGCATTGAATTTAATTGCCAGCGGAGCCGATACCTATTCATGGTCTCCTTCAACTGGACTAAGCGCCAGCACCGGGGACGCTGTTTCAGCCAATCCGGCCGCAACCTCCACCTATACCGTCACCGGAACAGATATTTTAGGATGTATCAATACTGCTGTTGTTACACTAACTGTGAATCCTAAGCCTACAGTGGATGTCAGAGGCCCTATGAATCCTCTTTGTGATTCTACTAAATTAAACTGGGCTTCCTGGGGCACTGTTACCGGAACATCCGGAGCCGGAACTATTTCTTCTGATTTAAGCGTTTTGGTCACCAAGCCATCAGGTGGCTTATCCACTACCGGTGGAATGTACAATGGAGGTGTTTTTCCTCCTCAGTATAATGTACCTGCTAATAACACAGCTATCAGAAATGACCTGGCCGGATTATTTACATTTTGTTTCAACAGGCCTGTTGTTAACCCTCAAATAGCAATGTCGAGTATAGGGAATGGCGGAAACAGTGTTCAGATCAATACCTCCGTACCTTACCAGGTTATCTGGTCAGGTATCGGAATGAGTTATCCTACCAATACATCTTTTATAGGTGCAGAAGGATTTACCATCATCCAGTTTCCCGGATTACATACCTGTATTTCGTTTGATTATCTCCAAAGTGAAACGTATTGCAATTTAGCATTTGGAACATTGGATACCAACTGCCAGTCCCTTGTATCTCCACCGCAGTGCGGTGGAGGTGCAGATACATTAACGGCAAGCGGGGCAGTTACCTATTCATGGTCGCCAACCACAGGATTAAATACAAGTGCGGGTGCTGTAGTTATTGCATCTCCATTGGTTACTACTACCTATTACGTTACCGGTTTTGATGCCAATAATTGTTCGGATACCGATAGTATTACCGTAACAGTTGTTCCTTTGCCTGTTGTAACAGTAACAGGTGATACTTTGATCTGTTTAGGTGATAGCACAACGTTAACCGCAACAGGTGGCGGAACTTATTTATGGAGCCCCGGAAATTCAACTGATTCAATTATTACCGTAAGTCCATCTTCTACCACCATATACACTGTTGTAGTAACCAATTCAAATGGTTGCATCGATTCGTCAGAGATCAACGTAGTTGTAAATCCTTTGCCACAAGCACTTTTTGCAATGGATTCTGTTTGCTTAAATACCGCAATGAGCTATAATGAGTCAAGTACAGGGAATATTATAAATTGGAATTGGAATTACGGAGATGGAACAGTATCAACAGTACAAAATGGACCCCATACCTATGCACAGTGTGGAATTTATTTGGTTAAATTGGCCGTTACAACCAGCATGGGATGTAAAGATTCAATTTCAAAAATGGCGACCGTTAATTGTTTGCCAGTTGCCGACTTTAGTTCTACTGATGTTTGTTTAAGTCAAACCATAAATTTTATTGACTTGTCGGTTGTACCTGATGATACCATCAATAGCTCAATGCCCGATGATTCGGTTACAGGTTGGGCCTGGAATTTTGGAGATGGAAGCGCGTTAAGCACTATTCAAAATGCAAGTCGTACTTATATCAGTGCAGGACCACATAACGTTTCTTTGATCGTAACCAGCCATAATGGATGTAAAGACACTGCAATAAAAGGTGTGAATGTGCATCCTCGGCCCATGGCAAAATTCAGTACCACCAATGTATGTGATGGTACTATTGTACCTTTTACAGATCAATCTACTGTACTTGCCCCGGATCTGATACAATCCTGGGAATGGAATTTTGGTGATGGCAGCCCTGTTTTCAATAATCAAACTACTTCACATCCTTATTCTTCGATAGGTACGTATAGTGCTAAATTAGTGGTGGTGTCCAATTTCGGATGCGCTGATTCAATCACTAAAGGAGTAACTGTTAGCCCTAATCCGGTAGTAAGTTTTTATGCACCTGATACTTCCGGATGTGCGCCTTTGTGTATTTCTTTTATTGATCAATCTTCTATTACACAACCAAGTACTATTATGCTATATGAGTGGAATGTGGGTGATGGAAGCGCGGTAAGTTATTCGCAAACATTCGACCATTGTTTCCCTAACCTTTCTGTTAGTTCAGCCGAATATTATTCTATTATCTTAACGGTTACTTCTGATAGTGGTTGTTTTGCCACTATGACTAAAAACAGTTATATCAGTGTTTTTCCAAATCCTGTTGCTGATTTTTATACTCAACCAACTAAAACAAGTTTTTTAACCCCTCTTGTAGAAATTACGAATGCATCTGCCGGAGCTGATTTTTGGAATTGGAATTTTGGTGATCAGACAATTTCTTCTGTCTCTAATCCCGGAGCCCATACATACGCTGATACCGGAACGTACTTAGTTACTCTGATCACATCCACTCAATTTGGTTGTTCCGATACGGCAAATAAAACAGTAGTAATAGAACCTGATTTTGTGTTTTATATTCCAAACGCTTTTTCACCCAATAATGATATTCACAATAAAACTTTTAGCGGAAAAGGACTTTATATAAAGGAATATGAAATGACGATATTTGACAGGTGGGGGAATTTTATTTATAAAACTACAGATATTAATCTTCCATGGGATGGAAAATTAAAGAACAGTACCGAACTTGCGGAAGGAGATGTGTATGTATATTCAATTAAAATTATTGATATCAAAAAGGATGAACACTTTTATAAAGGGATAGTTACCTTATTGCGTTAAGAGTTTTTTTTAATAGACTTTATATAAGTTAATTTATTAAAATACCTGCCCGACTGAATGACATCAGTCGTTCGGGCGGGATTTAATGCCTATTTGGAGCGTCATTGCGAGGACTTTTTCAGTCGAAGCAATCTCACACAAGTACTTTGTACGTCATTGCTTCGGGAAAAAGCCCTCGCAATGACGTACAAAGTTTAATGCCGACTCTATCGACAGACACTATATACGAATACCAACAATCAAAATATCATCCGTTTGATTGTTGTTTCCTCTCCAACTAATTATTTTCTCATCAAGTGTTTTCTTTTGTTCTGCCATTTCAAGCTGGCAGACAGATTGAAGTAGATCCCGAAATGGTTGATGGAACATTTTTTTCTTTTCCGGTCCGCCAATCTGATCAACATATCCATCCGAGAACATATACAACATATCGCCTTTTAAAAGTTGGAAGGTTTGATTGGTAAAATCCGGTTGTCCTTCTTTTTTATAACTACCAATAGAGCGTTGATTTGCTTTTATCTGAAAATATTCACCATTCCTGAAAATGAGTAATGGGTTGTGAGCCCCTGCATATTCAAGGCTTCCATTTTTTTTATCAACAGCAATAAGTGCTACATCCATCCCGTATTTAGCGGATGTTTGTTTACTGTTCTGCTTTAATGTATTTAAGATCTTTTCATTTAGTTCGTATAATATTTCAGAAGGCTTAAAGTTGTGGTTCTCGTTAATGGTCTCATTCAAAAGGTTATGCCCCATCAGTGAAACAAAAGCCCCGGATACTCCATGCCCCGTGCAGTCGGCAGCAGCAATCAGCACTCTGTCTTCTTCTTCATGTATCCAGTAAAAATCGCCACTAACAATATCCTTAGGCTTATACAGTACAAAATGATTTTTAAAATGTTTACTTATTTCCTCTTCAGATGGTAAAATTGCTTGTTGAATAATGGAGGCATATTCTATACTGTCGGTAATAGCGATGTTCTTCTTTTCAATTTCTATATTCTGTTTTTTTATAACTTCGGTACGTTCGTTCACTTTTTGTTCAAGAATTATGTTTTCTTTCCTGAGTACCCTCTCCCGTAATTTGATGAAGAAAATAATGACCGAAAAAACAACTATTCCTAAAAGAATATAAAACCATGTTGTTCGCCAAAAGGGAGGTTTTATTGTAAAACTATAAGTTATGGGTTCGTAGTTCCAAATGCCATCATTGTTGCAGGAGCGAACCTTAAACGTATAAGTTCCCGATCCGAGATTAGGATAGGTAATTGAATTTTCTTTTACTACAGGCGACCAGTCTTTGTCAAGTCCATCAAGCATATAACGATATTTTACACGTTTGGGATTTGTTAAACTGGTACCCACAAAGTCAAATGTAAAATGATTTTGTGTCCATGGGAAAATATGGTCGGCAGGGATTTCAACGTTCTCAAAAAACAATCGTGGATTCTTAATGGTAGTAACGGGTTCGATAAGATTATTTTTTTCAAGCTTACTGTTATACTTCACTAATCCAATAATGGAACCAAACCAAAGATTACCAATTTTATCATGGCATACCGCGTTCGGATTAATTTCAACTCCAAGGAAACCATCCTCTTTTTCATAATGTTTAAATGTTTCATCTCTCAGGTTAAACTTATCGATACCAAGACCTGATCCTATCCAAAGATTATTCTTACGATCACACACAAGCAGGAAAGGGGTGTTTGAAGCCAAACCATCTTTTGTAGAAAAGTTTTTGAATAAATTACCTCCCTTTTCTAATAGTGCTAAGGGATCGTATTTGTATATGCCCATATCATGTGTTCCGAACCATAAATTGCCTTTGATATCTTCGGAGATGCAAATCGTGAATTTGCAGGGATAACCATCCTTTTGAGAGAATGTTTTAAAAAGTTTTCCATCAAACCTGTTCTTTGAGGTGAACGGAATGTTACTGTCGTACATTGTAAGATCACCTGAAAGTGCCCCAAACCACATTCTGTTTTTGCTGTCACGAAAAATGGTGTAGATCTGGTCGCTGCCGATACCATCATCGGTTGTAAACCTTTCAAATGTTTCTGCAGTTAAATCAAATTTTAGCAACCCTCCCTTGTTGGTGCCTATCCAGATATTTCCATCTTTATCTCCATTGATACAGTAGATCTCGTTTACCGGCAAACCATTTTCGGTTGTATAGTGTTTGATAAGCCCGGTTGCAGGATTCAATCTTGACAGGCCTTGTCCAAAATCGGTGAACCAGATGTTGCCTTTAATATCTTTGTAAAGTGCACTTGTGTTGAGTGCCTGCCCTTCCTTACCGGTATGACGAATGAAACGGTAATTGTTGGTTCCTGCTGTCTTGCCCGTTACTCCCCCTGTTTGACCTTCACGATGTTTCTCTTTCCCCAAGGCATCCGTTGAATAGGCTTCCGGTATAAATTGAATAAGTCCACCTTCAGTACCTATCCAAAAATCGTTATTAGAACCTTCTATTATCGACCACACCAGGCTGTTTAACAATCCCTCGTTTTCACCATAAATCTCGAACTGTTCATCAAAGTATTGATTCAAATTTAAAAAAGTTCCTATCCAAATATTTTTTTCTCTATCTTGTATCATGGATAGAATGCGGTTATTACTAAGTCCATGCTGAGTGGATATAGTTTGAAATGCAGTGTTTTTGTAATTATTTGCTTCAAGTTGAGGAAGGTATTTTGAAACACCTCCATCATACGTTCCAATAAAAATTGTGCCGTTCTCTGATTCAAAAACAAGTGTCACGTGATTACTGGCGAGACCATCCAGAGTATTGTAAGCCTTTAAAAGGTTATCGGATGCATTGATACGAACCACCCCATAGTCGGAAGTGCCGATCCATTTATTGCCCTTACTGTCGCAGAAAAATGATGTAATGGATTGACTTGGAAAGTATGCATCAAAAGAAGAAAGTTTCGTTTGAGCAACCGTGATACCTTTCGCTGTACCGATCCAGATTGAACCATCTTTGTTTTCCATTAATGCGGTAATAGCATCGCTTGTTAAACCATCTTTTGTTGTTAGATTGGTGAAAATCCCTTTTTCATATTTCAGCAGTCCCTGTCCATCCGTTCCAAACCATACCTTTCCTTTTTTGTCGGAAAGGACACAGGTAATTGTTTTTGAAATTTTGAAATTTTCAGGAATAACCTCGAGGAATTTTTTTGTTGCTGCATCATACCTTGTTATTCCACCAGACCAATGCCCAAACCAGATATTCCCATTTTTATCGAGACAAGAAGAGGTGACTCTGTTCTCCGCCAATCCATCTTTTTTACTGAAATTCTCAAAATTAAGTCCATTGTATTTACTTACACCATTCATCGTTCCTACCCAGATAATTCCATCTTTATCCTGAAGCATAGTGTAAATGCTGGACTGAGGCAAGCCTTCTTCAATACCAAATTTACCCAGGTTGAGCGTTTGAGCAGATATAGAATTCACATTGTAAATTGCGGATTGTAAAATGCAAAAAAATAAAACCAAAAAAGCTTTTAGTTTTGTTCTCCCTGTCCTATTTTCAAGCAAAACTCTTTGCCCAAGTGTTTTTAGGGAAACCTGAACCTTTTTTATAAAATGGGAATTAAAAATTTTCTTCATTAGTGTTTTTGTTTTGTTAACCCTTACTCAGTTTCCTTTGCTGTAAGGGTTTCTCAGATCCTTAACATCAATTTTTATTTTTCATCAAATGCTTCTACTACATCCAGTAAACTTGTCAATATATTGCTGGTCTCATATTTTTTTGTAAGGTTCTCTGTTTTTTTTCTTTCCATTTTGTTTTTATTTTCTAACAACTTGTTTTTTTGATTGTTTGTTATAAACAGGCTAACGCCATCAAAAGTACTTGGGTTAATATCCACAGAAGTGGGGTTGGCACTTTGTTGTTTGTTGTCTGTTGCAAGTTGTTTGGCTTGATTTTCTAATTTGATCTTGATCGCTTCCTGCTCTTTTTTATTTTCGATTTCTTCTTTACTTTCTTTTAAATTTGAAAATTTGTTTGTGTTTTCTTTAGTTTTTAGCTCAGCTATTTCAATCGCTTCTTGCTCTTTTTTATTTTTTATATCTTCTTTACTTCCTTTTAAATTTGAAAGTTTCTTTGTATTTTCTTTAGTTTTCAGCTCGGCTATTTCTTTTGTTTTTTTCTTAAGAGCACCAGCGGCTGTATTTATATTGGAACGTGCAGCTTTCGGATCTACAGTTTCAATTTTGGCTTTGGATTGTTCGGACTTTTTATTGCCAAGGGCCAGTTTTTGTTTATCAGAAGTGATTTCTTTTTTTTCATTTACACCGATATTCCCATCCTTTTTTTCGGTTTCTTTTATTTTGGAAACCTTAGCTAAATTTTCATTTTTTAATTGTTGGTTTTTAAGATCATCTGCTTTTTGTTTTGTTTGTTCATCAGCAGCTGTCTTTATTTTTTCTGCCATTTTATTTATTTTGTCAATTACAGCTAAAGGATATCTACTGGAATCGGTTTTTATGGAATCCGCATCTTTCTCAACAATGCTAACATACTCTTTATCAAAGTCAAAAACACTTCGTTGTGAATCCCATTTTATTTTTCCGAAATCTTGCTTCGCCATAACATTAGAAGCAACAGGCTGTGTTAAATTTACTTCAAGGTTAAAAATGTATGGAACAAAGTTGGATCCTTCATTCACCGTATAGGTATTGATCTTTAGGATCCCGGGAGCGGCACCCTCTTTTTTGATTTTAAGAATATAAACTGCTTCAGTATCGGTATTGCTTGTATTCATTTGAAAAGAATACATACCATTTTTACGGGTTAAAATTTGGCTTATTTGTTTTTCATTTTTTAAAAGTTCAAGCGAAACGCCTTCTACCGGTTTACCTTTCAATTTTACAGTACCCTGGAGAATAAATATGGGAAGAGATTCTTTATTTGTTTGTGAATGTGAAGAAAAGGGAATCATTAAGGAAATACAAAGAAAAAAAAAGATATTCTTAAGTCCCCTTGCTACAACGTTAGCGCTTTCCCATATCCATTGCCCACCTTGTTCCCTCATTTTTATGGAAGTTTTATGTACAAGTGCATCTCCTTGCCGGAAAGTGGAGGAGGGGCTTTTTTTAGGATTCATTAATGTTGAATAAAATCAAATTTCAAATTAACCATGTTTGAAAATTCTTTTCCTGTTTCTAACATATCGTCATCAAGTTTTGCGCAATGCCATTCTATGGCAATCTTGTTGCCCTTTGAAACAAAACCTTGTAAGGCAAAAATTATATCAAGGATGTATTTTGCAGAAATGGAGTTAAAGTAGTCAAGTTTAAATGCGAAAACAATGGCTGAATTATCAGCAGTTTGACCATTTTGTGAGGGCAGGCTTTCGTAAAACTCGGTGAGCCAATTAATTACTGGGCTGAAAAATTTGCCTGTATTTTCGGGCCGGGATTTTCCTGAAATAACAAACTGCCCCGAATTAACATCAAATTTTACAGATGGTGAATCTTCGGTACCCTCAATGATCAATGACTTCATTTTAAAATTGTTGATTTATTGTTTCAGTTGGTTAGTTCAAAACTATACAATTCAGTTCAAGAATTCAGTTTTTACAAAATTTGACTTGTTTGCGTCATTGCGAGGAACGAAGCAATCTCAAACAAAGCATGATATGAGATTGCTTC
>JAZJZM010000024.1:36590-58337 GCA_040389865.1 Bacteroidota bacterium | reverse complement strand
CCCTGATAAACTTGATAAGATTGAATACTTTAAAGGTTTCGGACAGTAGTGATTTATAATCTCGACCCAAGAGCCAGGGATTTGTAATCCCGGCAAATAGTAACCAAATTATTTATTAAGTTTGCTATATGGGATTTCATTATAGAATAAATGAAGGCAAAGCTCATTTTGTGACTATGCCAGTTGTGGATTGGATAGATGTATTCACCCGCAAAATCATAAAATGGCAATAGTAGAGTCATTAAAATATTGCCAGGCAAATAAGGGTCTTGAAATTTTTGCATGGTGTCTTATGCCCAGCCACCTACATTTGATTATCAGAGCAGATACTGACATTAAACTCTCCGACACCATTAGGGATTTTAAAAAATTCACATCGAAAAAAATAATTCGATTAATACAGGAAGAGCCTGAAAGTAGAAGAGAATGGATGCTTGATAGATTTGAATTTGCAGGGAGATATAATCCAAAAATAAAGCATTTTAAATTTTGGCAAGATGGAAATCATCCGGTAGAGCTATTCAGCCCTCAGTTTACTAAACAAAAACTGGACTATATTCATAATAACCCTTTAGAAGAAATGTTTGTTTCAGAATCCCAAGAATACCTTTTTAGCTCAGCTAGAAATTATTAAGATATGAAAGGCTTAATAGATGTTTCTTTGATATGAGCTTTAAAACGAATCGGATTACAAATCCTTTTAACTATTTGACAGGGATTGCAAATCCATGTCAACGGGACAAAATACGAACAAATTAAATAAAAATAAATGCTAAAAAAAGTAGCACTAATTTGCATTCTTATTACACTTATTGATGGATGCAAAAAATATCCAGAGGACGATGCCTCACATTTATTTACGGCAATGCGCAGGTTAACTAACCATGATTGGTATATAAAAAAATACGAAAATATGACTACTTATACGTATGGCTTTGGATTTATTTTCACTGAAATCCCTTTTAAATTTTCTAAAAATGGAACATGTACAGGTGGAGGGACCGTGTCTGTATTTGATGGAAATGGAAATAATAGCTATATAAATCTTTATGTATTTAATTTTAATGGAACCTGGGAGTTTATTGAAAATAAAAATAAAATAAAAGTAACCCATAATCCTTACCATTATACAGTTTGGAAAATAGACCAATTAGATAGAACGACTATGATAATAGAAAGTGATAGTATTAAATATTATTTAAAAAAATAAAACTGGGCTTAGTGTTGTTTTTAAGAAGTAAGCTGCGCTTACCAGAACAATATTTAATTCCAATACAAATTGCTATGTTTGATTTACGGTTTAGGGTAAACACTGCTTATAAATTAAGAATGTAAAAAGCGCTGCTTATCGCATACTGAAGGAATTATCAGAAATAGGTCTGTGGTTTTGCCATAAAAAAAAAGTTCCGATATGAAAGAAAAATTAAAAATTATACCTGTTGATTTGTTGAAGCAATACCTTTTGAAAGTAAATAAAGGCTTGGCTTCCGCATTTGATAAATTAAAAGATGCAGAAATATCCACTGCCAGTTTTAGTTTTTATACTTCTGTATCATCTGTTTTTTCAAGCAAAATAGAAGGTGAAGAGATTGAATTAGATTCTTACATCAAGCATAAAAAATTTGGTATTGAGTTTTTACCGGATTACACTAAAAAGATAGATGACCTGTACAATGCTTATACCTTCGCTAAAAGCAACACTTTTAACAAAAAAAATACAGAAAAAGCACACAAATTATTGAGCAAACACATTGTAGCTAAACATCAACAAGGGAAAATACGCATACACAATATGTATGTAGCAACACCCGATGGAAAAATTGAGTATGTAGCAGCTACACCCAATGAAGTAGCAATTGAAATGAAAAAATTCTATGCAGATGTTGATTCATTAGTTGCTGCTAAATTAACTATACAAGAAGTATTTTTCTTTGCAAGTTTAATACATTTGGTATTTGTAAAAATCCATCCTTTTAATGATGGTAATGGGCGCACCGGAAGGCTTTTAGAAAAATGGTTCTTAGCGCAAAAATTAGGTGACAAGGCTTGGTTTGTAGATAGCGAAAGACACTATTACAAACATCACCAAACCTATTACAATAACCTGAGGGTTTTGGGTTTGGAATATCAGGAATTAGATTATAATAAAGCTCTACCTTTTTTATTAATGCTTCAAAAATCGGTTAGTATTAAATAAAATTGCCGGTAACAGCAAAGCCCAAAAGGTTAAGTCTATGTTAAACAATCTCAGAATCTCACAATTTTCACTAACACATATGAACAAAGAAATTAAGGCATACAATGACAAACAAGCTCTGGATGACAAAGAAATTTGCAACCATCTTGCTACCATCATCGACAGTGAATTAACCGAAGCAGAAAGTGAAATTTGGCACGCCCACCCTGTGTGGTTTTTAGAGGGCAACCCAATTGTAGGTTACAGCAAAGAAAAAGCGGGAATCAGATTAATGTTTTGGAGTGGCGCAGACTTTGAGGAAAAGGATTTAAGTGTAAGAGGTGGGAAATTTAAGGATTCATCAATATTCTACAATAATATTTCCGAGATCCTAGCGAAGGATTTAAAACGTTGGCTAAAAAAATCAACAGAAATTCAGTGGGACTATAAAAACCTTGTGAAAAGAAAAGGACAATTAGAAAGGTTAAAATAAATGGAGAGATCAACGTTAAAACAAAAGGTATGAAGAACACAAGCAATCACGATGAGCGTTTTGCAAAAATGACATTCGCTTCGGTATATCCACATTATCTTGCAAAAGTAGAGAAGAAAGGAAGAACAAAAGAAGAATTGCATCAGGTAATTGAGTGGCTAACTGGTTATGATTTTAAAAAATTGCAAAAACTAATTGAGGAAAAAGTAACTTTTGAGACCTTCTTTCAAAAAGCTTCAATAAATCCTAATGCTCAGCTCATTACCGGTGTAATTTGTGGCTACAGGGTGGAAGAGATCGAAAATCCCCTAACGCAACAAGTACGTTTTTTGGACAAGTTAGTAGATGAATTAGCGAAAGGACGTAAGATGGAGAAGATCTTGCGAGTTGCTTAGAGCCTATTGCGAACGATTTGATAAATTTCAACATATTAATAAATTAAAATAAGGATTATGGCAAAGAAAAATAAAAAGGACTTGTCACCGGCACAACGTGAAGAATTACTCAACGTTTTAAAAGCCCGTTTTGAGAAAAACACAGGCCGACACAAAGGCCTTGAATGGGCTAAAGTACAAACAAAGCTGGAGGCAAATACTGAAAAGCTATGGTCGCTCAATGAAATGGAAAGAACGGGCGGTGAACCTGATGTTGTTGCACATGATAAAAAAACGGGCGAATACATTTTTTATGATTGTTCAGCAGAAAGTCCTAATGGCCGCAGAAGTGTTTGTTATGACCGCGAAGCGCTGGACTCCAGGAAAGAACATAAGCCGGCAAATAGTGCTATTGATATGGCTGCTGACATGGGCATTGAACTTTTATCCGAAGAACAATATCGGGAATTGCATCAACTTGGAAAATTCGATACTAAAACTTCAAGCTGGGTGAAAACACCTTCTGACATTAGAAAATTAGATGGTGCCCTTTTTGCTGATTTTCGCTACGGCAAGGTTTTCGTGTATCACAACGGTGCATCCTCCTACTATGCTGCAAGAGGCTTTCGTGGCTCACTAAGGGTTTAAATTTGAATTTGAGAATGGAGCACCTGAAAAAAAACCGCATTTTTGTTTTCTTGAACAAACAACGGTAAATAAGAATTAGGGCTAAAGCCCAATAAAACAAACACATTTCAACCACGGTCTGAAGACCGCGGTTATAAAAAACGAAGCCCAAGCTAATCAATTAGCAATTACCGTTTAGGTTTGAATAATAACCACGTCTTTTAAGACGTGGGTTTAACCCAAGAACCCATTTATTATAAGGCTTTTAGCCTTGAATATTAATCGAACTCAGGTTTATACAAATGAAAAATATATTTTTATTCTTAAGTTTAATATTGATCAGCTGTAATCCTGTTTCATCTGATACAAAAACGAAAACCCAAGAAGTAACTTTTATTTGTGCTCCTTGCGGTAGTAGTTGCGACAGTTTAACTTTCGAAAAACCCGGAAAGTGTCCTCATTGTTCAATGGAATTAGTTAGTACAGCGGGTGCAGAACTAAGTCAAAAAGAATTAACAATATGTTTTTATTTACAAGACAATGTAGAATTACTTGACTTTGCCGGACCAATGGAAGTATTTGTTGTTGCAGGTTTCAATGTGTTTACTGTTTCCAAAACAAAAGAAATAATAACTTCTCAAGGTACTTTAAAAATAACTCCCGACTATAGTATTAAAGATGCCCCCGCTTCTAATGTTATGGTTTTCTTTGGGGGAGCTCATGGTGCCCCAACAAATGATACTGAAGTGATTTCATGGATACGATCTCGCAAAAATAACACTGAATATTTTATGTCGGTTTGCACTGGTGCATTTATTATGGGCAAAGCAGGGATATTAGATAATTTGACTGCAACAACCTATCATACTCAAATCGAGGCTCTTCAAAAAGCATTACCTAAAACAAGAGTTTTACCAAACGTTCGTTTTGTCGACAACGGCAATGTTATTTCAACCGCAGGAATTTCAGCAGGAATTGACGGAGCACTGCATTTTGTTGCAAAAATAAAAGGCCTGGACTTTGCGAAAAAAGTTGCCGAAGATATTGAATACGACAAATGGGTGCCAAACCAGGGATTAATAATCAAAGCCAATTAAGTTTAAATTGCGGAAATACAAACCACACAAAATGAAAGCAATAGTATATACAACTTATGGCCCACCTGAAGTTGCCAAATTAATGGAGGTTGACAAGCCTATACCAAAAGACAACGAAGTATTAATTAAGGTTTATGCATCTACAGTTAATCGAACTGACTCTGGTTTTCGTAGTGCCAACTATTTTATTTCACGATTTTGGACTGGACTTTTACGACCCAAATATCAAATATTAGGCTGCGAGTTTGCAGGTGTAATTGAAGAAATTGGAAAGAGTGTAACAACATTCAAGCAAGGTGATAAAGTTTTTGGTTTTAATGACAAAACCTGTGGAGGCCATGGAGAGTATTTAACAATTGCTGAAACGGATGCCCTTACTATAATGCCAGCAAATTTAACCTACGATGAAGCGGCACCTATATGCGAAGGTGCCCATTATGCTTTATGTGATATCAGGGCAGCGAAAGTAAAAAGCGGTCAAAATGTTTTGGTAAATGGTGCTACAGGAGCAATTGGTTCAGCAGCAGTGCAACTGCTAAAACATTTTGGGGCAAAAGTCACTGCTGTGTGCGACACAAAAAACATAGCACTTGTAAGATCATTAGGAGCAGAAAAAGTTTTTGATTACACCAAAGAAGATTTTACAAAAACAGAACAAATATTTGACTTTATATATGATGCTGTAGGTAAAAGTTCGTTTGGTAAATGCAAACCATTATTAACTGAAAATGGTATCTATAAATCAACAGAACTCGGTAAAAATGCTGAAAATATTTTTTTAGCCCTCTTCACACCTCTTTTGGGTGGTAAAAAGGTGTTATTTCCTATTCCAACAATAACGAAGGAAGATGTTATTTTACTAAAAATACTGGTTGAAAACAGTGAATTTAAGCCAGTTATAGACAGGTATTATAATTTAGAGCAAATTGTTGAAGCATACAAATACGTTGAAACAGGACAAAAAATAGGCAACGTAGTGATAAAAGTAGCTGAATAACAATATTATGCTCTTTGAAAAATCGGACATCTAAAGTTGTGAAACCTTATGCAAAATCATTAACAATAAATTCTATATTTGTACCTCTTAACCTCGTAAAAATTTAATCAGAAAATATATGTCATACAATTTATTAAAAGGAAAACGTGGTATTATTACCGGTGCTTTGGATTCGAATTCAATTGCCTGGAAAGTTGCTGAAAAAGCGCACGAAGAAGGCGCAACCTTTGTTTTAACCAATGCTCCTATAGCAATGCGTATGGGCGAAATAAAAGTATTGGCAGAAAAAACAAAATCAGAGATCATTCCTGCTGATGCAACAAGCGTAGAAGAATTAACAAACCTGTTTACAAAATCACAGGAAGTATTAGGTGGTAAGATCGACTTTGTATTACATTCAATCGGAATGAGTGTTAACATTCGTAAGAACATACCATACACAGAATCCAATTACGATTACTTTATGAAAGGGATTGACGTTTCGGCTATGTCCTTGCATAAAATGTTAAGTGTTGCTAAAAAAATGGATGCTATCAATGAATATGGCAGCGTGGTGGCCTTAACCTATATGGCAGCGCAACGTACCTACCCTTTTTATACCGATATGGCTGATATTAAGGCTATGTTGGAATCAATAGCACGTAGTTTCGGTTACCACTATGGTAAAGATAAAAAAGTACGTATTAACACGGTTTCTCAATCTCCAACCAAAACTACAGCCGGTACCGGTATTAAAGGTTTTGGTGATTTCTATAATTTTGCAGATTCTGTTGCCCCATTAGGCAATGCAAGTGCTGAGCAATGTGCTGATTATTGTATCACTTTATTCTCTGATCTTACCCGCATGGTTACCATGCAAAATTTGTATCACGATGGTGGATATTCTTCCACAGGTGTAAGTATGGAAGCTATGCAAAAATTTGGAGAGGAATAATTAACATTTATTTATTCTTAAGGGCATTGATTAAAAATTCTTAATCAGTGCCTTTTTTTTCTGATTTTTTTCTCAGACTAAAGTGGTTAAACAGTATCTCAAACAACGGTGCGGCTGGCGTCCACGAAAAGAGCGAAAGCGCCCAGTGTGTCATCCCGAACTTTTGTGAGGGATCTTGTTATTTATGAGCGATACTTCTAAACCATTTACAAGATCCCTCTTGGCGAAAAAGCCAATCGGGACATTGCCCATTTAAAATTAATTACCTATTAACAAAAAAGGAACTCAATTGAGTTCCTTTTTTGTTAATCTTGCTCCATATTAGCATTTTTCTTTCAATTTTTTCGTGAACTGAAAGCCGCACCACTATTTATTTTCTTCAATGCGAAAATAAATTCATAAGAAAGCGCGTGAGGAGTGAACAAACGCGATGCCGGGTCGCCTGTGTGGAGGAATCGTTTGTTCTTGATTTTTTGTTTCTTTTGTATCAAGACAAAAGAAAAACACACAGTTTTGGGAGAAATCATAATTAAACCCCGAATTAATTTTTCAAAGTAGGATGTTAAATAACCTCTATTAACAAAAAAAGGAACTCAATTTGAGTTCCTTTTTCTAAGACTGAAATAATCCACAAAACAAACTATCTTCCAACTTGCTTTAAATGAACCACATGTGAACGCACCGCACTTAATACCGTTGGGAATTCCAAATAAGCAATATTGAACTGTTCACAGGTTTCACGCACAAACTGGCTGATTTTCGGGTAGTGAATATGACTGATACGAGGGAACAAATGATGTTCCACCTGAAAATTCAATCCACCGGTAAACCAGGAAACAATTCTACTCTTTGTTGCAAAATTTGCCGTTGTTTTTATTTGGTGTACAGCCCACTCCTCCTCTATTTTATAGCTTTCTTTATCAGGCATAGAAAATTGGGCATCTTCCACAATATGAGCCAATTGGAATACAACGGCAATAATGAACCCGCATACAAAAGCAAT
Source organism: Bacteroidota bacterium (assembly GCA_040389865.1). Classification (GTDB taxonomy): domain Bacteria; phylum Bacteroidota; class Bacteroidia; order 2-12-FULL-35-15; family 2-12-FULL-35-15; genus 2-12-FULL-35-15. The sequence continues at coordinate 50,636 of JAZJZM010000024.1, read as the reverse complement.
CACTAAATAACCGATAACAGTTTCCATTAAACCAACACTAAATATAGGCACCACAATAAAGGCTCCTATGTAAAGAAGTTTACTTATCCAAAAAATGAAATGTTCTTTAACATCCATCTTACGGAAAGGGGTTTCTCCAATTTTACCGCTAAAGTATTTTGTGAAATCCTGAACAAAGATCCATAACAGGTAAGTAACTCCATACAACCCCACCCAATAAATATGTTGAAAACGATGATACCAGTACTTTTTTTGGTCTTCATGCACTCTTATCCAGGGTTTGATGTCAATATCATCATCCATACCTTCAATATTGGTAAAGGAATGATGGTTTACATTGTGTTTATATTTCCATAAGTAAACACTACCACCCATTGCATTAAGCGAATAACCCATCAGGTCATTTACCCACGATTTTTGTGAAAAACTTCCGTGTGCGCCATCGTGCATTACATTAAAACCAATTGCCGCAAGATTAACACCCATCAAACATGCTAATATGATAGATACCCAGGCTGTAGGAGTAAAGAAAACCAATATAGTGTAAAGTGCAACAGCGGAAGAGATAAGAAATGCTGTTTTAAAATATAATTTATAGTTACCTGTTTGTGGTATGTTGTTAGACTTAAAATAAGCATCAACTTTTTCTTTTAAAACATTAAAGAAAACGCTGTTTTTATTATTAAAACTGACCTTTTGCATTATAATTTTGTGTTGGTGAATGATCAAAGGTAACGATAAAAAAGGTGCCTGATTGTTATAGTTTTCATTCAGGACTGTTAATAATTCCTAATTTTTTGCCTTCATCGACCATGTAAATGTAAATTCAGCTACCACATCTCCTGTTTCATCCCTTCCAATGGAAGTTGTATCTACTAAAACGCTTTCTCCGCTTACTTTGGCCTTATTGATAAGAGAATTGATAAGATTACCATCAGAACAGGTAAAAGTGATGTTTCCGATGGCTTTTTTATGATAAACTGCCTGATTTTTTATGATCAGCATCGATACTGCAGGTTTTGAATTATAAACACCATTAAGCACCAGCAGTCCTGTTGACATTTCTGCCGCCATCGAAAGGCATGCAAAATACATCGAACGGAAAGGGTTTTGAGTCAGCCAGCCGTATTTTACTGTTGTAACAGCCCTTTCGTCACTAAGTTCTCGTACTCTAATACCTGCAATAAATGCCAAAGGCAATTTTTTTAACAAATACAATCGGAACAAAAATGGATTGGTGATCAGTTTTTGAAATTTGGTTGCGCTCATATTGTTGATTTAGAATTAATTTATTTTGGATTAAGGATTTTAGAATTAGGAATTAATTAAATTATGGGGTGTAGGAATTTAAACATAAAACATTCGTAATCCTAAATCCTAAATTTTGTTTATTCCTTCGGAAATACACTCCCCGATAATACCATCGCCCCTGCAAATGCCTTTTCATCAATTCCTGTAGGGATATTTTTTTTACGAAAATAACTCAATAGATTTTCTGTTGCCATATTGCCTGTTAATTTATCGGTAGCCATCGGGCAGCCACCGTATCCTTTAATAGCGCTGTCAAATCTACGACAGCCGCTGGTATATGCAGCATTTATTTTCTCTTCCCAGGTATCCGGTGTGGTATGTAAATGCGCCCCTATTTCAATCCCCGGAAATTCAGGAACCAATTTTTTGAACAAAAAAGAAATATTCTCAGGATTGGAAACACCAATAGTATCCGATAATGCAATGATCTTAATTCCCATCTTAGCCAATCGTTTGGTCCATAAAATGGCTGTATCGCTGCTCCATTCATCGCCATAAGGGTTGCCAAATGCCATAGAAATATAAACAACCAGCTCCTTTCTGTTTCTTACGCACAGATCCTGTATCTCCTCCACTCTTAGTAGCGATTCGGCAATAGATGAATTGGTGTTGCGTTGCTGAAATGTTTCAGAAATAGAAAATGGAAAACCTAAATAACTGATCTCTTCAAATTCAACAGCATCCTGTGCACCACGAACATTAGCAATAATTGCAAGCAATTTAGATGTGGTAGAACTCAGCTCCAATTGTTCCAATACCTGTGCGGTATCCCGCAATTGAGGAATTGCTTTGGGTGAAACAAAACTTCCGAAATCAATGGTGTCAAAACCTGCTTTTAGCAATGAATTGATATACTCAACTTTTTTTTCAGTTGGTATAAATTCGTGGATGCCTTGCATTGCATCGCGTGGACATTCGATTAGTTTCATAATACTTCGTTTTATTAGAAATTATGATAAAAAATAACGCCTTTTACCATTCCGAGCTTTCAGGAGTGATTTAGAAATTATGAAAAGCCCCCCCTATTGTCATCCCGAGCTTTTGCGAGGGATCTTGTTTTTGATAATGAGAATGCCCTTTATTTGACAAGATCCCTCGCAAAAGCTCGGGATGACATGCCAATATAATTAAATAGCCTTTAAAATTCTTTTGTTGATCCGTTTTGCAATTCCGGGCCCTTCATAAATAAAACCGGTATAAATTTGCACCAAACTTGCACCTGCATTTAGTTTTTCCATTGCATCTTCGGCTGTATGAATTCCACCAACTGCTATAATTGGGAAAGCCTTATTGGATTTGGTATTTAAGTATCTTACAACTTCTGTTGAACGGTTTGTTAATGGTTTCCCACTTAAGCCTCCTGCACCAATTGTTTTGAGTCTTGAATCCTGAGTATGGAGACCCTCTCTTGAAATGGTGGTGTTAGTAGCTATAAGCCCATCTATCTTCGTTTCTTTCACAATATCAATGATATCATCCAACTGTTCATTGGTCAGATCAGGAGCAATTTTTAATAGGATCGGTTTTGGATTGCTTTTTTGAGAATTTAATTTTTTTATCCGGGTCAACAGTTTTGACAGAGGTTCTTTATCTTGTAAAGCACGCAAATTTGGTGTATTGGGCGAACTTACATTTACGGCAAAATAATCAACATGATCAAACAACGCTTCAAAACATTTCTCATAATCACTTTCCGCTTCTTCGTTAGGAGTAATTTTATTCTTACCGATATTACCACCAATAATGATCTTTGTTTTACGTTTTTTTAAACGCTCTACAGCTGCATCTACTCCCCCATTATTAAAACCCATACGGTTTATAAGTGCTTCATCTTCAGGCAAACGAAACATCCGGGGCTTTTCATTACCGGGTTGTGCTTTTGGGGTGAGTGTTCCAATTTCAATAAAACCAAAACCATAATTACCTAATTCGTCATACAATTTTGCATCTTTATCAAAGCCTGCTGCCAGCCCAACGGGATTAGGGAATTTCAAGCCGAACAAATTGACTTCCAGTCGCTTATCATCGATTACATAAACCATCCGTATAAGTTGAGAAACACCCGGAATGGCAGAGAAAAATTTAATGATCTTAAAAACGATATGGTGAATAGTTTCAGGCTGAAACAGGAAAAATATTGGCTTTAAGAGGGTTTTATACATAATGTTTATTTCACCACAAAATTACAATAAAATCATCTTAATGAAAAATCAAAGACTGATTATTCGGCAATTCCATTTTGATATTTGATACAAAACCTTCGGAACAACAAATCTAAAAGATTGCTTTTGAGGTAAAAAACAGGTACGGAATTAAAGGATAAAAAATAAGCGATTTAGGTGATGATTATTTTTTCTTTAGTAACTCAAATTCCTTCTTCATAAATTCCATTTCCTTTCTCATTGTTTCAATAAGCTTTTGCTGATCTGCAATTTGCACCTGTTGTTCCTGAACAGCTTTTACTAAAGGTACCACAAACAAAGAGTATGCAACACTGTAATTATCATTATCATTTGCAGGCTTGTGCACTCCATTAAAATTATAACCCACTTCATTTGCCGCTCTTTCTACTTCCTGAGCAATAAAACCACTTTGGCGAATAGAAGACGATTCCTTGTAATCCTTTTTACTCATTATCGCTTCTCTTAAACTATCTGAGATCGTTTTCATCAGAAATTCATCGAACTTACGGGTATCAAAATTGTAAGTAACCGGACGCAAACGGGTAATAAAATCCAATCCTTTTATTTCTTCAGTAACATTGTTTTTAAATCGCCCATCGGATGGGAAAGTGTAAGCCACCTGTCCTTCTATTATGGTAACAGTAGCATCACCGATACGCACCTTATTGCTCACACCTATTACAGTATTAGCACCTAATGCAGTAGAGTTGGTAAAGGCAGCACCTGCATAAAAAGCATTTTTACCCAAAGCTGTATTTAAAGTTCCTGTGGTATTTGAATACAATGCCTGAAATCCAGTGGCTGTATTATCTATTCCTGTGGTGTTCGCCTGAAGAGCGAACATTCCAATACCGGTATTTTGAGATCCAATAGTATTACTATAAAGAGAAAGGTTTCCTACGCCAGTATTTCGATAACCATTGTTTGCGGCTGTTGGTTGGTTAAAATAAAGTGACCAATATCCAACGGCCACATTACCTGAATTAAAAGCCGGAGCAAAGCTCTGAGTGAATAAAGCCTGAGTTCCGATCGCTGTATTCTGCGCGGCAGTTGAATTATTTTTAAGTGCTTCCATACCAAAGGCTGTATTGCTATTTCCATCGGTATTGCCGGCAAGGGCATTTTTTCCTTCTGCAGTATTCTCAATTCCGGTTGTATTCAGTTTAAGGGCAGCATAGCCGGTGGCTGTATTGTTGTTTCCGGTTGTATTGGAAGTAAGCGCAAAATATCCATAACCTGTATTGAAGGTTCCTGTATTTGCGGTGCCTGCCACATAACCATAAAAAGTATTGGCTTTAACAGGATCTGATTCAATTCTCCCTGCTTTTAGATTATTTACACGTACATTAAAAGGTATATTATCAGTAGTGCCAATAAAATTGGTACCATCCACTGTGCCCGTATTGCCAACAAGTGTCCATGCCCCGGTAACTGTTCCTGCAGCTCCTGTAGGACCAACTACCCCGGCTCCTGTTGCACCGGTACTTCCCGATGTACCTGTAGCGCCAGTTGTACCCGTTGAACCTGTTGCCCCCGTTGATCCGGTAGTTCCTGTAGCACCCGTTGAGCCTGTTTTTCCTGTACTTCCTGTAGAACCGGTAGTTCCAGTAGAGCCGGTAGTACCTACCCCTGTTGCTCCTGTAGATCCCGTTGCACCTGTTACCCCGGTTGTACCTGTAGATCCGGTACTACCTGTTGAACCCGTAAAACCTGTTGAGCCTGTTGAACCGGTAGAGCCTGTCGACCCTGTAGTCCCAGTACTTCCGGTTGAACCTGTACTTCCGGTTGAGCCTGTACCTCCGGTTGAGCCTGTTTGACCTGTTGTACCGGTACTTCCCGTTGAACCTGTAGAACCTGTGCTCCCGGTACTTCCTGTAGCCCCTGTATTAGCTGTACTACCAGTACTTCCTGTACTACCTGTACTTCCGGTTACGCCAAACCCTGTTGAACCCGTAAATCCAATCATACCGGTAGCACCAGTGCCACCAGAAAAACCAGTACTGCCTGTTGAACCTGAACCTGTAGCACCTGTTACTCCAATATCACCCGTTGTGCCTGTATTCCCGGTTGCTCCCGTATCACCTGTAGCCCCGGTTGCTCCAGTTGCCCCGCTTCCGGTGGCTCCCGTGTTCCCTGAATTACCGGTTCCTCCAGTAGCACCTGTCATACCGGTAGAACCGATCATTCCTGTGGGACCGGTCACTCTTGTCCATTGTGTTCCGTCCCAAAAATAAAAGCCTATTGCACCACCAGTCATTGTTGAATTAGTATTGTAAACCAATAAACTAATAGCAGGACCGGAAACAGTAATAATATCAGTAGTGGATATTAAGTTTACACGGGGTATAAGTAAACCTTTGCTGGTTGAAACAACATCTAATATGGCTGATGCATCGGGAGTTAGTGTACCAATTCCAACATTATTGTTTTGCGCAATAAGTTCTCCGTCTATTCCTTTCCAAAGAGTAGGGTTGAAAAAAAATATTAATATAAGAAAGCCAGCTTTCATTTTCCTGGTATTCTGAAATACGCAGGACCTATGAAATGTATTTTTAAATAATTCAATTGCTAAATAGCTTAATTTATTGATTTTCATCCTATTATCTCCCCGTTCCATTAATATAGGTGCCAGAGCACCTATACTACAAATTTAAATTTTAAAATTTTCCTAATTCTCGCTATTTCAACCTTCGATTTTTTTCAAATGTGGAAATAGCGAGTTTTTTAGTTTAAGGTGTTATTAACGATATATTTCCAGAATTCGGGCTGGTACTGCAACCATTAGAGGCCCTTACCCTATAATAATAGGTAGTGCCGGTTGTTAATCCGGTAATCGTCCTAGCTAATACATTCCCAACATTTAAATTATTATAACCTGTTACGTAATTGGCGAATAGTGCATCCGTTGCAACATCTACGTAATAGGTAGTTGCGTTTGCAGAGCTCGTCCAGTTCGCAATAAACGTTGTAGTTGCTAAACTTGAAGCAGCAGTTGCAGTAGGCGCATTTGGTACAACAGTTGAAACAGTTATCGTGTTTGAACTCAAACTTTGACCGCAACCATTACCACCACGCACTCTGTAATAATAGGTAGTTCCCGGAGTTAATGCTGTTACATCAAATGAGGTAAGAGATCCAGCATTAAAATTGTTAAAGACACCAACAAAGGTACCGGCACCAAATGCAGGACTGGTGGATACATCTAAAAAATAGCTTGTTGCACCCAACGTTCCTGTCCAAACTGCTTCAAAAGAGGTACAGGTAATGTTAGATATTGTTGTATTTGTTACGGTTGGATTACCCGGAACATCTAAAGGTACAGTTAAGTTGCCGGAATTTCCACTACTGCCGCAGGCATTGGCCGACCTAATTCTATAGTAGTAATTAAAACCGGTAGCTAAGCCGCTTACTGTTCTACAAGATACATTCCCCATCGATAAATTATTATAGCCGGCTACAAATGTTGAGAATGAAGCATTTGTAGATACATCTATAAAGTAATTTGTTGCACCTGCTGATAATGACCAGCAAGTTCCAAAGGAAGTACAACTGATTCCAGTAGTTCCGGGAGATGGAACTGTAGGAGCTGTTATTGTGTAAGCAATACTATTTGAACTGGTACTTGTACCGCAATTGTTGACGGTACGTACTCTGTAATAATACGTAACATTGGCTGCTAAACCAGTTACATTTCGGTTAAGCACATTACCCACGTTCAAATTATTATAACCGGCTATAAAGGTTCCAAAGGCCGGATCGTTAGAAACATCCAACGCATAAGATGTAGCCCCTCCTACTGCAGCCCAGCTGGCAAGGAATGAAGTACAGGTAAAACTTGTAACCGCATTAGCTGTTGGTTGTGCAGGTGGGGTTGTTGCTGCAGTTATGATATTAGAATACCCACCGGCACTACAACCATTCACTGCACGTAAACGGTAATAATAAATGGTACTGGCTACTAAACCTGTAATATTATAGGTAGTCGTATTACCAACGTTCAAGGCATTGTAGGAACCAAAAAACGATCCGAATGCAGGATCCATTGACACATCTAATAAATAATTGATTGCACCGGAGGCTGCTGCCCAATTCGCATTCATACCTGCACAGGTAAGGTTAGTAGCACCATTTGCAACCGGAGCTGCCGGAGGAAATGTACTGGCTGTTATCGTATTGGAATTTAAACTCATAACACATGCGTTTAATCCGCGTACACGGTAATAATAAGTTGTATTTATTGTTAATCCGGTTACATTTTTTGTTAAAACGTTACCCACGTTCAAAGCATTAAAGCCGGCAATAAACGAACCAAATGCAGGATCAGTTGACACATCTATTTCATAAGCGATCACACCAGCAACTGCTTGCCAGTTAGCATTAAGGAATGTACAAGTGATACTGCTTGCTGCAGTTGCATTTGGAGCATTAAGGATGGACGGATCGGCAACTATAAAATTGGAATTTCCACCGGAGGCACAACCACTGGCTGCACGCACTCTGTAATAACGTACACTTCCTGGTAAACTACCTGCGTTATAGGTGGTTACGTTTCCTACATTCAGGTTATTATAACCTGGGAAAAAAGAAAGGAATGCCGGATCTGGAGCAATATCTAAGAAATAGGTTATTGCACCCGATACTGCCGTCCAGTTACAATTCATTGAGGTACAGGTAATATTTGTTTCTTCCAATGCGTTAGGAGCAGCCGGAGCGTTAGTACTAGCCGTAATGCTATTGGAATTAGGACTTGTAACACAGGCATTCACTGCACGTACACGGTAATAATAGTTCGTGTTCACCGTTAAGCCGGAAACATTATAACTTTGAACAAGGCCTACGTTCAAATCGTTATAGATCCCAACAAATGCACCTGCCGCAAATGAAGGGCTGGTAGATACATCTAAAAAATAGTTTATAGCACCGGTCACAGCACCCCAGTTAGCGTTGAAAACTGTACAGGCTACTCCGGTAGCAGCAGAAGCAACAGGAGCAGTAATTGCTGAAGGGTTAACCATCACAAAATTGGAGTTTGTACCTGAAGCACAACCACTCGCAGCACGTACCCTGTAATAAACGGTAGTACCGGTTAATCCGGTTACGTTATACGTAGTTACGTTTCCTGCGTTAAAGTTGTTGTAAGCACCAATAAAAGTACCCGCTCCAAATGATGCATCTGTAGAAACATCTAAAAAATAGGTTATCGCGCCAGAAACAGCCGACCAGTTAGTATTCATTGAAGTACATGTAACATTGGTAGCTGCTGTTGCGACAGGAGCTGCCGGAGCATTAGTACTTGCAGTTATGCTATTTGAATTCGGACTTGTAACGCAAGCATTTATTGAACGTACACGGTAATAGTAATTAGTATTTACGGTTAAACCTGTTACGTTATAAGTAGTCACATTGCCTACGCTAAAATTGTTAAACGCACCAACAAATGAACCAGCCGCGAACGAAGGGCTTGTAGATACATCTAAGAAGTAACCTATCGCACCCGATGAAGCTGCCCAATTGGCATTGAAAACCGTACAGGCTATTCCACTAGCCGCTACAGCCACAGGAGCCGTAATAGCAGAAGGATTAACCGTGATGAAATTGGAATTTGGACCGGAAGCACAGCCACTTGCCGCACGTACTCTGTAATAAACAGTAGTTCCGGTTAAACCAGTAATATTATAAGTGGTTACGTTACCAACGTTAAAATTGTTGAAAGCACCAATGAAGGTACCAGCACCAAAGGAAGCATCGGAAGAAACATCTAAATAATATGATATGGCACCCGATACAGCAGACCAGTTGGCGTTCATCGAAGTACAGGTAACATTGCTGGCGGCAGTAGCCACAGGAGCAGCAGGGGCATCAGTACTGGCTGTAATGCTATTTGAATTAGGACTTGTGGTACAGCCGCTCATTGCACGTACACGATAATAATACGTTGTATTTAAGGCTAAGCCGGTTATACTATAGGTGGTTACGTTGTTTACATTCAAATTGTTATACGCACCAACAAATAAACCAGCAGCAAATGAAGGGCTCGTAGATACATCTAAAAAATAGCTTATTACACCCGATACTGCACCCCAGTTGGCATTGAAGGTTGTACAGGCTACGCTGGTAGCCGCGCTTGCAACAGGTGCGGTAATAGCGGAAGTTTGTACAACGATAAAATTAGAATTTAAACTGGCATTACAACCATTAGCAGCACGTACCCTGTAATAATAGGTAACCCCGGCAGATAATCCTGTTACATTGTAGGTTAACACGTTATTAACATTTAAATTATTGTAACCTGCTACAAAAGTACCTGCACCAAATGAAGCATCGGTAGCAACATCCAGGAAGTAGGTTATTGCGCCAGCCGATGCCCCCCAGTTCGCATTCATGGAAAGACATACTACATTGGAAGGAGCCAGTGCCGAAGGAGCATTTGGAGCAGTAATAGTAGCATTGATAGTATTGGAATTCTGACTTACACTGCAACCATTAGCAGCGCGAACACGGTAATAATAAGTAGTACCTGTTGTTAAGCCTGTAAGATTATAAGTTGTAGTATTGTTTACGTTCAAGTTATTATAAGTACCAACAAACGACCCGAAAGCTGGATCTATTGAAACATCTAAAAAATAGGCATTGGCACCTGCCGCTGCGCCCCAGTTAGCATTCATAGTGGTACACGTAAAATTGGAAGCAGCAACACCCACCGGAGCAAAAGGTGCGGAAGTAATAACCATTACCGAATTGGAATTTAAACTGACGCTACAACCATTAGCCGCACGTACTCTATAAAAATAAGTAGTATTTACAGCTAACCCCGTAATATTATAGGTGGTTACGTTGTTGACATTCACATTGGTGTATCCCGCAACAAATGAGGTAAAACCTGCATCGGTAGCTACATCAAGGAAATAAATAGTTGCACCGGAAACAGCTCCCCAGTTAGCATTGAGCGAGGTACAGGTAAAGTTCGAGGCCGCTAAAGCGGTAGGCGATATAGGAGCTGTAGTACTCACCGATATAGTACTTGAATTTAAACTGGTACTGCAGCCATTTAAAGCTCTTACACGGTAATAATAGGTAGTATTAGCAACTAATCCTGTAACGTTAATAGTTGTGTTATTACCCACATTCAAACTAGAATAACCTGGGAGTAACGCTGTAAATCCGGCATCTGTTGCAACATCAATGATATAAGCCGTAGCGCCTGATACCGCTCCCCAATTCGCATTTAATGAAGTACAAGTGAAGTTAGAAGCGGCAGTTGCTGTTGGAGCAATTGGAGCAGTTGTACTGGTTGTAATTGTATTTGAATTTAAACCTGTACTACAACCATTGCTCGCGCGCACCCTGTAATAATAAGTGACATTTACAGTTAAGCCAGTAATATTATAGGTTGTTGTGTTGTTTACGTTCAAATTATTATAGGTACCAACAAATGTTCCGACTCCGAAAGCCGGATCAGTAGAAACATCTAAAAAATAAGCAATTGCACCTGCGGAAGCACTCCAGTTCACATTCAGTGATGTACATGTAAAATTGCTGGCTGCCACTGCTGTAGGAGCAAGAGGAGCCGAAGTGGCAACTGAAATGGTATTGGAATACAAACTGGTATCGCAACCATTACCGGCACGTACACGGTAATAATAAGTGGTGTTTACAGTTAAACCGGTTATATTTTTTGTTGTTACGTTGTTTACGTTCAAATTATTGAAACCGGCTATAAATGTTCCGAATGATGGACTGGTAGATACTTCTAAAAAATAGACAGTTGCTCCAGCTACAGCACCCCAATTCGCATTCATGGAAGTACAGGTAAAGTTATTAGCAGCCACAGCTACCGGAGCAAGAGGAGCAGAAGTGCTAACAGCTACAGTATTTGAATAAGAACTGGTATCACAGCCGTTACCTGCACGAACACGGTAAAAATAGGTGGTATTTGCAAGAAGACCGGTAATGTTTTTTGTTAATGCGGTGCCGACATTCACATTATTAAAACCAGGCAGAAATGTACTGAATGTAGCAGTTGTAGAAACTTCTAAATAGTATGCGGTTGCAGCAGGGGCAGCTGCCCAATTCGCATTCATGGAAGTACAGGTGAAATTAGAAGCGGCCAAAGCACCTGGCGCATTTGGCGCGGTGGTAATAACAGCAATGGTATTTGAAAATGAGCTGGTGTCGCATCCATTACCAGCGCGTACACGATAGTAATAAGATGTGTTTGAGGTCAAACCGGTTACGTTCTTAGTTATAACGTTGTTTACGTTCAAATTACTAAAACCTGCTACAAATGTTCCGGGTAAAAATGACGCACTTGTAGAAACCTGCAAATAATATGCTGTTGCACTTGGCACTGTTCCCCAATTCGCATTCATTGAGGTACAGGTAAAGTTGGTGGCAGCAATTGCTGCTGGTGCAATAGGTGCAGTAGAGATAATGCTTATGGTATTAGAATTTGAACTTGTTGCACAACCATTACTTGCGCGCACACGGTAATAATAAGTAGTGCTTGGTGTAAGGCCGGTAACATTTTTAGTTACTGCACCACCCACATTCAAATTATTAAAACCTGCTACAAATGTTCCCGCACCAAAAGCGGCACTGGTAGATACATCTAAGAAATAAGCCGTAGTACCGGCAACTGCTCCCCAGTTTGCATTCAATGAAACACAGGTAAGATTGGAAGCAGCTAATGCATTTGGAGCAATTGGAGCTGTAGTGGTAACTAAAATGGTATTTGAAAATGAACTGGTATCGCAGCCATTACCTGCACGCACGCGGTAATAATACGTAGTGTTTATGGTCAAACCAGTTACATTTTTTGTGGTAACATTGTTTACATTCACATTATTAAAGCCCGCTACAAATGTTCCCGCACCAAATGATGCACTGGTTGAAACCTGCAAATAATAGGCCGTTGCACTTGGCACTGTTCCCCAATTCGCATTCATGGAAGTACATGTAAGGTTGGAAGCAGCTGTTGCTGTTGGAGCAATTGGAGCTGTAGTAGTAACAGTTATCGTATTCGAATAGGAACTGGTATCACATCCATTCCCTGCACGTACACGGTAATAATAAGTGGTATTCGAAATCAATCCTGTTATATTATATGTGGTTACATTGTTTACGTTCACATTGTTATAACCTGCTACAAATGTTCCTGTTCCAAATGCCGGATTAGAAGCTACTTGTAAATAATAGGCGGTAGCACCCGCAACTGCTCCCCAATTCGCATTCATGGAAGTACAGGTAAAGTTAGATGCCCCTGTTGCAGTTGGTGCAACCGGAGCTGAAGTGCTAACCGAAATGGTATTAGAATACAAACTGGTATCGCAACCATTGCCTGCACGCACACGGTAATAATAAGTAGTACTTGAAGTTAAACCTACAACATTGTACGTGGTTATATTGTTTACATTGATATTATTATAACCCGTTACAAATGTTCCGACTCCAAATGATGCATTGGTTGCTACTTCTAAAAAATAAGAGGTAGCCCCTGCCACCGCTCCCCAATTCGCATTGAGGGAAGTACAAGTAAAGTTAGAAGCAGTTACTGCATTAGGAGCAACCGGAGCGGAAGTACTAAGTGAAATAGTATTGGAGTATGTGCTGGTATCGCAACCATTTCCTGCACGAACACGGTAATAATAAGTAGAGCTTGAAGTTAAGCCTGTTACGTTATAAGTAGTTACATTACTTACATTTATGTTATTATAACCGGTTACAAAGGTACCAACCCCAAATGATGCACTGCTGGCTACTTCTAAATAGTAGGTAGTAGCACCGGAAACTGCTCCCCAATTTGCATTTACGGAAGTACAGGTAAAGTTGGAAGCGGCTACTGCATTAGGAGCAACCGGAGCGGAAGTGCTAACTAAAACGGTATTGGAATATAAACTGGTATCGCAACCATTGCCTGCACGTAAACGATAATAATAAATCGCGCTTGAACTAAGGCCAGTTATATTATAAGTAGTTGCATTGTTTACATTTATATTATTATAGCCCGGTACAAATGTTCCAATGCCGAACGAAGCACTGGTTGAGACTTCTAAATAATAAGCAGTAGCACCCGTAACAGCTCCCCAATTCGCATTTACAGAAGTACAGGTATAGTTAGATGGAGCAGTTGCTGCCGGAGCAACCGGAGCGGCAGTACTACTAATTATTGTATTGGAATATAAACTGGTATCGCAACCGTTACCGGCACGTACGCGGTAATAATAAGTGGTGCTGGAAGTAAGACCGGTTATGTTATAAGTAGTAACATTATTCACATTTACATTGTTATAGCCTGTTACAAAGGTTCCCAGACCAAATGATGCACTGGTTGCTACTTCTAAATAATAAGCAGTGGCACCGGATGCAGCGCCCCAATTCGCATTCATGGAAGTACAGGTAAAATTGGATGCAGCCACAGCTGTAGGAGCGATCGGTGCTGACGTACTAACGTTTATTGTATTTGAATATAAACTGGTATCACATCCGTTACCTGCGCGCACACGGTAATAATACGTAGTACTTGAAGTAAGGCCTGTAACATTATAAGTAGTTA
>JAZJZM010000024.1:0-36490 GCA_040389865.1 Bacteroidota bacterium | reverse complement strand
ATGTACATGTGAAATTGGAAGCAGCAACAGCGTTAGGTGCAACCGGAGCAGAAGTACTTACTAAAATAGTATTGGAATATAAACTGGTATCACAACCATTTCCTGCACGTACACGGTAATAATACGTAGTACTTGAAGTAAGGCCTGTAACATTATAAGTAGTTACATTGTTTACATTTATATTATTATAACCTGTTACAAAAGTTCCTGCACCAAATGATGCACTGGTGGCTACTTCCAGATAATAGGCAGTAGCACCCGTAACAGCTCCCCAATTGGCATTTACAGATGTACATGTGAAATTGGAAGCAGCAACAGCGTTAGGTGCAACCGGAGCAGAAGTGCTCACTAAAATAGTATTGGAATATAAACTGGTATCACAACCATTACCGGCACGTACACGGTAATAATACGTAGTACTTGAAGTAAGGCCTGTAACATTATAAGTAGTTACATTGTTTACATTTATATTATTATAACCTGTTACAAAAGTTCCTGCACCAAATGATGCAGTGGTAGATACTTCCAGATAATAGGCAGTAGCACCCGTAACAGCACCCCAATTTGCATTTACAGATGTACATGTATAGTTAGAAGGTGCAGTAGCAGTTGGAGCAACCGGAGCAGAAGTACTTACTAAAATAGTATTGGAATATAAACTGGTATCGCAACCATTACCGGCACGTACACGGTAATAATACGTAGTACTTGAAGTAAGGCCTGTAACATTATAAGTAGTTACATTGTTTACATTTATATTATTATAACCTGTTACAAAAGTTCCTGCACCAAATGATGCAGTGGTGGATACTTCCAGATAATAGGCAGTAGCACCTGTAACAGCTCCCCAATTGGCATTTACAGATGTACATGTAAAATTGGAGGCAGCCACAGCGTTAGGTGCAACCGGAGCAGAAGTACTTACTAAAATAGTATTGGAATATAAACTGGTATCACAACCATTTCCTGCACGTACACGGTAATAATACGTAGTACTTGAAGTAAGGCCTGTAACATTATAAGTAGTTACATTGTTTACATTTATATTATTATAACCTGTTACAAAAGTTCCTGCACCAAATGATGCCGTGGTGGATACTTCTAAATAATAGGCAGTAGCACCTGTAACAGCTCCCCAATTTGCATTTACGGAAGTACAAGTAAAGTTAGATGGAGCAGCTGCAGTTGGTGCAACCGGAGCGGAAGTGCTCACTAAAATAGTATTGGAATATAAACTGGTATCACAACCATTACCGGCACGTACACGGTAATAATACGTAGTACTTGAAGTAAGGCCTGTAACATTATAAGTAGTTACATTGTTTACATTTATATTATTATAACCTGTTACAAAAGTTCCTGCACCAAATGATGCACTGGTGGCTACTTCCAGATAATAGGCAGTAGCACCCGTAACAGCTCCCCAATTGGCATTTACAGATGTACATGTGAAATTGGAAGCAGCAACAGCGTTAGGTGCAACCGGAGCAGAAGTGCTCACTAAAATAGTATTGGAATATAAACTGGTATCACAGCCATTACCTGCACGTACACGGTAATAATACGTGGTGCTTGAAGTAAGGCCTGTAACATTATAAGTAGTTACATTGCTTACATTTATATTATTATAACCAGTTACAAATGTACCAAGCGCAAATGCAGGACTGGTAGACACTTCTAAAAAATAGGTAGTAGCTCCGGATGAGGCACCCCAATTGGCATTTATTGAAGTACAGGTAAAGTTAGATGCTGCTGTGGCAGTTGGAGCTATCGGAGCAGAAGTACTCACTGTAATGGTATTGGAATATAAACTGGTGTCGCAGCCATTACCGGCACGTAAACGGTAATAATACGTTGTACTTGCAGTAAGGCCGGTAATGTTATATGTAGTAACATTATTTACATTCACATTATTATAGCCCGCTACAAAGGTGCCGCTGGTGAAAGATGCACTGGTAGCTACTTCCAAATAATAGGCTGTTGCACCTGGAGATGCCCCCCAATTAGCGTTCATGGAGGTACACGTAAAGTTAGAAGCAGCAGTGGCAGTTGGAGCGACCGGAGCATTAGTACTAACTCCAATGGTATTGGAATTTAAACTGGTATCGCAGTCGTTTATTACGCGTAATCTGTAAAAATAATTAGTGCTCGGAGTTAAGCCGGTAACACTGTAAATAGTAACATTGCCAACGTTCAAATCATTATAACCGGCAACAAAGGAGGTGAACGAAGCATCCGTAGCAACATCGAGCAAAAAGCCAGTTGAACCAACAGATGCTGCCCAATTGGCGCTAAAAGAAGTACATGTAAAATTAGAAGCGGCAACTGCAGTTGGAGCAACCGCAGCAGTAGCTAATTTAATTGCCAAACATAAGGTATCGCTCACTTCACAGCCATTTATTGCAGATACACAAACATTTCCATTGGTAGTTCCAAAATTAACTATTATGCTTGGTGTTCCAGCACCGGAGGTTATTGTTGCTCCGGCAGGCACAGTCCAGTTATAGCCTGTGGATCCCGGAACTGCAGGTATAGAGTAAACATTACCTGTAGAACTCTGACAAGGATTTGTGCTTCCTGAAATTGGGCCTGATACACTGATACCATCAATGGAAACCCAAGTTGCACCATTATAATAGTTAAAAACATTACAATCGGTATTGTAGATCAACAAACCAGTTGCCGGTGAGGCAATAGCATCGCGCTGAAGAACACTAAGACGAGGAATTAAAAGTCCCTTATCACTTGCTGTTAAATCAAGCAATGAACTTGGTGCCGGAACAAGGATTCCAATACCCACATTATTTTGTGCAAAAGCACTTGCTCCACCCCAAAGAAGAGGAGTAATAATGGCTGCTAAAAATAATGCTGTTGAGATAATAATTTTTTTTGTCATACGGTTTTGTTTTTGTCCTTAAAAAAAAGATGCTTTGAATATTTTTATTTTTGTAATATATTAATTTCGGTTCTGCGATTGAGTTTTCTACCTTCTTCATTATCATTAGTAGCTATGGGATTTGCCTCTCCATATCCTTTAGGAACCATTTGTTCCCTACTGATACCAGCGGCAAAAAGATAATCCAAAACGGCTTGCGACCTGGCTTGAGAGAGGGTTAAATTAAATTGCTCAGAACTTTGACTATCGGTATAGCTGGCTATTTCAATTCTCATGGTAAGACTTAAACTCATTAGTTTAACAAGCTGATTAAGCTCAGCTATTGATTGCGGACGCAAGGTGGCTTTACCATAATCATAGAAAATATTTTTCAATAATATTTTATTTCCTACATCAACTTTTTTTAATGTAATGGGTCTGCGTATTTCTTTGTATTCAGAAGAAGCAGGAATATTAATGTTTTCGGAATAAAACAAGTATCCTTTTTTATTTACTGCAACACCATAATTTTTACCTGCAGGCAATGATACGAGGAATTTCCCTGTGGATGAGTTGGACTTGATCACCGTTACAACTTCATTTTCATCGTTATCGATGATTTGAATTTCCGCGCCTATGGGAACAAATGATTCCTTATCAATGATCACCCCTTTAAATAGAACAAGGCCATAAGTGGTTTTTTTATTTTTAAAGTATAATTCATAAATATCCTTTTTACCTAAACCTCCTGCACGAACAGAAGAATAGTACCCGGTTTTTGAATCGGCCGTTACATTAAAAAACAAATCATCATTGGGTGTATTAATAGAATCCCCCATATTATAAGGTACAGTCCATTTATTGTTTTCAAATACAGATTTAAAAATATCATATCCACCTTTTGTATTATGCCCTTTTGAGCTAAAATAAAGGGTTTTACCATCGGGATGAATAAAGACACCTTCTTCACTTTCAGGTGTATTGATTGTAGCACCAAGATTTTCCGCTTTTCCCCAGATACCGTCCTTATCAGCACGGCATACCCAAATATCCAATTGCCCCTCTCCTCCTTTACGATTGCTAATAAAATAAATTGACCGTCCATCAGGTGAGATACTTGCTGATGATTCATGTTTTTTAGAATTGATCGGTTCAGGCATCTTAATTGGTTCGGACCAATCTTCTCCAATCAATTCAGATTCGTAAATATTTCCGCTCCGGTCACCTCTGTATATTAACATCCGTTGACCATCATTGGAAAGAGCGATCGCTGAATTATTTCTCATCGGTTGATTTACTGTTGGGCCCAATAGCTGCGCCTCGCTCCATTTCCAGATCATATCATTATAATAAGAGACATAAATATTTTCCATTCCATTTACATGAGTTTCCGTTGCTTCCGGTGTTAAGGGACGTCTTGACGTAAATATCATCATGAGTCCATCAGCCGATATGATCGGTGCATATTCATCATAAGGTGAATTTACAGTTTCACCTAAATTTGTAATAGTAATGGCTTTATCATCCAGGTTCTCAGCTTTATCCGATTTATTATTACTTTCCTGGCCTTGTGCATAAAAAGTAATTGATACGATCAACAGTGTACTGTAAAAAAAATTTCTCATTATTGTTAGTCTAAAAGTCTTGTAGGGGAATTTCTAAAATTTTGTGTAATAAATCGCAATGAAATTTCAATTCCACCTTTTCCTTTTGTTCCGCGGGTTAAGGATGAAGTATTAACATCATAACTAACACCAAAAGCATAGTTTGAATATTCAAAAAGCAGCATAGGTATTATAGCATCATTCATTCTGTATTGACCTCCAAGCGATATGGCCATACCTTTACCATATCCGGTATAAACGGACTCGTTTTTTAGTGCCAAACGAAATAGTGTACCTACATTCAACTCCGTTGATGGACCTTGTTTGATAAAGGAAGCATTTGGTGTTATTGTTAGATCAGAGTTCGCTATTCCTATCCTTGATTGAGCATGAACCACAAACCTGGAATAGAGTTCTTCATTAGTTCCTGTAGAATAAAAACTTTGTTTAGGTGTGTTGATATCCAGAGCAGCGAGACCTACAATTAGCTGAAACTGGTCGTTAGCAGAAATGGTGGATGATGGTTTATTAAATTTCCATGACAGGCCGGTGGAAAAATCGCCATACATGGTTGGAGGGATTGTAGCAATATCATTTGAAAGCAAGGCCGGATTGTAAGCTCCTGTGCCGGCATCATATTGATTTTCCCATTGCATGGCAGCAGTAGAAATACTTTTTTGAACAAAGCCCCCTTGCATAGATCCTGAAAGCGACTGTTGCCTATTAATAAATACGGTACCAGAAAGTAACAGATTTAATTGAGTGGTTCCTAATTTTAAATCACCCGCAACATCTTTAAAAGCAGTTAGTCCGGCACCAAGATATCCCTTTTTCCATTTCTTTTTAGTTATGCGGGTATCAAATGAAAATAATGCAGTGTTATAAGTAGCACCAGACATACCCATCCCTTGCCATTGATTTTTATAATTTAAGAACACCCGTTGATTGCCGTCAAAAACCCCTGTTAAAGCAGGATTTAGCATCAATGGTGTCATTATGGATTGAGAAAAGTGAATGTCCTGAGCTAAACAAGCCCCACTCCTTCCCTCTCCAAGAAGGAGGGATAAAATAAAAAACAAGATCATGCCTACTCTTCCCAAAGGAAGGTAAAATAACCTTGCAAGACCAAGCAGAGTAGACGTTTGTTTCATTCTATAAATTTCGTTTGTATTATTTTTATTATCCTTTTTGAAAACACTTCTACCTCAACAGCGTGACATTTCCTTTTTTAGTGATTTCTTCTCCGTCCTTCAACTTTCCTTTAATATAATAAACGAAAACGCCTATATTCAAAGGGGATCCCTTATAAGTTCCATCCCATCCTGTAGCAATATCGGTAGTTTCAAATACTTTTTCGCCCCAGCGGTTATAAATGATAAACTGAATTTCTGTAATTCCTTTTCCCAATATGTGCAATACATCATTATTACCATCACCATTTGGAGAAAATACATTGGCAACAAAAACATTGGTGGATAGTTCTACATTCACCGCTAAAGCGAAAGGGATAAGTGCAGGATCGGAAGTGAAGTTTTCAAAAGATGCTTTTGTAAGTCCGCTTAATCCATATTTGCTGGTGGTAGCAGCTAATCCCGGATTTTTCCATTCAGTAGATAAAGTTTCCCAATAAGCAAGAATATCGTAATCAGCGGTTCCATCGGCTGTATCATTATAATATATAGTAACATCCGCTTTGTCAACACCTGAAGTACGGTTTATTTTATGAAAAAAATCAGGGTTTATATCGCCAACAGTAGCTTCTTTTAATGTAGGGTCAAAACCTTCGGAGGCCGGATCAACATTTGCCATCCGGACTTTAAACGTATTGGCCGAAATTTCATTAGGAGTAATGTCAACAGGGCGGAAACGAGCCGTTCCTACGCTCGAGCCAACCGGAAAAAAATAGGGACTTTTTGAAAGTGTATTACGCGAAAGCCCTCCATCATTGGTGCTGCTAACAAATCCGCTGGTACGGGTAATTATGGCGGTATCGGTAGCCAATACAAGAACTGTATTATCACCGGCATCAAATTCATGATCATTAAGTGCAAGTGTATCTTCAATTTCCGCATCAACACCAATAAGTTGTTTTGTTCCGGTACCTGCTAATTCAAGATTATTAAAATGTGTGAGCAAACTTCCACCAATAGTTTGAACGCCACTGTCCAAATGCACCCAACCGTTTGGCCCGACAGTAAATATATTATCGGAAGAATTATTATTTGTCCAGTTACCACGAATATAAAAGTTGCCGGAATTAGCGATACTTCCGTTGTTCTGATGTATCACATTGCCATTGATAACAAAAATTAAATTGGTATTGGATATAGGGGCTCCATTGTTAACGAAATTGACCTGCGAGAAAGATAAAGCGGGTAACAGTAAAAAGGAAACAATAACTATAAAATAAGAAGGTAATGAATTGAGAAGTAAAAACTTAGCGTTCAAATTCCTCATTGCAGGAATTGAAGGATCCTTTAATCTACCCATAGATTTCTCAATAAAATTTAATTTAAGAGAATTCTGAATGGTAAAGAAAAAGCTGTTAAAAAGAATATTATCTATGATAAGATACAATTTCATTGTGTCGAAAGGTAATAATTTATTTTTAGATGGAAAAAATAATGCAGAAATTTTCCGTTTTTTTTATTTCGATTGATGTAACATAATTTCAAACACCTGAAAATCTGTAATTTATAAAATGTATTTATTCAGTGATTTTCTTAAATTGAAGTGCATTTTAATACGTTTATTATTCACATAGGTTTCAAATCCTAAATTTTATGTTCGAAAATTGGGTTTTAGGGAAACTAACTATCCATTTCATAAAGTATTGAGGGGAATTTCTAAACCCATCTTTCGAACCGAAAAAGGGGGGGAAAGATGGGTCTAGAAATTGTATGATAAAATAGATCGAAAACTACATGATAGCTCTGGAAACGATCTCTTTCATGATCTCATTGGTTCCGGCATAAATTTTTTGCACTCTGCTATCGGCATAAGCGCGCGCGATCCAATATTCCCATATATAGCCATATCCACCATGGAGCTGTAAACATTCGTCCACCACTTTACATTGCAGGTCGGTCATCGAAAATTTAAGCATGGCAGCGGTTGGAATATCTAATTTCTTATTTAAGTGCAGCTCTATACATTTATCAACAAATACTCTTCCAATTTGTGTTTCAGTAGCCATTTCAGCAAGTTTGAAACGTGTGTTCTGGAAAGAGGCGACCGGTTTACCAAAAGCAATACGATCTTTTGTATATTGAATGGTTTTTTCAATTGCTGTTTCAGCAGTTGTAATTCCCATAATACCCACTAAAAGTCTTTCTTGTGGAAGCTCCTGCATAAGATAGTTAAACCCCTCTCCTTCTTTACCAAGCAGGCAGGATATGGGGACTTTCACATTATCAAAAAACATTTCACAGGTATCCTGAGCCTTCATTCCGATCTTTTTAAGAGGTGTGCCTTTAGAATATCCTTCCATGGTATTATCCATGATCAAAAGGCTTGTTCCTTTGGCTCCGGCAGCAGGATCCGTTTTTACAACTACTATCACCATATCGGACATGTACCCATTGGTAATAAAGGTTTTTGAACCATTTACAATATAATAGTCACCTTGCTTGACTGCAGTAGTTTTTATTCCCTGCAAATCACTTCCGGCAGATGGTTCACTCATGGCAATGGCTGTAATGGCTTCACCACTTACCATTTTAGGTATCCATTTCTTTTTTTGTTCTTCGGTTCCGTAATGTAAAATATATGGCGCAACGATATCGGAATGTAAAAAGAAACCAGGGCCGGTACAGCCTGTTTTTGAAAGCTCTTCAATTATTATTGCACTGTATAAAAAATCAGTTCCGGGCCCACCATATTCTACAGGTGCACAAGGACAAAGAATTCCCATTTCTCCGGCTTTTAGCCATGCTTCTCTTGATATTTGTCCGTCCTTCTCCCATTCATCATGAAAAGGAACGATCTCTTTCTGAAAAAAATCTCTTACTGCAATTCGAAGCATTTCATGCTCTTCGGTAAATAGTGTGCGTGGGATCATAAATTAGATTTTAGATGTTGGATTTTAGATATTGGTTGTTGGTTAATGGATTGGTGTATCTATTCTTTTATAAAGCTTTAGCACGGTAATATAACACACTTTTTATACCAATTTTAAAGTTGAAATTACCGTATATATCTTCAGTATCTGTGGTTATTTCTTTATCGAACATAGCTGTGGTAGTTTTAGTTTTTAAATACAACAGCCCATATCCAGCCTCAGTAAATATCGAAAAACGCTTGCAAGGATAATATTCATAACCCAATACAGGAATGGCTTTTAATTGTTGGTATTGAACAGGAGAAGGAATACCGGTTCCACACCAGTCGCCAGGAGTTTTAGGCGGTTCTTCATTATAACGAAATTTTATTCCATTACGTGTAGTAAACTGAGTATATGAAATTAAAGCACCAACATAAGCACCAGACAATTTATGTTTATTCAAATGCCTATAATAAAATCCTTTAGCTTCCACAATATGATAGAAGCCTGTTTTAAAAATAGTATTCAAATCAGTTCCTATATTACCAATTGATAAGCCGTAGGTGTTTTGTTTTTGTCGGTACACTGCGCCAAAAGCAGCTTGTGGATGCGATTGAAACTTATTTTTGCTATATTCAACATTGCCTATAATTGCAATTTGTTTTTGAGCATACGCTTGTGATATACAAATGCATATCAACAATAAGGTCAGTTTTTTCATTTATTTTATTTTGTTTTCAATCCTAATTCTCACTCTCAAATGTCAAAAATACTATAAAATAATTTTATTCTTTCTTAATTCCTTAATTTCTGATTCGGAACAGCCTATTTTCTGCAACTCTGCTTCTGTATGTTCGCCCAATTCAGGAGCAGATTGTTCTACTTCAAACTGAAAGCTACTGAATTTAAGGGGTAAGGAAAACTGCAAAACATCTCCTTCTTGCGGATGATTTTTTACTGTAACCATATTCCTGGCCTGCACCTGCTCATTATTCAGGGCTTCTTTTAAAGAAAGTATTGGAGATACGCAGCAATCAATATCTTTGAATTTTTCTGTCCAAAATTGTTGTGTATTACTTTCAAAAATTGTGGATACTTCAATAAAAACTTTTTGCGCCTGTTCTTCAGCTACCATGTGAAAAATTACCAAATCGGGTCTGTCAATGGCTTTGCAGAAGCGTTCCCAAAATTTAAATTCCAAAGCACCAAGTGCCATAAATTTTTTATCGGATGTTTCATAGATAGAATAACATGGTAAAGCCCCAGTTAAAAAGCCATGTTCACCATGATCTACTTGCGCCAATGCTGTTGTTGCATGAGCTAATATACCATCCATTATTGAAACATCAATGTACTGCCCCTCCCCTGTTGTTTTCTGTTGCACCAATGCTGCAAGTATTCCCATTGCTGCATTTAAAGAACCTCCAACAACATCGGCTATTTGAAAATTGGGGATAAAGGGTTGTTCCTCTTTACGATCAAGAACACCTGTATATGCGCAATAATTAATATCATGTCCGGCTTTATCGCGGTAAGGGCCTGTTTGACCATAACCGGTAATGGAACAATAAATTAATTTTGGATTATTTTTTTTGAGCGTTTCGTAATCTATTCCCAGTTTATTCACTACACCGGGACGAAAACTTTCTACAATAATATCCGCTGTTTCGGATAATTTTAAAAACAGGAGGCGTCCTTCTTCTTTAGTGAGATCAATGGCTATAGACCGTTTATTGCGATTAACTGCATGAAAGAAAACTGAGTTTTTGTTTTGCATAGGTGGCATCAGTCGCGAATAATCACCAATGGAGAGTTCCTCTATTTTTAGCACATCAGCCCCCATATCAGCCAGGTGCAGTGTACACATTGGTCCGGGTAGAAGGCGTGTGAGGTCTAAAATTTTTACGCCTGTTAAGGGTTTGTTTTTCATAAATTTATGAGTTAAATTCGGATAGTTGCTGAGCTTAATTAACCCTAACCGGGTTTGAAACCCTGTCAGGGTGGATTTCAAATCAAAATAGAAAATTATTTATTTTCATAAATTATGAGGTTGAATTCTGATAATTGCTGAGCTTAATTAACCCTAACAGGGTTTGGAACCCTGTCAGGGTGGGTTTCAAATCAAAATAGAAAATTATTTATATCCTAACTCCGATCATACATACATCATCAACCTGTTCCTGATCTTGTTTCCAATCATCAAAGGCTTTAACAAGTATATCATGTTGTTCGGCCATTGTTTTATCCTGTATTACAAGTAATAGTTGCTTCAAGGGTTTGTATTTAAATTTCTCTCCGAATTCACCACCAAACTGATCAGCATATCCATCAGAAAAAGAATATACTGTATCTCCTTTAAATAGGTCCATTTCATGAAGTTTAAAAGGATCCATCCTTTCATATAGGCCAATTGGCTGACGATCGGCCTTAATCTCAATCAGATAGTGGCTTGCAGAACATAAAACAGTCTTCGATTCAATTTCCGGCTTTCCTTTTCTTATTACCCATAGAGGGTTGTATGCTCCGGCATATTGAAGTTTCACCGTTTTTGAAACTGATGGAAATGGCGAAAGCCCTATCAGCGCTATATCCATTCCATCTTTTTGTGTTGTGTAATTTTCGCGCTGCTCAAAAGCTCCGGTTACAATTTCACGAACATTGTTTAGGATAAGATCAGGTTGATGAATGGTTCCTTTTTTCATGACATCATTCAATGCGTTGCAACAAATAACACTCATAATAGCGCCAGGAACACCGTGTCCTGTACAATCGGCAGCAGCGAAAAGAAAAGAAGAGTTTGGAGAAAGCGATTGATTGAACCAATAAAAATCACCACTCACAATATCTTTTGGTTTATATAAAAGAAAAGAATCCGGTACTATTTTTTTAAATAATTCTTTGGATGGAAAATAGGCATCCTGTATATATTTAGCATAATCAATGCTATCTGTTATTTCTTTATTTTTTATTTCAAGCTCGTGGTGCTGAATGGCAATTTTATCGAATGCATTTTTTAGTTCAATGTTTTTCAGGCGATGTATTTCCGCTTCTTTTTCAGCATTCTCAACAGAGAAAGCAATTTGCTGATGTTTGAGCATGTTCACTTTTTCGCTGCTCAATATTTCCTGTTGAAGGTCGTTGAAACATTTGTAATGATGAAGTGATTTTGAAAAATCATTATTTTTCTCATAGGCTGAAGAAAGTAATTGATGAACCTCAGCTGTTAATGCAATAATTTTCAGTTCTTCAGAAATGACCAAAGCCTTATTAAGATTGGTAATAGCGGATGCTATATCCGATCTCTCCTGGTAAATTCTCCCCCTGCCAATCAGACATAATAATTCAAATCGTTTTTCTTTAACCTGGTTGGATCTTTCAGCTTTATTGTAATAATCAATAGCTATTTCCAAGTCGCCCTTTTCACTAAAAAGGCTTGCAAGACCAAGGTACGTCCAGGGAATCCCATGAACATCATTTATATTTTCTCTTAGTAAAAGGCTTTCTTTATAATATTCTTCAGCCTCCTCATAGTTTTTGCTTAACACAAGGTTTCTTCCAATCAGGTTTAAAGAAGAAGCTACAGCTTTAAGATCTTTCAGCTGTTTACGTGTTTCGAGGCCTGTCTGGAATGCTTCTATTGCTTGTGAATAATCGTGGGTTCGTGAATAGATCTGACCTAAAACAGTATAGCAATCTGCCTTATTTTCTTTATCAACCACCTGCCGGCTAATTTTTACAGCCTGTTGCGCATGATGCATTGCTTTTTCGTACTGTCCATATTGATCATACATACCGGCACAGATACAATGTGCTCTTGAAATCCCAAGCGAATCATTTATTTTTTCAAATTGATGCAGGGATTCTATGGCTTCTTTGAGGTGATCACCTTCTGCTGTTTTCCAAAAGGCAAGCTGAGCAATTGTAAGTCGGGCAAACGTTACATTCAATTGATCGTGATCTTCAATAGCGTTTTCTTTTGCTTTGACAGCGAGCAGCATCGCCTGATCCCGATCAACATAACGCAAAGCCCAGGCCTCGTTATTCAATTCCTTAATCATAGTATCTTTAGGCAAAGCTTGCATCAGTATCGGTTATCGGGGCATAAAATTAGCAATTGAACTTATCGATTCGTTATAAGTACTTGAAGGATATTTTTCCTTTAATTGTGCTGCAGTCTTTTTTACATTATCAAAATATCCAAGATTAAAATAGCTCATTGAAAGCAAAAATAGTTGCAAAGGCCCTTTGTCTTCGTCTAATTTGAATAGGTCAATCAATTGTTTTCTGGTATAGGCTTCTTCTGTATATTGGTAATTATCCTTATAAATAGCTGCGTAATTTTCTAAAACACCAACCATAGGATCGGTATCCTTAAGGTTCTTTAAGTATGTATTGTAGTCATTTTGCAGGCCTTTCAAGTCGGTGTTGATTTCTTTAAATGCTTTTTCGTAGGCTATACTATTGTCTTTAAAATCAGCCGCTTTCCCTTTTAGTATTTCCTGATTTTTTTTTGCTTCTTCAATGCTGTTCAGTTTAGCTGTATTAACGATAAGCCCTTCCCAGGCATCTAATAACAGCGCTGTTTCATTTTCATTACCTGCTTTGTAATTTGAAATGTATTGATTACAAATAGCAAGAAGCAGATCGGGCCGATTATATTTTTCGTTACTAAAAAGCCATTTTATAACTTTTTCAAGTTCTGCTTTTGTTCCCTTTTTAGCAATGTTTTCCAGTTCAGTAATTTTCTCTTTTTGTTCCGCTGTTTTCGTTTTAAGGTCGTCCAGCTTATTTTCTAAACTCAATACTCTTTCTTCATCATCCGGGTCTGTAAATATTTTTTTGCAAACGCTCACAATTTCCTCCATCGTTTTAAAATCATTGAAATGATGAGCAATATCAAAGAACTCGGTGAACTCAGAAAATTTAGAACTTTCATCCCATGCATCCAGTGTTGCTTTAGAAACGCTTAGCACTTGTGATCTATAGAGTTGCTGATAATGTTTGTACTCTTTTTCATTAACAAACTGAATATTTGATCTCCATCTCAGTTTATTCAAATAATTGAGGTAAGCATCAAGCGCTTCGGCTTCCAGTTTATTTTCTAATCCTTTTTTACCATTTTCGTGTTGTTCTAATTCTTTTATTGCTTGTTCTAAATACATTTTAATACTTTGAAAGTACATACTTAAAGGGTATTCAGTGATGAATGCTTTTGAGGATTCAATTATTTCTTCCTTTTTTTTTAAGGAATTTAATGCAATACAATCGTAAAATAACATCATCTCGCCCAGAGTAAGTGCTGATGCATCTCCGTACATTTTCTTTTTGGGATCGAAATTCTTTTTTCGCAATGAATTGTTGAACGATAACATCTGACTGTATTTATAGGAGGTTAGCAGGCTTGTCCATACAGTTTGTATTTGTGTTCCAAATTTGTCGCTTGCCGGATCAACAGTGTTTATGGCATTTTTCAGTTCTTCAGCAATTAAAAGTTCCCGTTGCGCTTCCACTTTTTTTAGCCATTCTTTTAATTCATCCAGCTTGTTTTTAGCGAAATTAAATTTAGGATATGTACTAATTGTTTTCTCAAGAAGAACTTCTGCATCCGCAGCCATTCCCTGATCCTGTAATTCAATAGCATTGGAATAATTAACAACTGCTGTTAACTCTACTTCTTCATTGGATCTGTAAAGTCCGCTTAAATCGGGATTATACGGCACATTCAGGTTTTTAGAAAGGAGGGTTGCCAACTGTTGATGAAGAGCGAAGAAACTATTTTTGTTGCCGGTAACTTGTTCAGCTAATATAATACCGCCTGTTTGTACATCTATCAAGCGGGCATCGATGCGTAAGGTATTATCTAAAAAATAAAATGAACCGGTAAGAATGTTTTGTGCACCAAGCCCTTTTCCAAGCTTTTGTGCAGTAGCAGGATCAAAATATTTTGATTGCCCAAGTTTAATTTCCTGGATCAATTTTTCTAATTTTTCTCTTTCAACTATGTTTACACCTTTTACTTTTGAAAGGTCGGTAATAAGCATATCAGCAATACCTTTCGACAAGGCATTGTACTTAGCATCTCCACTCGAATTATCGAAATAGGAGATAGCAATTGTCTTCGCTTTACCTGTTAAAGCAAAAGCAAAAAACAATATATATGCAACCCATTTTTTCATCTATATTTTTACACTTACCTTATTAAGCGCCTTTTGAGCGGGAACAAAATCAGGATTTTTTTCAAGTACCTTTTTAAAAATTTCGATGGCTTTGCCTGATTCACCTTTGTCCATTTGATCCAATCCATCGGAATAAAGCAATGAAGTTTCATAGGAAAGTGCGGCCTTTGTTTTTGAGCCAGTTTCAGAGGTAGTACCTAAATCAGTAATGGCCATGTCAACATTCAATCCATTTGCTATTTTAACAAGCAATTTTTTTTCAAGATCAAAAAAGGTAGCAGTACCACCATCAACGCCTTCACTCTTGATGATCTTACCTGTTTCCACATCGATGATACGTGCATCGATTCGCAGGCTGCCCATAAGATCAAAGAAAGAACCTGTTAAAATATATTCCACTCCTAACAGCTTCCCAACTTTGGTAGCAGTGGAAGCATCAAATTCTTTGGAATTATTTAATTTTTGTTCTTTTAATATTTCTTCCAGTCTTGCGCGTTCTACAACGTTTAGCATTTTTATTTTTGTAAGATCAGAGATCAGCATATCTGCTAAACCTTTTCTTAAACGTGATAATTCATTATTGTCGGAGCTATAATCAAAGTAAAGAACAGCGATCCTTTTAGCATCCGGATTTGGAGTGGTTTCATTTAACTTATTTACCAAATCATCCTGTTGCTTTACAACATTTTCATTTGCTCCGGTTATAATTTCAACGTTTTGCAATTTAACATCGGGGGTTGATTTAAAAATAAAATAGGTGGCGGATGAGCCTATAAGGATCAAAACAATTATGATCACAAGAATAAAAAATGGAGAAACTTTTTTTGCAGGAGCATTCGTTGCCCGCTTACTTTTTTCAGGTGCTGCCTCAGAAAAGCTATGAACAGGGCTTATCAGTTCACTAGGGATATTCCCTTTCAGGTATTCAAGAAAGAACCAGTTGGTAAGGCTCGCCAATGCTGTTTGACAGGGGGCTATCCATTCGCGGGTAGCAGCAGAAAGATCATCCTGTGCGTGAGCGGCATAGTTACCATAGGTTTGGATTGTTCCTATCAGGATCCCCATCCGATCGGGAATGATTTTTTTATTCAAAAGTTCACGGCCATAATCATTCAACATCATTTTGCCTTTAGGCTCCCCTATTTCTTTGATATAAATAAAGCGACAGATGGCCTCTGTTGTTCTGCGTGCATTTTGAAGAAAGGTATCTGGATCCTGATCAGCATACCCAAATGATTTTACAAGCATCCGACTCAGGTGAGTCACCTTTTCTTCCAAACTTTCAATAAGTGGGTCTTTTTCGTTTTCGGTCATTATACATTGGGTGAAGACCAAAAGTACAAATTATTAAGTATTTTATTTTGATTTTTTTCTTTAAAGTTTTGAAGAAGATAGTCTATCGTTTTTAAGGGAAAGGATGCACAAATTCCATTTCACCAAAATAAATTAAAGAGCAATTTATTTTAAGGATAATGCTTCGCAATGTATTGAACGGCCTGTTCTTGTGTTTTAATAGCAAAATCTTTATAGCGGTCATGAACATCAATAATTTCTTCTAAAGCATCCTGCACAAGTTGTTTGTTTTCCCATGTTTTGAGATGCTCCACAACAATTTCCAAACAACCTTTTTTATATGCGATCTGACCAAGTACGTGTACCAACGTTTTGCGAACCCTTAATGTTTTATCATGTTGTAATTCTTTTAACAGGGGCAGAATATCCAAGGGATGTGTTCTTCCGCGAAGCTCAATACCATGACAAATCTCTCTCCTGATCTCTTTGTCGGGATGATGTAAATATGCTTTTGCCCAGCTTAAAACGGGCTTAGGATTCGGCTCTCCCATCTTTTTAACTGAGCCGATTACAGCATTTCTCACCGAATGATGAGCATCGAACAAACCATTATCAAAAAAGTGTTTTACAATTTCAAATTCTTTTTTACCAATTTCACCGGCAGCATTAATGGTGGTTTGCCGTATTTTAAAATCATCCTCTTTTAAAAGAGAATCAAGCAATTTGATTATTTTTTTTTGAAGCTCTTTGTGAGCAAAATAAATTCGTCCTATTGATAAATAGGCTGATTTGCGGATGTATGTATCCTCATCTGAACAGTAGGAAATGATTTTATTGAATTTACCTGAATTTATTTCGGCAAGTATTTCCTTACTTATTTTTTCAACCAGCTTTATTCGTTCTTCTTTTGATAATTCGTAAAAACTCATTTTTTGCAGGTATTTCAATTAACCCAATCTCAAATTGTTGAGTATGCTAAAAGGTATTCGTGTTGTAAAACTATTGAATAAAAAAGTGGGAAACAAACGAGATCTCTGGCACAGATTTTACATTTATCATTTATATAGCTTTTCGTATGAAAATCACTCCCGATTTTATTCCTCATCATAAATTCCATAAAGGAAGTTGGCTGTTGCCTATTAAAAGGCCTAATTGGTATTATTTTAAAGAACAGAAAAATAAAAACATTATCACAAATAGAGATTTCCCACAAAGCGTTGATGGTCCTTTAAAAGAGTTGGTAAAATACCTTCATAAAAAAGGAATTAAAACCACTCCCTCCTGTGCGGGACATCACATTCACGAAAAAAATTTCAAAAAAATATATGATTCATTAAAAGAGGATAAAAAGGACATCAGCCACAATGGCTTGGTGTTGGAAGATTGTGAAAGCGGTAAAATTTATATTTATAAAAATAAAAATTATCGATTGCCGTGGTCGAAAAAGATCTTTTTGAAAGAAGTAATGCTTTATCAGCAAAATGGGGTTATTGGCATAAAATTAAGAAATAAAAAACTGAAGAAAGAAGTTTTAAAAATAAAGATCCCACAGGTTAAAATAAAGGAAAAAGATTCTGTTCTATTAATTTTCACAAAAAATAAAAATGGAAATAACCGGAGTAAATGGAAGGAAATAACGAAAAAAATAAAACATATTTTAAGGCCTTCTAACCAATAATTAAAGGGTAATTGCTAATTTGCACCTTTAATAACAGATGAGCAATAAATTAGGAAATAGGAAAGCGTACTGTAAATTTTGTACCCACAGTTCTGTCTAATTCTAATGTACCTCCAATTTGTGCCGTGAGCATTTCTAATAATTGAAGTCCAAGTGAATTTGGTTTTTTCAGATCAACATAAGAAGGTATGCCAACTCCATCATCAGCAACTTCAAGAATGTAGTGATTTAGACTTTCTGCTTTTTTTTCTATTCCAAAAAATAAATGAATATTACCTTTACGCTTTTCCGGAAAAGCATATTTAAAACTATTCGATATAAGTTCATTTAAAATTAATCCGCAGGGAATTGCCATATCTATTTTAAAAAAATGAGACTGTGTAATGGCATTTACATGGATCTGAACATTTTCGGGGTTAAGATTATGGCTATTATCCATATAGCTGATGAACGAATGCATGTACTCCGTAAAATCAATACGCGATAGGTCGTCCGACATGTATAACTTTTCATGTACCAAAGCCATTGCCCTTATACGGTTTTTACTTTCCATAAAAGTTTCCAAGAGGTCGGGCTGGGTAATTTTTTCAGATTGAAGATTCAATAAGCTTGTTATCACCTGCAAATTGTTTTTCACCCGATGATGTATCTCCTTGAGCAACACTTCCTTTTCACGCAATGAAACGGTAGATGATTGAAGTTCTTCTCCTAACATATTTATGCCCAGAGCAAGAGCGTCAAAATCATTTTTTTTTTCGGAAACAGTGGCTTTCTTAGTATAATTTAATTGAGCGAGAGACAGTACAACATCTAAAATTTCATTGATCTGGCTGGCATTTTTCTTTTTCTCTGCCTTAACATTTTCTAATTTTTTCTCAATTAAAAGAAGGCCGGTTAATATGGCTTCTTTTTTATTTGCGTCATCATTAAACTTACCACCAGTGATACGTGCAACAACATTAAATATATCATCTAATCCTTCCGTCATTTCATCTTATTTTAATGGTACTGCAAAACGCTTTAGCCATAAAATGGCTTCGCTTTCTACCGTAAATAATTTTGTTGGTACAGCCGACCTATTCATTCCAAGAAAAAAATTACCAATAACCCGGCTTACTGGCGATCTTATTAACATTGCTATTGCACTAACACCGGGAGTCCGGTTTTGCATCGAAAAATGATCACGGGCTTCTTTACTGATGGATTTTATTTCCATTAAATTTACAAGTAAGGGATAAATAGTATCTCCTGAAATTTCTTTTACTGAACAAGTATTTTCCTGAGCATCCTGAAGGTTGACTATGGCGTTTGGCTTCACAACAGTATAACAAATACCATCGTTACCAAGCCATGAAGTAAAAGCCCTTAATTCAATTATTTTGTTTTCGGAGCTATTCACAATTTTATTAGATCAGATGTAATCTTAAATCAAAAATAACTATTATTCTATTTGAAAACCATGCCTTTTGCTGAAAATAACACTAATTTGAAATTTCATTATGCGTACCACTTGAAAACCAATTATTTAGGCACCAACTATTTCCTTATATTTTATAGGTATCCATATTGCTTCTTCTGAATTAGGATCATTATTGGCATATTTTTCTCCCAATATTTCAAAATGTGGTCGGTTGTCTAAAGAATAAGTTGAGCCAGGCAACCAAGTCGAAAAAATGTATTCGAATATTTTGGTGTCAGTGCTCAGACCTTTATAATCAAAAACAGCATAAAGTCCGCCCGGTA
The DNA here is from genome assembly GCA_040389865.1 of Bacteroidota bacterium. Taxonomy (GTDB): domain Bacteria; phylum Bacteroidota; class Bacteroidia; order 2-12-FULL-35-15; family 2-12-FULL-35-15; genus 2-12-FULL-35-15. The sequence continues at coordinate 17,079 of JAZJZM010000024.1, read as the reverse complement.
AAGTGAACTTTTTCATTTTATGGGGAATTACCTCAAAGTCAGTTACTTCAACCAAAGCAAACTTTTCAAATACTTTGTATGGATCAAAACTATCAAAATAGGAAGGTTCGTAAACTTGTAATGAAAATATTTCTGTTGCCTGTGGATTATTTATTTCTTTCCGTCTTGGCATAAAACTTTGCCAAAGTTCAGCTGTTTTGTTGTCGGCTAAGGACATTTTCAAACTAAGACCAACTAATTTTTTTTCTTTTAAAGTTTCAATTCGTGGTTGCATGCTTGTGAAATCAATAGTTTTTCATATTTTTTTGAGGCTCGATGTCTTTTTATTTTATAGAGGATACCATTTTTTGTCCCCTCAATATTATTTTCAAGCCTTTGCGTTTTAATGAAATATGTGGCTGTTTCTTTTCATGCTCGTCAACCCCCTTCTTGTAAGTAGCAATAATGTCCTGATAAGATATAACACCAATGATAATTAAATTATCCTTTGAAACAACCGGTAATACATCAAGTTCTTCTTTTGCCATAGTTTCAACCGCAGTGCGAAGTGTATCATTCAATCCAATATAAATGCCATTGAGTTTTGATAAAGTCCCAATTAAATTGTCGGGTGCATGATGGGTACTAAATAAGTTTGAAGAACTTACTATCCCTTTATACTCGCCCTCGTTACTTGAAATGATAAAATAATTCGATTTATTTTCCTGCTCTAAATTCAGCCATTCACGAACTTCTTTTATACTATTTGCATCACTTATTACCATTCCATTGTCGGTGAGAACCTGTTCAACAATTAATTTCTCCAGTACATCCGGCTCATAAGAATGTGGTGTTTTAATTCCTCTCCTTGCTATCTTTTCAGTCATAATGGTATTTTCCATAGTAAAGTAAGATATGAAATAAGATGTTGTACAGGTTGCTAATAGTGGCAACAACGCGTTGAATTGCCCCGTTGTTTCCAGAGCGAAAACAATGGAAGTAAGAAACGCTCTTGAAGCTCCTGCAAACATAGCAGACATGCCCACTGCTGCCGCTAAAGGAATGGTAATCCCTGATGCAGGAAACCATTGAATAAGGATGCTCCCAAGTAAGGCTCCTGTTGCACCTCCAATAGTAAGCAATGGAGCAAGTGTACCTCCTGATGTGCCACTACCTAAGGAAATAGCCCAGGAAATAAATTTTAATAAACACAATGACAATAAAAGTTGTACTGACATTGTTCCGGAAAGTATATCTATAATATTGCTGTATCCTACTCCTAATGTACGTGGATCAAAATAGCCAACAACACCAACTGCCAATCCACCAATAGCCGGCCACCAGGCCCAATGAATGGGTAGTTTTTCAAATCCATCTTCAATAAAGTACACCGCTTTAGTAACCAAAACGGATAATAAACCAATTACAATACCCATGATACAATAAAATCCAAGTGCCGAATTAGTTGCAGGTCCAATTATACTATTTATCGGAAATACAACACCTTCTTCAAATAACAAATGGTGACTTGCAGCTCCTGTAATACAGGCCAGTGCAACCGGAATAATGGAACGCGGAGAGAATTCAAACAGTAATAATTCTATCGCTAAAAAAACTGCCGCAATCGGGCTTCCGAAAATAGCTGACATACCAGCTGTAGCGCCAGCTGCTAATAAAATTTTACGTTCATTGTGTGATATTTTCAGTAATTGCCCTAAGGTAGAACCCAATGCCCCTCCTGTTGCAATAATGGGGCCTTCGGCCCCAAATGGACCTCCTGTACCAATAGAAATAGCTGCGGAAAGAGGTTTTAAATAAGTAATGGAAGGCTTTATTTTACTCTGATTCGTTAATATTTGTTCCATAGCCTCAGGTATACCGTGTCCGCGGATAGCTTTCGAACCATAAAAAGCCATTAATCCTACAATTAGTCCACCAATAGCAGGAATAAAAATTACAAACAAACCGTAAGTATTGGTAGCCGGGCTTGAGTGATCCAATGAAAAATTTCCGTGAAAAGAAATATTCGTAATCAGGTCGATAAGATAAACCAACAACTTCGCAATAAAACTTACGCAAACAGCAATTAAAACAGCTAATAATGAAATAGTAAATAAACGTTTTTTAGGATACGTTTTTGGAGGTTGGAAATTTTCCTGTTTCAATAAGGGATCCAATGAAATTGAAATGGGAATACCATTGTTTAATATATTATTTTTTCTCATTATTTAATGTAATTTAAGGGCAAAATAACAAAACAAATGAACTAAACTTAACCAATAGCTTAGGCTCTTGTCCTGCGTTATTTATTAAATTCCAAAGGAGGTTCAATTAAGTCCCAAAGGTTGCCATATAAGTCTTCGAAAACAGCCACTGTTCCATACGTTTCAATAACAGGTTCTCTCACAATAGTAATTTTTTGATCCAGCAAATTTTGATAATCTCTTTTAAAATTGTCGGTGTATAAAAACAAGAAAACACGGCCACCGGTTTGATTGCCAATTCTTGTATACTGCTCATCATTAGCAGCCTTTGCAAGTAATAAACAACAATCGGATGAGCCTTTAGGTGCAACTAAAACCCATCTTTTGGTTTCGCTCAAAATACTATCTTCAACTAATGTGAAATGCAGCTTTTTAGTATAAAACTCAATCGCTTTATCATAGTCTTCAACTACTATTGCAATATGTGCTATTCGTTGTTTCATTAATTTATCATAAGTTAAATCGTTATGGTGATCAGCCGCTCTTTCTCGACAAGCTCGAAATGACTGCGCACATGGTCATTTCGAGCTTATCGAAAAAATTGTGTGCAAGCATTTTAACCCTCAATTTCGTTGTAAACATTACAATAAATTTTAAATATATAAAGTCTAATGCAATTGGTATTTTGTATCAAGCACAGCAATCAGCTATTCCGACAGCTTTGGTTAAGCCTTTAAAAATAATAAAAATCCCTGTCATATTAAATGTGAATGTGATCAACAAATAATTTGACAGGGATTTTTTCAGCATTGTATTTCGTTTATTTAATTCCAACCTCCTCCTAAAGCCTTATACATATTAACTTTAGCATTCATTTGTTTCATTTTGATCTCAATCAGATCTATTTTAGATTCGAGTGCTTCGCGCTGTGTTAATAATACTTCCATATAATCAGCACGAGCTGATCTGAAAAGCTGATTTGAAATAGTAACCGATTGTGCAAGCAGATCCACTTCTTTCGATTTTGTATTGTAACTTTTCGAATAATTACTTGTTCTTGAGAGCTGATTAGCCACTTCAACATAAGCATTTAAAATGGTACGCTCATAATTGTATATTGCCTGTATTTGCTTCGCATTGGCATTATAGTAAGTTGCTTTAATACCATTCCTGTTGATCAGGGGAGCTACCAGATCTCCGGCCAATGAAAAAATAATAGATTCCGGGTTAACAAGGTAGGCAGGATTAAAAGCCTGCAATCCTGCACCTGCTGTGATTCTAACAGATGGATAAAAATTGGCTTTCGCAGCTTTTACATCCAACTTGTTTGCCATTAATTCCAACTCAGCTTGCTTCACGTCCCTGCGCTTTTCCAATAATTGAGCCGGAATTCCTGCATAAATAGAATCAAGTACAATGCTGTTAAAAGCCCCGGCATTCCTTTGTATAGGCTTGGGATATCTGCCTGTTAAGAAATTTATTCTGTTCTCGGTTTCAACAATATTTTGTTTTATACCATACTGCAGATTTTGAGTGTTGAGCAATTGGGCTTCAAACCTATTAACTGCTAATTGGGAAACCTTGGCAGCCTCCTTTTCCTGTTTTATTGTTTGAAGGGCATTGCTTTGGATCTCAATATTTTTTTGAATTATTTCCAACTGATTATCAAGTGCCATCAGTTCATAATAGGAGCCGGCAATTTCCGCAATAAGACCAGTGACCATAAAATTCTTTCCTTCAACACTCGATAAATACCTGAATATGGCAGCTTTTTTAGCATTACGGAGTTTTTTCCAGATATCTACTTCCCATGAAAAAACAGCACTTGCCATAAAATCTCCAACATATTTGGGCGCTTTCCCGGGGTTAGCCTTAAGATCTTCTTCCGATTGACCATTCCATGTATAAAGGCCTTCCTTCATAGGTCCACCACCAATTCTGATGTCGCCAAATGGCAGGTATTCTCCTTTTTTTGCCCTTATTTCATTCTTTCGCATTTCAATCTCCTGCAAAGTGATGTTCAATTCCTGGTTGTTTTTCAATGCAGTGTCAATCAGCGCAATCAGGGTTTGGTCGTTAAAGTATTCTCTCCATTTGATGGTTGCGGTGTTGACAGTATCCTGCGAGTTATTAAAACTCGCAGGAACCGATTTGTTTTCGGTTTTTGTTATCTGTAGTACCGGAACACATCCTCCAAGCAATAGTGTTACAACTATTGCTTTAAGTACTTTATGAATTATTTTTGCTTTCATTTTTGTTTAGAAATTTTGTTACAAAATATTTAATTTTTTTAACTAAGGCAGTATCAGAACGGCTATCCACAAAGGCTTCACTTAATGGATTTTCATCTTCGTCTTTGATCAGTTTCTTGCCTTCAGCCATTTTTCCAAAAATATAATACAGCCCCGGCACCATGAGTACTCCGAAAATGGTTCCAAATAACATACCTCCAAGTGCCGATGCACCTATGGTGTGGTTACCAACAGCACCCGGGCCGGTGGCAACTACCAAAGGAATTAAGCCTGCAATGAATGCAAATGATGTCATTAGAATAGGGCGGAAACGAGTTCGCGCTCCTTCAATTGCAGCTTCAAGCACGGTCGCTCCCTGCATGTGTTTCTGAACGGCAAATTCCACGATCAAAACCGCATTTTTACCAAGTAATCCGGTGAGCATGATCAGTCCTACCTGCGCATAAACATCATTGGCAAGTCCCATCATTTTTAAAAGCATGAATGCCCCGAATATTCCCGGAGGAATAGAAAGTAGCACTGCAAATGGCAGCAAAAAGCTTTCATACTGTGCAGCAAGAATTAAATACACAAATAGCAATACCACCAGAAAGATATAGATCGCTTCATTTCCTCTTTTTGATTCATCATACGAAAGCCCTTGCCATGCAATATCATAGCCTTTCGGTAACGATAGCTTAGCCACTTCCTGTATAGCCTTTAGCGCATCTCCGGAGGAGTAACCCTGAGCAGGTACTCCATTAATTAATGAAGAGTTGTACAAATTGTATCGGGATATTTCATTGGGCCCCTGGGTCTTTTTCATGGTCATGAATGAAGAATAAGGAACCATTTCGCCCACATCATTTTTTACAAACAAATTCAAAATATCCGATGGTTGTTTTCTATATTCAGGTCCGGCTTGTGTATATACTTTGTAATAACTGTTGAACCGTATAAACCCTTGTTCGTATGTACTTCCAATTAAAATATTGAGATTTTCCATCGCCTTTCCAATAGAAACACCCTTTTGCATGGCTCGTGCATTATCGATGATCAATTCGTATTGAGGATATTTAGCGGAGTAAGATGCAAATAGCCCCGACAGCTCTTTTCTTTTACCTAAAGCTTCTAAGAAATCGCCATTCACTTTATCAAATTCCTGATAATCTACATCACTGCTTTTGTCTAATAAACGCAGTGCAAAACCATCAGAAGAGCCATAGCCGGGAACAGCAGGTGGTTCAAAATATTCGACAATAGCCGGTAGGTCTTTTGATTTTTCTTCCAGCTCTTTAATTATTTCCTTTGATGAATGTTTACGATCCGCCCAATCTTTTAAGTTAATAAGACAAGTTCCTGCATTGGAGCCTCTACCTTCCGAAAGAATTTCATATCCTGCAAGAGAAGTAACAGACGAAACTCCATCCACTTCCTTGGCAATATGTTGAAGCTTTCGGGATATTTCATTCGTTCTTTCAAGTGTGGTTCCGGGAGGTGTTTGAATGATAGCATAAATTTGTCCCTGGTCTTCATTGGGAATGAATCCTGAAGGAAGAATTTTGTTTATGCCAACAATTCCTAAAACAAATGCAACCAGCATACCATACGTAACAATTTTGCGATTAACTATCAGTTTGAGTAGTCCTACATATTTTACTGTAATTTTCTCGAAGCCTCTGTTAAACCAGTCAAGAAATATGGTTACCGGTGTTCTTTTTTTAGGCTTGCCATGCGTGTTCTTCAATAATATTGCACAAAGCACAGGTGTAAGTGTGAGCGCAACGAAACCCGAGATCACGATGGCACTGGCCATAGTTATAGAAAATTGGCGATAAAGTATACCTACCGGTCCTGTCATAAATGCAACAGGAACAAATACAGCTGTCATTACCAAGGTGATTGCTATAATAGCGCCACCTATCTCTCCAACCACCTTTTTTACCGCATTGAATGGCGATAAATGTTCTTCCTCCATTTTAACATGCACGGCTTCCACCACTACTATGGCATTATCTACAACAATACCGATGGCTAAAACCAAAGCAAACAATGTGATCAGGTTTATGCTTAAGCCAAACATTTGCATACATAAAAAAGCTCCAATAAGCGATACCGGAACAGCCAGGATAGGAATAAGTGTTGAACGCCAGTCGCCCAGAAAAAGAAATACTACTAATGCAACCAGTAAAAAAGCTTCCAGTAAGGTATGTAATACTTTTTCGATAGAGGCATTCACGAATTTTGAAACATCGTAATTGACCTCATAGTCCATTCCCGGAGGAAAATCTTTCTTTAATTCTTCCAGTTTGATTTTTACATCCTCAATCACCTTATTGGCATTAGAACCGGAATTTTGTTTTAGTACAATTGAGGCAGAAGGCTGTCCGTCTTTGTTTGAGTAAATGTCCACAAATTCACTACCTGCCTCCACAGCTGCAATATCTCCCAGTTTTATTACCTCACCCAAAGCATTAGCCCGGATGATGATACCCTTATACTCTTCCGGCTTATTATACCAACCTTTATAGGAAAGAACATACTCCTGCGCCTGCGCGGTTATTCCGGAACTCATACCCACTCTTCCGGGTCTTCCAAGAACACTTTGCTCATCAATGGCTTCCATCACTTCTTCTGTAGAGATGTTATACGCCCTCATTCTATCTGGTTTTAACCAAACACGCATTGCAAAAGAGCGGCTACCCACAGCTTCAGCTCTACCCATTCCGCTGATCCTTTTTACTTCGGGTAAAATATAGGTATTGGCATAATTGAATAAAAATTTCTCATCAGCACTTTTTTCAGTACTAAAAAGATTTACATACATCAACATACTTGGTTGTATCGGGGTAATGATCACACCCTCTCTTTGCACTAATGGTGGGAGGTTTGCCATTACCTGGTCAATCCTCGTTTTAACCCTTATTGCTGCAATGGTTGGATCAGTGCCCGGCTCGAAAATTATATCAATACCTGCTTCGCTTGCGCTACTTGCTGTTGATAGCATATATTGCATGCCTTGAACACCATTGATTGCTTTTTCTAAAATTGTTAAGGTTGATTTAACCAAAACCTCTGCATTTGAACCCGGAAATTCAATGAAAATACTTACCCTTGGGGGTGCAATATCCGGGAATTGCGCTATTGGACTTGTAGTCATAGCAATTAAACCAAGGAAAATTATTCCAAGGGAAAGCACTATTGATAATACAGGTCGTTGAATGAATTTTAAAAACATATTTTTTTTTATTTAAATTTTTATCTATTCAGCATGTAAATGATCTATTTCATTTAATACCTGCTGTGGATTTACAAAGTCATAGTGTATTTGCTCATTGTTTTTCACTTTGCGCAAACCTTCAAGAAGGATCTTGTCCTTTACGGTTAAACCTTCGGTAACTACATATAAATGTGGCATCTCCTCCCCTACAGTAATTTGTCTTGTCTTCACTACATTATTTTCATCTATCACAAAAACAAATTTCTTATCAAGGATATCAAATGTTGACTTTTGAGGAATGATCAGTGCATTTTTCAGAGGAATGGGCATTTGAATATTTCCTGTTTCTCCATGTCGTAATATTCCTTTTGGATTGCGAAATGTTGCCCTGAATGCGATATTTCCGGTTTCATTATTGAAATCAGCCTCAATGGTTTCTACAATTCCTGAACCTTCAAACATCTGATTATTTGCCATTTTTAATTTTACTTTTTGAAGACTATCCGACTTTTTCTTAGTGATATAATCTAAGTATTCTGCTTCAGGCACATTAAAATACACCCACATTTTACTATTATCAGAAAGTGTAGTAAGAAGCTCTCCCTCGTCAACAAGACTACCCAACCGGGCATTAAAGAGGCCCATAATACCATCAAATGGTGCACGAATTTCGGTGAAACCTAAATGTGCCTGCGCCATCGACAGCTCCGCTTTTGTTTTATCGAGATGCGCTTTAGCCAGGGCCAATTCTTTTGGAGATACAATATTGCTATCGGCAAGGCTTTTTGTATTTTGATATTCAATTTCTACAAAATCGGCTTCGGCTTGTGCCTTATACGTTTCAGCCTGGTATAACAAAGGCATGATCTGAAACATCAGCTCTCCTTTTTTTACAAACTGGCCTTCATCTACATAAATGTTTTGTAAAAAACCTCTCTCCTGAGATTTTAATTCGATGTGACTAATGGCATGGATCTGAGATACAAACTCATGCAAAACAAACGTATCCTTCTGGATCGGACTGGTAACCAAAAATTTACCTTCCTCTTCTTTTTCATGTTTTTCATTTTTACAGCTCGTATAAATGAACGCGGATGCCACGCTAAGGAGAATGAATATTCTCTTCATAATAATATTGATTTAAATTAATTGATAAGGATAACCACTTCCATTTAATAATGGAAGCTTAAAAAAAGATTTGATAGATGTGAATGTTCACATAAATCATTTGATAAACTAATGATTTAATGCTGGTAGATCTTCCAGGAATGGTAGAGAATAAAAAGAGGAACCGTAGACCGGTTTTGAAAAGGTTGTACTATTTGAAAAAAATCATTTCTAACGGAACAAGAAATGCTAAAAACACCCTCAGATGGATCTTTCCAGATCAATGGAACCAGATCATCATCAAAATTATCTTCCTGCCCATCTTCGTCAGTAGCTTCCGGTTCATTTGGTGTAGGAGCCGATTCGAAAGGAAGATGAGATGGATAATGAGAACTATTGATTAAATCTTCGGATAAATGACAGGTAAAATTTTTGTGGGTCAGGCTTGTTTCGAGGCGGCTACTGGCTAACGCAGAAGGTTGTCCCCCTACAAAGAAAAAGACAAAAAGAATAAATAAACAGTATTTTAGTACTGATTCCAACGATAAATACTGTTGTTCATTAATCTTTATGTAATTGCTTTTTCTTAACATTCCTGCCTGCAAATCTACTAACATATTTACAACATCTTAATAAAAAAAATCATTTTTTTGCGGAACAGCAATAAAATCAAATCATATCAAGCATTAAAGAAATTTCAAAATTGGGGCATTGATCGGGAGTTTTCCAATGCTGAGAAGAGGCTTTGCAAAATATTTTTGTTTTATTGTTTCAGTTCGTTAGTTTAAAACAATGTACTTCCAGTGCAATTTTTTTTAGTTTCTACAAAATTTTAATTTCTTGCCGTCATTGCGTGGGACGAAGCAATCTCACGCTTGGTATGGGATTGCTTCAGTCGTACCTCCTTCGCAATGACGAAGTACATTACCATTCGCAAAAAGAATTTCATTCTTTTAATTTAAACCTTTGCAATTCACTGTTGAATGGTTTATTTAATACTAATGCGAAACAGCTTTTAGTCCAATAATTGAACTAATAAGAGTTATGATAAAAAAAACTCTCCAAAAAGAAACCGGTTCTTTAAAAACAAAAATGCCAATTAAAACAGTTCCAACTGCACCAATGCCCGTCCAAACAGCATAAGCAGTGCCAATAGGTAAATTTTGGGTAGCTTTTATCAAAAGTCCCATACTAATACTGAGTGCAACTGCAAATCCTGCAAACCACAAATACATCTCATTCCCTGTCGTTTCTTTCGTTTTCCCTAAGCAGAAAGCAAACGCTACTTCAAATAATCCTGCAATAATTAAAAAAATCCAATTCATTTTATATAATTTAAGGTTGCAAAAACGATATACTTGGCGATTTAATGCCATCGCAGCTTGAGTAACACCAACAAGGAGGAAAATGGCAAGATGCCTGCTAATAAACTGCACGAGTTAAAAAAACTTGCGCCTGAAGAATCGAATCACACAATGGTCTAAGTATTATATTTTTTTAACCAATTCGTCTGGCGATAATACGGGAATTTCACAGTCACGAAAATCTTTAATATTTCTCGTTACAATACAATCCATTTTTTCTACAGAGTATGAACAGACCATTTGCATGGCATCTTCAAAGTCTTTATGTTTTGATTTAAGCCCCTTTTTTATGGTGTCTAAGTCGACAGGTATTATTTGAATATAGTCCAATAAATTATAAAGAACATTTCGGAGTTCTTTATCTTCGATGTATTTTTTCAATAAATAATGTGTTGTTGCTATTGAATGAGATGAAGTATAAAGTTTAATTTTTTTTTCTTCTGCCTTACTGAATATTTCAATGGCGAATTTACTATATGGCGTTCTGTCTGCGATCAGGTCTACAATTATATTGGTATCAACAAATATTTTTTTCATAAATGCTTTTTTTCAAAATACGAACGGAGTTCTTTTTCTTCATCAAAGCTTTTGGGAAGGTTAACTGCTCCAATAATTTTTTTAAGTTTTGGAGATATTTTTTGATCCACATGGTCTTCGGTAATAGTTTCTAAATAGTTTTCAATAAGCTCAGATAAACTTCTGCCAGTATTTTTGGCATATATTTTCGCTCTTTCAATGATTGATTTTTCTACCGTTAAAGTGAGTTTAGTTGTCATGATACGTGTTATTTATTCAAAGGTACGTATAATTTTAAAAAAATCAAAATTGAAAGAGCGAAAATGGCAAGATGCCGATTAATAAATGGCACGAGTTAAAAAAACTCGCGCCTGCTCACTGCACTAACACTCGCGCCTGCAGGGTTTATACCGATTTAATAAACATTTGCAGCTTGCACAAAGCCCGGCATATTCGCAAGGGTGCTGTTAGTTGCAGTTATTCTTTTTTCGGTTAGTGTTGTTACCATAATACTACCATATAACATTCTTTGTTTTCAAACGTTGGGTGAATTACAATTGAGGAATCCTCTTCATTAAATTTGAATTTCCAATAAGCATCACTTCCTTCTTTGCAACGAAAGTAACGAATACTTTCGTCTTTGTTATTTTGCAAGTCCGATATAATTGAATTAATGTTTTGTGAAACGCTGTCTAAACAAGGCTTTTCCTTATATTTCTTACTTAACTCCTTATTTAAATACTGTTTTAAATAATCAATGTCTTTTAACTTTATTTCTTTCATACCTAATAACGAGTCTGTAAGTAGGGTTACAAAGCTATTCAATTCCTTAATTCGTGATGGTTTGTTCAGTCCTAAACTGTATGTCACATAATTCAATTGTGTAATAAAGTTTCTACGTTGGTAAAACAGATATTGGACTTCTTCGTTATTTTTATATTCAGGTCTTTCAAGATAATAGTAGTATTCGTCAAGAAAAGGAAATGCATATTCAAAATTTACACCATTAGAAACATAAATAATAATTTTAGAAAATGATTGACCACCATCGTATGTCCAACTGTGAATTCTCAATGTTATTCCTAATGCAGAGTCCTTAACTTCTCTTTTTCTTAATATAAATTCTTTTAAACTCTTAAACCCTTTTTCGGAAACAATGTTGCGGTACTTTGGTGAAGCAAATTCTGGAGTAGTTAATGCAATATTTAAAATCAAATTCGCATAGTGTGTAGAATCCAAATTAGCACTATTCATTTTCTTCTCTTCTTGTTGTCTGCAAGAAGAAAATATTAGGATGACTAAAAGTGTTATTACGTGTCTCATATAATTGCAACTAACGGTTGGCAGCTAAAAGAAGTGCGGGTTAACTTGCACAAAACTGTCTTGCCCCACAAAACTTGATTAAAAGTACTGAACTGAATGGCAAATGCAAAATATTTCGCGCGAAGCGCACAATTAAAAAAGCATTTGCAACTTGCAGAAACCTCGCATATCTTGTAGGTGCTGTTAGCAGTAGTTATTAGTCCTGCTGTGGTGTCAGCTTCACTCTTGGTTCTTCGTCAACAGCTCTAAAGTTCGCTCCATTCCAAAGTTTTAATGGAAGGTGTTTCTTTAAAATAAGTTCTTCTCCCGTAAATATTTCCCCATTGTCTGCCCGATACTTTTTATTTTTTTCTATTCTTTCATAGTCGTACGGTGAATATTGCTCTTTTGTTAAGATTTCTTCGTACGTAACTATTTTCAGCTCATTGTTTGAAATGTCTGTGAGGTTTACATAATAAGCTCCTTTAAAAAAGAAATCATTTCGACAATTGGTAACTTCAAGTTTTGATGCGCAAATAGTATTTATTTTTATGGTCAGTTTCAAATCCTTTGTTCTAGAAGGAGTTGCTAATATTGTGTCAGAAGAGCAATCAAAGTACATTGCATAGATTTGTCTGTTCTCATTAAGAACCGCCAATGAAAAGTGTCCATCAAAGTCAGTTGTTGCTAAAGACTGCTTCTCTCCGCCAACAGTAAAGATATTTACAAACGCTATACTGTCTCCTTTTGGGCTAACTACGACTCCATTAATTTTTTGTCCAAAAACAAAGTTTGTGAAAAGTATAAATGTCAAAAATGTTGTATTGGAAATGGTCATTTGATTATAATTACTGCTAACTAGTTTATACTCGCTACAAAATAGCGCATAGCGACCTATTTTGGGGTAGATATGCGAATGTTTGTGTCGTTTTTCTCTATTAGGAAGCTCAAAATTTTAATTAAAATTGCAAGATGTAGGTCCCTAAATAAGAATTAATAACCTACAACACCTCCAACACGTCAACCGCCTTCTCCTGGTAAAAAGTTTTTCCTTCTGCAGCCATTTCTTTTAGCTTACGGGTAGGTTTAAAACGTTTACCATATTTTTTTGCAAGGGAATTGCATTCTTCAACAAATTTTTTCAGCCCAATGGTATCAATAAAAGAGATCACACCACCAGTATAAGGAGCAAAGCCCCATCCGAGAATAGAGCCAATATCAGCATCTGCCGGCTTGGTAACAATATTTTCTTCCATACATTTAACTGCTTCAAGTGCCTGTATGTATAATAATCGTTTTTTTATTTCTTCCACATCGGGTTGTTGTGATGCAAGAGGATATAGTTTGCTAAGTTCGCTCCAAAGCACTTTTTTACCACCTTCGGGGTATTCATAAAATCCTTTATTCGCCTTTTTACCGGGGCGGTTCAATTCATCTATAAATTTATTAATAACGCCTACAGCAGCATCTTCACGCTTCTTTCCGGTATCGGCTTCTGTTTGTTTATTTATTTTATAACACAACTCAATGCTTACTTCGTCAGCAAGAGCTAATGGGCCAACCGGCATACCTGCCATCTTACCTGCGTTTTCAATAAGTGCAGGAGAAACACCATTTGCAAGGCATTCCATGCCTTCAAATAAATACGTGGAGAAAACCCTTGACGTAAAAAATCCTCTTCCATCATTCACTACAATAGGAGTTTTTTTAATTTTCTTTACAAAATCAATGGCCATTGCAATGGCATAATCCGAAGTTTTTTCACCCAAAATAATTTCTACCAATTGCATTTTATCAACAGGTGAAAAGAAATGAAGACCAATAAAATTCTTAGGTCGTGCCGAAGCCTTTGCTAATCCTGTTATTGGGAGTGTTGATGTGTTGGATGCAAAAACAGCATCAGAAGAAAGCACTGCTTCTGATTCCCTGGTAACAGTGGCTTTCAAATCACGGTTTTCGAAAACAGCTTCAATCACCAGGTTACAATCAGCAATATCAGCAGGGTTATCAGTTGTAATGATCCTATCCAAAAATTCATCGTATTTTTCTTTGCTGATCTGGTTCTTAGAAAGTTTTTCGGATAATAGTTTTACAGAATATTCTTTTCCTTTTTCAGCTGCTTCTTTTGTAACATCTTTCAATACTACATTTAAGCCGTTCAATGCTGCTACATAAGCAATTCCAGCGCCCATCATGCCTGCACCAAGGATACCCACCTTTTTTAGGTTTGTTGGCGCAACACCTGCAGGCCTTGCCTCCCCTTTATTTGCTTCGTTCATGTTAATGAACAAGGTACAAATCATGTTTTTTGATTCGGGAGATAATACACATTGAGTAAAATAACGACACTCTACTGCTAATGCCCTGTCGAAAGGCAGTTGCATTCCTTCATAAATACAATTCATAATGGCAATAGGTGCAGGGTAATTGCCGTATGTCTTTTTAAGGATCAGGCCTGCTGCTGCTGGAAGCACCATTAATATTTTAGGACTTTGTATTCCACCACCGGGAATTTTAAATCCTTCTTCATCCCAAGGCTGAACTGATTTACCAACAGTAAGTATCCATTGCTTTGCAGCAGGGATAAGCTCTTCCTGCGTATTAACCAATTGGTTTACCAAACCACTTTTCAACGCCTGTTCAGGACGAATCTTTTTACCTTCAAGTAAAAAAGGTAAAGCTTCCTGTATGCCTATCATACGCGGTAATTTTTGTGTACCACCACCACCGGGAAGTAATCCAAGCAATACTTCGGGCAATCCAATTTGTATCTTGGAATCATTCACTGCAATACGGTAATGACAGGCCAAACAAACTTCATAACCACCACCAAGTGCTGTTCCATTAATAGCAGCCACTACAGGCTTACCACCAGTTTCCGTTTTACGCAAAACAGCATGAAGGCGGTTGGTGATCGCCATAATTTTTTTAGGCTCGTTTATACCAATGATCATTTTCAGATCAGCACCCAGCATAAAATCTTTCTTAGAAGATGTGATGATGATCCCTTTCACTGATGCATCTGAAATAGCATTACTGATATGCAATTCGAAATCGGTAAGCAGATCGCCATCGATCACGTTTACAGATGAATTTTTATTGTCAAAGCTGATGATCGCTATGCCGTCTGAGTCTTTTGTGTAGTTTATCATTTTAAATTTGAGATTTTGGATGTTAGATGTTGGATTTTTGATGCTGGATTTTTGATATTAGATGTTGGATTTTCGATTTTAGAAATGTTGATTTTATCTACCCCTCCAACATCCAATATCCAACATCCAAAATCTCTAAACCCTTTCAATAATAGTTGCAATGCCCATTCCGCCTCCTATGCAAAGGGAAACAAGGCCTGTTTGTTTATTGGTTCTTTCCAATTCGTCCAGGATAGTTCCGATAAGCATTGCTCCTGTAGCACCTAATGGATGTCCCATTGCAATGGCTCCACCGTTAACATTCACTCTGTCAGCAGATACATTCATCTCTTCCATAAAACGCATAGGTACTACTGCAAAGGCTTCGTTGATCTCAAAAAGGTCAATATCTGACACATTCATTTTTGCTTTTTTCAAAGCTTTGATTGAAGCCGGGCCGGGAGCAGTAAGCATGATGGTAGGTTCAGCACCAACCACTGCAAAAGAGCGGATCCTTGCACGAGGTTTCAGGTTCAATTTTTTGCCGATTTGTTTACTTCCGATAAGCACCAGTGATGCTCCATCCACAATGCCCGATGAATTTCCTGCATGATGAGGGTGAAGCATTGTTTCCACTTCAGGGTAGCGCTGTATAGCAACAGAATCGTAGCCTCCCATTGCTCCCATCATTTCAAACGCTGGTTTGATGGATGAAAGTTTTTGAATATTGGTATCGGCACGTACCATTTCATCTCTATCGAGAATGGTAATACCATTGATATCTTTTACAGCTACAACTGACTTGTTAAATCGTCCTTCTTCCCAAGCCAATGCAGCGCGTCTGTGCGATTCAACAGCAAATGCATCAAGCTGTGACCGTCCATAACCATACTTGGTCGCGATCAGGTCGGCAGAGATGCCTTGTGGAACAATGTGATGTTTGAGGATCATGTTGGGATCTGAAAACAATGCAAAGCCATCGGCACCCATTTGAACGCGCGACATAGATTCAACACCACCCGCAACAATCAGATCAGTAAAGCCCGACATGATGTATGCCGAAGCCTGGTTAATAGCTTCCAATCCCGAACCACAGTAACGGTTCAATGAAACACCTGCTGTGTTATTGCTATACCCGGCAGCAATAGCTGCAGTTTTAGCGATGTCAGAGCCTTGTTCAGCTACTTGAGTAACGCAACCAATGATGGCATCTTCTACATAGGATGTATCCAGGTTATTTCGTTCGCGAATAGCGTTAAATGTTGTGGTAAGTAATCTTAATGCAGGTACTTCATGTAAAGTCCCGTCTTTTTTACCTTTCCCACGTGGGGTGCGGACTGCATCGTAAATAAAAGCTTCTGCCATTTTTATAAATTATTTCTGGTTAAAAAATTTCAGTTTGTAATGAGTTAGAAAAAATAAACTCCTGATAAATGTATGATTTTAATTTAACACAAAGTCATTTGAGAGGTCCCAATTTTTGAAAAAATAATTGTCAGGTTTTTAAGTTGGGCGTTCCAATTCTTAAACAAGAATTGTCGGGCTTTACACTTCAATCTTCCCTGCCGCTAAACAGCGACAGGGAAGGATTTACGTTACAATCCCTAACGCGGCTTTTTCGGTGGAAATTTAGTTTAAGGATGCCAAGTAATCGACTGGCAGTATTTACGTGAGGGATTCCTTCGACAAGCTCAGGGTAAATTCCGTGGAAAGCCCCGAGCGCAGCGAGGTATGGAACCCTTCGACTGCGCTCAGGATAAACTCCAAGCCCGACCCGCAGGATGTTGAGAGGCGTAGCCTCAATAAATATTGTAACAACGGATTTTAATCCGTTGAAAAACGAACAGATAAGAAACTGAGAACCGTAGGTTCGGTATATTTAATATAGATATACACCGTGCCTAAGGCACTCTGTTTATTGTCAGGTTCTATAGCAACGGATTAAAATCCGTTGTTACAAAATACTTCGAGCCGATGGCTCTATTTTAACCCTTGATTCGCATTAACAACATAGAAACATAGTAA
>JAZJZM010000023.1:0-42664 GCA_040389865.1 Bacteroidota bacterium | reverse complement strand
ATAAGTTAAATCGTTATGGTAAGCAGCCGCAATTCTCGACAAGCTCGAAATGACCTCGTGCGTGGTCATTTCGAGCTTGTCGAGAAAATTGTGTGTAAGCATTTTAACCCTGAATTTTCGTTGTAAACATTACAATGTATTTTAACTTATATAAAGTCTAAAGAATAACTGTAATAAAGTTTATTCTAATTTTCCAATAAGACTTTATTTGTTCTAAAAACGGCTTTAGAAATACACAGAAACCACACGGTATATAAAAACCAGACCGGTGATTAAAAGGATGATACCCAGTAGAATACTGATTTTGCGCAGGATAGAATGGCTAAGGTGTTTGCTTATTTTATTTGCAAAATAGGCTTTCAGCACATCAGTTACAAATACAACAACTAATGTAGTGATGAAAAAAAGAGAAATGTGAATTTTTGTAAATTCTTTATTTGAGCTTACTGCACCTACCCATAAGACCCATAAAAAAATAACAGAAGGGTTTAAGATGTTCAGAAAAAAACCTTTTGTAATATACAGAGGCACATTTACAGCCTTTATTACTATTCCTTTTTCTTCCTCCTCTTTCTTTTTATGAAAAATACTGAACAACCCAAATCCTATCAAAAGCGTACCTCCAATAAGGCCAATTACCATTTTGTTATTAGGATTGTCGAAAAGCTGCGCAATGCCTAAATAAGCCAATAGCACACATATTACGTCACTCAGAAAAATTCCAATAGCAAGTGCAAAACCTGATTTGAATCCTTTTTTGCAGCTCGTTTGTATCAAAGTAAACAAGGATGGTCCCGGCTGTATAGCCAAAACTGATCCCAGTAATAATCCTTGAAAAATGGCTTTTAAAATCATAGGTTATTTATTTTGTACCTTATCTTTTAAATAAGTTTCCCAATCGGTTAATTTTGTGCCTTTTAGTACTCTTGGAAATTTGAACGAAGCACCAATTTTGCCGATCGACTGCATATAATCATAAAAAACATGACTTGGCATTACATCAACGATCACTTCTTTTAAGGCTGCAATGCGTTCCACCCGATAATCATCATTCAGATCTTTAAGTACTTCATCAATGCGCTTGCGCAAGACGGCTACATCTACTTTGTCGTCTGTACCAATATACCAATGGTGCGCGAACAATGATTCATAATTGATACCTGCTACGGTGAATTCTTTTATTTCAATATTTAATTCGCCTGAAACAAGTTCAATGGCCCTGTTCATATTATCCTGTGAAAGATGTTCACCACATAAACTCAAAAATTGCTTAGTACGACCGGTAATAATAATTTCATAACGTTCTACGGAAGTGAATTTGATCACATCTCCTATCAAATAACGCCAGGCACCTGAACAGGTAGAAAGCAATAACGCATATTCCACACCTTCCTGAACTTGCCCGATATGGTAGGCTTCGGGTGTTTCAACAATTGTTCCTTCCGAATCAAAATTCTTTTCATTGAAAGGAACAAACTCGAAAAAAATTCCATTATCAAGCACCATTCTGCATGATTCAGTACCTTGTCTATCCTGGTATGCGATAAATCCTTCTGATGCTAAATAGGTGTCAAAAAAAATGATAGGCTTGCCAAGTAATTTTTCAAATCCTTTTTTATAAGGTGCAATCGCCACACCTCCATG
This sequence comes from Bacteroidota bacterium, assembly GCA_040389865.1. Lineage (GTDB taxonomy): Bacteria > Bacteroidota > Bacteroidia > 2-12-FULL-35-15 > 2-12-FULL-35-15 > 2-12-FULL-35-15. The sequence continues at coordinate 41,020 of JAZJZM010000023.1, read as the reverse complement.
AACATATATTTCCAAATTAGGCCATATATCGTGAATGTTATTTACTTTGTATTCAGCAATAATTTTTTCAAAAAGAATTTGAACCCAAGCCGGAACTCCGGCAACAATAGCTATATCCCAGCTTTTTGCGTTTTTTGTTATTTCTTCAAGCTTGGTTTCCCAATCACGTTCTTTTGAAATACGCTTTCCGGGTTTGTAAAAATGTTGAAAAAAGAATGGAATGTTTTTAGTAGTAATACCACTTAAATCGCCTTCAAAATAAGTACCGTTATAATTGAGGTGAGTACTTCCACCAAGCATTAAAGCCCCACGCTGAAAATGTTCTTTTGGGAAATCATAGCGGGTTTGTAAACCTAATTGACGAATGCTGATTTTTTTTATTGCACGCAGCATATCGGAAGTAACAGGGATATATTTGCTTGAGGAATCGGATGTTCCGGAACTTAATGCGAAATATTTTATGCGTCCCGGCCAACAAACATAAGCTTCTCCATTCAAAGAACGGTACCACCATTTTTTGAACATCGAATTGTAATCATGTGTATGAATTGTATTCTGAAAAGCGTTTATTATATCGGGTTCACTTATTATTTTAGAAAAATTATAATGTCCGCCAAAGGAAGTAAATTCAGCTTTAGTAAGCAGCTTTTTTAATACCTTAGCTTGTTGAGTATAGCCGTTTACTTTACGTATTTTGGGTATTCTTTCCCTTAGTTCAAATGTCCGTTTGAGTATAGAGCCTAAAATCGCCATTTATTGTTTTATTAATAATTAACAGTATAATTTTGACTAAAAATACTCATTTTTTTTAGTTTAAAAAAATTGAATTTTACTGAACAAAATTTAACGTATTCATGTTCAGTAATCTAATATAAATTTAAGGAGGGTTAATTATTGTTAATGACGCCTCAGGGATTGCAGCGTCCTGCAGTATTGCGGTTTTTTTTTTAAGGACCTGTTTCAAATATGAGACAGGCTCTTTTAATAAAATATGAAAAGAGCATTATTGTGCATTTTTTTACATATTTTTGATAAGCTAAAAGTTCTTTGAAGTAGGCATTGCTATTGCAAAAGGAGCAATTTGCCGTTAGAATACCTTTGGAGCTGCAATGCCAGGCAGAAGTTTTGTTGGGGCTAATGGGTATAAGTATGGGTTTAACGGGAAAGAGAAGGATGATGAGGTTAGTGGTAATGGCAATCAGTACGACTATGGGTTTAGGATTTATAATCCACAGTTAGGACGATTCTTATCTGTCGACCCATTAAGTCGCACATTCCCATGGTACACACCCTATCAATTCGCTGGGAATAAACCAATAGTTGCTATTGACTTAGATGGACTGGAGGAGTTTATAATTCATAATATTTATGATGAGAAGAATAAAGTTTCGTTAGTACGAATTTATAGGTATATCGATGCAGTTGGCAAAACCAGAGATAACAATGTGCATAAAGATGGGAAAAAAGTGACCGACAAAAAAGTTATGGTACTTCATTATAAGGCAGATGGGAGTAAATATCAAGAACCTACTTATCAAGATGAATTAACAAAAACTCAAAGCAAAATTCTAAAAAGTAAGCTAACAGTCGCAACTCCAATTACGGATGGGACTTTAAGATATATTAACGCAGGTGAGGATGGAATAGGACAAAAATTCTCCGATGGGTCTTTATTAAAAACCGAAGGAGTTCCAACTGTCACCGTATCTCCACCTGAATATACATATTCTCCTAAGGGTATTGCGCCCTTTTATCATAGTGGTGTCCATGTTGAAAGTGGTGATGGTCCAGTAACCGGTATTGCAACGTCATTTCTTGATTTTGCTGTTGAAGAAGGTGCTGAACGGGAAATATTGATTACAGGAACAAAGGAGTTTAAACTCGATTTTACAAAACAATTACTTGAAAGGGGCGTTCCTTCTAAAAATATCCTTACAATCGATAAAATTCCTGCAAGTGACAAAAGTAAATTTGAAGACAGTTCAAAAGACAATGGTTTTTTCTACATTAAGAAGGAAAAGAAAAAGTAATTTTAATAAAATTTGATAATGGCTGGTTTATTGTTGGTTAAAAGAAAGTTGATTCAAATGAAAACTAAGATTTTAAATATTTTCTTGTTGGTAGTATTGTACCAACTAAACTGCTATTCACAAGATAAATGTTCGTTTTCAGTGTATGTTGACGAGTGTCAGCTTTATCAAGATTTTACTAAGGCCCCTGACTCTGTTGAATTAAAACTATCAGGCAAAAAAATAGCAAAACTTTTATTATATGACTGTAGAGGTAAAATGAACCTTAGAATATATAATGGCAACAAACTAATAACTGAAGGCTCATATATAAATGCAACAGATACAACTATTGTCGAGTCCATTGGAACGAATATAATAACTGGTGAGGAAAAACGTGAGTTTTCTAAAGTTTTTAAACCCCAAAAGGACGGAATATGGTTATATTATAATAATAAAGGTAAGTTTGAACGTAAAGATATTTATCAAGAAGGGAAGCTGATAAACAGTAGCACCAGTAGGCACTAAGATGACGGATAGACAATGTATGTGAGTGTTTAAGGAATATAATAACTATTAAACAGCTTACCCGGCAGGCCCCGTAAGAGCTAAGCTGAAGCGTTGTTTTTGTGTGGTGGGACTAAGCTGTTTTGTAAAATGTAAGCTAACCCCCCCCCAGTAGGCGCTAAGCTGCGCTTAGTGACTTTTACTTTTTAACGTCACTAAGCCCTTACACACTCACAACGCTTCAGCTTAGCGCCTACCGGGGAGATATAACCAATACTAACCCGTATGACATTAAATAAAAAATGTTTTTTAATTTTCATCATTACCATTTTACTTAGTAGCTGTGGAGACAATCACGTTAAACAGGTTTTTAAAGATGAGAAAGGTAATATTATAGAGAAATGCGAAATGAAAAATAATACACGAGATGGTATTTGCGAAAAATTCTACCCCACTGGTAAACGCAGTGTGATTGAAATTTGGAAAAACGGGATACAAACCGATTCTGCTGTTTATTATGACGAAAGCGGACATAAAATGAAAAGCGAGTCATATAAAAATGGTAAAATAAATGGTATAGTTAAGTTTTTTTTTAAAAATGGTATGCTTAGTGATAAATATTTTTATAAAGGGAACCAACGAGATGGTTTATTTATTTCGTACCATGAAACAGGAAAAATAAAAGAAGTGGGATATTTCAACAATGGTTTGGCTTCTGGCAATAATACATATTATAACACCAAAGGGGGACTAACAGAAAAAAGAGAATATGTTATCTTGAATAATGATTCAAAATTAAATCAGAAAATAACATATACTAAAAATGGGAATGTAGATACTGTCAATAGTAATTTTTTCAAAATCACATCCATATCAGATACGGTAGAGTTAAAAAATGATATTTGTTTTGATTTGCATTTTTATAATCCAGAGCTTAAATCATTAACTATTTATCTTGGGGATTACAATCCTAATTTTAAGAAAATAGATTATTCGAAATTAAAAACAATCCGTTGTAAAAACAATAAATATGGTACATTTTGCTACACTCCCACAAACAGGGGAATAGATACAGTTCGGGGTTTTTTTGATGATGAAGGTTTTCTTAATGATTCAACTCCCGTTGTGAGAAGATACCATTTTGATAAAGTAATATATGTTAAATAAAGTTTACCCCGTTCAGGACAAGACACCTTCATCGCCTATGGTGAGACGCTACGCTCAACGAGGGGATTCCAATTTTTTTAATCGTTCTTGGAATAGGAGAAGGGTACTTTTTTGCGTGTATGGTAATTCACCGCACCCCTGCGCAGAACAAATTTTGTTTAAACGTGAAATATCTCCTAGTTTTAATAGCTTTTCAATATCCTTTATTTCAAGCCTTTGAACAATATCATATCTTAATGATGCCCTTACCTCTGAATTAAAAAAAGAGTAACTGGCTTTTTTTAGATCCAAACACTCATCATATAAAAAAGATGTTACATTATTATTTTTTAGGTCTAAATGAAGGGTGTCCAAATATTTTTGTAAATAAGCACTTCTATCAATACCTGAAGAAGCCGTTATTAAATTAATACTAGTATCATTTTCTAATGTTGTTGTTAATGAATCGACAAATTTTTTATGTTTTTTTTCTAGTTCTTTTTTATGAAATTCAAAATTATCATCTTTTCGATTTGAATTATTTTGACCTACACAAGAAGTAAAAGATTGAAAAAGGAAAACAACCGAAATAATTCTAATAATTTTTTTCATCAGATTAGTGATTAGGAGATTTGGGAACGACTTTACCTTGTGATTTGATTGGCTTAGTATTGTCTTGATATGGTTTTGAAGAAGCGGGCATTTTATCCAAAGCTGTTTGATTAACTCCAGTAGGACCATCATGGGACTGTAAACAAAGTTCTTCAGTAGCAACAAGATTTAAAAGTGTTTTCAATTCAGTTTCAAATACTGTGTTTTCATTTTTTGCAATATCTGTCCTTGTATTTAATATTTTTTGGTCTTTTTCCGCTGCTATTTTGTCGTATAATTTTCCTTTTGCTTTTTCCAATAAAGGAGCATATTCGCTTTCTATTGCACTAATAGCACTTTTAAATAAAGTATTTGTCTGTTTCTTATGTGCTGTCCGAAGCTGTGTTGCTATTTCATCCGCACGACCTTCAAATTTTTCACCATTCAATGAAGTTGATTCAAAAGTATAAGAAGCTTCAGCAGCAGCGACAAAACGATTTTTATGTTCTTCTTCGTGGGTTTGAACAGCTAAACCAAGACCAGGGTTCTCTTGTTCTAGAGTTTTGCCATTAGCCCCAGGGTTGTTGAATGCACTGCTATACTCTATCATTGTATTTACAAATATATCGTATTCATTTGTAGTTTTATTAAAAGTAAATTTGTACGTATTAGTAGCATTGCCTATGTCACCTTCATTTGCAGGGTTGGCAGGGCCATTATAACTTACAGTAACTACGGGGACTACCGCTCTTCCATCAGGGTCAATGGCTGCAATAGGATTATTGGCACAATAAGCGTATGGACTTATACTAGGATACCTAGCTTGTAAAGGGTCTAGGCTTAACCACCTACCCAAACGAGTGTCGTATATCCTGGCACCAAAATCGTAACTATTACCATTACCACTAACCTCATCATCCTTCTCTTTCCCGTTAAACCCATACTTATACCCATTAGCCCCAACCAAACTTCTGCCTGGCATTGCAGCTCCAAAGGTATTCTAATGGCATATTGCTCCTTTTGCAATAGTGATGCGTAATCAAAGAACTTTTATGTTATCAAAAATATGTAAAAAAATGCACAATTATGCTTTTTTCATATTTTATTAAAAGAGCCTGTTTCGTGGTTGAAACAGGCTCTTTTTGTTTTTTTAGCAGAATCTAATTTTCAACATTTTTGTATTTATAGTTTTCAGAATCTACCGAATCTAATTTTAAATAATATTTTTCCATTTCAGCATCCATAAATCCATCAGCATAGCAAACATAACGGCTAAAAGATGCACTGTTAGCTTTATGCCCGGAAATGATGCGAACATTCATTTCATGCATTCCCATTCTTAGCATGGTTGTTATTGCTGTTCGCCTCATTGAATGTGAAGCGATCAGATCACAAAAACGGTAATTTGTTTTTTTTACCTCATCCTTGTATTTCTCAAAATGTTGCCCTCTTTTACTTCGCATAACTTCCAAATCTTCTGTCCATCCGGCAAGTAAAGCAATTTTTTTAATTGCGATATTGAAATTTACATTTGAAATTGGTGGAAATAAGGTACGCTTTCTGCGTTTGTATTTCAAAAGAATTTCTTGAGCAAAATCAGGAAGAAATACTCTGCTACGAATATTTGTTTTTTGCGAAGTAGTACACAAATAGACATTTTTATTTATGTGTTCAATATTTGTCCTGTTTGCTTTCATCAGATCTCCAAACCTTAAAGCGCTGATGCATCCAAAAACAAACATATCTTTCATTATTCTCAGCCTTTTGGGCAAACTGTTTTCAAATTCTTTATTATAGATCAAAAACTTTAATCTTTCCGGCACCAGCACTAATACAGGGATATCCTCACTTGTAACATAAAACCGATTGTGATAGTTGCCCGGTGTTGGGTTCATTTCTTCGATCTGGTAATTAAAAAAGGCCCTTAGCAATTTCATTTGAGTGCCTACATAATTATCATACAAATCACAATTTTGATACAGATATTCAGTAAAAGAAAAATAAAACCTTTTCCAATAGTTCCTTTCGGCTATTCGTGATCTTATTGATTTCATTCGTTCATAATCTTTGATACGAATAACAATTCCCTTTTCCTTTGCAAAATCTGTTAAGTTCTTTTGCAAAGCAAGATAATTTTTGATTGTCGTTTTTCTGATTAAACACCCATTTTTTTGAAGGCGTTTACCGCTTTTCATTTCATCAATAAAATGTTGATAAAGCGGCAGTAATTCGTAGCTGTTTTTTTCATAATTTTTTTAAGCACAAAAGAAAAGAAAGCATAACTAAGATGAGATAACAATAGCCATTGGAAGCTTTGATTTCAATCATTTTTTTTATGATTTTTTTTAACATTAAAACAGTTCGGATGGAGTAAAATAGTGCCTGCTTCAACTGGATTATTATGAATATAGTCACCTTTTGCGGAGCTTGATATACTGTGTGTAGTAAGCGCAGCTTACCAAGAGAAAAGACACTAACCCTGCCACACCCACAGCGCTTCAGATTAGCGCCCTTGCAAATTGTCCAAATTGAACAAAAAAGCCTGCCCCTTTTTTTTAAGAAAAGAGCAGGCTCAAATGAATTAAATTGAAATTATTTTTTTATATACTTAAAATCGTGATTGTTTTTAATTGCTTTCAGTGATTGGAAAATTAGTTTAATAACATTTTCCACATCATCCTTATGAACGCTTTCCACTGTAGTGTGCATATAACGTAAGGGTAAAGAAATTAATGCTGAAGGTACGCCACCTACTGAATAAGCAAATGCATCAGTATCAGTTCCTGTGGCACGTGATGCTGCAGCACGCTGAAAAGGTATTTTATTACTGCTGGCTGCTTCAATGATCAGTTTCAATAGGTTGTTTTGTACCGCAGGACCATACGTAAGCACAGGCCCTTTACCACAAGCCAGATCACCGCTTGATATTTTATTCATCATTGGGGATTGAGTATCGTGACAAACATCTGTAACGATGGCTACATTTGGTTTTATTGTATGAGTGATCATTTCAGCACCACGCAAACCAACTTCTTCCTGCACCGAATTAACAATATACAAACCGAATGGCAATTTTGTTTTGCTTTCTTTTAATAAACGCGCTACCTCAGCGATCATAAATCCTCCAACACGATTATCCAATGCTCTACCCACGTAATAACGGTCATTTAACACCATAAATTCATCTTCGTAGGTGATCACACATCCAACATGAATTCCCAGCTCTTCAACTTCTTTTTTTGTATTACATCCGCAATCCAAAAAAATATTTTTTAAGGATGGTGGTTCTTCTTTTGCTGCATCACGCACGTGAATTGCCGGCCATCCAAAAACTGCTTTAACAATACCTTTGTCAGTATATATGTTTACCCGTTTGGAAGGAGCGATCATGTGATCGCTGCCACCATTTCTGCGTAAATAAATAAAACCATCATTAGTAATATAATTCACAAACCAGGATATCTCATCAGCATGTGCTTCAATCACTACTTTAAATTCGGCTTTGGGGTTGATAACACCAACAGCTGTTCCATAATTGTCGATAAAATAATCGTCAATATAGGGTTTCATATAATCTAGCCACAGTTTTTGGCCTGCACTTTCAAAGCCTGTTGGAGATGAATTGTTCAAATAATTACGCAAAAATTCATGTGAACTTTTTGTAAGAATTGATTTGGTTTCTTTTTTTGTTTCTTTTTTCTTTGCCATTTTTTTCTTTGTTAATTTATATGGTTGGAGATTTAGAGAATTTGGAATTTATTTTTAATAAGGTTAAATATAATTCTCCAATTCTCTAAATCTCTATTTCTCTAATTATTTTTTTTTTCCACCCAGGTATTTACCATTTCTTCTAAAATATTCATTGGTACAGGTCCTGAAGTAAGCACTACATCATGAAATTCCCGGATATCAAATTTATTACCCAATTTGGTCTTCGCTTTTTCACGAAGATCTAAAATTTTGATCATCCCAATTTTGTACCCGGTAGCTTGAGAGGGCCATACAATATAACGTTCAATTTCTTTTTTATTATCGCCTTCAGGGTTTGGCGTATTTTCTTTAAAATAGGTTAATGCTTTTTGACGGGTCCATTTTTTGCGATGAATCCCTGTATCAACCACAAGGCGTGCAGCACGGAAAAGTTCCATGGCTAATCTTCCAAAATCAGAATATGGGTCTTGGTAAAAACCAATTTCTTTAGGGACAAGCTCAGAATATAAAGCCCAACCTTCCACATAAGCCGTATTTCCGCCATGCATACGGAACTTAGCGATATTGGAAAGTTCCTGTGCAATGGCTATTTGCATGTGATGTCCCGGAATGCCTTCGTGATAAGCCAATGCTTCCATTTGATAAGTAGCCTGATCGGCCATGTTATACAAATTAATATAATAACGTCCGGGGCGAGAGCCATCTAAAGCAGGCTCCTCATAAAATGCGCCTCCAGCCGATTTTTCGCGGAATGCTTCAACCGGTTTAACTTCAATATCGGCTTTGGGTTTTGTAAGAAATAATTTATCTATTTCCTTTTTCATGTCATCAATTAGCTTTACCGCTTTTACACGATATGCTTCTTTTCCTTCTGCAGTGTTTGCATAATAGAATTGTTTATCGATGCGCATAAAATCAAAGAAATCCTGAAGGTTATCATTTTTGAAATTTACTTTTTTCATGATCACTTTCATCTCGTCATGTATCCGGGCTACTTCTTTCAAACCAATTTCATGAATTTCATCGGAAGTTAAATCGGTGGTTGTAGTTAGTTTTAAAGCTGCATCATAAAATGCATCACCATCAGTCAGTTTCCAGATACCATCGTCATCAGTTGATTTTTTTTCTAATTCATTCCAGTAGCTTATTAATTTTTCATAAGCCGGTTTTACAGATGTTAACAATGCGTCAGATGCTTTTGTGATCAATTCTTTTTTTGCTGGTTCATCTAATTCTTTTAAGGTATTTACTTTTGTAATAAAATCTTCCAGCAAAGCATTCATTGTTTTTCCTTTTTCGAAAGGAGCACCCGACAATATGTTATTGCAGTCGGCTAACACTAAAGGGAAAACAAATTTTGGAGGGATAACGTTTTTTTCTTCACGAATTTTTAAGTTCACTAATAATTGATCAAATAAACTATTTATTCCTAAAAGTCTTGAAATATATGCTTCTGCATCTGCTTTATTACTTATAGCATGCATATTAATTAAAAAGGCAGGAATTTCAGAATGCATGCCTCCCATTTGATTAACAGGGTAATCATGAAAACGCCATTTGAAATTATCGATTTTGTCTTTACACTCATTTTCAAACAAGCGGTAACTGATCTTTGTTTGGTCATCAAGTGCATCAATGTCAACAATTTTGTACAACGAATCTAAATTGACTTTTATGATTTCCAATTCTTTTTGCGCATGTTCATCACTGATGTCGGTCCATTTGTCATAATCTTTTTTAATTCCTAAACGAGTTTGGCTCACCGGATCACGATCCACTGTAGCGTCAAATACACGATCAAAAAAATCATTTGCTTTTTTTGTTTCGGTTTTAATATCTTCAGCGGTGTATATCTTATTTCCATTTGAAGATTCTTTACTATCGCCACACGAGTTGAAAATAGCTAAAGATAAAAGTGCCATTGAATAAATTATTTTTTTCATTTCCTTAAACTTTTAAGATCTTAATTTTTGTTTTATATTTTGAAACAGGAGGTATGTTTTTGAAAATACCTTAAATAAATTTATACAAAAGCTTCGTTCGTTTTTTTATTTCTAAAAAATATAATCAGCACTCCCCATCCCAATAGGATGCAAAATGATGCCGTTGCAATAGGGTAGTTAATATTTACTAAATTAATATAGCTGGCAATAATGGGAGGTATTGCCATTCCAAGCGATTGGATAGATTGGTTGATGCCCAATATTTGTCCTTGCTCATCTTTCCCGGCTTGGCTTGATACCACTGAGGTTAAGTTAGGCTGAGTTAAGCCTTGGAAAATAGCAATGAAAGGCAATACAAAGAAAATATATTTTGATTCAGTTGGAATAAGTAGCATTGGTAGCGTGATACCTAACAGAACAGTGGAGATTTTTATAATATTTAATGGAGAATATTTTTTAGATAAGGGACGCTGTAAGCCACCCTGGGCAACAACAATCCAAATTCCGATAAAAGCAAAAACATTGGCTATTTCTGAAATTTTATAGTCAAATTTATTGATCAGGAATACTTGAAAAAATTGAGTGAAAAAATTAAATCCCAGGGTGAATAAAAAAACAACAAAAAAAATGATTCGCAAATGTCTTAGCTGAAATGCCCGTCCAATATTTTGCATTCCGGTAAATACACTTACAGGTGTATTCCGCTTTTCCCTTAGCGTTTCCGGAAAAGCAATAAATACAAATAACAGATTTATGAATGTTAATATGGCGGCAAACCAAAAAGGAGTAGCCGCATTAAACCAGGAAATAATTGCAGGATCTGCTAATTTGCCACCAAAGTAAGGACCCAAAATAAATCCCAGACCAAATGCGGCACCAACCATTCCAAAGTTTTTAGCTTTGGATTTTTCATCGCTGAAATCAGAAATTGATGAAAGTGCAATAGATATATTGCCACCGGAAAAGCCATCTAACAAGCGGCTTGCAAACAAGAGGTAAATGTTTTGTTCAAGGATCGCAATCGCGAAAAGCAAATAGCCGATCAAGGTTCCAACCAAAGAAATAGCAAGCAATTTTCTCCTTCCATAGCGATCAGATAAGGCTCCCAGCATAGGGGCTCCGAAAAATTGAGCTATTGGATAAGCTGCTATAAGAAAGCCAAGTATAATGGTTCGAGTATGCGTGGTCACCTCTAAGGGAAGCATATGATGGTCAGGATATAACAATAGGGGGCCTATCACCGGAATAACGATACCAACACCCAGTAGGTCAAGAAATACTGTAAAAAAAATAGTGAGTAAAGGTGATTTTTGCTTGACAGGCTGTACCATACGTTTGTAAAAATGAAAGACAAACTTAAGAATTTTGTTTGATTTTTTGAATATGAATTCGTTATCATTTTTGCATATATAAATTGTGGTGCTGTTTATTATAACAAAAATCTTGTTATATTTAATGTATTCAAAACTCCTTACTTTATGAAAATAAAAAAAATAGTTGTAGCAGCATTGTTCATTTTTGTTATTCACAGTTTAAATGCACAAACTGATACCGTTAAGGCCAAGATATTGGATGACGGATCGCAGGATGCCGAAAAGTTCTATAATAGTGGCATTGCAAATTTTGCTAATAAAAATTATAATGATGCCTTAAAGGATTTTGATCAGGCCATTACAATAAAAGCGGATTTTGGAAAAGCATATTATAACCGTGGTAGTACTAAATTTGAAATGAAGCTATATAAGGATGCAATTGCTGATTTTGATAAATCACTTTTAATTGAACAAAACCCCGACAGCTATTTTAGTCGCGGGCAGTCGAAATATGCATTGGTTGACAAAACAGGTGCTTCAGAGGATTATTCCAAAACCATTGAAATAAAACCGGATCATGCGCAGGCATATTATTACCGTGGCGGGATAAAATTTGAAAACGCTGATTATAAAGGTGCAGTGGATGATTTTACCCAAGCTATAAAAATTAAACCGGATTATGCTTATGCTTATAATGATCGCGGCAGCGCAAAACGACAGTTAGAGGATATGGATGGTGCAATTGCTGATTATAAAAAAGCTCTTGCATCAAATTCCGATATGGGTTTTACGTACAATAATTTAGCCAGTGCAAAGCGTAAAAAAGGTGATTTTAAAGGCGCTATAAGTGATTATACCGAAGCCATCAAAAAAAAGGAAAACTATTATATTGCTTATAATAACCGCGGCAGCGCAAAGTATGATGCCGGTGATTATGATGGTGCCATCGAAGATTTCACAAAGGCGATAGAATTAAAATCTGATTATGCTTTTGCATTCAACAACCGTGCAACTGCAAAATTTAAAATAAAAGATTATAAAGGTTCTGCCGATGATTGTTCGAAAGCAATTCAACTAAACGCAAATTATGGTTATTCTTATTTGAACCGTGGCATTGCAAAAGAGATGCTTCGTGATGATGCCGGTGCCTGTTCGGATTGGAATAAAGCAGTTGAGCTTGGTGTTGAATCGGCTAAAAACTATATTGGAGATTGTAAGTAATTAGAGAAATAGAAAATTGGAGATTTGATGATTTAGGAAATTAAAAAATATAAAATATGAAAAAAATTATCTTTATATTAATTGTAGTGCTGTCTTCTAATGCTTATTCACAAAATGTGGAGTTTTTAAAAGAAAATTTTGCAAGCAATAAGGATGCATTCCGTGAGGCTAAGGGAAGACTTGAAACTGGTGACAAATTATACGAACAAGGTCCTATGTTTTACAAATTAGCATTGTATCATTATTTTGCCGCAAATCAATTTAATCCTAACAATGCCTTGCTGAATTATAAAATTGGTAAAAGCTATTTATATACAAGCAACAAATTAAGATCAATTCCATTTCTTGAAAAAGCGTTAAAACTTAATCCTGAATTTGATCCACAAATACATTATATGCTGGGGAAAGCCTACCATTTAGACATGCAATGGGGGAAATCCATTGCTGAATTTGAAATTTTTCAGAGATCTTTAACTCTCGCAACTGATGAGGGCAAAGCATTTGCAGCCGATGTAAATAAACATATTGCAGAATGTAATATGGGAAAAGAACTTGTGAAAAATCCGGTTCGTGTATTTATTGATAATGCCGGTGCAGAAGTTAACTCTCCATCTCCCGATTATGGAACAGTTATTTCCGCTGATGAATCCGTTATGCTCTTTACTTCTCGCAGAGCAAATACTACCGGTGGGAAAATAGATCCGGGCATCAATGAATATTTTGAAGATATTTATATTTCAACCAAAAGTGATGGTAAATGGACACCCGCATTAAATATGGGCTCACCAATCAATACTGACGATCATGATGCAAACTCCGGTTTGTCAGCTGATGGACAAAAGTTTTTGATCTATATCGGAAAAAATAATGGTGATTTGTATGAGTCGGAATTAAAAGGTGCAGTTTGGAGTAAACCCGAACGCATGAATAAAAATATTAACACTGAATTTCATGAGTCTTCTGCCTGTTATTCTCCTGATGGTAAATCGGTTTATTTTGTTTCCGACAAGCCGGAAGGTGGTTTAGGTGAACGGGATATTTATATTTCAACAAAAGATGAAAAAGGTAAATGGGGTAAAGCTGTAAATCTGGGGCCTACCATTAATACTAAGTATAACGAAGAAGGCGTGTTCATTCATCCGAATGGAAAAACATTGTATTTCAGTTCTCAGGGACATAAAACAATGGGAGGATATGATATTTTTAAAACTGTTTTTGAAAACGGAGCCTGGAGCGCTCCTGAAAACCTTGGTTATCCTGTTAATACAACGGATGATGATGTGTTTTTTGTAATTTCGGCAAGTGGTAAACATGGCTACTATTCTTCATTCAGTGAAAAAGGGCTTGGCGAAAAAGATATTTATATAATCACTTTTCTGGGCCCTGAAAAACCAATGATCTTAAACAATGAGGATAACCTGCTTGCCAGCCTTGCTGCACCGGTTAAAGAAACCGTGATTGCACCTACCATTGTAATAAAAGAAGCTCAATTAACCATTTTAAAAGGTGTGATCACTGATGCTTTAACACAAAAACCATTGGAGGCAACCATCGAGATCATTGATAATCAAAAAAACGAAGTGATCGCAAGTTTTACTTCCAATAGCGCTTCAGGTAACTATTTAGTTTCTTTACCTGCAGGTAAAAATTATGGTATCGCTGTAAAAAAAGAAAATTACTTGTTTCATTCAGAGAACTTTGATATCCCCATGACTGCTGCCTTTCAGGAAGTTGTAAAAGATGTGGCATTAAAAAATGTTGCAGTAGGAAGCAAAATTATTTTGAAAAATATTTTCTTTGATTACGGCAAATCCACCATTCGTCCCGAATCTACTAATGAATTGGAGCGTTTAACAAAATTATTGAATGATGTACCTTCTTTAAAAATTGAAATTTCAGGTTATACTGATTCAAAAGGATCGGCAGAATTCAACCAGAAATTATCGGAAAGCCGCGCGAAAGCAATACTTGATTACCTTGTAAAAGTGGGCATTGCAGCCGACCGTTTAACTTCCGTTGGTTATGGTAAAGAACAACCGATTGCAAGTAACGAAACCGATGAAGGCCGCCAAATGAACAGAAGAACAGAGTTCAAGGTTTTGAGTAAATAAAACTGTTGGTTATTATTGGACTTTACATATTTAGTTTATTAAAATAATTTAATGCCTATTTGAAGCGTCATTGCGAGACTTTTCAGTCGAAGCTATCTCAACTAATGCTGAATGTGAGATTGCGGAGTTTATCCTGAGCCTGACGAAGGGTGCCTCGCAATGACGTTCTGAATGACATTTTTTTATGAAAAAAAAATTCACAACATTTAAACTTATATAAAGTCTATTAAATTTAGCCACTAATTTCACAATTTTTTTACCCCTGAAATTTGTGGCTAAACTATTTTCTTACCTGTTATGCTTCGAACGATCATAAAAACAGCCGATGGCTCACATTCCTTATTTGTAGAAGGATTAAACGAACATTACCATTCCATTCATGGTGCAATACAGGAAAGCAAACATGTTTTTATTGAGGCCGGATTAAAATCATTTATTTCGGGGGCAACGGCTTCCTTTGCTGAGGAAGGAAATCCGCTCACTATTTTAGAGATCGGTTTAGGTACCGGATTAAATGCAATGCTCAGCTATATTGAAACACAGCAATCTGATATAAACATTCATTATACAGCCATTGAGGCATACCCAGTAAGTTCTGATTTAATTGATCAGTTAAATTATGTGGAATTGCTGAATGCTCAAAACCTTCAACCTGTTTATACTATTATCCACGCCAGTGAATGGGGGAGACCTGTTGCGCTCTCCAATCAATTTACAATTTTGAAAATAAAGAATACACTACAGAATACCGTTTTAGAAAATAATTACAACCTGATTTATTTCGATGCATTTGGTCCGGGTGTGCAGCCAGAAATGTGGACCGAAGAAATATTTGCTAAACTATATGCTGTTATTGAACCTGGTGGATGCCTTGTCACCTATTGCGCCAAAGGGGAAGTGAAACGTACTTTAAAACGGGTTGGATTTACTGTTGAATCATTACCCGGACCTCCCGGAAAAAGAGAAATGGTGAGGGCCAGGAAGAATTAATTTAAATTTGCGAAATGAATTTACTTTTCCAATATTGATTTAATATCAGGGCGGAAGTATAAATTGCTTTTTAATATTTTACCATCTTCACGAAAAATAGGCTCTCCTTTTTCATCCAACTTGCTCATATTACTGCGTTGAATTTCATCAAACACTTCTTCAATTTTATGTTGTAAGCCATGACGTAAAATAGTTCCGAATAAAATATAAAGCTGGTCGCCAATAGCATCAGCTATCTCGACCAGGTCGCCATTTTTGCAGGCTTCAAGGTATTCTTCGTTTTCTTCTTTGAGCAGGTTATAACGCAACATATATTCTTTTTCATCCAGATCAGCAGTAGGGGTATAACGATTACCGATTTTAAAAACATCGTGAAATTGTTCCACGTGTTTGATTTTATGAATTAATGTGCCTTTGTTTTCGGTAGCTTCCATTTTTGTTTTATTGGCTGATACCCCTCTCCAACTGGAGAGGGGCAGGGGTGAGGTATTTACTTAGTTGCTTTTTTCGCTTTGTACTGGGCGTTCAGGCCTTCCAGGATTTCGTTGGTAATATCGAGGCTGTCATTCGCGAAAATTAATACGCCACCCGGACCATCAGTATGAGTCAAAATATAATTATAATTGGCTTTTTTGTTATATTCTTTAACATAATCAACAACGGTTTTACGAACTTCTTCATTACTTTTTTGAATTTCTTCAACTAAACTTTGCAACTGAAGTTCCATTTTATCTAATTCATCTTTCCGTTTTTTTAAGTCTTCTTGTGCCGCAACACCTTGATTTTCGGATAATAATCCCTGACTGGCTTTTTGTTGAAGATCAGTATAATCCTGTTGGAATTTTTGTGCTTTTGTTTGATACGCAGCTTCCAGGCGCTGTTGTTTGGTTTGAGCAGCAGCAGTCAGGTCTTTCACAAAATTATATTCTTTATTCAAAATATCACTATTAACAAATACAATTTTAGAAGCCTTAATTTCTTTTGGCGACATAATAGCTGGTTTGGAAGCCATTGTGGAATCGCCTTCCATTGTTGTGCCACAAGCATTATTACAGGTTGAAAAATGAAGGTAATATAATATCGCTACAGCAATAACTAATACAACATTTATAATGATTGGAATTTTTTTGTTCATTGTTGATTGATTTTTAAATGGGAAACAAATATAAAATAAAAAGTACCTCTAATTTTACTTAGAGGTACTTTTCATCAATTAAAAAAAAATTAGTGTTTTGCCAAATAATTAGCAACATCCGTGTGAGTTGCTTTCATTGCATCATCACCTTTGTGCCAGTTGGCAGGACAAACTTCACCATTTTCTTCACAAAATTGTAAAGCATCAACCATACGTAATGCTTCGTCAACACTACGGCCTAATGAAAGGTCGTTGATCAATTGGTGACGGATAATGCCATTTTTGTCAATTAAATACAAGCCGCGGTATGCGATCATTGGACCGGTTGCAAGCAAAGCATTGTTTTCATCTAATTCGTATTCACCAAACAATACGTCATAATTCATTGAAATAGTTTTTGTAGTGTCAGCTACAATTGGATACTTAACACCTTGAATTCCACCTTGTGCTTTTGGTGTTTGTAACCACCCCCAGTGCGATTGCTCTGTATCTGTTGAACAAGCTACTACAGCTACATTACGTTTTTCAAATTCCGCTAATTTGTCCTGAAATGCATGTAATTCTGTTGGGCAAACAAAAGTGAAATCTTTTGGATAGAAAAAGAAAATAACGTGTTTTTTACCGATATACTGATCAAGAGAAAAGTCATTAACAATTTCTCCACCGTATACTACTGCTTGCGCTTTAAATGATGGCGCTTTTTTTCCTACTAATGTCATGGAATATTGGTTTTTAATAGTTTATAAAAATTTTCGTTCAAAGTTACAAAATTTTAGCGTTGAAATAGTAATTTTAATGAAGATCTTTAAGCATAAACTTTTATCTTTATGGCTTCGAAACGAGTATTTATTTAACCCAAATTTAAAAATAGAGCAATGAAAACAGAAATAGGACAAAAAGCCCCATCATTTACATTGGTGGATTCAGACAAAAATAAAGTTTCATTAGAGGATTTTAAAGGAAAGAATGTGGTTCTTTTGTTTTTTCCGGCAGCATTTACGGGCGTTTGTACAAAAGAGTTGTGCCAAACACGTGACGAACTGTCGTTCTATAATGATTTAAATGCAGTGATATTGGGTATTTCTGTTGATATGCCCTTTACACAGGCTAAATTCAAGGAATTAAACAATTACAATTTTACATTATTATCCGACTTCAATAAAGAAGTATCCACAACTTACGATGTTTTGTGCAGCGATTGGGTACTTGGATTAAAAGGAGTGAGCAAACGTTCCACTTTTGTTATTGATAAAGATGGAATTATCCGTCATAAAGAAGTTTTGGAAAATGCGGGTGATTATCCTGATTTTGATGCGGTAAAAGCAGCATTGACAAAATTAAAATAGTTGTAAATTTCATTGAAAAAAAAATGCACCTGAGAGGGTGCATTTTTTTTTTGAAGGTAAAAAATAATTTAGAAAGTTTTATAAACTAAATAAAGCAAAGCCAGCTCCAGATAAGATCACCAAAAATTTAATGAAATTAAAGCGATGGTTTTCGCTTGATTCAAAAAGTATGGTAGTTGAAATGTGAAGAAATATTCCAACTACTACTGCCATTATTCTGTCGAAATAAGAAGAGAAATTTCCGATGATATTTTCACCAATTGCATAGCTGGTGAACGTACCAAGTGGTGTTACCAATGCAAACACCAAAAGCCATATAATAGCATTCCGCTTGCTGATATGAGATTTTAGAAGCATCGTCATTAATGCCATCGCGATAGGTATATTATGCATTACAATACCTGTTAATAAAGAGTTGTGCGAATGTATATCATTGTTGGCGAGTGGCATTCCTTCTAAAAAAGAATGAATGGATAACCCAAGCATCATCGCATACGGGAAGGCATTTCCGGCATGCTTATGAACATGAATATGGCCATGCTCAATACCTTCCGATAAAAATTCCAGTAATATTTGTGCGAAAAACCCCAATAAAATATAGATCCCAATATTAGGTGTACCGGATAAATAGATTTCTGGGATAAGGTGTAAAGCGCAAATTGCAAATAAAAATGCACCACTGAATGAAAGGATCAGCTTTAAATTTTTACTGCTGATATCTATGAACAAGACGCTTAATCCGCTAATTATAACCGAAAGGAAAAGTAATATATACATCAAGTAGTTCATTCTTTTATTGTTTACTAATTTTTGTTTATTAAAAAATTAACAAAATATAGGTTGGTAAATTCATTTTTATTTTGGATTAACAACCACAGTTTCGTAAAATTCGTATGTCACCCTGAGCTTGTCGAAGGGCGCTATTCGCAACTTATTCCTTCTGTCCAATAATTATTAACCTGTTTGAGGTGTTTATATCAAATTTCTCAAGGTTATAATTGCTAAACAAATGTAATATTTTAAGTTTGTTCGCATCAAAATAGTTCTTAAAATCATTCAAAGTAATTGCTTTCACCCGCTCCTGGAAATTAAACTCTTTTCCCTTATCAGCAAACTGTATCTGTTTTACAATAAAGTTATTCTCAATTTTGCGGGTGATGTTAAATTCAATATCATCAATGATTTTTATTTCATGTACTACCAAATGTGATATTACTTTTTCAACGTTCATAAAATCAAGTACAAAGATACCTTTTGGTTTGAGAACCTTGCTCACACGTTGTATTGTATCATAGTTATCTCTTTCATTTTCAAAATATCCAAAACTTGTAAAAAGATTAAGTACATAATCGAATTGCTCCTCACCCGTTATTTTACGCATATCTTCAACACGAAACTGCAAACTTTCGTTTTCAAATTGTGACGCGAATTTAATGTTTGCGGGAGACAAGTCTGATCCAATCACATTGTATCCTTTTTTATTCAAATAAACAGAATGCCTGCCTCTGCCACATCCTAAATCAAGAAATTTGGAACTGCTTTTCGGTTGTAAATAATGGATCAGATTATCGATAAACAATTCGGCTTCACAGAAGTCACGGTGTTTGTATAAAATATGATAATAGGTTGAGTCAAACCAATTTTCAAACCATCCCTCATTTTTACCCTCAATCATACGTTTTAAGATTTGTGCAAAAGTAGAAATTTTTATCGCCTAATTGTTTTATATTTGGCAAGGGAAAGGACAAATACCCCCCTAATTTCAATAATTTTAGATCTGTTTAACATACCTATATGACAAAAAGCACTTCAACTACAAAGGTTGATTGGCAAATGGAGCTAAACACCACAGCCTTTAGGAATCACTTGTTGATAGCAAGCGTGGGACTTTTGCTAAATCTTATTTTTGCAATTGGCGATTATTTTAACAGTCCTGCTCATTTTGTTGATTTTTTAGTTTTTCGTATCGCTGTTTCGTTACTAACCTTGTTAGGTGTAATTTTTAAAAATAAGTTCATTAACCATCCCGAAATACTTGTTCTGATTCCTGTAATTGGCATTTCTATTCAAAATGCATATATGTACAGTGTTTTGGATGGAGCAGAATTTCAGAAACATACCTTTGCTTATATTACTTTATTTATTGCAGCCGGAATGTTTATTCTTTGGAAACCCATTCATTCCATTGTTGTGTTTGTAGTTTCACTTATTGCAAATATTATTTTGTTTAGAATGAACAGCCAATTGCCAATAAGTGAAATTTTAGTTAATGGAGGATTGCTTACACTAACAATTGCATTGTTAAGTGTTTTTCAAATATACTTACGCAGCAATCTTACAAAAAAAGAGATCATATCACGTTTGGCTTTGGCCGAATCCAATGATCAATTAGAGCTTAAAAATGATATTATCGAAGAAAAAAATAAGGACATAAAAGACAGTATTAACTATGCACTCAATATTCAGAAGGCAATATTACCGCCAACCGAAAAAATAGATAATGTAATGAAAGATTACTTTATTTTATACAAGCCTAAAGATATAGTAAGTGGCGATTTTTATTGGTTCGACACCAAATTATCAACACCACGTAACAATGAGCCTGCTCAGGAGGTTGCCGTTGTAGCTGCTGTGGATTGTACAGGACATGGTGTGCCCGGTGCTTTAATGAGCGTTATTGGCAGTACCATTTTAAACCAAACAATAAACAGAGCCACGGTTAATAATCCTGGGGAGGCCTTATCCCAATTTAATAAAAAAGTTTCTGAAACATTAAGTTCTATTAAAGATGGAATGGATATGGCACTCTGTTCTATTAATTTTGAAAAACTGGAATTGCAATATGCGGGTGCAAATAATCCTTTATATATTGTAAGGTCAACGGCTCACACCATACCTTCCGAAGTACCGGAGAACCAATCAGAAGATCAGACAAAAGCTTTAGTAGTTGACAATTCGGCTTCTTTAGGTTTGTTAGCAGGCGCTTCTCTTATTGAAATTAAAGCCGATAAACAAGCTATTGGTGCCGACACTGCTAAAACAAAGGTATTTACAAATCATAAGATCAAGTTGGAAAAGGGGGATGCTGTTTATTTGTTTACAGATGGATATGCCGATCAGTTTGGTGGAGAAAAAGGTAAGAAATTCAAATACAGTAAACTGAAAGGAATACTTATTGAAATTCACGGTAAAACCATGAAAGAGCAAAAAAATATTTTGGACGACCATTTTGAAAAATGGAAAGGGGATTTGGAACAAGTAGATGATATCCTTGTAATTGGAATTCGGGCTTAACTTAGAGCCGGGGAGGTTGTTCCGGTATTATAGCTCTTGTAAGCTGAGTTCGATTAATACTCAGGGCTAAACCTTATAATAATGAGTTCTTTTGTTAAACCACGTCTTAAATGATGTGGTTATTATTCCCACCTAAATGGTAATTGCTGTTTGATTAGCTTTTCTTCGTTTTTTATAACCACGGTCTTCAGACCGTGGTTGAAATGTGTTTATTCTATTGGGCTTTAGCCATGATTCTTATTGTTTTATTAATCGAACTCAGGTTAAAAGCATCCCGCCAGATTGCTGGTTCAGCAATCATATTGTTGAAAACAATTTTGTTAGTTTAATATATTGCAATGCAACTTTTTAGCCCCGGTTTCAGTCATAAAAAAGAAAAGCTTTTTTATATTTTATATTCTGACTGTTTTTTTACAAAACCGCTCCGGATTCTTGATATATTTCTCTTTTTATTACTATCTTTCTTGCGTTTTTCTTAATGTGGGAATAATGTAAATTATTCCCACATTAATGCATTTGCAGGTTCAGGAGCACTGCGGAATTGTATTCTACATATTTTTGTCTGTTTATTAATAGATAATTTAAAAAATTAAAATGAGTTTTTTTCGGGTACATATTTCATGTCCTTTAAAAATTGGTATTGTAACTTTATTGTTGCTTTTGACCGGTTGGCGTACGCTTTCGTTCGCGCAATCTGGTGTTTGTCATTCACAAACTCCTTTTTTTGCCGCTGATTTGTCTTTAGATCCAAATGGAACATGGGTTTCTCCACCTTCAACAAGAGATGAAATTTGTTGTGGCGTTACTGGGCCACCACCTCCCAGATGTATTGAATTTTCAGTTACTTTATCACCAGATGCAGTAGCTATTAACTTTGAAATAGCCTCAGGTGCTCCACCTGCTGGAGCATTGTTTTATCAGATTAATTGTGGTCCTGAGATTGCCGTTGGTGATCCTATTTGTATCAATGGTCCAGGTCCTTTCACAATTACATTTTGCAAGCCAGGTAATAATATCAATACCTATAAGATTACATCAATGGCCGGTCCAAAACCTTCCCCTGATCTCACTGTCGGAAACGGATGTACAATTAAAATGTCAACTTCCGGGCTTATAAAATCAACTATTAGCTGGAATTCAATTTTTCCTGGCACTGTTGGGGCTTATAATTCGTATTTAAGTTGTGCAAGCGCCTGCGATTCCACTGTTGTAAGTTCTGTGCTTGGGCATCCTGCTTATATCGATTATCGGGTATGCGGCACCCCTGCTGGTGGTCCCTGTGTACCTCCCGGCCAATTTTGTGATACAATTAGGGTAAATATGCCTCCACCGCTTTTAAATACAGCTGCTGCAGCGGTTTTTTGTTCTAACAATCCTTCGGTGTTAATTGCAGGTACGGTAAATGGAGGTGTGCCTCCCTACACATTTGCATGGACCAATGCCCCAAATGGTGGAGGCACAGTAGTTGCCACAAGCCAAAATTATACGGCTACCGCTGTTGGAACCTATTCTTTCATTGTTTACGACCAAAATTATCCCGCTTGTCCGGCCCCAATAACCAATGTTTCGGTAACCTCCAGCACTGCACCGGCTATTAATGCCGGACCCGATCAAAGTCCATGCGGCAGTTCGGTGGTTCTGAATGGTTCAGTAACAGGAGCAACAGGAGGGATCTGGTCGGGTGGGAGCGGAACCTATTTCCCTTTAAATACCTCAGCAAATGCCACCTATACGCCCACATTAGCCGAACGAGCCGCTGGAACCTTGGTTCTTACGTTTACATCCACCGGCAACGGTGCTTGTAGCCCTGTTTCCGATCAGGTGGTGCTATCCCTTTCTACCCCCATTGTTGTTACTATTAGTCCTCCAACAGTAATTTGTTTTGGGCAAACAGTAACAATTACAGCTAATCATACAGGTGGTACAGCGCCATTCACGTATCTCTGGAATACCGGTGAAACTACCCAAACGCTTACCAATGTTCAAACAGGTACTCACAGTGTAACGGTAAAGGGGGCTGCACCCGGTTTTTGCAGCAGTACTGCTTCGGTTACGCTAAGTGCCAATCCTCAGATATTTGTAACCACTTCCCCTAATAATGCGATTACTTGCAGTGCTACTGCTACCATTTCGGCAACAGGCACAGGTGGTACAGGAGCTATTAATTATTTATGGAGCAATGGCGCTGCAACCCCTTCTACTAATGTGAATACCGGTACCTATATTATCACAGTTACCGATGCTGTGGGCTGCACGGCAACCAATTCAGTAAGCATTTCAGCCGGTAGTACTTTAGCTGTCACCGTAAATCAACCTGCTGTGCTTTGTAATGGTGTCTCCGCCAGTCTTACTGCTACCGTTACTGGCGGTATAGGGGGGCATAGTTTTTTATGGAGTAATGGGGCTACCACACCAAGTATAACTATAGGTGCAGGCTCTTACAATACTACTGTTACCGACAGCATTGGTTGTATCGTATCTTCAGGTGTTACAGTTACAGAAAATCCAGCTCTGCTTGTTTCTGTTCCTGCTCCTTCAATGGTTTGTAATGGAGCTACAGCAACTGTTAATACTGTTGTAAGTGGTGGACAGGCGCCCTATTCTTTTTTATGGAATACCGGCCAAACCACTCAATCGCTCACAGCACTTGCCGGAACCTATACTGTTACTGTAACGGATATGATTGGATGCATTAATTCAGCTGTGGTTACCATTTTGGAGGCAACTTTAATAAATGTTACCATGAGTAACGTAGGTGTAGCTTGTTTTGGAGAAAACAATGGATCTGCTATTGCTACGGTTACCGGAGGAGTCCCATCCTATTTCTATTCCTGGTCGCCATACGGTGGCGCTTCGGCAAATGCTACCGGCCTTTTAGCAAATACCTATACAGTAACGGTAACCGATGGTATTGGCTGCTCAAAAATTGCCACTACCGTCATTGCACAACCTTTGGTTCTGGCGGCATCCATTACGGTACAAAACCATGTGAGTTGTAATGGAGGTACTAATGGGGCGGCCATTGCCAATCCTACAGGTGGCACTTTAGCATATACGTATACCTGGAGTCCAAGTGGAGGAGGGGGACAAACCGCCACTAATCTGGGTGTAGGTTCCTATACAGTTGCCATCACTGATAATAAAGGTTGTACAGTAAGCGCTCAAACAAATATTACAGAGCCACCGCTATTAACAGCGAGTATTGTAAGCACTACTGATGTTGCCTGTAATGGAGGGAGTACCGGAAGCGCAACCATTCTTGCATCAGGCGGAACTCCGACCTATTCTTATGCATGGGCACCAAGTGGTGGAACCAATGCAACAGCCACCAATTTAGCTTTTGGAACCTATACAGTAACTATTACTGATTTCAAGACTTGTATCAAACAATTGACCATGGTGATTAATCAACCTCCACCATTAACATCAATTATTAGTCCCAGCACCAATCTTACCTGTAATGGGGTAAATACAGGAACGGCAACGGGTTCTCCAACAGGAGGCACCAGCCCTTATACCTATTTATGGAACCCCGCTGCATCCGGGCAAACCACAGCAACTGCAATAAATTTGGGTGCAGGAACCTATTTTGTAACAATTACCGATTTTAAAGGTTGCACCTCAGTTACACCGGCAGTTACAATTACTGAACCAACGGTTACCGCCCTATCTGTTACAGCAACTTCCTATATATTATGCGACAGTGCCATTACTATTTCTTCATCTGCCACTGGTGGAGCGGGGGGCTATACCTATTTATGGAGCACAGGCGCTACAACTTCTTCAATTCTTGTTAATACCGGCTTATACATTGTAACAGTTACTGATGCTTCGGGCTGTCTGGCCCACGATTCGGTGAGTGTTATTGCCTTAAACAGTACCTTGTCGGCAAGCATTAACCAACCTCCCAATATTTGTTTCGGTACTTCCACCACAATAGCTGTAACGGTAACAGGTGGTCTTGGTAGTAATATGTACCTCTGGAATAATGGTGCTACCACTTCTTCAATTTTTGTTGGGGCAGGGAGCTATTGTATTACTGTAACAGATGCCGGAGGTTGTAAAACAAATGAATGTGTAACCATTGTCGAAAACCCTGCAATAGTGGTAACCATTGGCATACCACCGGCTATTTGCCCCGGTGCTTCTGCAACTATAACCGCTGTTGGCTCTGGCGGCCAGCCCGCGTATTCTTATTTATGGAACAGTGGAGAAACCTCTCAGTCCTTATCAAAGGCTGTAGGCAGCTATACCGTAACAATATCTGATATTACCGGAACCACTTGTTCTGCAACTGCCAGTGTAACTGTAACTGCAGTTCCACCCATTACTACCACCATTAATTTTGACGATGTAAGCTGTTTTGGTGCAGCCAATGGTACCGCTTCTGTTATTCCTTCGGGTGGTGCCGGAGGATATACTTATTTATGGGCACCTTCGGGAGGAACTAATACCTTTGTAACTCATTTAGCGCCAGGTACATATACTGTAACTGTAACTGACTTAATAGGATGCACTAAAATAGAGAATGTTGCCATTACACAACCTGCAACTCCTGTCGCAATAACCTTAACAAGCACCGATGTTTTGTGTTTGGGCGATTCAAATGGAACAGCTACAGCATTGGGAAGTGGAGGGGTAGGGCCTTATTTTTATTATTGGTCGGTAAATGGTGATACGCTGCCAACAATAACAGGTTTGAAGGCTGGAACCTATAGCGCATCAGTTGCAGATAATACAGGATGTTTTATTAGTTCCACTGTTGTTGTTTCCGACCCGCCTGAATTAACATTTACATCAACCGCTACCCAGATCAATTGCTTTGGAGGAAAAGGTAGTGTTGGATTAGTGGCAATAGGTGGAACAGGAACACTGGTTATCACAGGCAGTGATACTACAAATTTGGTTGCAGGTACTTATAATTATACAGTAACGGATGCAAATGGCTGTTCAAAAACAAGGCAAGAAATAATTGCTCCCGCACCGCCTGCACTTACATTAACATCAGCCCCAATCCAAATTGCCTGCTTTGGCGAAACAGGTGGTGCTGTAGTGGCTGCAGCAGGAGGTACAGGCCCACTTGTTATTTCGGGGGATGTTTCTATAAATTTAACAGCAGGCATTTATAACTATCTGGTTACTGATGCAAATGGTTGCACTGCGAATTCCTCAGCTACTATTAACCCTGTATCTGCGGTTACGCTAACAGCAACTGCTACACAGATCCAATGCTTTGGCGGAACAGGTAGTGTTGCATTAATTGCATCCGGAGGAACAGGAACCCTTGTTATTTCCGGTGATGATACCACAAATCTTGTTGCAGGTACTTACAATTATACTGTTACCGATTCAAATGGATGCACCGCAAATGCATCAGCAATTATCAATGCTGCACCATCAATAGTTGCGCTTATTGCCACAGCCACACAAATTGACTGCTTTGCCCCAGGTAGTGTTGCATTAACATCATCAGGAGGGACGGGAACCCTTATTATTTCCGGTGATGACACCACCAATCTCATAGCGGGTACATATAATTATACGGTAACCGATGCAAATGGGTGTTCCGCAATAGCGCAGGCAGTAATTAACCTTCAACCATTGGTGCCAACACTTACGGCAACGGCAACTCAGATCAACTGCTTTAGTGGAACAGGAAGTGTTGCATTGTTAGCTGCCGGTGGAACAGGCACCCTTACTATCTCTGGCGATGCCACCGCAAGTCTTATAGCCGGTACTTATAATTATACGGTTACAGATGGGACAGGGTGTATCTCCACAGCACAGGCAATAATTAATACTCAGCCACCGATCCTCACTCTTACAGTAACTGCAAACCAGATCAGCTGTTTTGGTGGAACCGGAAGTGTTGGATTAATTGCGTCAGGTGGGACAGGAGCCCTCACGATCACCGGTGATGATACTACAAATCTTATAGCAGCTACTTACAACTATACAGTTACGGATACCAAGGGATGCCCTGCGAGCGCTTCAGCCACCATCAATGCTGCCCCACCTTTACTTACACTTTCAGCAACTGCAACACAAATTGCATGCTTTGGCGGAAAAGGAAGCGTTGTTTTATTAACGTCAGGTGGGACTGGAACGCTCACTATCACAGGGGATGATACTACAAATCTTTTAGCTGGCACTTACAATTATACAGTTACAGATGGAAATGGATGCGTTGCCACAGCGCAGGCTATAATCAATCCGGCTCCTCCCGTTCTTACATTTACTTCAACTGCTTCTCAGATCCACTGTTTTGGAGAGACAGGGAGTGTTGTTTTATTGGCATCAGGCGGAACAGGAACACTTACTATCTCTGGCGATGCTACTACAAGCCTTTTAGCCGGCACTTATAATTATACTGTTACCGATGCGAATGGCTGCATTGCAACTGCTCAGGAAATAATTAATACCCAACCGCCAATACTCACGCTTACTTCAAATCCATTACAGATTAATTGTTTTGGGGGCACAGGAAGCGTTGCATTAATAGCTGTTGGTGGAATGGGAACTCTCATTATTACTGGTGATGATACGTTAAATCTTATATCAGGTACTTATAATTATACGGTTACAGATTCAAATGGGTGCACAGCAAATGCTTCAGCCACCATCAATGTTGAACCATCAGTAGTTACACTTATGGCAACAGTTACACAAATCAGCTGCTTTGCCGGAACAGGAAGCGTATTGTTAACACCATCCGGTGGAACAGGAACACTCACTATTGCAGGCGATGCGACCACAAATCTTTTGGAAGGTACATATAACTATGCTGTTACTGATGCAAACGGATGCACCGCTTCCACTATGGCAGTTGTTGATCCCGCACCATCTCAACTTTCACTTTCTTCAACTTCTGTAGTGCAAATTAATTGTTTTGGTGGCACAGGAAGCGTTGAATTAACAGCCTCAGGCGGGACAGGCTCGCTTATCATTAGCGGGGATGATACTACTAACCTGAGTGCCGGTACTTATAATTATGTGGTTACAGATTCCAATAGCTGCATTGCCACCGAGCAGGTAATAATAAATACGCAACCAACACAGGTTTCACTTACAATAGCCCATGCGAATGTTAGCTGCTTTGCTGGGGCAGATGGAACCGCCACAGCTACTGGTACCGGAGGTACAGCACCGTATAGTTATGTATGGCAACATGGCGACTCTGTTGCAACCACCGCAGGTTTAATAATGGGTACCTATAATGTTACTGTTTTCGATGATATGGGTTGCTTAGCTTCTTCATCCGTAGTTGTTTCTGAGCCTTCGCCTGTTACATTAACGGGTACAACAGTTGCTTCAACATGTAGCCTTAGTAATGGAAGCGCAACAGTAGCTGCGGCAGGAGGTACAGGGGCATATACATACGCATGGGCTCCATCGGGTGGTACAGCAGCTATAGCACCAAATTTATATGCAGGTGATTATACAGTTACAGTTACCGATATAAATACTTGCCAAAATCAAATTTCATTAACAGTTGCTTTATCCTCTTTTTTGATCGCAAATTTTAGTGCAACTGCTGGCTGCCTTAATGATCCTACTGTTTTTACCGACAGTTCTTCAACTTCCATAGGAAGCTCAATTACTTCCTGGGCCTGGGATTTCGGCAATTTTAGTCCAATAAACACTACTCAAAATCCTTCTTACACGTATACAGCTTCAGGTATTTATAATGCTTCATTAACGGTTACCGCTACTAATGGCTGTGTTTCAGTCAGCAATAAGCCTGTTACCATTCATTTTTCACCCTTCGCCAACTTTGTAAGTTCAAAAGCTTGTTTCGGCTCTTCAACTTCATTCACCGATCTTTCCACGGTTACAGGTAACGATAGCATAAGCTCGTGGTTATGGGCTTTTGGCGACTTATCGCCTTCCGACACCATTCAAAATCCAACTCATTCTTATAGTCTGGCCGGAACCTATACCACTTCACTTTTAGTAACAAATAATCATGGATGTGTTGATTCTATAAATATGCCCACAATAGTGAATCCAAGCCCTTTGGTGCAGTTTATTGTTAATGATTCCAGTGGTTGCGTAATTCACTGTCCACAATTTACTGATACGAGCGATCCCATAAGTGGCATTATTACTAACTGGCAATGGGATTTTGGTGATGGATCTGCATTTGGAACAAATTCAAATGAAGCACATTGCTACACAAATCCGGGCCAGTATGCTGTAACCCTTACTGCAACAACATCAAATGGATGTTTTTCTGCCATTACCCATAATAATCTTATCAATGTTTATCCGGCTCCTGCGGCCGAATTTGATTATAATCCTCAACCACCAACATCATTATCAGCTGAAATTTATTTTAATGATTTGTCCACAGGTGCTTCATCCTGGTCCTGGAATTTCGGTGATGTAAATGATTCAACCGGAAGTGTTTTGGAATTTCCAATGCATTATTATGCTGAAATAGGTAATTATTGTATTACACTTGTTGCACAAAATAATTACCAATGCCTTGATACTGTTATACATTGCCTTAAAATCGAACCGGAATTTACTTTTTTCATACCCAATGCTTTTACTCCTAACGAAAGTGAAGGCACTAATGATGGATTTTCAGGTTTTGGAACTAATATCAGCAAATACGATATGTGGATTTTCGACCGATGGGGTAATACGATATTTCACACTTCTGATCTTTATGAAAAATGGAATGGCAAAGCAAAGAAGGGTGCGAAAATTGCTCAAAGAGATGTATATGTTTATCTTGTGGTTCTATCGGATTTTAGAGGGACCGAACATCAGTACAAAGGCACTGTAACCCTTGTTAGGTAGGTAGTCCGCTTCAGTAAGATACCACCTTGAAGGAAAGGCGGAAGGCTTGTAAATTTCTACCCGTTTTTTCAGTTGAAACTTTATTTCATTTTCAGAAAATGAATTTATCTTCATAAATCATCCAATTGTTTTTTTTTTATCTTTGCTCTCCCTTAAATATATTCTAAAATACTAAAAATGAAAAAAGTACTATCAATTGTTTGTGTAACGTTAGCCTTATTTCTAGCAAAGTCAACTTTTGCTCAAAGTGGTACTGGAAAAAAAATTGATCCTTTTGAAGCAGAACAAAAATTATCACAAGGTAATTTTGAAGGTGCATTGGAGGACTATCTTAGTTTACGCGAAATTGATCCCAAAAATGATAATTACAATTATAACATTGCTATTTGTTATTTGAATACAAATATTAATAAATCCAAAGCGATACCTTATTTAGAGATCATTACCCGTAAAGCGAAGTATGACCCTAATGCATTATACTTATTAGCAAGAGCATACCACTATTCTTATCGTTTTGATGATGCGATTAAAGCATATACAACTTTTAAGCAGACTGGTCGGGGTACAGTTGAGAATTTAAAGGATGTAGATCATCAAATGCAATTGTGTATAAACGCAAAAGAATTAATAAAATTCCCCTTAAATGTAACATTCGAAAACTTGGGAGGGAGCGTAAATTCGCCTTATGCCGATTATTATCCATTTGTGCCAAATGATGAATCATTTATCATTTTCAACTCCCGTAAACCCAACGAAGGAGAAGAAAAAGTGAAAGAAGACGGAACATACCAGGCTGCTGCCTACATTTCCAAAGAAAACAATGGAACTTTTACCAAAGCCAAAAAATTTGAATCAGCAATGATAAAAAAAGATGGCGAACAGGAAGTAATCGGTTTATCTGGTTCCGGTGATGTAATGCTCTTCTATTATACCAATTTTAAAGGTGTTGGAGATATTTATATAACAAATAACGAAAAAGGAAAAACGTTTAAAACACCTGAAAAATTAGCTGAAAATATTAATTCATCTGCTGAAGAAATTGCAGCATGTATAAATAATGATGGTAGTGTATTGTTTTTTGCCAGCAATAGAGATGGTGGATATGGTGGTACAGATCTATACACGAGCACCCAATTACCGAATGGTACCTGGGGACCTGCACAAAACCTGGGGCCGGAAATTAATACCTCTTTTAATGAAGATTTCCCTAATATTACACCTGATGGTAAAACGTTGTATTTCAGTTCCACCGGGCATACCACAATGGGAGGCTATGATATTTTTAAAGCGGAGAAAGATGCGGTTACCAAAAACTTTTCAAATCCTAAAAACATGGGATTCCCGGTTAATAGCCCTGAAGATGATTATAATTTCAGGATGGCAAGTAATGGCCGTTTTGGTTATATGGCAGCATTAAGAGAAGGAGGAATGGGCGATTTGGATATTTATCGTGTTACTTTTAACGACATTGAACCTCAATATTCAGTGGTGATCGGTGATATTTTTTCGGCCGATTCCACGCAAAGATTAAATTTCATGGATGTTTTCATCTCAGTGAATGACAGTAAAACGCATGAAATTGTGGGTACTTATTTGCCTAATCCTCATTCCGGAAGATTTATTATGATATTGAGTCCGGGAACTTTTGATATTACCATTGAAGCCAATGGTTTTAAAACAATATCCGAAAAAATAAATATTTTGGATAAAAGTTCCTTCAAATTTGAGATCAAAAGAGATATAAAGCTTAACCCGGAGGGATATCCAAGCAAATAAATTGCAGAATTTAAGAAAGGTTTATTGGTTAAAAAGCCTGATTTAATTCAATTTTGTTGAATTGTTTCTCAAATCGTATCTTAAATGTGTTAAATATTTGGTAGTTTCCATTAAATTTACGTTATTTGCAGTCCGAAAAAAATAAATAGTACAATTTAAATACAAAATACGATGTCAAGAGTTTGCGAAATAACAGGGAAAAAGGCTATCGTGGGTAACAAAGTATCCCACTCTAATGCTAAAACTAAAAGAAAATTTAACGTGAATCTTCAGGTTAAAAAATTCTTTTTACCTGAAGAGAACAAATGGATCACTTTACGTTTGTCCACTTCAGCAATACGTACTATCACTAAAAATGGTATTACTGCTGTAATGAAAGAAGCAAAAGAACAAGGCTTCCTGAAAAAATAAAATTTCTTGATTTTCAATTTTGAAAAATAAATAACACAATGGCAAAAAAAGGTAATAGAATTCAGGTAATTATGGAATGTACTGAGCACAAAACCAGCGGTAAACCTGGAACGTCTCGTTATGTTACTACTAAAAACAAAAAGAACACTACAGAAAGATTAGAGTTGAAAAAATACAATTCTATCTTGAAAAAAGTAACCGTTCATAAAGAAATTAAATAATCTAGTTTGTAGTTAATTTTAACAGTTTGCAAAAACTTTAAATTTTAAACTTTGAACTTTAAACTTATAACACAATGGCAAAAAAAGTAGTTGCAACGCTTAAATCTGGTAAAGGAAATAACTTTACAAAAGTGATTAAAATGGTGAAATCACCTAAAACTGGTGCTTATTCTTTTAAACAAGAAATCGTTCACAACGATCACATTAAAGATTTTTTAGCTTCTAAATAAAATTTATTAGGCTAATAGTATTTGTAAAAGCTTCCTCCAAAATAAGAGGAAGCTTTTATTGTTTGCGGATGTTTCATTAACTTTTAACTTTAAACTTTAAACTTTTTTCAGATGGGTATTTTTAGTTTTTTTAGTAAAGAGAAAAAAGAAAGTTTAAATAAAGGACTTTTTGTTACCAAACAAAGTTTTTTTAGCAAACTGGCAAACGCTATTTTGGGAAAAGCTATTGTTGATGATGAGGTGCTCGACAACTTAGAAGAAATACTTTTAACTTCCGATGTTGGTGTAGATACATCCTTACGTATTATTGAACGGATTAAAAAACGTGTAGCTCAGCAACGAAAAGTAGAAACATCAAAACTCAATGAAATTTTACGTGAAGAAATAGCTGAACTTCTGGTTTCAAACGGAATGGAAGGAAAAGCTGATTTTGATCTGCCTTCCAATAAAAAGCCTTATGTAATAATGGTGGTTGGAGTAAATGGTGTTGGTAAAACTACTACTATTGGAAAACTTGCATTTCAATTTAAAAAAGCCGGTAAAGTGGTGGTGATTGGCGCTGCCGATACATTTCGCGCTGCCGCAGTTGACCAGATAAAAATTTGGGCCGAAAGATCAGGCACAATGCTTGTTTCCCAGGGAATGAATGCCGACCCTGCTTCAGTAGCCTTTGATACACTTACTTCTGCCGTTGCAAAAAATGCGGATGTTGTGATCATTGATACAGCAGGCCGTTTACACAACAAAGTGAATTTAATGAATGAGCTTAGCAAAATTAAAAATGTAATGCGCAAGATCATTCCGGATGCTCCCCACGAAATATTATTGGTACTGGATGCTTCTACAGGTCAAAATGCCATTGAACAATGCAAACAATTTACTGCCGCAACTGATGTAAACGCTTTGGCTTTAACCAAATTAGATGGTACCGCTAAAGGTGGCGTGGTGATTGGCATTTCCGATACATTTAAAATTCCAGTTAAATACATTGGAGTAGGGGAGAAGATGGAAGATTTACAAGTATTCAATAAAAATGAATTCGTAGATTCATTGTTTAAGCAATAATGCTATCATTATTTTTCTGAAATCAGTTTTTGAAAATTAAATAAATGCGAAAATTTATAAATTCGATTGTACACATTGGTTTAAGCCCTGAATTACCATTTGACCAACAAAATAAAATCCGCATTTTTAATACCGCAAGCCTTTTTATTGCATTCGTTTGTATTTTTTATACCTTGTTTGGCTTTGCTCAGCAACGTTACCTCACAGTTATATTCACTTTCAGTGAATTTTTATTCTTATTACTTGGTTTTTTTCTGATCTATAAACGTAAGTATAGCTTAGGTTTTCATTTTGGACTCATTACAGGAATTTTTTTTCTGATTGGCTATTCATTATTGTTCGGAGAAAAGAGTCAAACCCATATTTTTTTGCTTTTTATGCCTGTTGCAGCAATTATTTTATTCGACAGCTTTACAACTATTTTAGTTTATTTCGTTTTGTCGGCAGTATTTCTTGCAGGATCTAAGTTGATGTTCGCACTGTTTGAACCATACTACGCGTATAATTCTATAATTGATACAATCGGGTGGATGAATTTTATTTTTACAAGTACACTCATTTTTCTTGGTGTAAGGCAATTTAAAACGGAAAATATAAACTTCAACCGTGAAATTAATTTTCAACGTTTGGAATTGAAAGAAAAAAATAAAGATATTACCGATTCTATTCATTATGCGCAAAGGATACAAAATGCTTTGATGGCCTCTACTAATCTGCTTAATAAGAATCTTCCGGAATATTTTCTTTTATACAAACCTAAGGATATAGTAAGCGGTGATTTCTTTTGGGCAGAACAAACAAATTCAGGTTTTTTATTGGCAGCATGTGATTGCACTGGGCACGGGGTTCCAGGTGCATTTATGAGTTTACTGAACATTACTAAATTAAATGAAATTGCCCGTGAAAAAAAATTGCATAGTCCTGATTTAATATTGAATCATTTGAGGGAGGATATTATTAAAGTTCTTAATCCGGAAGGGACTGAAGAAGGAAAAGATGGTATGGACGCAGTTGTATGTAGTTTTAATTTTAATACGTTGAAATTAGAATTTGCCTGTGCCAATAATCCTTTATGGATTATAAGAAAAATCCCTTCCAATATACAAAAAGGGGATGCATCTTTATCTGATGGAATACTTTATGAAACTGAACTTGAAAATAATTCTGATTCGATAGGGGGCTTCGACAGGCCAACTTTGATAGAATTCAAACCGGATAAAATGCCTGTAGGTATGTATAGTGGTGAAAAAACCGATTTTAGATTGAATTCCTTTGATCTGCAAAAAGGAGACAATGTATATTTATTTACAGATGGATATGCCGATCAGTTTGGGGGGCCCAAAGGCAAAAAATTCAAATATGCTCAACTTAAAGACTTATTGCTTTCCATTCACCACTTGCCAATGAAGGAGCAGCAAGCCATTCTGCAGCAAAAAATGGAAAGCTGGAAAGGTAATTTAGAGCAAGTGGATGATATTTTAATAATAGGAGTGCGTGTTTAACGGGTATTCCGATTTTAATTTTTAATACCTATAACCCCTTTCTTGAGTTAAAATACAATTGCATCTCCTCTCTATTCAATGAATTAAAACACATCTGCTTCGATAACATTCCTTTTCGTGCAACGCAGGTTCCATAGTACATATCATGATACCCTTGTTTTGTATGTGCATCAGGATTTATTGAGATCATTACTCCTTTTTCTAAACAATACGGAATCCAACGCCAATCAATATCCAAACGATAAGGATGAGCATTCAATTCAATAATTACTCCATTAGCAGCACAAGCATCAATTATTTTTTTATGATCGATCGGATATCCAGGACGTGATAATAACAATCGCCCTGTAGGATGCCCTAATATGGTAGTATATGGGTTTTCAATAGCTTTTATTAAACGTGCGGTAGCTTTTTCTTCAACCATTTTTAAATTAGAATGTACCGATGCAACAATAAAATCAAATGTTTTTAAAATATCTTCCGGATAATCCAACGAACCATCATTTAAAATATCACTTTCAATGCCTTTAAAAATTTTAAAAGGAAAAATTTTTTTATTTAATTCATCAATTTCTAATTGTTGTTTAATAACCCGTTCGGGTTTTAATCCTTCTGCATAAAAAGCCGATTGCGAATGATCACAGATCCCCAGATACTCATAACCAAGCTCCTTACAATAAACCGCCATATCTTCAAGCGTGTTCAGTCCATCACTATAAGTACTATGATTGTGAAGAATACCACGCAGATCTGAAACCTCTATTAATGTTGGAATTTTATTTTCTCGTGCTAAATTTACTTCATTCATACCTTCACGCAATTCAGGCTCTATATAGTCCAGTTGAAGGGATGCATAAATTTCTTTCTCTGAAGTATAGACTGAGTTTGGTTGATATGAAATTTGGGACAAATGATTTAATGTTGCCGTGGTTTCAAAAAGTTTATTGTAAAATTCACTTTCTGAGCAAACTATAATTTCTATTTTTACTTGTGCCTTATTTTCTATTTCATCAATATTTACAAGACCTTCCGAAGCAATTAAAATTTCAATTTTATCAATTACTTCACATTTCCTTCGCATTTCACCGGTTAGTGAAACCAATTTAGTTTGATATTTTTCTTTTAGCACATCTACCAGCATCAGCGCAAACCCTTCTACCGCAGCATAATGGGATTTTCCTTGGTTGGATTGATGAAATTCAATTTGCTTTTTTACTTCTGCCTGTGTTTTTAACCCGAAACCTTTTAAAGCAATTAACCTGTTTTCATTACACGCATAAAGCAATTCGCCAATACTTTCAATTTCCAGTTCGCGCCAAAGCTGGCCAACTTTTTTTGGACCAATGCCTTTGATCCCCATCATATCAATAACTCCGGCAGGAGTTATTGATATCATTTGGTTCAGTTCTTTCAAATTTTGAGTGGTCTGCAACTCATTGATTTTAGAGGCAATTCCCTTTCCAATTCCTTCTATCTGCTCCAATTCCTGCAACGACTTCCCTTCCAGATCAATATCCGTTTTATCTAATTTGTAAGCAGCATTAGCAATAGATTTTATTTTAAATGGATTTTCATTGTGCAACTCCATTAATTGAGCGGTAAGTTTTAACGCCTGTCCTATTTCTTCAGTAGTCATTTATTCTATTTTAATATATATTTCAATTCTTGTCTTACTCAGCCCCCTGACAGGGTTTCAAACCCTGTTAGGGTTAAAAGACTCCCATCAAATTCTGTCCCTAATTGTCTTATTCACGGCCCCTGACAGGGTTTCAAACCCTGTTAGGGTTAAAAACTCCCATAAAATTCCGTCCATAATTGTCTTACTCACGCCCCCAAACAGGGTTTCAAACCCTAGGGTAAAAAAAATTCTCATCAAAATATAATGAGGACGTTATTTTATAAAACGATGCTCAAATTAAATTGATTATCAAATTTTAATTTCCCGTTCACTTTATTCCCATCTTTCAAAAACCCTTTTATTACAAGAGTTTCACCATTTTTAATTAATGCTTGAATAGTTATTTCATTCAATTGTTTACTCATAAATTCATAAGGTAAACGGAAATTGCAGCCATTTTTCCAGTTGCCACAACCGTATGCACTATTTCCTTTAATAATAGTGGCACTTTTGCATTTCGGACAAATGTTTGCTGAATCATCCTTTTTTACCTTAGGACTTACTGCTGCCTTCTCTTCAAACTCAATATTAAATAACTGATTGAGTTTTAGGATACCATCCTTTTTTGCAGTACCCATCTCAAATCCTTTAATAACAGATGTTTTCCCTTTTTCAACCAGTGTAAAAATTTGACTATCACTTAACTTTTTATTCATCAATAAAAAAGGAATTTTAAAATCACAGCCATTTTTAAAATTGCTGCAACCAAATGCAGTCTTCCCTTTCAGCATATTACCTTTCTTACATTTCGGACAAACAGCCACATCTTCTTTCACAGCTTTCTTTTCCACTTCTGTTGCAGCGATAGTGATCCGTTTACTACTTTCACTTCTCACTTGAGCAACAAGTTCACTCACCATAAGTTTCATCTCTTGCAAAAAAGCTTCTGCTTTATACTGGCCTTTTTCAATTTGCCTCAGCTTAAACTCCCAATTGCCAGTCATTTCAGCCGACTTCAACAATTCATTACTGATCACCCCGATCAGTTCCATACCTGTACTGGTAGGAACAAGATTTTTACGTTCCCGTCTGATATAATCTCTGCGAAACAATGTTTCAATAATCGCTGCACGTGTTGATGGACGGCCAATGCCATTGTCTTTCATCAATTCACGTAATTCTTCATCATCAATTTGTTTACCTGCAGTTTCCATTGCTCGCAGTAAAGTAGCCTCAGTAAAGGGTTTTGGAGGAGATGTTTTGCCCTCAGCTAAATAAGCCTTATGGGGACCCTTTTCGCCTTTCTCAAATGCAGGTAATAATTGAGTTTCTTCCTGTTCATCATCACCCGTTGTTTCTTTGCTATAGACAATTCGCCAACCTGGATCTAAAATTTGTTTCCCTGTTGCCTTAAATTCAATATCCTTTACTGCCGCTAAAACTGTAGTATTCGACACTTCACAATCAGGATAAAATGCTGCTATAAAACGTTTGGCAATTACATCATACACCTGGGCCTCGTTACCGGCTAAACCTTGAGCTTTAACATTGGTAGGTATAATAGCATGATGATCAGTAACTTTTTTGTCATCAAAAATTTTGTTCGATTTACGGATAGGCGCACTCAGTAAAGGCTTTACCAATTGCTGGTAATTGACCATACTATTTAAAATACCCGGAATTTTCGGATAAACATCATTCGGTAAATACGTTGTATCCACGCGGGGATAAGTAACAAACTTTTTTTCATACAAATTTTGTATGGTCTTTAAAGTCTCATCGGCAGAGTATCCAAACCTTTTATTGCATTCTACTTGCAATGATGTTAGATCAAATAAACGGGGAGCTGTTTCTTTACCTTTTTTTGTTTCAACCGATGTTATCTCAAGTGGTGCATCTTTTATGGATGCTAAAATATCTTCCGCTGCACTTTTATTTTTTTCATAAAAACGCTCTACATTTCCATTAAAGATCACATCACGGTAATTGGTCTTTAATTCAAAAAAAACATTGGATTTAAAATCGTTAATTTCCAACTGACGGTTTACGATCATTGCCAACGTTGGTGTTTGCACCCTACCAACAGAAAGTACCTGCTTCCCATTTCCATATTTAATAGTGAACAATCGTGTAGCATTCATTCCCAATAACCAATCCGCTGCAGCACGTGAATAACCGGCATAGTAAAGGCTTTCATAATCTTTCCCATCTTTCAGTTTCTTAAAACCCTCTCGAATAGCCTCTTCCGTAAGTGATGATATCCATAAACGTTTCAAAGGCTTATTGCAATTTGCTTTTGAAATGATCCACCGTTGGATCAATTCCCCCTCTTGCCCGGCATCACCACAATTAATGATCTCTTTCGCATTTGAAAATAACGTTGCTATTGTATTAAATTGCTTCTCAATCCCTTTATTATCCTTCAATTTTATTCCAAACTTCTGAGGAAGTATAGGAAGCATATTCAAATTCCATTCCCGGTAAGCCGAATCGTATTCGTGGGGCTCCTTTAACTCGCACAAATGCCCGAAGCTCCATGTAACCTGATAGCCGTTTCCTTCAAAGTATCCATCTTTCCGGTCTTTTGCCCCCAACACTTCGGCAATTTCTTTCGCTACACTTGGTTTCTCTGCTATGCAAACTTTCATATACTTATAATAAGAGGTGCTCCACAACAAGAAGCACAGAAGAATTTATATCCCAAAAATAAGCATGCATATCGATTCCAATAGCAAAATGTTATTAACACCACTATATATATAGCGTATCCCATAATTAACACACATAGAAAATAGACTTTAAGTTAGATCAAAAAACATAGAAAATAGATTTCGAGCGGTAAAAAGGTAATCAATAACTAAAAAGACGCGATTCCATAAGTGTTTGAACTTCTTACTATAATATCCAATCCTTAAATACCTCTAACTATATATATATCCAGAGTTGTTGGATTAATAAAACGAATAGAATTGGCCAAAAGCATCTCTATTTGGGCGTTCCCCTTTCTTGGACTATGAAAAGGGGAGGGCTTAGAGTTTATCCTGAGCCAAGTCGAAGGGCTTCAATCTTTTCTTAAAGGAAAAGCCTGCCCGACTGGAAGACATCAGTCGTTCTGGGATTTCCACGGTATTTATCCTGAGTTTGCCGAAGGAATCCCTAAGGCAATCCCAACAAATAAAGAACATTCCGGACATTTATAAATAGATCACTCTTGAATTGTAATCATCATAGAATTACAATTAATTGCTGATTTTTATGGTTTTTTTTCTGAATGAGCCATTATCATTGGCCTTTATCCTACATTAACCCATCAAACGTGTCTTGTAAATGCAACAATTACACTTTGTATTAACATACTATATATATAGTGCCAACTATAATATCATTGTCCAAAAGACTAAACCAAACATATATAACCCCTTGATCCCCCCATTTTAAAGGTAAAATACCGATAATAACACTTTGTATTAACATACTATATATATAGTGCCAACTATAATATCATTGTCCAAAAGACTAAACCAAACATATATAACCCCTTGATCCCCCCATTTTAAAGGTAAAATACCGATAATAACACTTTGTATTAACATACTATATATATAGTGCCAACTATAATATCATTGTCCAAAAGACTAAACCAAACAAATATTACCCATTGATCCCCCCATTTTTAAAGGTAAAATACCGGTCTCTTTTGGGACATTTTTTCAAATATCATATATATAAAGAGAAAAAAGGCTGGCAGGCTTCAATATATATGAAAATACTTTCAATGCTATTTCCTTGATATCATTATAGTTAACGGTATCAACATAAAAAATGTTGTAATTTTCTTCAAAAAAAGTTTGTAACGTAAAAAAGTTTATTACTTTTGCACCCCGCTTTAAAACAAGCATCGTTCATTGAATCACAAGAAAAAGAAAATTAAATTATTTTTCTAATAAAGTTTGCAGATCAAAAAAGTTTATTACTTTTGCACCCCGCTTTAAAACAAGCGTTGTTCATTGAATAACAAAAAAGAAAATTAAATTATTTTTCTAATAAAGTTTGCAGATCAAAAAAGTTTATT
>JAZJZM010000022.1:0-194501 GCA_040389865.1 Bacteroidota bacterium | reverse complement strand
AGATGGTGATAGTGATAATATCCCTGATGGTGGGGAATTTACTGCTGATGTGAGTAGTTATAATAATTATTATTCCTTTGGCTCACCTATGCCAGGGAGAAGTTTCGTTAGTGCTACTGGTTATCGTTACAACTTTAACGGGAAAGAAAGTGACCCAGAAGTTGTTGGAGCAGCAGGTGGTACACAGGATTATGGATTTAGAATTTATAATCCAAGTTTAGGACGTTTCCTATCGGTTGACCCATTAACAAAAGATTACCCCAATTGGTCACCATATCCATTTGCAATGAACAGACCAATTGATGGAATTGATTTGGATGGATTGGAATGGAAGGATTCTAAAGGAGTAACTTTAACGGATGCTCAACTAAAAAAAGTCAGAGTTTATATATTTGCCAGTTCAGATTTTACTGACCAAGCAATGGTTGAATATAATAATGCAGTTCAAAAATACGGTGCAGGTGGAGTAGCATTGAGTATTCCGCCAAATTCTAAACAATTTGCAGAAGATTGGGGAAACATGGCTGGTGAAGAAATTGCTCAAGTTACTATTGATTTTCATGGCAAGAATCAATCAATTAAAACAGATGGAGACCAATTAACATCCACAGGTGATGGCAAAACAAATATTAAAGGTACTCCAGCTATGAATATTCAAGATTTATCTACTCCTAAAGGAGATATAAGTAATGCAGAGTTACAATTAAATACTTGCCATTCAACTGATATGCAGGAGAAAGCCCATGGTGAAGGCGACCATCAACAAGGGGATTTAAAAGGAACTAAACAAACAGTTGCTCAAGCATTCAGAGAGAAGTTTGATTTTAAAAATGTTCGAGGGACCGCTGGAGCTACTAATTACAGTGGAGGCCCCTTAGCTAATATTATGAATGCGTTTATTGGATTTTTAGGAATTAGAACAGAAATGGGTTCAGTAGAAACAACGGTTGCACCAGTTCCTGAAAATGGGAAATGGGATAATCTACCAAAAAAATAAACAGATGAAAACAAAAATCAAAGTGTTACTGGTCTTTATTCTGCTTTTAATCGTCTCATTTTATGTTTTTTTTCGCTCAAATGAAGTTGAATTTTCTCCTGTTGAGAAATTAAAATTAGAACAAAATGAAAATGTGAACCATAATTTTAGTTTTATCACATTTACAAATAACGAAGAATTAGAAAGTATTAAAAGTATTAAGCCATGTGTATTTTACTCAGAAAAATTATCCAAAGTTAATTTTGATTTTGATAAAAATAATTATTTGATTTCTTTTGGTCGAGAAATAGATAAAATTTATTATTCATGGGATTTTGTACTTTTCAAAACGACATGGTATTTTTCTGAATTCGGTAAAAGCATTCCTGTAAAAGTGAACTATATCACTCCCAACCAAATTGAAAATTCAATTTATATATATAGTTTGCCAAAGAAACCGTATTATAGAAATGAGCTAGGGTAAAATGGAATAGTAAAAAGGTCATTAATTTAATTAAGCTACTGAAATTCGGTAGCTTAATTTTTTTTGATGGTAAATGTCATCCGTAAAAATGGTGTTTGTATATTCATTATATAGATGAAAATACAACCAAAGCCATATTCTCTCATTCCATCTTAAAAACTAATTACCTTGGACTTACTAAAAAAAGAAAATATAACGATAGCCCCAGTAGGCCACTAAGATGTGAATTAGCGAGGTAGGCCCCCAGTAGGCACTAAGATGTGAATTAGCGAGGTAGGCGCTAAGATGAAGGGTAGGCAGTGAGTGTGAGGTCTTAGTGTCTTTTTTAAAAGGTAAGCTGTGCTTACCATACATAGTGCAACATTATAGTGAAAACGTCAGGCTAACAGCCTGGCGTTTTTTTGTTTTAGAATAGGTATTTGGGCCAATTACCCGTCACCGTGCGTTCCGGCATAAAAAAAGAATTGTACTAATGGATGATAATTTTTTTTAGTTCCATTCGTCCTTTCCAAAAAATATTTTTTTTGAACAGGAGTAAATGTATAATGAGCAATAGTTGGATTTTTAGTAATGTTTGTATTGTTGTTACAATGTAATTTTTTGCCACAATTTGTAAATTATTTGTCATGAATGAAAAGTATTTTAGCAGTTGTTAAACGTTACCAAAAGATTGAATTAAGAATACGATCAAGGATATAAACAAACCAATCAAATAATAAAATAATAATGAAAAAAATATACAGTCTGAAGCTGGCAGTAATAACAGCTATAATAATAGTTTTAGGAATAAACGGTTGTAAAAAGGAAGAGAGTGCGCCTGTGCCAACGCCAGCAACAACTAATCCACCAGTTCCAACGTCAAACCTTTATTTTCAGGCTACAATAAACGGAACAGCAGTTGCATTTCAGGATGGTGTTGGAGGTTATGGAGCAGGTGGTGGAAGCGAAGGTGGAACTGAGCCATCCGGTTGGCAGGAAGGTCAAACCAGTATGGTTACCAAAGCGTTTTCCGCACAGAACTTGGGAGGCATTCAAATAATGAAAGGGTTTGTGTATCAACCAACAAATACTCAGATAGATAGTATGTTTGCAGTAAAATCTTACGCCTATGGGAAGCAATCCCCCAGTTCAAATATAGATGGAGTAGATGGAGCCAGAGTGTTTTACTATGATAATAGCGGTGTAGAGTGGACAACAGATTTAGGTACCGCAGACCAAACCGGAAGTGCTTTTAGTATTACTGAGCATATAGTTAATGAAGTTGGGGTTTCTCATCGTATAAGTAAAATAACATTTAATTGTACGCTTTATAATTCCACAGGTGGATCTATGATTCTTACAAATGGAGTTTACAGAGGGCGTACGGTTTATTATTAGGTTTATGGATCAGGTTATTATTTTAGTTTTTAAAATATTACGCTACTCGAATTGGATGGCTTAATTTGTTTGAGTACGAAAGTCATCCGTAAAAACACCCAATTTTATCCGTAAAAACACGGTTTTTGTGGCTATGTTGATTTTAGTTCTTGAAAAAAGTTATATCATTGGTAAAATTATTAATTCTTATGGCTACAAAAAGTACTCCTACAAATAATAATGTTAACACAAACAATAACACGAATAATGTCAATGTAAACGTTAATGTTAAACATCCCGAAACAAAATCATCTCAAAAAAAATCCAATCCTAATTGGTATACGAGAACAATAATCGGTGGGATTATAGCATTAGTATTATCTCTATGCGGTTATTTCGTAAAGAAAAATCTGGATGCAAAGAGCGGGCCGGGGGCTACTTCTATTGAACATCATTCACAACCAATTGAAGGTATAAAGCAAAACTAATCCTCACATGAAAAAAAACTTACAAATTGTTTCGTTAATTATGGTCTTAACAACCATGTCGGTTATCAGCTGTAAAAAAGGAAATGAAGCAGGGCCAACTGTTACCGTAACCTCAAAAACATATTCGGTTCCAACATGGT
Organism: Bacteroidota bacterium; assembly: GCA_040389865.1. Lineage (GTDB taxonomy): Bacteria > Bacteroidota > Bacteroidia > 2-12-FULL-35-15 > 2-12-FULL-35-15 > 2-12-FULL-35-15. Next base: position 191,057 of record JAZJZM010000022.1, on the reverse strand, counting down.
CCAGTAGTTCTACCAGATGGTATACTCAACTTTCAGTTCCAGAACTTACTTCAGGTAATATTAATACAGCAGCGGTACAGGTGTATTTCGGCTTAGACAATACGAATTGGACTGCATTACCTAATACGGTTGTTTCTTCTACTAACTATTTTATGGGATACATGACAACTGTGGGTACTGTTCAAGTCAACTGGGATTATAACGGAATTGGAATAGGTAGTTCTCCTAACACTTTCTATTCTGCCACTAGTCTCTTTAAAGTGGTGGTAATTCCTCCTGCCGCCATTGTTGCTAATCCAGACTTAGACTTAAATAATTACAATACGGTTAAGGCAAAATTTAATATTGCTGATTAGTATTTTGTTAACGGAGAATGCCGACAGTCTAAGGTGCTGGGTAAGGTACAAGGTATTATTGTGAATGGAAACCTTAAGAATTGTGAAGCCATTCGCTTTAAGGTAGATTGAATTCAAAAGGGATATCATCCTGTTAAAAGTATATTTAAAAACAAAATCTTCATAGAAATTACAATGTAATGTTTTGCTCAAATTTGTAATTTATTTGTCGTAGATGAAAAGTATTTTAGCGGTTGCTAATGTCAGCAGAAGGTGTGTAAGCTGGCATTTAAACATTTGAATACATTCAAAAAATGAAAATAAAAATATCCGGTAAAAAGCTGAGAGCGTTTACTTTGATGGAGCTTTTAATTGTTCTTATCATTATAGGTATCTTAGTTTTGCTTGCATTACCCAACCTGATGCCATTAATTTCGAAGGCGAAAAGCACCGAAGCACAATTACAGCTCGAGCATATCCACACACTGGAGAAAACTTATTTTTATTTACACTCCAAATACAGCAGTGATTTTACAGAGATTAGCTTTGAACCGGCAGTGCTTACTACGCAAGGTGGAAATGCCAATTATCAGATTGAAGTTATAGAATCTACAAATACGGCTTTTAAAGCACGTGCCAATGCAATTACAGATTTTGACGGTGATGGAATACTAAATGTGTGGGAAGTAGACCAGGATAAACATATCAAAGAAATTACTCCTGATTAATGCAGTACGTAATTGATATTTGTTTACTGCTATTACTTGCAGTTGTGCTGTTTCAGGACCTGAAACAACGTCAGATCTCCTGGTTTTTGATTCCACTTCTATTGGTTTTTTTTATAGCTCAGGGCTTGTTTCGGATTCCGGCAAATGAACTGATACATTATACGATGTTTAATATCGGTTTTATTGTTGTTCAGTTAGTTATTTTAACTGTTTACATAAGTATCAAGAATAAAAAACTGGTTAACATCATCAATTCATATTTAGGAATAGGTGATGTATTGTTTATTGCCACAGTAGCGGCTGCATTTTCACCGTTTAATTTTATAATATTTTATATAGCAGCATTGCTATTTACATTACTTGTTTTTCTGATGGTTACCCTTTTGACAAAAAATCTTTCAAAAGAAATACCACTTGCTGGAGCAATGGCGGCAGTGATAATGGTATTGATTATAGTAAACCAATGGTTGCCAGTATTTAACTTTTACAATGATGATTATTTAACTGGATGGTTTGGTAAAATTTTTTAAATAAATGAACAAAAAACGAATAGAATCTTTGGATCGTTATTTTCTTTTTTAAGAAAAAATAAATTTGTGAAAACGCGCGTGAGGAATGAACAAACGCGATGCGGAGTAGCCTGGTGGGAAGGAATCGTTTGTTCTTGAATTTTTGTTTCTTTTTTTTCAAGAAAAAAGAAAAACACACAGTTTTTTATAAATGATTTTGAAATGCCCCCTAATTATTAAATGATAGAACTCGATTACATATCATTAACTGTTGATCTGCAACATGCAATCACTCCACAACAAGCGTGGCATTATAGCATTGTGCCAAAACTGGTAGAAGGAAACAAGCAGTTGGTGCTATATGTAAGCGAAGACAAATATCATCACCAGTTGGCAGATGAGCTGGAAATGCTTTTCGGAAAAACAGTAGTATTGGAAAAGGCCGCTACAGGTATTATACAAAAAACATTAGGGAAATATTATAGGAATACCAATACACACGCCACTATAAAACAAGTAAGTGCAGGTAATGTAAAAGCCGATGATTTTTTACCCATGCTTATTGCCGAAGCCAAACACTTGGGAGGAAGTGATATTCATATTGAAGCGTATGAGGAAAAGTGCCGCGTACGTATCCGTATTGATGGCCTATTGATAGAGCGTTATACCATTAGTAAAATGGATTATCCTTCTCTTATAAATAAGATAAAGATCAAAGCCAACCTTGATATTTCAGAAAAACGTTTGCCCCAGGATGGACGGATCTTCTTTAACAGCGAAAGTAATAAATTTGATATCCGTGTTTCGGTATTGCCAACATTGTATGGTGAAAAAATTGTATTGCGTATCCTGAGCAATGATGCGGCCAACATCGATATTAATCAGTTGGGATTTGATGAGAAAGAATTATATGATTATTTAGAAGGGATAAAAAAAACGCGCGGTCTTATTCTCATCAGTGGCCCTACCGGTTCAGGGAAAACCACCACCTTATACGCTACCTTAAAAATTCTTAATAAGGAAAAAGCAAATTTAACTACCATTGAAGACCCCATTGAATATACCATGGAAGGGATCAACCAGGTACAGGTAAAGGAAAGTATCGGTTTAACATTTGCTAATGCTTTGCGTTCCTTTCTTCGCCAGGATCCCAACATTATCATGCTGGGTGAAATACGTGATGCTGAAACAGCTCAGATGGCTGTACGAGTGTCGTTAACCGGGCATTTGGTACTGTCCACCATTCATACCAATTCTGCTTGGGGAACTGTTTCCCGTCTGGCTGATATGGGAGTTCCGCCTTTTTTACTGGCAAGTGAACTGAATACAAGTATTGCACAACGTTTGCTGCGCTTATTATGTACAGAGTGTAAAGAAGAAAAATCATTTGATGATAAACTTTTTCCAAGGACCTTTAAAGCACCTAAACCTGTTCATTCACATTTTGTTGCAAAAGGCTGTGAGCATTGCTACTATACCGGTTATAAAGGTAGAAAAGCAGTTTATGAAGTAATTCCAATTGATTATGAATTAGCTGACAATATAAAAAATAACACATTTTCAATTGAAGATCTCTTAAAGGAGCGAAAAATAAAGACGTTAAGAGAAAATGCATTTAATTTATTTGAAAAAGGACTTACTTCCGTTGAAGAGATCTATCCGGTATTGTTGAACAATTATTAATATTTTTTTTGTGAACATAAAACGACTTAAGAAGCTATTTTTTGTATTTCTGATTTTAGCAACAACAATTGTAAATGCCCAACAGGACAGGTTTACTGTAATTGAAGAAAAACTCAAGGAACTATCAGTTCAAACTCTCGGTTTAAATGAAAAGGTGGAGTTGTCCGTAAATGGTATAGCCATCCAGGAATTTATTCGCGCCTTAGCAACCTCCAATAATTTAAATGTGAGTGTTGATCCTTCGCTTTCTGCCAAGGTGATCAATAATTTTTCCAATGTTACGGTGTTAGATGTATTGTTGTTTCTCTGTAAAAAGTACGATCTGGAAATTACATTTATAGGCAACATCATGTCCTTCTCACAATACGCTGCACCACCTTCTGCGCCTGCAAAATATATACCCAAGCTGCTGAATATTTCCTATGATAAAACAACTGATTTACTTAGTTTGGACTTGTCCAATGATAGTTTGGCTATAGTTGTAAAAGAGTTAACTAAACAATCACAAAAAAATGTAATGTTTTCATCTGGTTTGGCTGGTAAAAAAGTAAGTGGATATATTCAAAATATGCTATTTAATTCCGCCTTGGAAAATTTGGCTTTTGCCAATGAGTTAAAAGTTACCCTTACCGCAGATAATTTTTACTTGATTGAAAAAATGGATGCTGAAGTTCCGAATAAAAAAAATAATAGTTCTTCTCAAAATTCCCGTTCTGCTAAACCGGGACTAAATGTAAAAGCAGATGAGAATAAATTAGTGAGTGTGGACGCGGTAAATATGCCTATAGCAGATATTTTAGCAGAAGTTTCTAATGAATTAAAAACAAGTTATGTCTTGTTTACAGAGCCTAAAGGCAATATCAGCCTGACTGTGAAGAATGCGACCAACGATGAATTTTTAAATTACTTATTTAATAATACAGAATACACCTTTAAAAAAGAGGGTGATATTTATTTGATTGGAGATCGTAATATTGAAGGTATACGCGGAACAAAAGTCGTATCACTGAAATACAGAACAGTTGAAAAAGTAATAGATTTTATTCCAGCCGATTTAAAAAAAGATGTAGATATAAAAACATTCAGCGATCAAAACAGTTTGATTCTTTGTGGATCAAAACCGCGTATGGATGAGCTGGAAGCCTTCATTCGTGATATTGACAGGGTAGTGCCTGTTATTTCAATTGAAGTGTTGATCGTAGATATTCGCAATTCTCATGCTGTGGCTTCAGGAATAAAAGCAGGCCTTGGCACAGCCCCAACAAAAACCGGGGGCACCGTTTTCCCTGAGTTAAACTTGAATTTAGGTGCCAATTCAATAAATTCAATTGTTGACGGTATAAATGGCTTAGGCGTTGTAAACTTGGGTAAGGTAACGCCTAATTTTTATTTAAGCCTTCAATTAATGGAACAAAATGGCACCATTAAAATTAATTCAACCCCTTTGTTATCTACTCTTAATGGGCATGAAGCCAAGATGAATATTGGAGAAACCCGTTATTATTTAGAGCAAAATAGTAATGTGATTGCAACTACCAGTACCACTACTCAAAACACTCAAATATATAAACCTTTGAATGCGGAGTTTGCAATGACCATTAACCCAATTGTTTCTGGTGATGAACAAATTACAATGGAAATTACCGTCAAACAATCCTCTTTTACTACACAAACAGGTACAAATGGTCCTTATGGTACAAGTTCAAGAAATTTTGAGTCTCTTATCAGAGTAAAAAATCAGGAAATGATCATGCTGGGAGGATTAGATGATGATTCGCAAGATGAATCATCATCAGGTGTTCCGGTACTATCGCGTATTCCTATCATTAAATGGTTTTTCAGCAGCCGTTCTAAAAAGAAAAACAAAAGCAAGCTTACTATTTTCATTAAGCCAACTGTAATTTACTAAAATGCTTAAAAAAGTTGATTTTAAAAATATCATCCAGAGCAAAACAGCGGTAGGGGTAGAGGTTATACTATTACCTGAAAATGCGTATGAAATAAATGTTGTTGTTCTTAAAAAAGTAAAGTCCCTACTTACTATTGAAAAGCAAAAAGAAGGAATTGTAAATTTTGAGGAGCTGGCTCAATTTATAGATCCTAAACTTCCGATCATATTAGTTTTAAATGGCAAAGGGATTATCCACCGGAAAGTTACTTTTTCGGAAACCGATACGCAGGTAACGCTATTAAATAAAGTACTGCCAAATGCCAATCTAAACGAATTTGATTTGCAACAAACAAGCATCAGTTCATCACAGGGATTTGTTTCGCTTATTCGTTCCAGCATTATTAACGAAATTATAGAACAACTAAAAAAAAATAAACTAACCGGTATTGCCGGCTGCTTATTAGGACCTTTCGTGATCAATAACTTGTTGCCATTGATTGATTCGGATATTATTTCAAACGAACAATTAAGGTTTAGTTCGTATCAATTGCAAATAAGAGAACAACAGATTACAGAGATTGGGAGTCCTGAAGAGAACGGAGAGGAGCCTATACAGATTGGTGGTGACAGGATCCAGCCAAAATTATTGATAGCATTTGCTGCTGCACTATCTTATTTCTTAGGTGCTGATACTGGCATAGCTAAATCCGAACTAATTGATAACATCAAAGAAGAATTTAAACAAAAACAAAAATTTGAATTTATAGGTTGGTCGCTTTTAATTGCGGCATTTTCTGTTCTATTAATAAACTATTTTGTTTTTAATCATTACTGGACAAAAGCCCGTGACTTGAGTTCAACGCTTGCATTAAATCAATCCGCCTTAGATCGGTACGATACATTAAAGGTAGAATTTGCAGAAAAAAAAGAATTTTTGCAGCAGAATGGTTTATTGGAAAACTCCCGTACTTCATTTTATGCAGATAAGCTTGCCGGAAGTTTGCCTTCATCCATACAATGGATTGACGTGAATATTCATCCGGTAAAGAAAAAACAAATAAACGATGAAACGGAAGGTTTCTTTTTTGAAAATAAGAGTATCAAAATTTCCGGTAAATGTCAAAAAAGCATTGATTTGAATGATTGGATGAAAGAGGTGAAATTAAAATCGTGGATCAGCAGTGTAACGCTGTTAAATTATACGCAGGATAATGCAACAGATGATGGTTTGTTTTTAATTGAAATAAAATTGATTCATTAAAAATGTTTAAAAACCTTACTTACAAGAAAAAAAATCAACTGCTAATAATAGTGTCTGTATTGGCACTGTACCTGATTTATGCATTCGCGGTAAAAAAAACAATTGCCGCATATAGCGAATATTGTTATGCAGAAAAACAGATCGAATTAGCCGCCAACGCTCCGGTAATGGCGGTTCAACTGGAGAACCAATTATTACAAATGGATTCAAAAATTGGAAAACAAAACGTAAATGGACAAAATACAGAACAGGCATTATTGGAATTAATAACTAATTATTGCCAAAATAATCACGCTGTATTGCGTGAGTTCCCGGAAACAACAATTGCTAAGCAGGGCGATCTGTTTATTGAAACTAATCTATTTGTTGTTGAAGGTGAATTTGCTTCATTGATAAACCTCGTGTATATTCTGGAGCAGAAAAATAAATTAGGGAAAATAGCATCTGTACGATATCAGTTAAAAAAAGATTTTAAAACTAAGGATATGACCTTGACAGCAGCCATCTATTTACAAAATGTAAAACAACATGAAAAGTAAAATTTTTATTTCAGCATTAACAAGTATTATTTTCATTCTTCTTTATTCCTGTCAGGATTTTATTGAAGTGGATTTAGCAAAAAAATCAATAATTGTTTTGGCTCCCGCCAACAATACCGCATCATCCAGTTCTTCTCAACTATTTTGGTGGGAAGAATTAAAAGGTGCTGAAAAATATAATTTACAAATTGTAAAACCAGGTTTTTCGGCTGTTCAGCAATTGATATTAGATTCCACTATAACCAATAACCAGTTTTCATATTCGCTTTTGCCAGGTGTTTATCAGTGGCGTGTAAGAGCAATGAATAATTCCAGCTATACACAATACATAACCTATAACTTAACGATTGATAGTTCATTAAATATAAGTAATCAATGGGTTTCTTTAATGAGTCCTGCTGATAATTATTCATCAAATAATTACACGCATGCCTTTGCATGGCAGCCATTGATGAATGCGGATTCTTATTTGTTTCAGATACTATTATCAGGCTCAGTGATCAGTACTCAAACATTAGCAACAACAACAGCAAACTATACTTTCATAGCAGAAGGCGCCTATCAATGGAGAGTTTTAGCACAAAACAGCAATTCCACGTCATTAGCGGCTAATGCTACCCGCAATATTAGTATTGATAACACTCCACCAACCACACCTGTTTTAAATCTTCCAACCGCAAATGATACAGTTTCAAATCCAGTTAACCTTGAATGGACACCAGATGTTTCAGCAACCATGGATAGTGTGTTTGTATATGCCGATACTAATTTGACAGTATTAGTTTCAAGTATACTTACAACAAACTTTAGTTATAGTTTTACCGGGACTATAGGCCAGGATTATTTTTGGAGGGTGAGATCAAGAGATGCGGCTGGAAATTGGAGCGCATATTCAACCAGGCGTAAATTTATAATCGCACCTTAATAATGAAAAATAAAAAGCTATTATATATTTTAATCCCGGTCGTTTTATTGGTTTGGGGTGTTATCATATATAGAATATTTAATGTTGTAAATGGTAGTAATTCCAATGAGGTATTAAAAAGTGTTATTATTGAAAATGTAAATAATGAAAATTTAATTGATACTTTTTCAATTCATCCAAATTATCGCGATCCATTTATAAGTAAGAGAGCCAAAAAGACAACTTCCGAGAATAAAGTAGTATCAGCTATAACTAAGCCCGATATAATTAAAAAAGTAACGAATACAGTACCAGTATCAAACAAATGGCCAAATATTGTATATAATGGTTTAATAAAAAATGAAAAATCAAACAAACAGTTGGCCTTAGTTCAAATCAATGGCCAGGCAAATATTCTGCAATTAGGAAATGTTGCTGAAGGAGTAGAATTAACGAAAATATTTCGTGATTCAATTGAGGTTAAATTCAATTTAGAAAAGAGATATATTAGGAAGTGATTTTTTAATCGTATTAAATTCATCAGAACAAATTTATAATAGTATTTTGTTTTTTTTTTTCAAAGAAACCTTATAACAATTATCAACCTTTTGTAAATTTAAATAATGCCCGCTTCATCAACTTTTGATAAAATTTCACAAACACAAATCACTCAACCCAAAGGCGGAGGTACTATTCAAGGTATTGGTGATTCTTTTAAGGCTGATTCTTTTTCCGGCACAGGAAGTTTTAATATTCAACTTCCTGTAACTCCTGGTCGGGGATTTGATCCTGATTTGTCGGTAGAGTATAATTCAGGATTTGGTAACGGTACATTTGGACTTGGATTTTCACTAAACCTGCCTAAAGTATCTGTAAGAACCGATAAGGGAATTCCAAAATATGACAGGAATCAGCTTTTTGTTCTCCCCTCAGGTGAGGAAGCTGTAAAAAAAATATCTACCGATAAAAACAGTTCAGGAAAAGCTGATGATACCATCACAGCAGAATATTTGCCAAGAGTTGAATCTTTGTTTTCAAAGACTGAACAAATTACCGATAATGGGACCGGTATTTCATATTGGAAAATCACTTCAAACAATAATGCAATTCAATATTATGGCAGAACTGATAATTCCCGTATTGTAAATCCGGATAATGAGCTTCAGGTTTTTCAATGGTTGATTGATGAATCCTGTGATGCACATGGCAATAGAATAATATACACTTATAAACAGGAAGATTCGGCTAATGTACCTCAAACTCCATCTGAGAAAAACCGATCTTCAACTGCAAACAGATATATTCAAAATATAAAATATGGAAACTACTTTGATGGGGACATAGAAAAGTTTGCCTTTGAAATTGTTTTTGATTACGGAGAATATAATTTAACTATACCCGGGAATGCTTATAAGCCGGTTGCAATTTGGCAATGCAGACCGGATTCATTTTCTTCTTACAAATCGGGTTTTGAGATCCGCACACATCGGCTTTGCCGGAATATCATGCTATTCCATCATTTTGAAAATGAGCTGCAAACCACCTGTTTGATAAAATCCTTTGATTTCAATTATCAGAATCTTCAAAACTATAACGAAATTGAATTCTATAGTATGTCCATGCTAACCAATTCCTCTGTCACCGGATACCGGAAGAGATTGGATGGAAGTTTTGACTTGCAAAAAATGCCTCCCATCGAATTAAATTATTCCTCATTCATACCACCTCAATCTCCGGCTTTTAAAACATTACAACTCCAAAGTGGTGCATTACCAGGATATCTGAACGGATCTGAAATTTTACCTGTGGACCTGAACGGTGAAGGGTTGCCAGGTTTTTTATATTCTTCACAAGGTACAATAATTTATATGCAGCCCGAAGGCAATGGCAACTATTCTCCTGCTGCTGATCCGGAAGGCTTTCCTTCGTTTAATAACCTTCACGGTGGAGATATATCGCTGCAGGATATTGATGGAAACGGCCAGCTGGAGTTGCTTATAAATACGGCTTCATCCGCAGGATACTTTAAGCGTAATGACCAGGGAGGCTGGAATGATTTCAGGAGCTTTGCAAATTTCCCTACTGATTTTGCTAATGGAAATATGGAAAATGCTGATCTCGGTGCCAATGGAAAAACAGATATGCTTTTGGCAGATATCACCAATATTTTGGTCTACCCTTCAGCTGGAGAAATGGGATTCAGACCTGGTGTAATGGTGCCGAATGAAAATGGCTTTCCACTGAAAAAAAACGACTATAAACAAGAGCTTGTAACATTTTTAGATATTTACGGTGATGGACTTCCTCACCGTGTTAAAATAGCAAGTGGTGTGGTAGAGTGTTGGCCATGCCTCGGCTATGGAAAATATGGCAAAAAGGTTACCATGGAAAATGCTCCTGTATTCGATACAGAATTTGATATTGGTAGAGTTTTTTTCGCTGACATAGACGGATCAGGTACTTCCGATCTGATATATGCTTATTCCGACCGGGTAGAAATTTTCCTTAATCAGAACGGTAATTCGTTTTCCGATGCAGTCAGAATCAACCTGCCCGATCAATTCACAGATATAGATAAGATCAGTTTTTCAGATCTGATGGGAAATGGCAGTTCTTCACTTGTTTTTACAAAAATTGCCCCTGTTCCGGTACACTATTATTATAATTTCGTAGGTGAAACAATTTCTCCGGAGGGGGCTTACACCGAAGTTTTAAAGCCATATCTCTTAAATCAGATCAATAATAACCTCGGAGCAAAAACGCATATACTTTATTCCAGTTCAACTAAGTATTACCTGGAAGATAAAAAACTTGGAACGCCTTGGATTACAAAATTGCCATTCCCCGTTCAGGTTGTTGACAGAGTTATCGTGACAGATATTATTTCAGGTTCACGATATGTAAATAAATTCAAATACCATCAGGGGTATTATGATCCGGTAGAAAGAGAATTCTGCGGATTTGGCTATATAGAAACCTGGGACAGTGAATTTTTTCCTGAAAATGAAAAGGCATCAATAGCCGGAGGGACAGAAAGTATTCCGGAAGATCAATACGTAGCGCCCGTTTATACAAGAATCTGGCATCACACAGGTTCATGCACGGATCCGGGAGAAATTTCCAGGCAATACGTTCCATACTATTATTCCGGGGATAAAAATGCGTATAACTTTCCTGACAGTGTTTTCCAGGAAGAGATTTATATGGACCAGGAAACAGTCCGCCAGGCATACTTTGCATTGAAGGGGCATATCTTACGAAAAGAGGTATATGCATCTGATGGAAAGCCAGAATCGGTTAATCCATATACCGTTGATGAGTCTAACTTTCAGGTTATGTTGCAACAAACAAGAGGAGATGCTTCATTTGCAGTGTTTCAGGTAAATGCAAGGGAAAGTATTGCTTATAATTATGAAAGAAACCCTTATGATCCAAGAGTAAGTCAGGATTTTGTACTCGAAACAGATCCACTAAACGGGGAAATAAAAAAATCGGTTTCTGTCTTCCTCCCAAGGCGCCCGGTGACGGATCCGGAAGTGCTACTGTATCCTGAACAGCAAGTATTAAAGGCGATCCTTAAAAGCAATCTTCATATAAATACTTCCGATGATCTGGATTACCGGTACAGAGGAATCGAATATGATAGCCGTGAATACGAGTTGTTGGGAATCTTACTGGCCAATGATAAAGGTTATTTCAGTTTTGAAAATATAAAAGATCAGGCTGAAGCTGCCCAGGAAAACATCCTTCCTTATCTTGCAGATTTCCTGCCAAGCGGTTTGCAGGTACGTCAGCTTACTTGGGAAACATGCTATTTCTGGGATGATAAACAGTCTGACTTCCTTTCTGTCGGTAATATTTCAAAGAAAGCTTTGGTTCACCATGTTGCAGAGGCAGTATTCACTCCAGCTAATATCAGTTCGATATTTCAAAACAAGCTTCCAGGTGATTTGTTGCAGGATATAGGCGGATACTTTTTCGATGTCGTATCTGGATATTGGCAAAACAGGGGACTGGTGCAACATTACTTTACTGATCCCAAATTTTTCTACCTCCCAAATCTGACTGAAAATTCTTTTGTTGATTCATCTTCCCAACTCTTTCAGAAGGAAACAATAGTTTACGATAATTACAATCTTGTCCCGGTTCGTGTTACCATGTATCTTGATGATAATACATTTAATACTACCAGTGTACTATTGGATTATCAGACTATGAAGCCCGCTCAGATCATTGATGCCAACCAAAATATAACCCAGCTGTTATTCGACCCGCTTGGAAATGTAGTGGTTTCTACAATCTTTGGAATGGAGAATGGAATTGCAACGGGCGGCATGAGGCTTTATGAAACGGGCGGTTTACCGACCGAGTACATTATCAGAGATTCAACCGGAAAGGATCAACCCATCTCATTTGATGATGTCCTCGCAAATCCTGAGTATTACCTTCAGGGGGCAGGAAGTTATTTTTTCTATGATCTGAATGCCTTTTTTGAAAGTAATGAGGATGTAAAACCGGTAAATTCTATCTCGTTGCAACGTGAAAATTATTACCATCTTAATGGTGATACAACTCCTTTTTCCTGTGATCAGCTAATTAATTTCTGGGATGGTTTTGCCAGGAAAATAGAAAGTAAACAGCTTGCTGATCCGGATTATTCGGTAAACGTTAAGAAAAGAACCAAAGCAAAGGGGTATGGAAACCGGTGGCTTGTTTCGGGAAGAATAGTTTATAACAATAAGGAAAAGCCTTGTGAGGAATACCTTCCCTATTTTTCTGATCTTCCCTTCTATGAAAAACAAGATGAGATCTCAGGATTGCCTGCGCCTACCATAACTTATTACGACCCCCTCTTACGAATGATTAGGGTTGACACCCCAAAGGGTTTTTTCTCTCTACATGAATTCACATCTTGGGAAGAGAAGATTTCTGATGAAAATGATACGGTAAAGGATTCAGCATTCTACATCAGTTTTATGGCCAGTTACCCGGTTCAGCCAGCTCAGCCAGATCTGGCACAGAAGAATGAAATGGATGCACTTGTCAAGGCAGAAGCCTGCTATCATACTCCTACTATACAGGTTTTTGATAATTTTGGAAATTCCTTCCTTAAAATTCAGATCCGTACAGACGGCCCGCAATTAATAAGTTCCCTGGAATATGATATTGAAGGACGTGTCACCAGATCAGTGGATCCAAGGTTCTACAAATCAAATCTCGAACAAGGAACAGACTATTCAAACTTCAGATACATTTACCCTATGGGAGGGAGTAAACCTGTGTTTTTCGAAAGTGCTGATGCGGGTACAAAGGTTCACTTCAATAATATTTTTGAAAATCAGTTCTGGTCCTGGAGTCCCCGTGATTATTGCCAGCTGATTTCTTATGACCGGATGCAGCGGAAAATAGCCATAAAAGTAAAGAAAGCGGATTCGGCAATTCCATTGGTATCATTTGATGATTTCAGCCTGGTTGAAGTCTTTGCCTATGGTGAGTTTCAACCTGAACCTGAAAACTATAATCTCCGGGGGGAGATATATCAGATAAATGATCTTTCTGGTGTTGTAATAAAAAGTCTCTATAGCATTTCAGGCCATGTTCTGAAAAGTTCCAGGCAGATGGCTGAAAATTATAAAATAGCAGTGAACTGGACAGAGCATATAATGCTGGAAACGGAAATCAATAACGTTAGCTATACTTTTGATGCCCTGGGAAGATTAATAACCGAAACCACATCGGATGGGTCTATTACAACTAATACATACAATTTATCGGGGCTGCTCGATTCGGTAACTGTCCGGTTCAGTGATGGTATAATCCAGAAGATAATAAATCAGATAATTTATAATGCAAACCGGCAAAGAGTTTCCATTTCATATGGCAATGGCATCGGTACCTTCAGTACTTATGAAGATACAACTCACCGGCTGTTGAACTTATTGAGCAAAAAACCTGGAGGAGACAAAGGTATTATTAGTACGGTTCAGGATATCTCTTATACTTATGACCCTGTTGGAAATATTACCCGGACCTGGGATCATTCCATAGAAACAGTGTTCAACAATAACCAGCAGGTAAGTCCGCTTTCGGATTATACCTATGATGAAGTTTATCGTTTGGTTAAAGCAACTGGCCGTCAGCACCAGGGAATCAACAGTGGCACATACCGGAACAATTCTTCGGATGGAAGTTTCAAGCAATCTATATTTAGTCCTTTACCTTCAATAAATGACAGCAATAAGCTTGAAAACTATACCGAGAATTATCAGTATGATGATGGGGGAAATCTGATTTGGAAACAGCACGTTTCGCCTTCGGTAAGCTATACTACTGACCAGCCAGTAGTTCAGGATTCAAACAGGCTTCAGGGCCTTGGATATGATGCTTCAGGGAACCCACTGCAACTGGCCATTAATAATACGGTTTCACTCTCTTTTAATTGTTATGAAAACCTGGTAAAGGCTGCAGTTATAGAACGGCCCGGGATGAATGATGACAGCGATTACTATATTTATGACAGCTCAGAGATGAGGACCCGAAAAGTAATTGAACGAATGAATCAGGGGGGGGCGGTAACTTCAGTGACTGAAAAAACCTATATAGGCAACTACGAAATAAAGAGACAAAAAACAGTCGATCAGAAAGGAAACACAACAGTTACCCTGGAAAGGCGGACACTCAGGATAATGGATGACAAAACCTGTGTTGCCATTATTCATTACTGGACCAAGGATGATCTACACCGTGAAGTGGACTCCGTGCCTTGTAGAAGTTTCCGCTACCAGATGGATAATGACTTGGGATCCGTAACCATGGAATACGATGAAAATGCTTTGCTGATAAGTTACGAAGAGTATTTTCCTTACGGAGGCACAGCTATTATTGCCGGTTCAAATCAGAAAGAGGTGAAAATAAAATCATACCGGTATTCAGGCAAGGAATGCGATGACAGTACCGGACTTTATTATTACGGAGCCCGGTATTACATTTCCTGGATGGGGAGGTGGCTCAACCCTGATCCTGGAGGCAATATAGATGGTTTAAACCTGTATGAATTTGTAGGTGGAAATCCTATTACGTTTACAGATCCAACAGGATTTGGAAAAGTATATACAGGAAATAAAAAAGATACCACTGCATTATTGAAAGGTTTAAGATTTATTAAAGCAGCAGAATTTGAGAAAGCACTAGGACTGGCCAACAAGGTCTATGATGAAGCTCACGCTGATAAAAAACTTTTTACTGATGAAAGTGCTAGATTTTCTGCGCCATTGGAAACTCAATTGAATGTCTTCTTTAATAAATTTAAGGGGGCGTTTTCTGCATTTAATCCTAGTCTTCACTCAGCGATAGTGGCTGCAGGGGGGTATAGCGAAGAGGCAAGTGATAATGTCAAAAATAAATACTCTGGTCTAAGGAGCAACGCAACAAAAACAATGGGAGATGGCTTCCCGGATATTGATTTTACTCCACAACAGGGTAATAAGACTTTCGAGCTTCATCATCTGATGTACAAAAGTATGCATCCTACATTAGCAATGACAACAGGTAATTTTGCCGCTGCAACCAGAGGTAGTGCCAGTTCAGGATTAATTGGAACGCACGAAGGAGTCTTTCACCTGATTACTTCAGGGAATGACTCTTCTATTTATTCCAGAGCTATTGCCGGTGTTTCAGGCTTATTCAAGAGAATAATTAAAAAAACAAGTCCAAAGGCAAGATGGACGCGATTCCTTGCGAATTCCAAAGCTTATTCGGTCTATTCAAACACTCCAACCCGTGATGTCAGATCCAAATCTGCAAGGTTACAACTTCTAGAGGCAAAAAAAAGGGAAAAAAATGGTGGAACCACTGAATTTATTAAGCTTAAATCCACTAAGAAAAAATGACAGTACCATTCAGAGAAAGTGAATTTTTTTATAATCAAATTAGTTTTAGTTAACCTTAACCGACCTTAATACATAATTTATGAATCCAACTATAAATAAAAAAACTTTAAAAAAACTATCTGCATTCTTTTCCCGGAATCCCAGTATCAATGAATCAGTGGATAAAGTATCAGGTGATAAAATTCAGGAGCTAACCCGCAAAGACATTGAATTGCGAGAATTACTTACTATTCATTTCCGACTTTACAGGGTTTATCCTTACAGGGAAATCATATTTATTTTATTGGAAAAAGGACATACTTCTGCACATTCCATTTCCAGGATTGCACGAAAAAAATTTACAGATTCAGTAAAAAAAGAAATTGATGAGAAGTTAGCCGGTGAAATTCATCAAAAGGCTAAGAGCATAGCCCAGACGGTAACACAGATGGTCATGTCTATCAAGAGTGTTATGTCTGTTTCATATACCGGGCTTCATGTTAATAATATGCCTCCATCTCTTCAGGAGTATCTGAAAACCCTTCCAGGATATAAAGATTTTTTCGGAGATCAGGACTATTGTGATTGCGATGAATTTGCCTCTATTTTTGGCCCTCCAGCTTATCTCACTGATCTTTTAAGAATCATAGACAACGCTGTCACTTCAAATAATCCTAATATTCCTGCCGGATACAGTTTCAATTCCAGGCGTCCGGATATACAAAACATACTCCTCACAGCTGCTGATGCTGTTGATGAAGTGCCTTACCTGGAAATTGTCAACAATGTTCTGGCTGAACAGATTCCATCGGATGGTGAGGATCCATATCAGAAACTGGCTACACAACTTTATCCATTTAATCTTCCTTACAATCCTTTACTAGATCAAATTAAGTTAAGCCTTAGCTCTCTTAACTTCCAGCTTGCCGATGTTTACAAACTTTTTAATCCTGATAGCAGTTTAACCCTGGATCAGGCATGTGATATCCTCAATATTTCTCCCGAGCAATATCAAAACCTGTTGAAACCTGTTGATGATGCTACCTATGATATGGTGAACTACGGTATCATTCACCCTCAAACTCTTAAGGATTTGAGCAAGCTTGATTCCTTTTTAGCGGTTACAGGTTTATCGGTTGATGAGGTGAACGACCTGCTTATAGGTGATCTCAGCTTTCAGGAGGTTTTTGATGTATCTGGTACCTGGAATATTACCTTCGATAAGACTGGTGAGAGTTTTCAATTAAATCTTGAGCAAAATGGTGATCAGATAAATGGTAGTTATACAATTCCTGATTTAAATCAGGAATTAAAGGTAGTGATCAGTTACTCCCAAAATCCTGATGGTTGGTCTCCGCTGGCTGAAGGTCGCTTTTGGACTAGGGGCTCTGATCAGAGCAGCTCTGGCGCCATTCAGTTTATATTTGATAATGATGGAAAAAATCTAACCGCCAGATGGAATAATAAACCGGGAGAAAATTGGGATCCTCAGATCTGGACCGGAACACGGGATACCTCATCGGCAGGAATAATACCCTCTGGTTTTATCATAAATAAAGAAGCTGGTCTTTCAGAAGGTCAATATATTAAGATCGGTTCGATTTTAAATAAGGATGGAGTAGCCGTTAAGGTACTCTCTCCGGCAACAGTTTCTGTATATCAATCTCTTAACCGGATGATAAGGCTTCAGTCATATCTGGGATGGAGTTATACAAAACTGGATTGGCTTATCCGGTCTCTTCAACCAGCGTTAATCAAAAAAAAATCTCGTAAGAATGGGATCCTGGATGAACAGATGTTTCTTAGGATTGCAAAGTCAAAAGTAGTTATGCAGCAGCTGAACATGGATCCTGATGCCACTAGTATGATATGGGCAGATATCAGAACCCATGGGGTAGGAAATCAGGCGCAATCCACTGCTCCATTCGACATGATATTTAACAATCCATCATTGTTACTGCAGAATGGTGGAATAAAATACCATCCTTCAATGAGCCCAAACGATGGTTGGGTGAATCCATTGTACCAGGATCAGCCGCTTCCTTACATTATTAATTTCCTCCAAAGTCATGTTAAATCCGATCCTTCCGATGCTGACATACAGCGCGGATTAATTCTGGTTTCTGCTATTCCGGCTTCAAAAACAGATATTAATAAAGTTGCTAACGCTCTGTTCGGGAATGATACAACCATTTATCTGACTGTAAGAAAACTTTCTGCCCTATACAGGCATTCTGTTCTTCCTGCCAAGCTTGGCTTGAGTATTGACGAGTATTTGATCCTGATGAACTTATGCGGCTTTACCGATGAAAGCGGCATTCTGATTTCTGATAAGATACAGCCGGAAGAAATGCTGATGATCATGGAACAGATCAAATGGATTAAAGCTGCAGGATTGTCGATGTTTGAAATGAATTTTTTATGCAATGGCATCATTACTCCACAGGTAAATCCTGCTTATAATAAAACAACTGCCGATTCGTTATTGATCCAGATCAGTACTGCTCTTAGTATTATTTCTGACCCAGACCTTCGCACAACTACCTTTAATAGCGTAATAGCTGCTTTCTTTAATACTACTCCGGATATTATTGAATATATACTTCTCGCTGTAGCGCATTATCTTAACATAACTGAAGATCAAATTATAGAACTTTTTCTTCAGCAATCTGACCTGGATGAAGTTTATGATATCATAAATGACACAGCAAGATTTCTGTATCTGAAAAATAAGTTTTCTTTAAACAAAACCGATTTTTCTACATTAATTAATCATAATATTATCTTTCAACCAGAAGTTGTTACTGCTTCCATAAATCCATTCCTACCGGTTCTGGAGGCTCTATATCAGTTTAACGATTTAAAAACACAGTATAATGACCAGCAGGACAATTTGAATCTGTATTTTGATCAGGCATTTAATGAACTGCTTACAGAAGAAGATTTAATTGGCACTTTAAATAATCTGACAAACTGGCCTGCAACTGAAATATACAAAGTGAGCCGTTTATTCTGGCCAAATCTGAAATCATGCAATACGGTCAATAAATTTTTAAAACTCCAAGCATTTTTTTCGTTAATAAATCTTTCTGGCGAAGACAGTGATTTCCTGATTGCTTTGAATAGTCTCCGAACTGCAGAAGCACTTAATGACTGGGCTCTTTACCAGCAATCAGTAGAAAAAGTTCAGCAGGCACTTCGCGCTCAGGTACCTGACAGCAGCTGGGATACGCTTAATGACCATATAAATGGTAAGATCAATGAAAATAAGAGAGATGTACTTGTTCCGGTTGTATTAAACTCTTTAGGCAATCAGAATATAACTGATGAACGCTCACTTTATGAATTCCTGTTGATTGATGTAAGCATTGCAGGATGCTCAACTATTTCAGTGATCAAGGAGGCTTTAAATGCAGCCCAGCTTTACTTGCAACGGTGCAGGCTAAATCTGGAAGAGAATGTAACCATTTGCACCAATGAACTGCCTGAGATTTATTGGGAATGGATTATGAACTACAGAGTTTGGGAGGCCAACAGGGAAGTATTTTTGTACCCTGAAAATTACTTGGACGCCACTTTGCGTAGTAATAAATCTGACCTGTTTTCATCATTACAAGCAGATCTTCAGCAAAGTGACCTTTCAGAGGGATCGGTTGAAGACTCATTCCGGAAGTATCTGGAAGGTTTGGAAATAATGACATCTCTTAAATATGTAGATGCTTACCGGACAAATGTAAAAGGCCCTGATGGAAACCTTGTTCCAACTCTGTTTTTGCTTGCGCGAACTCCTGATTCTCCATACACCTATTATTACATCACACGCAGCGGCATTGAGGAGACATGGTCAAACTGGGAGATCATAAACCTGACTATTAAAACCGATACGGCAACATTAACTTATGCTTTTGAAAAACTTTTCATTTTCTGGATAGAACTGGATACGACAATACAACAACCACCTCAGGCAGGGCCTAACCTGACTATCACCAAATTATCCGTCAAATATTCTATTTTAAATTATACTGGTAATTGGTCAACCCCCAGAACTCTGGTTAATAATAATGCGGCTATAATGCAAATTTCAGGGCAATCACAAATTTACTATCCTTTTCCTGTAGCTGACTTTGATCCCACGCTGCCAATCTGGAAAAAAGTAATGGCGATTCCGTTATCTCCAGGACAGTTTGACCCTGATTCAGTTCCCAGAGATGAGAAACTAATGATCTTGTATGGTCCAATGTATCAGCCAGCATCCCTTTCTCCACTTCCATGGAATATAACACCTGTAAACCCTACACTAAAAGATGATTTTACTTTATTTGTTAATAATATAAATGATGCGATTGGTCACTTCGGAAGTATTTCAGTTAATGATTATACAACTTTTTATCCTCCTGTTGTATTGGACCGTAATCTGGAATCTTCCTATCTGATAAAGAGCCAAGAAATTGTCACATTTAGCGATAATAAATCTCTTCTCCCGATTATTGCCTTTACCTGCAATTATACAATAAGCGGTAATCCAATAATTATCTACCCTGTTCATAATACCATTCAAAATAATTATGTTGATGGAAGCAGCCTGGCTACTCTGGTTCCATTAGGGCAACCCTTCCTTTATACCTCCTCATCATTTGCCAGTATTACAGAGCCTTATGGGGTACTGGGAACAATTATTACGGACCTTTCAATGTATGGAGCGCCTTATTTTATAGAGGCTCCGGACAGGAGTCATTACACTATTGCAACGGGAGCAAGGTTTCTTACAAAAGATGATTATAACAAAATTTTCCCGGACCTTATGCAATATGACGATCAATATCATGTAATAGAACAGATAATGGTTATCGTCAATTCAATTCTGGACAAGATTACTTCAATTCTTTTTAATAATGTTTATGCTGACAGTTTTCAAATCTTTGAAGTAAAGAATCAGCCAGGTTGGTTAGTTCTTCAGTATGAGGGTCAATGCTTTTTACTTGAAGCAAAGGCAAATGAAGTGCAACCTGCAAATTTTCCTTTGCTTACAAAAGGTGTTTATGTTAATGGCCAGAGAGACAAGCTTACTCAATTATATTATATAGGACAACCAGGATTTGAGGCTGAAAGCCTTTACGATTTCAAATTCAGAACCATACGCCTAAATACGGATGCATTAACCGATTTGAGCTCTAAATTAACCAGCCAGGGTATTGACGGTTTAATGAGTATCTCCTCACAGCAGGCACCGGTAAATTTAAGTTTACCTTTCTCCGATCTTGGGCCAGGATTGCAGGTTGATCCACCGCTATATTCAAGTAGTCGACAGGTTGATTTTTCAGGCCCTTTTGGGAATTACTACTGGGAATTATTTTTTCATGCACCTATGCTGATTGCCCAGTTATGTAATAGTCAGGGAAAATATAGTGATGCTCAGCGATGGTTGAATTATATAGTTAATCCGACTGTGCCACCCGTTACCGTTACTGAAATCCCTTCCAACGACATCAGCGTTATGCAGTCTGATGCAATAATTAAACAGCTTAAAACTGCGCCTTTGAATTTACTGGATGAAAATGGTGTGGTTCAAAGTGAATTTCAAACGTACACTCCAATTACGCTCACCAATGCCTTGCAATTAAGTTCTTCTTATCAAGGGGAAGAGGTGTTTAATGTTCTTTTAAATAATTACTTAGAGCTTCCTTCTTCGCGTTACTGGCAGTTTCAACCATTCCGGAATTATAGAATTGAAACTTTGGAGGGGGAGTTACTAAATTCAAAAGAAATAAGTGTATATAATAATGATCCTTTCGATCCTCACGCTATTGCCAGAATAAGATGGGGCGCATACGAGAAAAAAGCAGTTATGCAGTACATTGATAACCTGCTTGCCTGGGGCGATTCTGAATTTACGCAGTACAGTTGGGAATCCATCACTTCTGCAACGATGTTGTATAATTATGCATACGACATGCTGGGTTCCCAGCCTATTGATATGGGAGCATGTAAAACTCAGCTCCCTGTAAATTTTTCAGATATATCTGAAATGTATGGAGGTTCTCAAAAGATTCCGGAATTCCTAATCAATCTTGAAGATTTTGCTTCCGAAAAAGCCTTGATCCATAGTAGATCTACACCATATAATGATCTGCAAAGTTATTTCTGTATTCCTGATAATCAACAGTTGCTTTCATACTGGTCAAAAGTTCAGGACCGGTTGTACAAAATCAGGAATTGTATGAATATTCTTGGGCAGAAAGAGCCACTTGCTTTATATCAGCCTCCGATCAACCCTATGAACCTGGTACGTGCGGCATTCAATGGAAACGGAGCCTTCAATCCTCAGCAGGCTCCCACAGGCATTGCTTATCAATATCGTTTCGATGTACTTATTTCGCAAGCTAAGGAACTAACTTCAAATCTTGTTTCATTTGGTCAGAAACTTCAGGATGTACTTGAAAAAAAGGATGCACAACATATGCAGGTGCTTAAGGCTTCACATGCCTCTCAACTGCTTTCAATGACAACCGCCATCAGATTGGCAAGAATTGCTGAACTGGAGAGTATGATCAGTCTGTGGGGAAGCAATATTGAAACAGCCAATGATAAAATTGACTATTACTCTGATCTCGTTACCAAAGGATTAAGCAGTAAAGAGTCCAGTGCTTTGGCGCTGCGAATGGATGCAAATTATCTTTCTCAAGCCACACTTTCCATTTATGGTGCATCAGTTGCAGGTTATCTGATGGCTAGTATTTTTGGCCTTGCCAACGGGGGAATGAAATATGGGGAAGCGATCCAGGCGGGAGCTACAATTCTGGATAAAACTGCATCGCTTCTTTCTGATACCGCAGCGATTTTAATAACTTCCAATGATTATGACAGACGAAACAAGGAATGGCAATTCCAGCTACAAATGGCATATGACGAGTTGTCTTCAAATCAAATTCAGCTCAATGGGGCCAATATTCAATTGGCTTCAGCACAGCAGGAATTAGCGGTACATTTAAAAGACATAGAGTTGTCCACCAAGGAAGAAAATTATCTGAGCAGCCAGTTTACTAATGAAGATCTGTATCAATGGATGGTGAGCAGGGTTTCTGCAATTTATTATCAGGCTTATCAACTTGCATTGGCTATGAGTATTAACGCTCAGGCTGCTTATCAGATAGAATTAAATTCAACAAGTACATTTATTACATGTGATTATTGGTTCAGTCTCAATAAGGGGCTTTTGGCAGGAGAGGGTTTGCAGTTCTCACTTTCTCAAATGCATACATCATATTTAACGAACAATAAACGTCTTATGGAAATTGAGAAAACCGTTTCTTTAAGGCAGCTTTTCCCTGTTGAGTTTCTTAAATTCATATCCGGTACCCAAGGCGAAGGTGGCATACTGGGTAAAGGCGAATTTAATTTCAATCTGAGTCAGCAGTTGTTTGATCTTGATTTCCCAAGCTTTTATCAAAGAAAAATAAAATCTGTATCAATTACTTTGCCGGCAGTTGTTGGTCCTTATCAGAATTTAAATGCCAAATTAACACAAAACTCCAATGCCGTATTATTAAAAACTGATTCTGAGGGTTTGACATATATATACGATTTTCCTGCAGACATCAAAAAAACAATCAAACAGGATATAGTTAGGGTCAATTGGCAACAAAGTCAAGAGATTGCAATATCAAAAGGGATTGATGATAATGGTTTGTTCCAGTTGAATTTCGATGATCCAAGATATTTGCCTTTCGAAGGCACAGGAGTTGTTTCTTCCTGGACTTTTTCTCTTCCTCCTGATAACAACCGTATTGATTTTAATACGATAAGTGATATTATCATAAAGATTCGATATACTGCTACTGAGGGTGGAAAATCTTTTTTGGAGACGGTTCAAAAATTCTACAAAGACGATTCCAAAAAAAATCCCCAGTATTGCAATTCATTGATTGCATCACAGTCCTTTGCTTCACAATGGAATCAGCTTTTCAGGGTTCCGCCAGATAAAGACGGATATCAGTATTTAACTTTTCCAATGAATACTCGTATTTTGCTGCCGAATATGGGTACACCCTTATTGTTAAAAATAAATATAGTGAGTCTTCTAAATCCTGATACTCATTTTCTGGATGGTAATGATTTTGCCTGGCTTATTATAGGTAATAATGCTCCTCTACAAATAGACTTTAATTCAAATGTTGGAAATATTATAATTCCAAGTTTGATAGGTGATCCTTTAAATTCAGAGTGGCAAATAAAAATTAATCCAGCGAAAGCAGATGCGATAGCTACATCAGGACAATTAGATTCTGATAAACTAAAAAATCTTATTGTAATAATTGAATATTCTGTACCAATGTTTTCAACTTTAAAAAAATTAATAACTAAATAACTATTATAGAGATAGATGATATCTTCCAATATTTTTGATCGAAATATTGACCGAAAAAAAAACCTGACAATCGTTTGATTGTCAGGTTTTTTTTTCTCTGTGATCCCGCTGGGATTCGAACCCAGGACCCCTACATTAAAAGTGTAATGCTCTACCAGCTGAGCTACGGAATCTAATCTACACTTCTTATTGTAGCCCCAACTCTTATTTTGGGAGTGCAAATATAGAAGCAATATTCGCTTTTACAAAGTCTTTTTAAAAATAATCTAAAATATTTTCTTCTTGCTTGATTTTCAGCGTATTCTGTTGCAGTTTTAGTGTGAAGATAATTTTGGAATAGGCTTTCCAAATACTCGGTATTGATTGATAATCTCGAAAAAAAATATTATAATTGTAGATGAATCAATTTATTTAAATGAATATCCGTTTGGAAATAATACCCGGTATAGGGCTGTCAACCCTTTTGTTTGGTGCTTCTATGGATGAAGCTGAAAAAGTATTTGGCGAAACCGAAGAGGTCCAATTGATCGATGAACTTGAAAATTTCAAAACAATGGTATGGCATTATTGGGAAAATGGCTTCACCCTGTTTTTTGATGAACAAAACCATCAATTGTTTAATTGTGTGGAAATTGATAATAGTGAAACACAATTATGGGGGCAAACCATTTTTGATCTTAAAGAGAAACAGATCATAGAATTATTCAAAAGCAAAGGATTTATTCAATTCGAAACCGAACAGCACGATTGGGGGGAAAAAAGATTAAGCTTTGATGAAGCCAACATTGATTTTTATTTCAAACAAAATAAATTGATCTCTATAAATTACTGTAAACCACTCAACGATCCACTATCACTAATACTTCAGAACTAATGGCAAAATTTTTTTTAACAGGTTACATGGGAAGCGGCAAATCCACCGTTGGTGAAAAACTGGCTGCAAAATTAAAATACGATTTTATCGATCTTGATAAGCTGATCGAAAGCGACTACAAACAAAGTATTCCGGAAATATTCGCTACCAAAGGCGAAAAGGAGTTCAGGGCAATGGAACACAATACGTTAAAAAGAGTGATCGAAAAAAACAATGTAGTAGTCGCCTGTGGTGGTGGAACTCCTTGTTATTACAACAATATGGAGCTAATGAGCAACAGCGGGGTTACTGTTTACATAAAAATGAGTGTAGATGCGCTTGTAGATCGCTTAACAAATGCGAAAGAAAAACGCCCATTGATCGAAAATAAAACACCTGCTGAGTTACGCTCATTCATTAAAAGGCAATTGGAAAAACGTGAGGATATCTACCATAAGGCGCAGTATACCGTTAAAGGCAAAGACTTAAATGTGGATGAACTGGCTTTATTTGTGAAAAAGGAGGTTGGGGTTTAAGAAATGTTGAATTTTAAATTATAAATGTTGAATTATACTTGCTAGCAGAACCCTGTTTTTTTATTTTTCATTTATAATTTAAAATTCAGCATTCAACATTTCTTTTCCTGCCACTTATTTACTTTCTTCACAAAATCGGCAACCTGCTGTGCAGGCCATAAAGGCAATTGTTTTCCGTCATTTGTTTTACAAAACAAGGTCATTTGAAATAAAGCACGGAGTGTGCTGAAATAGGGGATAAGTTGTAGTTCTGCTGGAGATAATTTTTCCTGGGTTTGGTATCCTTTCAAAAAAGCATTTATAATTTCAGGTGTTTTGTTTTTGTGATCGTACCACATAAAAACGCCTATATCGTAGGCCAGATAACCTATTCCGAAAAAATCAAAATCGAAAAATGTAAATTGATCATCCAACGTGATATGAAAATTTTCCGCTTGCAGGTCTCCATGGCAAATACCGGTTCTTAATTCCGATTTATCAATACTGTTGAACATATTAATAAAATCACTTTTAAGTTGAACAAGGTAATTGTATTGCTCTGTATGATTGATCAGTACCGGCTTTAAAATGCGTAAGGTGTTTTCAAATTGTGTTTCAATATCATAATTATGGGCCGTTGGTCCAAATGCTCTTTCTTTTGTTAATGAATGTATTTTGCCGGTTTCAGCACCCAATAAAAAGGATTGCTCTGCTGATAATTTCCGGAGCAGAACGCCTTCCGCGAATGAAAACAATGCAGCATATCTAATGCCTTCGGGGGCTTGTATCGTTTGAATAAATTTTGCTTGCCTGTCTTTTATCGGGTAGGAAACAGAAACTGTATTGTCCTTTAAATGGTTTAATAATTTGATCTCTGTTTCAATACTTTCCAAACTTCTCCAGTTGTATTTATAAACACGAAGTATATATTTTTTTTCTCCATTGCTTTTTTCTTCGTTTTTATTCAAACTGTACGCATCACTATTCAATAGTGCATTTCCGGAAATTAAGTAAGTATCATTGAAACCACGTTTTAAAAAAGTAATTGACGAATTGATATCAATATCATAATTAATTACAACTGATTCCAATAATGCTTTTGAAGAAAGGGATGAATACTCAACAGGAAAAAATTGCATATCAGAAATTTTATTTTAATACGCCCAAACTGTCCAATTCCTTGATCAAAATGGTAGGTAAAGAACCTTGTTTTAACATTTTATCCACTGCAAACGATCCCACTTTTTGGGCATCGCTTTCGCTTTTGAAGGAATTATTGCCCGGTACTGCTGGAATTATTGGTTGATGAATAGTTTTTATACCATCTACATAAATATCATAGCCCCAACCATGCGATCTACCGGTACTGTCCTTTAATTCAAATGTTTTCAGCTCCATACCATTTGAAGGAGCTGAAGCGTTATTATCTGTATTTGATCGGGAAGGATCCTCTCCATTTTTATGCTTTGGCTCTTCACAAGAGGAGAATAACAGAAATGTGAAAAAAAACAGAGCAAAATTGAAGCTCAAAAAAACAGATCTGTAAAATTTCATAGTTTTAGATTTAACCAAGGGTAAATTTAATGTTTTTTTTCAAAATTGAATTCTCTCGGATCATTGAGGAATACAAAATCCCCCTCTTTTTAAAGAAATGACCTAAAATTGTGATTTATTGTTCCACTATAAATATTGTCTGCACGAAGATTAAATTCGTGAAACAGCGCGTGAGGAATGAACAAACGCGATGTGGTGTCGCTAGTGTGGAGGAATCGTTTGTTCTTGATTTTTTGTTTCTTTTGTATCAAGACAAAAGAAAAACACACAGTTTTGTTTATTTACAATCCATATTAGCAATTGCTTTTAATTCAATACCCAAACTTCTCGATCCATTTGTTATCTTTATACCCAATTCCACGAGGCTTTCAATGAACGAGAAAAATAGGCATTCACAACCACTTATAATGGTACTTATCATTACCATTGTGTTGCTTGTTGCATCCCGGATCGATACCGAAATAAGTATATTTGGTTTCGAAACAAAAAAGACCGATCTGATCTCTGATCTAATTCAAAAAAAAGGATTAATAAACGATTCGTTGATCGAACTGCTTGTAAGTGATTCGATCGCATCTAACGACAGCGTTAAAATCAATGCAATTGCTTTATTAAAAGGTCAGTCCAATATTATTGATTTTAAAACGGACAGCTCATCTGCATTGTCCTATTTTTTTCAGTCGTTAAATGCAACAAAAAAGCAAAAAGCCAAGACCCGCATCGCGTACTTTGGCGATTCAATGATCGAGGGTGACCTGATCACCCAGGATCTGCGAAGTGCTATGCAGGATGATTTTGGGGGGTATGGTGTTGGGTTTGTGCCTATCACTTCTATTGTTGCCGGTTTCAGAAGTTCTATTATTCATTCTTTTAACGGCTGGACAACGTATAATCTAATTGAAAACCCTCCTGCCAACCATGTATTAGGAATATCAGGGTATGGATTTGTGCCCAATACAATAGATCCTGATGATACAACCAATACTGCCACTGAAAGTTGGGTGAAATACACTACTGTGAACAAAAAACACATCAATAAATTTTATGAAACCAAATTACTGTATGGTAAAAGTGGTATAGAAAATAATGTGGTAATAAATGGCTCCCGCTATTCACTTAAGGGCGAAAGTGCTGTTAATCAGCTGGTAATAGCTAACCAAAATTCCGCACAATGTATTAAAGCAACCTTCCAATGTAAAACACCTCTTGATGTTTTTGGCTTTAGTATGGAAAGCGACAGTGGTGTATTTGTTGATAATTTTTCGTTCAGGGGAAATTCCGGAATGCCTATTACTAAGGTGTTACAAAGCGTTTATTCCGGAACTAATAATTGCCTGGGGTATGATCTGATCATTTTAGAATATGGTTTAAATGCGGTAAATTCAAAGGTTACCGATTTTTCATGGTACGAGCGTGGTATGAATAATGTTATTAAACATATTCAGGCAAGCTTTCCGAATACAAGTATTTTGTTGATCAGTGTTGGAGATAAAAGTTATCGCAAAAATGGAGTGTATGAAACTGATCCAAGCGTACCAATTTTAGTAGAAGCACAAAAAAGAATGGCGAAAAATAATAAGATCGCATTCTGGAGTTTATACGATGCTATGGGAGGAAACGGGTCGATGGTGAAATGGGTGGAAGGCGACACAGCCCTTGCTAACAAAGACTATACGCACTTCAATTTTAAAGGTGCTCACAAAGCCGGTAAATTATTGTTCACTAAATTAATGAATGAATACAAGCAGTTTAATGACAAAAATGCCTTATCCGTTTTGTCATTATCGGGAAAAGAAAAACAATAAGAGCCTGTTTAAATTTTATTTATATATATAGAAATATCGATATTAAAAACTTTTGCACATATTTCGATGCTTCGACAAACGCTCAGCACAGGCTAAGCTTAATATGACCAGCGCGCGGTCAGTCAGAGCTTGTCGAAGACCTTGGGCAGGCTTCAGTTAGAAAGGTCCCTAATGATATTGCACGTGCGGCTTGAACAAAAAAAGATACAAATTTTAAATGAAAAAAATAATTCTTATTCTTCTTACTATACTTACTCTTCCTTTAATTCAGGGCGGGGGTGGTAATTTTTTTGCACAAACAGTTGATTCAATTTCGTACAAACAATTTACTTTTATCCGGGAAGATCTAAATAAAATTGAAAACGACAGCAATTCATTACATTATTTTTATAAAAAATTATATGAATTACAGGAAACAAAAAAAGGTCGCGTAGATATTGTACACATTGGTGATTCTCATATACAGGCAGATCTTTTTTCGGGAACTGTACGTCAGAAATTACAATTAAAATTTGGTAATGCCGGCCGAGGATTGTTATTTCCATATCATGTTGCAAAGAGCAATGAACCGGCCTCTTACAAAACCACAACGAATACAATCTGGGATTCAAAACGAAATGTGTTTCATGAAAAGCCTTTACCCATAGGTATTAGCGGCTTTACTATTGAAACAACAAATCCTTTTGCCGAAATAAATTTAACAGTAAAAGATCAGCCCGGTCTTGGTTATAGTTTTACAAAATTTACGTTGTTCCAGGAGAAAGGACTTCGCAATTATGATATTACTATTTGCGATGAAATAAATTGTGAGCGGGGGATCTTCAGATCAAGCGATGTTTCACAGAGCTCCTTTGTTTCTGAATTAAAATTTGATAAACCTATTTCTCAAATTATTTTACGAAATAAAAATACAGATACTGTTAATCAGAAAACCACGCGTATTTATGGAATGTTGCTGGAGAACGATTCCGCAGGTGTATTATACAATATGATCGGTGTAAATGGAGCTGAGTACAGACATTATGTTAAATCAAAGTATTTTACGGAGCAGTTATCGTATTTGAATGCCGATCTGGTGATCGTTTCTTTAGGCACTAACGAAGCATTTTCTGTAGGATTTGATAAAGTTTTATTCACCCGTAATATCGATACACTTATTACAAAAATAAAATTAGCCAGCCCCAATGCGTCTATTTTATTAACAACTCCGGCTGATTCGTTCCGTAAAACACGAAAGGGAAGAGTGAAAAACCCGGATATGCAACAGGCACGGGTTGCCATTATTAACTACTGTTTGCAGAATAATCTGCCCTATTGGGATCTGTATGAAATAATGGGAGGTTATGGTTCTATGGGGAAATGGTTTGTTGCTCAACTTTCCTCAAAGGATCGTGTTCATTTTAATGGAAAAGGTTATAAAATTCAAGGCGATCTATTTTACCAGGCATTGATGAATGGATTTGGAAAATATACAACACTAAAATAGTTTTATAGATTACTGTTAAATCATTTTTGTTTTGTATCAAACAAAAACTCCATAGTATATCACAATTATGGTAAATAAAAATTAAAGCTTAATTTTGAGACTTACAGTATGCAACCAACAATGACTGATAAACGAAAAATCGATTCCTCTATTGCTGAAGAAACCTTACTAAAAGCTTTTGAGCTGATATGTACTGCTAAAGCAATGAGTGAATTATATGAAGCAAATAAAGAAGTTACCGCTAAATACGTTCATGCTACATCCCGCGGACATGAAGCCATACAACTTGCGCTGGGCTTACAATTAAAAGCACAGGATTATTTGTCGGCATATTATCGCGATGATAGTATGTTGCTTGGAATAGGAATGCAGCCGTATGATCTGATGTTACAGCTATTGGCAAAGCGTGAAGATCCATTTTCGGGTGGAAGAACTTACTATTGCCATCCAAGTTTAAGAAGAGATGACATGCCAAAAATTCCGATGCAATCCTCGGCAACAGGTATGCAGGCAATACCAACAACGGGTGTTGCAATGGGAATTCAATATTTAGAAAAACAAAATTTATTATCCGATCATGGTGATGATAAACCAATAGCGGTTTGTTCATTAGGTGATGCTTGTATAACAGAAGGGGAAGTGTCGGAAGCATTTCAGATGGCGGTTTTGAAAAAAATGCCCATACTTTATTTGGTGCAGGATAATGAGTGGGATATTTCTGCAAGCGCAAAAGAAATTCGTGCACAGGATGCAACAGAATATGCAAAAGGTTTCAAAGGTTTGGAAACCCGTACCATTGACGGAACTGATTTTTTCGAATCGTATAACACCATACAGGAAGTAATTGCTATTATACGCAAAGAGCGGAGGCCATTTTTAATTCACGCGAAAGTTCCTTTGTTGAATCACCATACATCAGGTGTTCGTAAAGAGTGGTATCGCGATGATCTGGAAGAAGCTCAGCAACGTGACCCCTTTCCTAAATTCAGGGAGCAATTGATCGTTGCAGGTTTTGATAGTTCTGAATTGGATGAAATTGAAAAAAATGCAACAGTAAAAGTTCAGGAACATTATAAAAAAGCATTGGTAGCAGAAGACCCGCGTGCTGAAGATCTATTTGATCATGAATTTGCTCCAACTCCGGTTACAGAAGAAAAAGGAGAACGTGAACCTAAGGGCAAAGAAAAAACCGTGATGGTTGATTCTGCTTTATTTGCTATCCGTGAACTAATGGCAAAACATCCGGAATGTTTACTTTATGGGCAAGATGTAGGAGCAAGGCTGGGCGGGGTTTTTCGCGAAGCTGCAACATTGGCACAAACTTTCGGAGATCACAGAGTATTTAATACTCCAATACAGGAAGCTTTTATTATAGGCAGTACAGTGGGCATGAGTGCAGTAGGATGCAAACCAATTGTTGAAGTTCAATTTGCGGATTATATCTGGCCGGGTTTAAATCAATTGTTTACTGAAGTGAGCCGTTCTTGTTATTTATCAAATGGTAAATGGCCGGTGGGCTGTATCATCCGCGTTCCTATTGGTGCTTATGGTAGCGGTGGGCCTTATCATTCGTCAAGTGTAGA
This sequence comes from Bacteroidota bacterium, assembly GCA_040389865.1. Classification (GTDB taxonomy): domain Bacteria; phylum Bacteroidota; class Bacteroidia; order 2-12-FULL-35-15; family 2-12-FULL-35-15; genus 2-12-FULL-35-15. Next base: position 159,178 of record JAZJZM010000022.1, on the reverse strand, counting down.
AAGTGTATTGTCGAATATCCGTGGAATAAAAATTTGTTATCCATCCACCGGTGCTGATCTAAAGGGATTAATGAAGGCCGCTTATTATGATCCGAATCCTGTAATAATGCTTGAACACAAAGGTTTATACTGGAGCAAAATAAAAGGAACGGAAGATGCAAAAACGATAGAGCCGGACGAAGATTATATTATACCTCTTGGAAAAGCACGTATGGTGCAGGTAGCAGAAGCTTCTGCTAAACCTACATTAACGATCATCACCTATGGAATGGGTGTGTATTGGGCAAAAAGTGCTGCTAAAGAATTTAAAGATCAAATCGAAATTGTTGATCTACGCACCATAAATCCAATAGATGAAGAAACAATTTTTGCTTCTGTAAAAAAACATGGTAAGTGTATTGTATTAACAGAGGAGCCTTATAACAATAGTTTCGCACAGGCTTTAGCAGGAAGAATATCAAAAAAATGTTTTGAGTTTTTGGATGCACCTGTTGAAGTAGTAGGTTCTGAAAATTTACCTGCTATACCTCTAAACTCTGTGCTTGAAGCTACTATGCTACCCAATGCGATTAAGGTTGCAAAAGTGATAACTGATCTGTTGAATTACTAAACCCTTCTTGTAAAATTTTTTCAACTCTTTGAAATCGCCTTGTGCATTGTCATTTCGAGCGGAGTCGAGAATTAGAAAGCAAAATTAACAACATAGAGACATAAGAATTAAAACAGGAGGGAAAGTTCGATAGCTTTTCATAGTTTTCTTCGCCAAAGGCGAAGAAAAAACTATATGGACTTTTTGGGAACTGCTTTTTTTAAACTATGAATCTATTTAGTAAGGGTCCCGATAATTATCGAGGCTGGCAAAAAAAACCTGCAAATAGGCAGACAAAAGGTCCAGTTCCGTAGGAACGAATGATGTTGTAACAACGGACTTTAGTCCGTTGAAAAAGATAACAATAAAAAAACAAGTTCCGTAGGAACGAATCATATTGTAAGAATATGAACCGAGCCTACGGCTCTCAGCCTTAGTTGATGTACCTTAGTGGATGGACTAAAGTCCCTCCTTACAAAATAAACCGAGCCTATGGCTCTTTATAGAAAGGTTTAAAAATAAAAAAAATTATAATGCGTGTTGCCCTATATAGATGCTTATTTAATCATTGAAAAAAATATTTTTTATATATAATTATTTTATTTACAGTTTAAAGGCTGTAAATGAGCATGGGGTGCATTCTCCATTTGTTTTTAGTTTGTTGACCAATATTATATATAACAAAAACGAATACTATTCCTTCCAAAAAATTGAAAAAATAAGAGAAGAACTTTTAGGTTCAAAAAAAAATATTAAAATATCCAAGACCGCAAACCCGTATACTTTACCTTCTAAATATTCTCAGTTACTGTTTCGGTTGGTAAATCACTTTATGCCTCCACAAATCGTTGAAGTCGGTACCTCCTTTGGGATCAGCACTGCTTACATGGCTTCAGCCAATTCAAAAAATAGTATTATCACTATCGAAAAAAATCAGGATATGGCTGAAATTGCCAAACAAAATTTCAAGCACTTAAGATTAAAAAACATTGAACAAAAAACCGGAAATGTTGATGCCATCCTGAAGGTAATAGTAGCTAATAATCAAAATCTATCATTTGTATGTTTTGATGGAGATCATTGTAAACAAGATGTATTAAATCACTTTTATCTCTGCGTGGAAAAAGCAACTGAAGAAAGTGTTTTTGTGTTTGAAAACATGTATTTGTCGCCTGAATTAAAGGAGGCCTGGAAAGAAATAAAAAACGATAACCGTGTTACTGTTACCCTTGACCTGTTTTTTATGGGCATTGTGTTTTTCCGAAAAACGCAGGTGAAGCAGCATTTTGTGATTAAATTTTAGAATACTACGAATTACGAATTTAAACGAATTACGAAATTTCGTATGTACCCTTGATTTTAATCTGAGCATTTCGAAGGATGAAAGGTGTTGAGAGAGCGAAAGAGGCATGAGGAGGGTGTACTACAAATTTCCCTATATCACCCCTTTGGGGTTTTGAAAAGCCAATCTTTATTTATTCTATAATAATATCAGCCCGGAGTTTATCCTGACGAAGGAAGGGGGCTTTGTATTCAATACTTAGTAATCCCGAAGGGATGTAATGATTATAGCACAATGCAACATTTCACAATGGCAAACCCCGAAGGGGTGATATTAACCATTTAGGGATATTTGTCGTACACCCCATGAGGATGGAAAATTTGTTTTTACATAGTTCACAGTATATTCGTAAATTCGCTTGAAAATACGTTACCCACAGAATGGAATCAATTATTCAGTTATCCAATATTGCTAAAGCCTATAAAATAGGCACCGAGGTAATTCATGCATTACGTTCGGTATCTCTTGATATTTATAAGAATGAATATGTTGCATTAATGGGGCCTTCCGGCAGCGGGAAATCAACATTGATGAATGTTTTAGGCTGTTTGGATAGTCCTACAGGAGGTAAATATATTTTAAATGGCATTTCTGTAGCACAAATGCTGGATAATGAATTGGCCGAAGTAAGAAATAAAGAAATTGGTTTTGTTTTTCAATCGTTTAATTTATTACCACGCTCTACAGCACTTGATAATGTGATGCTTCCCTTGGTTTATGCAGGTTATAATAAAGCCGACAGATTAAAACGTGGTAAAGAAGTGTTGGAACAGGTTGGATTAGGTGATCGGATCATGCACAAGCCAAATGAGCTATCGGGTGGACAGCGCCAGCGTGTTGCTATTGCGAGAGCACTGGTAAATTGCCCCGCTATTATTTTAGCTGATGAACCTACAGGGAATTTGGATTCAAAAACATCCATTGAGATCATGGGTTTATTAGAGGAGATACACAAAAATGGAAATACCATCATTTTAGTAACACACGAAGAAGATATTGCGCAACATGCACATCGTATTGTCCGTTTAAAAGATGGTATAGTGGAGCGTGATACTAAAAATGAACAAATAACAACCGTTCTTAGTCGTCTATAATTTTTTGATGAAGTAATTTGGTGGGATTTTGTTGTTTTTGTTGATGTTGTTTGCATGAGGGATTGTAGCGGAAAGCCCGCAGCCTGGAAGGCGAGGACTTGAAGCGGAAAGCCCGACCCGAAGCGCAGCGAAGGGGCATGCCCCAATGAAAATATTTTATCCCCAGCAGAACCAAAATTAATTAATATGGCATTTAAAATATATACAAAAACAGGTGATAAAGGTCAAACTTCATTAATTGGCGGAACACGTGTGCCAAAGCATCATATACGTATTGAAACGTATGGAACAGTTGATGAGCTTAATTCACACATCGGCTTGATCCGTGACCAGGATATCGATCAGCATCATAAACAGATCTTAATAGAAATACAGGATCGTTTATTTACTATTGGTTCATCTTTAGCCTCAGACCCTGAAAAATCAAAGATGAAGATCCCTGATCTGAAAGAAGAAGATATTGCTTTGTTGGAAAAGGAAATGGATAAAATGAATGAGGCATTACCCGAAATGAGGTCGTTTGTGTTGCCGGGAGGCCATACTACTGTATCTTTTTGCCACATTGCGCGTTGTGTATGCCGAAGAGCGGAACGGTTAACGATCCACCTTTCCGAACATAGTTTTGTATCTGACCTGGTGGTTAAATATCTCAATCGCCTCAGCGATTATCTTTTTATGCTCTCCCGCAAACTTACCCAGGATTTACATGCTCAGGAAATGCCCTGGAAGCCGCGAATGTAAATTAATGTCCTTTATCATTTTGATTAATGGAATTAATTTTTACTTTTGCAGAAAAATCAACAGTTTTATAAAATTTACTTATTAGAAACTAAGAATTGGCACAATTTTTAAGTTCTTATTTTAAAAATAGAAGCAATGTATTGGACATTAGAATTAGCAAAAAATTTAGAAGACGCTCCTTGGCCGGCAACAAAGGATGAATTAATTGACTTTGCAATTCGTTCAGGAGCTCCAATGGAAGTTATCGAAAATCTTCAGGAAATTGAAGATGAAGGCGAGATGTATGAAACTATCGAGGAGATCTGGCCGGATTACCCAACAAAAGACGACTTCTTTTTTAACGAAGACGAATATTAAATCTATTTTAAAAAAAAGCCCCACGAAAAAAATCGTGGGGCTTTTTTTATGCAAAAAATCGATTCTTTCCAATCTGATACCATTTGGAAATAGGTATCAGATTAATTTTATAACCTCCTGCTTTCTTTCTAATTTCTCCACGTTTTCTCAGTGCTTTTCTTATATTTTTTTGACACAGGTAGATTCACGAGGGATACTTACCATGATGTACAATTAAAAAGAATAGTATGATTTCTTCCAGACAATAAATGGTGTTTTATCTCTCGTCAAAAATCCAATTATTTAAATGGTGGAAATTAATACCTTAATCATAGTGACGAAGATCATGTGCTCATTATCAGTAAGTTGTGGCAAGCGCTTATCCCCGAAAAACACAATTCGACTTTTCCGGTTGTAAGTTTGTCGCGACAAATTTTCTGGGCGACAGTAAACTGAAGAATAACAAAATATACAACTATGAAAAAAATTACTAACAAATTATTATTTGGATTTTCTTTGCTTGCAGCTTTGACTGCACAAGCTTCCAATTTACAGGATCACTTATTAATAACTGCAAAACTCGATGGTGCCCAACAGGTTCCTGCAGTTACAACAAATGCAGTAGGCGTTGCAAGTTTTTCACTTAATGCAAGTCGCGATACAATGTGTGTAAGCGTTACCGTAAATGGTTTAAGTGGTGCAATAATGAGCGCACACGTTCACGAAGCTGCAACAGGTGTGAGCGGGGGTGTAATTACCGACTTAAGTACGTTTGTTTCCGGAAACCATATTAACGGAATCTTAACCGGGGCAAACTTAACACCCGCTATGATCGCAAAATATCTGAGCGGAGCGTATTATATTAATGTGCATACTGCTGCTAATCCGAATGGCGAGATCAGAGGACAGTTGTGGTTGGAGACCGATTACGGGTATACTGCAAAGTTGGATGGCGCGCAGGAAGTGCCTGCAGTAACAACTACCGCTTATGGTTTAGGGACTTTCAACCTTTCAAAAGATCAGTCAAAATTAAAATTTTACGTTGTCGCACAAGGTCTTAGTGGTGCTATTACTGCAGCTCACTTTCATACCGGTGCAATAGGAGTAGATGGCCCTGTTAATACTGACTTAACAACCATGATAAATGGAAATATTATATCTGGAGAAGTTGATCCTGCTGCTTTTTTAACCGATCTAAAAGCAGGTAACATTTACATAAACATTCATACTGTTGCAAACCCTGGTGGAGAAATCCGCGGACAATTGAAGTATGATACCAGGCTTACATTTGATGCCCGTTTAAATGGTATGGAAGAAGTTCCAATGATCACTACAAGCGCAGTTGCAATATCAAGCATTAAATTAAATAATACTTTAGATAGTTTATGGTATGATGTAGTAGCTGATGGATTAAGCGGAGCAATTTCAATGGCGCACTTTCATTCGGGAGTGTTAGGAGTCGATGGAGCAGTGGTGATTGACCTTTCGGCTTCAATTGTGGGCAATCGTATTACGGATACCATTGTGGGATCGGCCTTAACACCTACTTTGATCAATAGTTTTTTAAGAGGTGATCTTTATTTGAACATTCACACAGCTGCAAATCCAGGTGGTGAAATCCGCGGACAAGTTTATCGTTTGGCGCGTGAAGGATATACCATTTCATTAGATGGGGCACAGGAATCTCCCTCTGTTGCAACCAGCGCAACAGGTTCAGGAATTGTATCCATCGACAGGGATCAAACAAACGCTCATTTTATGGTTGTTGCAAGAGGCTTAAGTGGCACCTTATCTGCAGTGCATTTTCACAATGCAGCGGTTGGTGTCAGTGGTGGTGTAATTAATGATCTGGCTGCATTCTTTACTTCATCCGGTGAAAATTCTTCCGGGTTTGGATACTGGAAATCAACTGATGCAACACCATTCACTTCTGCAAGTTCAACCTTGTTTCAGGATGAATTAGTTTATATTAATATACATACTGCTGCTAACCCCAATGGAGAAATACGTGGGCAGGTATTACGCAAGGCTCCTTGCGCCAGTGCTCCTACCACTATTGTTGAAAGCAAAAGTAATGACATTGTATTTTCAGTTTATCCTAATCCGGCAGCTGAGGTAGTAAATTTATCTATTAATTCTATTGATGCTATAAAAGCTGAAATTACTATTTCCAATGTTCTTGGCGGAAAAATGATCTCTGAAATTTTAAACTTAAAAAAAGGAAGCAATACGTATACTATCAATACTAGCAACCTTAGTAGAGGAGTTTATTTTATCCACTTTCAATTGGGTGATCAAACAATAATTGAACGTTTGATCAAGCAGTAATTATAAAATTAAATATAAAAAAAGGAGCCCTGATATTGATCAGGGCTCCTTTTTTATTTACACCGGGTTGCCCAAAGTCGTTGAGTTAAGGAAAAAATCAGCCCACAGTCTTCGACAAGCTCTGACTGACTACGCGCTGGTCATATTGAGCCTGTCGAAATATGTGCGGTGGCAGCTAACCTAAACGACATTGGCCAGTCGCCTTCACCCTGCTAATTTGGCAGATTAAAAAAAGCGGAACAGCTTTTGACTAATATCATTGATTTTCTTAATGTTGGTAGGGTATTTAGGTAGATGAAAAAAATCCCAATTACAAAGCCAAAATTTAAGTAAATTTGTTACCTTTTTAATAGTATTCACAAACGATTTTATATAATGTTAGATTTTATTACAAAAAAAATTTCCAAAATATTTGGAACCAAATCCGATAGGGATCTAAAAGAGATACAACCTATTCTTGATAATATTCTAACCGAGTTTCCGAAGCTTGCAAACATAAGTAATGATGCCCTTCGTGCAAAAACACTTGAGTTTAAAAAACGCATTTCGGAATTTTCTTCTAAAGAACAAGGCCAGGTAAATGATATTCGTAAAAAAATTGAGACTGACCTTACCTTAGGTGTTGAAGCAAAAGAGGCGCTCTATGAAGAGATCGATGAATTAGAAAAATCGATCACTGAAAAAAATAAAGAGATCATTGATGAGTTATTGCCTGAAGCATTTGCTGTAATGAAGGAAACAGCAAAACGCTTTAAAGAAAATACTACTATTGAAGTAACAGCAACTCAATTAGATCGCGATCTTGCCGCAAAACGGGCAGCTATTGAAATAAAAGGTGACAAAGCTTTATGGAGCAATTCATGGATGGCAGCGGGTAATGCTGTTACCTGGGATATGGTTCATTATGATGTACAGTTGATAGGAGGAATCGTATTGCATCAGGGGAAAATTTCTGAGATGGGTACGGGTGAAGGGAAAACACTTGTTGGTACGTTGCCTGTGTATCTTAATGCTCTTTCAGGACGAGGTGTTCACGTGGTTACAGTAAATAATTATCTTGCAAAACGTGACTCTGAATGGAACGGTCCTTTATTTGAATTTCATGGTTTAACTGTTGATTGTATTGATAAGCATGAGCCTAATTCCGAAGAACGAAGACAAGCCTATTTGGCCGATGTTACCTTTGGTACCAACAACGAATTTGGATTTGATTACCTGCGTGATAACATGGCACGTAGTCCGGAAGATCTGGTACAACGTAAACATAACTTTGCAATTGTGGATGAGGTGGATAGTGTATTGATCGATGATGCACGTACTCCATTAATTATTTCTGGCCCTACTCCTAAAGGGGATAATCAGGAATTTGCTCCGCTGAAACCACGTATCGAAAAGATCGTGAATGCTCAAAGAGCTTATGTTAACTCTGCTTTATCGGAAGCAAAAAAAATGTTAGCTGAAGGAAAAGAGAAAGAAGGCGGAATGGCTATATTAAGGGCTTACAGAGGTTTGCCGAAAAATAAAGCTACCATTAAATATTTAAGTGAAACCGGGATAAGAGCCCTATTGCAGAAAACAGAGAACTTTTATATGCAGGATCAGTCCCGCGAAATGCATAAAGTAGATGAAGAATTGTTTTTTGTAATTGATGAAAAGCACAACACCATCGAACTTACCGAAAAAGGAATTGAATTAATTTCAAATTCATCTGAAGATGCAGGATTCTTTGTATTGCCTGATGTAGGTTCTGAAATTGCAGTAATAGAAAAGTCTAATATTTCAACGGAGGAAAAACTGAAAGTAAAAGATGAGCTGATCCGTGATTATTCAATCAAATCGGAACGTGTACATACCATCACTCAATTATTAAAAGCATATACGTTATTTGAAAAAGACGTGGAATATGTAATTATGGATGGTAAAGTAAAAATTGTGGATGAGCAGACAGGTCGTATCATGGAAGGCCGAAGGTATTCCGATGGTTTGCATCAGGCGATTGAAGCGAAAGAAAATGTAAAAGTAGAAGCTGCAACACAAACTTATGCAACTGTTACTTTGCAAAATTACTTCCGTATGTACAACAAATTGGCAGGTATGACAGGTACTGCAGAAACGGAAGCCGGAGAGTTATGGGATATTTATAAGTTGGATGTAGTTTCGATTCCTACTAACAGACCTATTCAACGTAAAGATTACGAGGATCTGGTTTATAAAACCAAACGTGAAAAATACAATGCTTCTATTGAGGAGATAGTAAAATGCGTAGAAGCCGGGAGACCTGTTCTTGTTGGTACTACATCGGTTGAGATCTCGGAATTGTTGAGTCGTATGTTGAAATTGCGCGGTATCAAGCATAACGTATTAAATGCGAAGATGCACCAGCGTGAGGCAGAGATCATTCAGGAAGCAGGTTTATCAGGTACTGTAACTATTGCTACCAACATGGCAGGACGTGGTACAGATATTAAGCTTGGGCCCGGTGTAAAAGAAGTAGGTGGTTTAGCTATCATTGGTACGGAGCGTCACGAGTCGAGACGTGTTGACCGTCAGTTACGTGGTCGTGCCGGTCGTCAGGGAGATCCGGGGTCATCACAGTTTTTCTCTTCGCTTGAAGATGATCTGATGCGTTTGTTCGGTTCTGAGCGTATTGCTAAGCTGATGGATAGAATGGGAATTGAAGATGGTGAAGTAATTCAACATTCGATGATCACCAAGTCAATTGAGCGTGCACAAAAGAAAGTAGAAGAAAATAATTTTGGTACACGTAAGCGTTTGATCGAGTATGATGACGTAATGAACTCTCAACGTGAAGTGATCTACAAAAAAAGACGACATGCTTTATTTGGCGAACGTCTTGCAGTGGATATCGCGAACTCAATTTATGATACCTGCGAATCTATTGTAAATGAATTTCATGATACTAAAGATTTTGAGAACTTTACTATTGAGGTCCTTCGCGTATTAGCAACTGAAAGCCCTTTAACCCAAAATGAATTTACAAGTTTAAATTCGCAGAAAGTTATTGAGCGATTATATCAAAAAGCGGAAGCAAATTATATTCATAAGAACGAATACATTGCAAATAAAGCGTTTCCAATAATTAAGAATGTATATGAAGATAAAGCTAATTCATTCGAAAATATAGTAACGCCTTTATCTGATGGGATAAAAACATTGCAGGTAGTAGTAAATTTAAAACATGCCTACGAAACACATGGCCGTGAATTGGTATTAGGTTTAGAAAAAGGAACTTCACTTTCAATGATCGATGATGCCTGGAAAGAGCATTTACGCGAAATGGATGAGTTGAAGCAATCGGTTCAGAATGCGGTTTACGAACAAAAAGATCCTTTGTTGGTTTATAAATTCGAATCGTTTGAATTGTTTAAACGCATGGTTACGGATGTAAACAAAGAGGTTGTATCCTTTTTGATGCGTGCGAATTTACCGAATGAAACTCAAAATGCCGTGCAGCAAGCTCGTGTGCAGGCTCCAAGAAAAGAGCAGGTACAAACCAGCAGAAATGAAGCTTCTGATGATGAGCAGCCTAAACCGAAACCACAACCGGTGAGAGTAGAACAGAAAATAGGGCGTAACGATGCATGCCCTTGTGGAAGCGGTAAAAAGTATAAAAATTGTCATGGACAATAATTAATAATTTCATTATTAAATCGCCTTGTTCTTAAAAAAAGAATGAGGCGTTTTTTTATAAATAAAAAAACAAAAGGTCGTTAAATTGGAAAGATCCGAACTCATACAAAATATTCTGCGTACACTCCCTGATAATCCGGGTGTGTATCAGTATTACGATGTGGATGGGAAGATCATTTATGTTGGTAAAGCAAAAAATTTAAAAAAAAGGGTACTGTCTTATTTCAAGGACCAGCACGACAGCGGCAAAACAATGGTGCTTGTAAAAAAGATTGTTGATATAAAATACATCATTGTTGATACCGAAATTGATGCACTTCTTTTAGAGAATAATCTCATCAAAAAATACCAACCACGTTATAATGTTTTATTGAAAGATGATAAAACGTATCCCTGGATCTGCATAAAAAAAGAACCCTTTCCACGTGTGTTTACAACCCGTATCGTGGTTAAAGACGGTTCAACCTACTTTGGTCCTTATGCATCGGGCAGAGTAATGCACATGGTGCTGGATTTGATCAAACAATTGTATAAACTGCGTAATTGCAATTTGAAATTAGACGATAAAAGTATTGCTGCCAATAAATTTAAGGTCTGTTTGGAATATCATATCGGAAATTGCAAAGCGCCTTGCGTTGGTAAGGAAACGGAAGAAGACTACGATCAAACTATTTCAGAAATAAAAGAAATTATTAAAGGAAACATAAATACAGTTTCCCGCCATTTAAAAATTCTATTACAACAGTATATTGAAAAAATGGAATTTGAAAATGCTCAATTGATTAAAGAAAAAATTGATCTGTTAGAGAAGTTTCAAAGTAAATCAACTGTTGTAAGCCCTACCATAAATAATGTGGATGTGTTCTCAATTGTTTCTGATGAAAAATCTGGATATGTAAATTTTTTAAAAGTGATGAATGGTGCAATTATTCAAGGTCACACCATTGAACTAAAAAAGAAACTCGATGAAAGTGATGAAGAGTTGTTAACACTTGCTATCGCTGAACTTCGTGATCGTTTTAATAGTGATTCGAAGGAAATTATTGTCCCGTTTGCAATTGATACAGAATTTCCAAACATAGAATTTACTATTCCACAGCGAGGTGATAAAAAACATTTACTGGAATTATCTGAACGCAATGTGGAATATTACAAAAGGGAAAAAATAAAACAGGAAAGTCTTGTTGATCCGGAACGTCATACCAAACGGATACTGGAGCAAATGAAAAAAGATCTGCATCTAAGTGAAGAGCCGCGACATATTGAATGTTTCGACAACTCCAATTTTCAAGGTGCTTATCCCGTTGCCGCAATGACGGTTTTTAAAGATGCAAAACCAAGTAAAAAAGATTATCGCCACTTTAATATAAAAACAGTAGAAGGGCCAGATGACTTTGCTTCAATGGAGGAAGTGATCTACAGGCGGTATAAGCGTGTATTGGAAGAAAAGCAACCATTACCACAATTAATTGTAGTTGATGGCGGTAAAGGGCAATTAAGTTCTGCCATTGAAAGTCTTGAAAAATTAGGACTTAGAGGAAAAGTGGGGATTATTGGGATCGCAAAAAAGCTGGAAGAAATATATTTCCCGGACGATTCTATTCCCATGTATCTGGATAAACGCAGCGAAACATTAAAAATAATCCAGCAGATACGTGATGAGGCCCATCGCTTTGGTATTACCCATCACAGAAGCAAGAGAGATAAAGGAACTTTAAAAACAGAACTTACAGAGATAAAGGGAATCAGTACTACAACAGCTCAAAAATTACTAGCGCATTTTAAGTCAGTTAAAAATATTAAAGAAGCCGAGGAGCAGCAATTAGTGGAGGTTATTGGAAATGCGAAAGGGAAGCTTGTGTTTTTAAATTACCATCCTTCTGTTACTAAACCCTAACAGGGTTTCAAACCCTGTTAGGGTTTAGAGAAAAAGGATTGAGCTAGTCTGTTTTATTTTAATGTATATAGAATATTAGAAAATTTAGTTGCTAAAGTATTAACCCTAACAGGGTTTAAAACCCTGCCAGGGTATAGTTGCAAGCTTTACGACAACTCATTTGTTAATAATTCCATTTCAAGCGCGGGAGATTTCTTTCCATACAAAATGTTGTAAACCGCCTTTGTAATAGGCATATTCACATTGTATTGCTTATTGATCTCAAACACGCATTTTGTTCCGTAATACCCTTCTGCGATCATATTCATTTCCAGTTGTGCAGATTTAACAGAGTAGCCTTTGCCGATCATTCCACCAAAAGTGCGGTTGCGACTAAATTGTGAATACGCTGTAACCAATAAATCTCCGAGGTATGCCGAACTTTTTATATCCCTGTCAATTGGATGAACCTCGTCAACAAATCTTTTTATTTCTTGTATAGCATTAGAAATTAATACAGCCTGAAAGTTATCGCCATAGCCCAATCCATGACAAATACCACTTGCAATAGCAAATACATTTTTTAATACTGCAGAATACTCGGTGCCATAAATATCATCCGATACCGTGGTTTTAATATATCTGGATTTTAACTGAGAGGCTACAAAAGCTGCATTGTTTGGGTTTTGAGAGGCAACAGTTAAATAGGATAGTTTTTCCATTGCAACTTCTTCGGCATGGCAAGGACCGGTGATAACACCAATATTTTCTACAGGTATTTTATATTCTTTATTAAAAAATTCTCCAACAATTAAGTTGTGTTCCGGAACAATCCCTTTTATTGCAGAGAACACTTGTTTGTTCTTAAAATCTTCAGCTGTTAATCCTGAAAGCGCATCTTTCAAAAATGCAGAGGGCACAGCCATTATTAAAATATCGGCCTTTGCAACGATCTCTTTTAAATTTGTATTTAAGAGTAATTTATCGGTATCGAACTGTACGGAAGTTAAATAATTAGGATTGTGCTTGTATTTAGTAATATGTTCAACTGCAAGCGGATTACGGATCCACCAATATATTTGCGGGACATTGTTGCATAACATTTTTACAATGGCCGTAGCCCAGCTACCTCCTCCTATTACTGCTATTTGTGATGTTTTATTCATTTAAAAATTATATTATTTTTTTTGAAAAAAATAAAATTATATTTTTTCAGGCCGTAATTAATTCTGTTATTAAAGAATAATATTATTTCTCCAATAAAAATTAGCTTTGTTAGCCCTACTTTTTTTAATAGTGTAGGAAATTTATTTCTCTTAAATTATGCTTTTTGTTTGATTAATATACAATTGTTTTTTATGCTACTAACAACAATAATTAGAATACATACCCCCATCGTTATTATTGAAACCCATAAAGCGACCATGATTCCCCGGTTATGATAAATAAAACTAACAGAATTTTGTCCGGGAGGCAAAATTACTGAAATCGTAGATTTGTTTGAAGTGTAAATTGTAGTAGGTTGCTGATTAATAAATACTTCCCAGCCCTTATAATTATTTTGTAACAAAGTAATAATTTGTTTGCTTTTTGTACTTGTATTAACAATGAAACTATCCGGTGCAAAATAAACTAAATGAGCAGTATCACCTGAAGTTGATTCGAGTATCGTTTTATTTAATTGGTCAAACACTTTTTTATTGAAAAAAAGTGTTTTGCTTGTAAAAGCACTGTCTATATGCGTTTCCATTGTCTTTTCTTCAGCTATTTCATCGGATAGAAAAACAACTTTATTCTTTAGGATGTTATTATAAAAGGGCAGGGTTTTATCTCTGAAAAATTCATGTCCGGTAAAAACAAATGAATTATAAGCAACAGCTGAAATTTGTTTTTGAAAAGCACCGACATTCCTCCAAAAAGGGCCGAAATAGACTTCATTCGGATTTACATCCGCGAGCGCAATATCGGGTAATTGAGGGAAACCGGATGGGAATTTTTTTATATGATTAGTAGCTGCTTTTGCCGAAAACTCTCCATAATAAGTGGTATAAGGTTCGTTTAATTGTGCACTAAAAATTAATTCGAAAATAATTATTGCTGTTGCGTATTTTAAAAACCTGCTCTTATCATTTACTTTAAAAACCAATATTAAAAAAAGACCCACAACTATAGTTTGAACTATTGCCTGAAAAGCAATATGTTGAGATATGGTTGAGGTTTTAGAAAAAATAAATAAGTCGTGTTTCACAAAATCTGCTATTGCGAGATACCCTGTTAATCTTGCAACCAGAACAGAACTAATAAGTATAACTAACAGGAAAATTAGCGCATTTTTTATTTTTCTCCGATTTTTCTCAAAATCATTTTGCATGAAGTTCTCCAACCAAAATGCTCCGATCAAAATAAAACTAATGATGGTAAAAAGTCGAAAGATACTTGGGAAGCGAAAGATGTTCATCCCAGGAACATAGTTGTATAAAAATTCCCTTACGGGAAGGTAATTCCCGAAGGCGGCCGCCAGACTGAACAAACCAAAGCCTGAAAATATTTTATATTGAAATGGTTTTCTCAGGAATACACCCAATACAAAAAATAAAAACATTAGAATTCCAAAATAAGCATTGCTCAATGCGAAATCAGTGGCAAAGAAATCTACATTTTTTGTAGTTGCGAATGGCAATAAAAAAGAAAGAGAAGATTGTGGAGAAAATGGTCCGTTTAAAGCTTTAGCAATAGTAAATTGGCTCGTTCTGGTGATATATGGCATTACTTCATAAACAGAAAGTAAGATGCCGGAACATAATAACAGTGTCAAAAATAAAAATAAACTATTTCGGGCTAAAAATTTCAACACTTCTTTTTTTTCAAAATCTCTCAAAATTTTGATTCCGTAATAAAAGAAAAAAATCAACAATAAATAAAACAGGATAATTGTAAAGGCCGGATAGCCCCCTGTAATCAATAAAAACATGAAAAAAGCCGCTTTAACGCTATTTATATAGGTGGTTTCCTCGCAGATTTTCAAATAATAATTAATTATAAATGGAAGCCAACAAGCACTGATAACAAATCCAAGGTGCTGTGTATTTCCAATAAAAATACCTGAAAGCATAAAACAAATGGCCGCAATAAATGATACAGGTTGACTTAAATTCAAAGTCTTCGCTAATTTGTAAAAGCCAATTGCAGCTAAAAAAATATGAATCCAAAATTCTAATCCAAGTGTGTAAATAGTATATCCCCCGAAATATCCAATTATCCATACGAAAGGATACCAGGCACCGCTGGCAGGATCTGCATGGATGGGGTAACCAAGATCCTGATAGGGGTTCCAAAAAGGAAATTTCCCGTTTTGCAAGCATTCCCCAATGAAGTATCGCCATGGGTAATAGCAATCGATCATATCATATTTAACCGGATGGATGAAAAAGATAATCTGCCAAAAAGCCAATCCTGAAATTCCAATCAATAAAAAAACATAAATGAAACGCGAGAAAAAGTTTTTTTCTGTATTAATCGACATATCTGAATTATAAAATTTATTTTTTTGTTATCGTAATACCACTCCTAAGGGACCATCACCATTTGTATAATCAATGAATAGTTGGCGGTTGGTGAAATTTTCAGTTGAATTTAATTGTGAGTGCACACTCTTAAATACTTCCTCAACTTTAATTTTTTTCATACACTGGTTATCCCCTTTACAAGGAGGAATTAAAAATTCATGGACGCAAGGACTGCAGTAGGTGTTTTTATAAATGGTAACTGTGTTTTCAATTCCACCATATTGCTGTGGAGAACATGGCCCAAATAAGGCTACCGTTTTAACCTTTAAAGCAAAAGCAATGTGCATGGGGCCAGTGTCATTAGTGATCATCAGGCTTGCATTACCAATAAGTATAAGTAATTCCTTAATACTTAATTTTCCGGAAGAGTTTAGCACATTTTTTTTAGCTTGAAGTTGTGATGCTAACCTGGCAACATATTCCGTTTCATTTTCTGCACCTATTAGAATTACTTTGTGCTCTGGAAATTCAGCGCAGATCTTATGTATCAAAGTTGCAAAATTTTCCAGATCCCATCTTCTTTCTAAGCGAAGATCTGAAGCATTAGGATTGACAACAATGTATTTTTGCAGGATAGTGTTTAATTTTTGATCAATGATCTTTACAGTAGTAGGATCGATATTTTTGGTGTTTATTGATAATTCAGCTACTATATCTTTACACCCCAGCAATCTTGCAAATTGTAAATAAGTTTGTGATATTGGAGATTTTACATTAAAATATAACATATGAGTGTAAATTCCTTTACGGTATGTTTTATCATTTTTGAAAAACCCGATTCGGTTTTTTGATAAACTCATTGTTGCTATTACACTGCTATAATTCGAGTAAATTTCGAGATCAATATAAATATCCGGTTTTTGTTTCCATAGTTTGAAAAGCAGTCCGGAAGTGGACTTTAATAGTGCGAGAATTCCTCTATCAGAAATGGTAAATACTTTGTCTACCTCAGTAACATGGTTCAATAAAGCTCTGTTTGATTCGTTGCTAATAAATACAATACTTGAATCAGGGTAGTTTTTACGCAATGTTTGTAATAGTGGAGTTGCTTGTATGATACTTCCTAAACCTACAAATTTACAAACGGCAATGGTCTTAATAGGTTTATTCAGGGAATGATCTATCCGAAGTAAAAGGCCTAAAACACGGGCCAATACGTTTAATGTGTAAACCAGCGGAAGCCCGATAATCTGGTCAATCAGTATTTTGGACTTTAATTTCAATTTTATTTTTTTTTATTAACCAACCCAGGTTTCAATTCCAAAAACATATTTATAAATTAAAGATGAAGGTAATGGATAAAATCGAATCATAACCGACTGGCCTACATAATATTGTGGAATTAAAAAATTAATAAGTATCAGATAAAAAGTTCGTTTTAAAAATAATTCTGTTCCCCATTGTTCTTTCAATTTTATAGCGCCAAATAAAATTGCAGGGAATGCCGATCCGATAAAGCGTGACGTATCTGATGCCAGCAACATTTGCGCGAAAGAGGGAATGATTATGACAACAAATAAGAGCAGTTGTTGGTTGTTTTTTTCTTTCCAATAATAATACAATGCAAATAATACAATCAGCCAGAATAGTTTAAACGCAAAAAAAACTCCAATTAAAAAGTGTGATGCTACTGTATTTATGTTTTCTATAATTTGGGAACGATATGTTTCAAAATGGTATTCAATACCCGAATATGCAGAAATATAGTTCCGGTAACAATAAAAAGGGATAAATGCTAATCCAATTCCTGTAATGGAATAAATTGTAGATTTTAATTTATCAGGAGAATTTTTGTAATAATAAAAGAATAAAAAAGGAATGGAAAATATGTTACTTGCATGATTAAGCAATAATAAAGAAAGGAAGATAATACAGATGAAGGGTTTTTTTATAAAAAAAATTATTAATAGAATCAATAAATAGGAGGTAATATCCACGTATCCCTGGAAGTGCAAAAGAAATAAAACAGGTGTAGAAAAACAAATAAGCATTGTGATCAAAAGACTTTCGGAGGCTTTGTGCGTCTTGCGGATATAAAAATAAATAGTAGATAAAAAAAACAAAGAAATGATTAACGGAAATAGTATATATAATGAACCTCTTAATCCCACGCAATACGCTAAGAAAGGAGTAAGAATACGATAACGTAAATAATTTTGCTCTGAAAAATCAAAAGGGGCAATTGATAAGGCCGCGTATCCGCGGCCTAATTGCATTGGAGCCATTGCTGGAGTAACATAGATGGCGGCAATGCACAATAACAGGAATGCAATTATTAATGAGGTGAAATATATCCCGCATCTTTGTTCTAAATAAAACAACACATTATTTACTTTATTTAAATGTTTTTTGTGCATTTATGTGCGTTTTTTCAAAATTACAACCATCTCGCCAATTGAAAAATAAAAATTTTTAGCCGCTATTTTTTTAGGTAATAGAAAGTGTACTGTGCTGATAAAAGGAGTTAGCAGCCAATGTTTATAGACATTAAACTGGGTATGCAGGTAGTTTACGTTCAATGCTTTTTTCGATCTTTCATAATGAACCACCTTTAAACCACATTGCTCAGCTACATAACTTATGGAAGTGTGACTGAAGTAAAAAAAGTGTTCCAATTTATAATGTGTCCATCGTTTTCCCATCACATTATTCGAAAGCGTTTTTGTATCCGGGGTCATGATCATGATTACACCATCATCTTTAAGTAATGCAGCCGCTTTTGAAAGTGTTTGGACTGGAATACGAACATGCTCAATGAGATCAGACATAGCAATTACATCAAAGTTTTTATTCTCAAAATCACATTCTTCAAGAGTTCCTAAAAACACGTTTTTCTCACCAAATTTTTTTTTAGCAATTGCAGCTGAATATTCCGAAAATTCCACACCATAAGGGGCAAACCCATTTGTTTTGGCAATTTCTAAAAAGTAACCTGTTGCACATCCAACATCCAATACCTTTCCCGGATTAATAAACTGGCGTATCAAATTCAATCGCAACTGAAAAGTTGCAATTTTCATCTCTTTAGTGATCTCATTTTCTACTTCCCCTTGTATGCCCCAGGCTCGATAATAATTTTCGGAATATAAAATTTTCAATTCCTCATCATTTAATTGCGGGAATAAAAATTCTACACCGCAAATCAAACAGCATAAGACCTGACGGTCTTCCGTTAAATTAAATTTAATTTCTACATGTGTAGATTTGCAGATAGTACAATCCATGCTAACTAATTACCTTTTAACAATTTAATACTATCCAGTTTCACACTTTCAATATCCTTACAGTTCAATGCGATATAATCATTATCTGAGGCAAACCAGTTATATTGTGAGCTAATTCTTATAGCAAAGTCATGCTTACCTTTCCCCGGAGGAATAGAAAACACAAAAGTTCCCCTATATTCCTTTTTGTCGTTACCATACATTAATTCCATTGTTGCAGGCGCTTCATTATTACATTCCATGGAAATTAATAGTGTATTTCCTGTTGACTTGTCAATATCAGTTGGAATACTAAAATACTCAATAGTATTGTTCGATATTGTTTGTGGTTGGGATAATAAATTGGTGATCACTTTTTCCTGATGCACGTTTTTGTCATATGTACCCCAGATGTATGGCAATTGGTTGATGTTACATCGTTTAGGTTCTAAAGAATAAAAATCAGGAATATAATCAGATTCATAAACTTTGATGACATTAATATTTTTGCCTTCATTCTTTATTTGAAAGGAAAAAACGCTTTCATGAGTGCTGAATAAGTAATAACCAATTTGATTAATTTCATCAACAAAGTCGGGTTTTAAGTTTTGTGCTCCATTGGCTAAAATTATATTAAATTCAGGTGTTGTACCGGTTTTATCTTTAAATGAATTGGAATTTATTTTGAATAAATAGTTTTTGTTTTCCGATTTTTTGATGTAGCCCTTAATGGGAAGATTAATTTTCAAGGAATCTGCGGCTTGTGCAGAATAATTGTAAATCAAGCGTTGATTGTTTTTGATTTGAAAACCTTTGCGTTTCCAGATGCACAGATTATCTACTATTACAAATGGCTCAAAATGAGTATAAAAATATTCCGCCATCCTGTAATGTCTTATTATATTGGGAACCCCAACAGCATTGTCCCACCAGTTTTCAGGGAAATTGGAAAAAATAATAAGCGGGGCATCATAATTTTTTAAATCAGAAATAAAATTCTTTTGCAGATAGTCATTATGGATTGTTAATGGATTCTGGTAGAAGCTGGACGGTGAAATTTTTCCTGTAAAGTAATATAGCATTGGAGTATTTGAAAAGTCTATAAACGTTTGCTTATCGGTCAATTGTTTAGTTATTAGCTTTTTGAAATTACTGAATTTTAACTGTTCATATTGCATATCATCAATACACCTGATAATATTCTCCTTTGGTTCTATTTTGGGGAAATTGGAGGTTTTATTAATGATTGCTGAGTAAATATTTTGAGGAGCATTTACAGCAGGATGTTTGTAATTAAGAATTAAAAAAGAAGAAGCCACAATAAATAAAATAAATTTTGTGGTTGTTGATTTCTTATAAAAAAACAAGTAAAAACCTGCACTTATGATAAGAAATAAAAACGGAGAAAGAAAAAAGTCTGCACCTCCCACTAAAGTATGTGAAACAATGCCACGTTGAAAACTAACAAAATAATATATCGTTAAAAAAATGATTGTAGTATGAACAAAACGTTGTGAACGCGAAATTGTATTTCGTTCAAAGGAAACCCAAAAGGCACAAAACCCAAAAATAAGTAATAGAGGAAAAATAAAATACTGCATTTTAACGGCAGGTAATGTAAAGTCGCCCAGTCCGACAGAACAGTAAGATTGTGCGGATGATAGATAGTTAAGCGAATTAATCAGACAATAAATAATATTAATGTTTCGGTACCAGGCTATAATCAGAAGTAAAAGGAATGCAAAAGCAAAGAAAGCCAGAGTTGATTTTAGTAGCAATTGTTTATTAAAAACAAACCCTTTTCGGTTAATCCGGTAAAAAAATAAAGTGCCGGCAATTGCAATTGTTGCAGGATACCCAATATCTAAACGCCAGATCAACAGGAAAGAAGCGCAAAGGAAAAGCAAAATGTAATTTTTAAAAGATGATTTTTGTTCAATAATTTTATGTAAGATAAACACCCCAATTAATGCAGTTACCTGATAATCGGATATGAGTGGCTCAATTAGCGGAAACAGTAATACAAAAAACAAAGCAATATAGGCGTTACGAAATAATTTGTAAAGAAAAAAATATACCAGAAAAGCCCATAAACCTTGATATAAAAAGTCATAGATGAACATTTCACGCCCATTTAGTCCATTGAAAAAAACGTAAATAATTTTAAAAAATAATTCAGATAATCCATGTGAGTTATATTTTTCTATAATTGGAATAACACCGAATTTTTGAAATTCCATCAAGGGCAGGACACGATTGCCGGCTTCAAACATTTCTGAAGAGGACTGAATAAACGGAGTATAAAATGTAAAAAGCGAAATCCCTAAAATAAGTAAAGGGAAATATCTCTTAGAAATAAGGTGTTCTATATTGTTTGTGACTGGCAAAAATAGTTTTTTGTTAACTATTCGATAACGCCAAACTATGGATGCTGAAATGCAAATAAGTCCAATTAAATATAATTTACGAGGGCTGAAATAATATAGTTGGTGTTTATTTAATATTAAATATGTTTCATCTTTAAAAACCGAGAGCAGCGGAATTAATGCCAATGATGCCAATATAAAGGCAAGCTTGTTAATTTCGTTTCGGGATTCATATAGGTTTTTATTTTTTATCAATTGTGTGGTTATACCGAACAATATAATCACGGTTGTAAAAAGTGAAAATGTCAAATTTGCATTCGGTAAAAAACTGAACAAAACAGCAATTTCATTCCAAAGAAAAAAAACAGAAAATCCACACACAAAGGCAACTGCATAGAATGAAACATTGATAACCTCTGTGTTGGCAATGCTTTTTAAAAACAATTTTTTACAAATAAGAACAACAATTGTCACTAGATGTATACAAAAAACAAGTGCCAGAGAGGTGTTTACAGATGAGTCCCATACAGAAAAGAAAATCAGTGTTATTCCGGCAAGGGAGGTGTAATTGATAATCTTGACTTCGGAAGTTTTGAAGATATCTTTTAGAAAGCCGGAGATTCGCCAAGCAAAAAATGGAATGAAAACAATGCTTAATAAAAACAATGCCCCCGCTCCATAAAATACTCTTATTCTTTTGCTGATGTCGTAAGCTTCCAATGTAGCTGACCCGATCATTCTACCTGGAAATGATTGCAATTCGGGGTTAAAAGTGGAGGCGTATTTGTAAACCAGCCAAAGGGAATAGAAAAGAGCAATAAAGATGAAACAGCTATAATTATTGCCAATAAACTTAACAAATTGATTATACTGTTTCATCAAGGTTACTCTAATTTATTTATGCCTAACTGATTGGGGTAATAACAAATTAGTTATTTACCTGATAAAGGGGACCTTCTCTTTTAACTAAATTTCTTTCTTCTAAGGAATTAAGTAATTTTTGTAATTGGTTTTTTGAGATACCCAAACCTTCACTGATAGTAACCAAAGTAGCAGGATTTTGTTTTTTTACCTCATCCAATATTTTAATTTCCTCCGCTTTTAATTCCACAACCGCTTTTTTAATTATTTCCGGTCGCATCTGAGGGAAAAACAACACATCTTGTATCGAATGTGAGTTGGTCATGATCATTGCCAAACGGTCAATGCCAATACCAATGCCAGCTGTTGGTGGCATACCGTATTCCAATGCACGCAAAAAATCCTGATCTATGAACATCGCTTCATCATCACCACGCTCCATCAATTTTATTTGATCTTCAAAACGTTCACGTTGATCAATAGGGTCATTTAACTCGGAATATGCATTTGCCAATTCTTTGCCATTTACCATTAATTCAAAACGCTCCACCAATCCCGGTTTGCTACGGTGCTTTTTTGTGAGCGGACTCATCTCAATAGGGTAGTCTGTAATAAATGTAGGTTGAATATAACAACCTTCACATTTTGCACCGAAGATCTCATCGATCAATTTCCCTTTGCCCATGCTAGGGTTAAGCTCAATTTTCAATTCTTTACAAACATCACGTAATTGGTTCTCATCCATTTTACTTATGTCGATGCCGGTAAATTCTAATATTGATTCGAACATGGTTACACGCTTGAAAGGGCGTTTGAAATCAATGATCTTATCTCCAGCAGGTACCTGAGTCGTTCCATTTAGATCCAATGCAATTTTTTCGATCAACTCCTCCGTAATATCCATCATCCAATTATAGTCTTTATAGGCTACATATAATTCCATTACCGTAAATTCGGGATTGTGAGTGCGATCCATACCCTCATTACGAAAGTTGCGGGAGAATTCATATACCCCATCAAATCCGCCAACGATAAGACGTTTCAGGTATAACTCATTTGCGATACGCAGATACATTGGCATATCTAAGGTGTTGTGATGCGTTGTAAATGGTCGGGCAGTTGCACCTCCGGGAATAGCCTGTAATACAGGAGTATCCACTTCTAAATAACCTTTTAAATTATAAAAATCACGAATGGTATTTACCATTTTTGTTCGTTTCACAAAAGTATCTTTCACAGTTGGATTGATAATCAGATCAACATAACGCTGACGATAACGGAATTCAGGATCAGTTACTTCATCATGTGCAACACCTTGTTCGTCAATCTTGACCATAGGCAATGGACGCAATGATTTACTCAACATTTTAAATGAAACAGCGTGAATTGAAATTTCACCAACCTTAGTTAAAAATGCATAACCTGTTATACCAACAATATCGCCAATATCGGTGTGTTTTTTAAACAACAGATCAAATGCGGATTTATCTTCTCCAGGGCAAATATCATCTCTGCGAATATATAGCTGAATACGGCCTGTTGAATCCTGCAAACTCACAAAACACGCTTTTCCCATATCACGAACGCTCATGATACGGCCTGCAATACTAATGTTTTTAAAGTCTTCAGCCGTTTCGGGACTGAAGTTTTCTAATATACTTTTTGCCGTTGCATTTACATCAAACAATTCTGCCGGATAAGCATCAATACCACTTTTGGTAATTTCCTCCAGTTTGTTACGTCTTAATATTTCCTGTTCGTTTAATTCGATACTCATCTTGTTTTGGTATTATTTTTTGCAAATATAAGGTAATAAAGGATTTGTGATTACGCAATCATTATTTAGGAAGTGTAAATTTATTAAAAAAAGGTAGTAGTACTGTCTTAAAATAGAGTTTAAACCTTATTTTTGGTCGTACTATAATTAAAACCGCCATATAGAGTTGGTATTGGTTCAAAAATACTATTTTTACCAAATAATTTTTTTATAAAAGCAATAATAATGAAAGCATTAGTAGCAAACTTTTCGAAACAATTATCCGAAGCAATTAGTATAGGTAATAATGCAAAATTGACGGAATCGAAAAATAAGATTTCCAACGTTTTAATTTGTGGACTAGGTGGTTCAGGTATTGGTGGAAGTATTGTAAGCGAACTTGTTGTTGGCAACGCCAGTGTTCCGGTTAATGTTACCAAAGGATACTTTATTCCTGCTTATGTTAATGAAAATACTTTAGTAATTATTTCTTCCTACTCAGGAAATACAGAAGAAACGTTGAATTGTTTGGGGTTGGCTATTGCAAAAAATGCGAAGATCGTAAGTATTACTTCCGGTGGAAAAGTATTGGAAATTTCCCAGACAAAAAAATATGATCATATTGTTGTTCCAGGAGGGATGCCTCCGCGCTCCTGTCTGGGTTATACATTAACTCAATTGTTTTTTGTTTTGAGTTTTTTCGGGATAATCAACAACCAATATAAAGCTGAACTTGAAGCAGCCATAAAATTAATTGAAGTAGAAGAAACTAATATTATTGCCGAAGCAACCAGTATAGCTGAAAAATTAAATGGTAAAATTCCCGTTATTTATGCTACAACTTATTTCGAAGGTATAGCAATTCGTTTTCGCCAGCAATTGAATGAAAATTCAAAAATTTTATGCTGGCATCACATCATTCCTGAAATGAATCACAATGAATTGGTTGGCTGGACTGAAAAAAATGATGCACTTTCTGTTGTAATTTTTATTGATAAAGATGAATATTCCCGCAATCTTGCAAGGGTTGAAATAAACAAAGAAGTAATAAAAAAATATGCTTCACATATCACTGAAGTTTTCTCAAAAGGTAACTCTGGAATCGAAAAAGCAATTTATTTTATCCATTTAGGGGATTGGGTTTCTGTTATACTGGGTGAAATGCGTGGTGCCGATCTAATGGAAGTAAATGTCATCAATCACTTGAAATCAGCACTCTCAAAAATTTAATTAGAGATCAGCATTCTATCCTTACAAATGCAACAAGTAAAATTTATTGATCTGGGGCTGATAGACTTCAAAAAAGCTTGGGACTATCAGGAAAAACTATTCGATGAGGTAGTTCAAATTAAAATCAATAATCGTAAACGTAATACAGACTCCACACTTCAGTCTCCTGGCTCTGAAGTCTTGACTCCTAACTCCGAACTTCTTCCCACTCCAAGCTATTTACTTTTTTGTGAACATCCTCATGTATATACCCTTGGTAATAGTGGTAATAAGGGGCATTTGTTAATTACTGAACAACAATTAATTCAGAAAAATGCTACCTACTATAAAATAAACCGGGGTGGCGATATTACCTATCATGGTCCCGGACAAATTGTGGGTTACCCTATCTTAGATCTCGATAATTTTTTTACTGACATACATAAATACCTTCGTTTTTTGGAAGAAATAGTCATTCTTACATTGGCGGAATATGGAATCGAAGCAGGTAGGAGCAAGGGAGAAACTGGCGTTTGGCTGGATGCCGAAAATCCTTTAAAAGCGCGGAAGATATGCGCAATGGGCGTACGTGCAAGCCGATGGGTTACTATGCATGGATTTGCATTTAATATTAACACAGATTTAGGTTACTTCGGAAATATTGTACCATGCGGTATTGTGGACAAAGCAGTGACTTCGTTAGATAAAGAATTAGGAAGAAAAGTAGACGAAGAGGAGGTAAAACAGAAATTAAAAAAACATTTTGCTGATCTTTTTGAGTGTGAATTCAATTAGTCCAAGGGGGGCAAAGCTGGAAAGTCGATCTTGAATTTATGCTGTATTGCCAACTTTAAACTTTCAAACTTCAAACTTTTAACTACTAAAATGAATTACTACATAATTTACAAACCCTATAAAATGATCTCCCAATTCACTTCTTCACATAAAAAGAAGTGCTTGGATCTATTGGATTTTACTTTTCCAAAAGATGTTTATCCATTGGGGAGATTGGATGAAAACAGTGAGGGGCTTTTGATTTTAACCAATGATAAAAGTCTGAATTTTAAATTACTAAACCCTGAATTTGAGCATAAACGCATTTATCTTGTTCAGTTACAGGGTATCATTACTTCTGAAGCAATAAAACAAATTGAAATAGGTATTACCATTGCATTGGATGCCGGACCATATACCACAAAACCCTGTAAAATAAAACAGGTAAAGAAGCCTGAAAACCTTCCACCCCGTGGGCATCCTATAAGTGACTTACTCCCCACATCATGGATCGAACTCACTTTAACCGAAGGGAAATATCACCAGGTACGTAAAATGACTGCGGGAGCGGGCTTTCCTTGTATACGATTAATTCGCATTGCCATTGAGGAGATTCGGTTAGAAAGTATGCAGCCGGGTGATGTAAGAGAGCTTAAACGTGATGCAGTCTATAAGAAACTGCATATTGCGGGTTGATGATACCAATCAATTAACGGGACACTGAAAATACTCAGGATTGCTGAGAAAAAGCACTGAAATTCCCTTTCAGTGTGTTGAAAACAGGTTGCCTGAAAACAGAGTGCACTGCAACTTTGTGTTCCCCGTGCATCTGACTTGAAAATACTTATCTATCCCATTGTGAAAAACATTTTAATAACAATATTGTTTTGCTTCTATAAGCGATAAAAATTCATTAACTTTGTTGGAGAGATTAAAATGGATCATGAGCGGATTAAAAAAGATTAAAAAAGCACTTATTTCGGTATATTACAAGGATAATTTAGAACCTATTATTCATCAATTAAATGCACTTGGTGTAAAAATATACAGTACCGGTGGTACTCAAGAATTTATTGAAAAGCTTGGTGTTGAAGTAACTCCCGTAGAATCATTAACATCTTATCCATCAATTTTGGGTGGGCGTGTAAAAACATTACATCCGAAAATTTTCGGTGGAATATTGAGTAGACGCGACCTGCAAAGCGACATTGATCAATTGGAAGAATATGAGATCCCTGAAATTGATTTAGTGATCGTTGATCTGTATCCTTTCGAAGAAACCATCGCGTCAGGCGCTGAAGAGCATGCTATTATTGAAAAAATTGACATTGGTGGCATTTCATTGATTCGTGCTGCTGCGAAAAATTTTCAGGATGTGGTTATTATTCCTTCAAAAAAGGAATACGAATACCTCCTAAGTATTTTAACTGAAGGTAAAGGAGCGTCTACCCTTGCTCAACGGAAAACATTGGCTGGAGCAGCTTTTAACATTTCATCCCATTACGATACTGCCATATTCAATTTTTTTAATGGCGATAATGACACCGTTTTCAAACAAAGCATACAACATTCACAAGTGTTACGTTATGGCGAAAACCCTCATCAAAAGGGTGTTTTTTACGGCAATTTGGATGAAATATTTACACAATTTGGCGGTAAAGAATTATCATATAATAACCTCTTGGATGTGGACGCAGCGGTTAGTTTGATAGCGGAATTTAAAGATACTACTTTTGCTATTTTAAAACATAACAATGCATGCGGTTTAGCGTCTCGTCCTGTTTTGGTTGATTCCTGGAAAGATGCATTGGCAGGAGATCCTACGAGTGCGTTTGGTGGTGTGTTGATCACCAATGCCACAATTGACCTTGCAACGGCTGAAGAAATAAATAAATTGTTTTTTGAAGTGATCATTGCTCCTGCATACCAAACGGAAGCAATGGACCTATTGAAATTAAAATCAAAGAGAATTATTCTTCAACAAAAAGACGTAAAACGTAGTTCTAAATCGTTTCGCACCTTATTAAATGGAGTGATTGCACAGGATAAAGATTTAAAAACGGAGACACAAAGTGATATGCAAACCATTACGAAAGTTGCTCCATCAACCAATGAATTGAGCGATTTAGAGTTTGCGAATAAAATTGTAAAACATACCAAGTCAAATACAATAGTACTGGCAAAAAATAAGCAGTTGTTAGCCAGTGGCGTTGGGCAAACATCCCGCGTTGATGCTTTAAAGCAGGCAATTTTAAAAGCCGATAATTTTGGCTTTAGCCTGAAAGGTGCTGTAATGGCATCGGATGCGTTTTTTCCCTTTCCTGATTGTGTTGAAATAGCTGGTAATGCTGGTATAGCAGCAGTAATTCAACCCGGTGGTTCAATTAAAGATAAAGAGTCGGTTGCATATTGTGATGCCAATGGAATGTCAATGGTAATGACCGGTACACGACATTTTAAACATTAACAATTTGCTGGTGTGGAGGTGTGCTAATTCAGTATATTTCCATTTAGCAATTGAATAATAAAATTTAATTATTTTTTTCATTAACTAATTAGCATATTAATTAATCAGCACATCATCACTATGGGTTTATTTAGTTTTTTAACACAAGAAATTGCGATTGACTTAGGAACAGCCAACACGCTGATCATTCATAACGATAAAGTGGTAGTTGACGAGCCGTCAATTGTTGCCGTTGACCGAATTACGGGTCGATTGATCGCTGTGGGGAAGCGTGCGATGTTAATGCATGGTAAAACACACGAAAACATAAAAACCATTCGTCCATTGAGAGATGGTGTAATTGCGGATTTCTACGCTGCTGAGTTAATGATCCGCGGAATGATAAAAATGATCAATCCGGAGAAACGTTTGTTTACACCTTCCTTGAAAATGGTTATTTGTATACCATCAGGTATTACAGAGGTTGAAAAACGAGCTGTACGAGATAGTGCAGAACACGCAGGAGGTAAAGAGGTTTATCTGATCCATGAGCCTATGGCGGCCGCAATTGGTATTGGTATTGATGTGGAAGAGCCTGTTGGGAATATGATCATTGATATTGGTGGTGGTACCAGCGAAATTGCTGTTATTGCATTAGGTGGTATTGTGTGTGATAAATCGATACGTATTGCAGGGGATGAATTTACATCCAATATTGAAGAGTATATGCGCAGGCAACATAATATATTAATTGGTGAACGTTCAGCTGAACGTATTAAAATTGAAGTGGGTGCAGCTATGACGGAAATTGACAATCCTCCACCTGATTATGCTGTTCATGGACGGGATTTGATGACAGGTGTTCCTAAAGAGATTTATGTATCCTGTGTGGAGATTGCACATGCGCTTGATAAATCAATCGCTAAAATTGAAGAGGCGATCATGAATGCGTTGGAAATGACTCCACCGGAACTTTCTGCTGATATTTTCAGAACAGGTATTTATTTAGCCGGAGGAGGTTCCATGTTGCGCGGATTGGATAAACGTATATCATTAAAAACAAAACTACCGGTGCACATTGCTGAAGATCCGTTACGTGCTGTTATCCGTGGTACAGGTATTGCACTTAAAAATGTAGAGAAATTCCCTTTCCTAATGAAATAGAGATTTAGTGAATTGGAGAAGTAGGGAATTAGAGAGTGCGGGAAATAGGGAATTAGAGAGTTGGAGAAGTGTTGAAATGAAGAAGAAAGGAATGAAGAAAGGTTGGGAAATTTAATTATTTGTTAATTCATAAATTTATACCTAATTCAATTCTACTAATCTATAAATCAACATTTCACTAAATAATTAAATTAATATGTCTGATTTTTCAGATGAGTTTAAAAGAAGAACAAAACATTTTGCGGTCTCAATTATAAACTTGTCAAAATCTTTTCCGAAAATTGATGAAGCCTTTATTATTAAAAAACAATTATTGCGCGCAACCTTTTCTGTTGCTTCTAATTATAGGGCGGTATGCAGATCACGATCAGATGCCGAATTTTTCTCTAAACTTTGTATTGTAGTTGAAGAAGCGGATGAGGTTGTTTTTTGGTTGGAGTTGCTTGTTGAATCTGGAGTACACGTGGGTGATGAGATAAATAAAAATTTGAAAGAAGCGAATGAAATACTTTCAATTGTTGCCAAATCAAGAAAAACAATGAAAGAAAAAAATAAATAAATTAGGGATGGTTTCAATTGGAGAATTGAAAATTTTAATTAAATTTAATTCGAAATTACTAAATCTCCAAATCATTAAATCCTTCAATTCTCTAAATCTCCAACTCTCTAAATCACTATTTTTTAAGTAGATGCGTAACCTTATTACTTTTATTTGGAAAAATTATTTCTTTTTTCTGTTTCTTTCAATTGAAGTGCTATGCATTTATTTAATTGTTCAAAATAATTATTTTCAAAAAGCAAGTTTTGTTAACTCTTCGAACCGGGTGTCAGCAAACATTTTAAAAACATCTGCTGATGTGGAAGAATATTTTTTCTTAAAAAGTGAAAATGAAAAGCTGGCAAAAGAAAATGCCGAACTTCGATCACGGTCCTTGGTATCCTTTTCATTATTAGAAAACAACCAATATTTTGTTAATGATACCGCTTTTCGTCAGAAATACTCCTACATCAGCACCAAAGTAGTAAACAATTCCACCAATAGAAGAAACAATTATCTTACACTCGATAAGGGTTCGAAGCAGGGTATAAAAAATAACATGGCAGTTATTACAAGCACAGGGGTAGTTGGACAAATAAAAGATGTATCAGAAAATTTTTGTACCGTAATGTCGTTATTGAATAGTAAAACAACGATCAGTTCAAAAATAAAAAAGGATGGTTCCTACGGTCCGCTTACCTGGGAAGGTGAAGATTTTGCCTTTGCAACGCTTCATGATATTCCAACGCATGTGAGGTTAACCAAAGGTGATACCATTGTTACCAGTGCGTATTCATTAACATTCCCGGAAAATATTCTGATAGGAACGGTTGAAAGTTTTGAACGGAAATCCGGAGAATATTTTTATACAGTTAAGGTAAAATTATCAACCGAGTTTAAGAAGTTAAGCCATGTTTATATTGTAACCAATATGATGAAAAAAGAACAGGAAGAGTTAGAGAACAGATCAGAAACCGATAAGTAAAAGAATGTTAATTTGAAAATGTGCTAATTTAAGATGTGCAAATTGAAATTGATAAATTAATATAAAAGCTCTTTTATTCGATAATGCTGCGTTAGGGATTGCAGCGTAAATCCTTTTCTTTTTAGAAAAGATTGAAGCGTAAAGCCCGCCCCTTCTTTTTCAAGAAGGGAAACGCCCAAATAAATTAAAACAAACAACAGCGTGTTAAACGAAATTATCAGAAATATTGTTCGGTTTGCAATACTTGTAGGAATACAAGTTCTTGTAATTAAGAATATTGAGTTGGGTAGATTTATCAATCCTTTTATTTACGTACTGTTTATAATTGGCTTGCCATTTGAAACACCAAAGTGGTTATTGTTAGTCAGTGCATTCGCAATGGGTATTACCATTGATCTGTTTTATGATACTGCCGGGATGCACGCTGCTGCATGTGTGTTTATAGCCTATTTAAGACCGGGATTGTTAAAATTATTTTCTCCCCGTGATGGTTATGAATTTGGAACGCAGCCAACCATACAGTATTTGGGAATCCCCTGGTTTCTTTCTTATTCCGGGATTTTAATTATCCTGCATCATCTTGTTTTATTTTATATTGAAGTATTCCGGTTCTCCGAATTTTTCTCCACCTTCTTCAGAGTTATTGTAAGTTCAGTATTTACAATACTATTAGTTGTTATCAGCCAGTACCTCTTTAATCGTAAAAAAGCGCAAGAATGAACCAGCTTTCCGAACGGAAATATATCATAATGGGTGTTATTATACTTATTGGATTGATCTATATCTTTCGTCTTTTTTACATCCAGGTAATAGACGACAGCTATAAATTAGATGCCCGAAATCAGGCATTTCGCTATAATACCGAATTTCCGGTACGTGGTTATATTTACGATCGGAATAATAAATTGCTTGTTTATAATGAAGCGGCTTATGATCTAATGGTTTTACCAAAAAATATTAAAAATCTGGATACAATGGATTTTTGTAATCTTGTTGGGATCACAAAAGATGCGTTTATTAGAAAAATGAAAAAGGCTGTGCAGTCGCCCAATTCGCCACGCAAACAATCCATTTTCGAAAAGCAATTATCCCCCAAGGAATATGCAACTTTACAAGAACGGCTTTATCGTTTCCCCGGCTTTTATGTACAATCCCGTACACTTAGAAAATACCCAAGGAAGATAGCAGCTCATATGTTGGGTTATATTGGTGAAGCCAGTAAAGAAACAACCGAAAAAGATCCTTACTATAATGAAGGCGATTACCTTGGAATAAGCGGAATAGAAAAAACATACGAAAAAGCGTTGCGTGGTAAAAAAGGGTTGCACATTATGATGGTGGATGTGCATAACCGGGAAAAAGGAAGTTACATGAACGGCTTGTATGATACAATGGCAATTCCGGGGAAACCGCTTACATCCACCATTGATGGTGATCTGCAGGAATATGCCGAATTGTTGATGCAAAATAAAATAGGCAGTGTGGTAGCAATTGATCCGAGCACGGGTGAAATACTATCAATTGTTACAAGCCCTACGTACGATCCCAACTTATTTGTAGGAAGGGCCCGGAATAAAAATTATGGTCTGCTATCGCAGGATAGCATTGGTAAACCATTGTTTAACCGTTCTACAATGGCATCCTATCCGCCAGGCTCAACATTTAAATTAGTAATGGCGTTAATTGGCTTACACGAAGGCGTATTAACCCCAACTACCCGTTACCCCTGTGCAAGAGGTTATCCGCCACTTGGAGGACGACCTAAATGTCACCCGCATCCGTCACCACAGGATCTGGTTGGTGCAATCGGGACATCCTGCAACTCTTATTTTTCGTTTGTTTTTAAAAGTGTAATTGACGATAAAAAATATCACGATACCTACAAAGCGTATTCAAATTGGCGTGATATTGCTGTGAGCTTTTGTTTGGGTACAAAAACAGGATCGGATCTGGCAAATGAATTAAGAGGAAATGTGCCGAGTATAAAATATTACGATAAGGTATTTGGTAAAGGTTCGTGGAAAGCAAGCACTGTGATCTCTTTAGGGATTGGGCAGGCCGAAATGGGGATCACTCCACTTCAGAATGCCAATTTGGTGGCGATCATTGCTAATAAAGGATGGTATTACACACCGCATATTGTAAAGGCAATTGGTGGCAATCCAAACGATACGTTATTGGATAGGTTCAAAATAAAGCACAATACGATGATCACGGATACCAATATTTACAATGAAGTAATAAAAGGTATGGCGAGAGCAGTAGAAGGTGGAACAGCAGGAGCACTTAAAATAGAAGGAATACCTTATGGTGCAAAAACAGGAACAGCACAAAATCCTCACGGAAAGGACCACTCTGTATTTGTATGCTTTGCACCACTTGAAAATCCTAAAATTGCTGTTGGTATCCTGATCGAGAATGCCGGATTTGGTTCAACCTGGGCCGGCCCAATTGCGCGATTGATGATGGAGAAGTATTTGAAAGGTAAGATCACACGGCCTGATCTGGAAAAACGCATGATTGAAGGTGATTTGATCCATAAAGCAAAACCAAAACCCGTTGAGACAAAAAAACGCCCCTAGTATTTTTCACAATATCGATTGGATAACGGTATTGATCTATCTTGTGCTGGTGGTGGCAGGATGGATGAATATTTATGCCGCGGTGTATAATGAGGAACATTATATAATTACTGATACCTCCCAAAAATACGGTAAACAGATGATCTGGATCATAACCGCATTAATGCTGGCATTCATCATCCTGATCATTGACGAAAATTTTTATACCGCTTTTGCCTATTTTATTTTCGGTGCATTTTTGCTTGCCAACATTGCGGTTCCCTTTCTTGGAAGGGAAGTAAAGGGCAGTCGTTCGTGGTTTAGATTTGGAGATTTTGGTATTCAGCCCGCTGAATTTATGAAATTTGCTACCAATATTGCCTTGGCGAAATTTTTAAGTAATCAAAATATAAAAATTGCCGACTATAAAAATACCTTTATAACACTTTTGCTCATTGGCGTTCCATTGATTATTATCAAGGGATTACAAGACGAAACAGGTTTAGCCATCGTATTTGTGGCTTTTATTTTTACACTATACCGTGAAGGTTTATCCGTAAACTATTTATTATTGGGCTTCCTTGCCATCATATTGTTTATCCTGGCGCTATTGATCAACAATGTGTATTTATTCATTTTCATTATTTCACTGTGTGCTATCTCGGTTTTATTTATAAAACGTAACCGTAAAAACTTATTTATCGTTGCCGCAATAGGATTGCTTGCCTGCAGTATGGTAAAAGGAACCAGTACTGTGTATCAACACATGGAGCCGCATCAAAAGGTACGTATTGATGTGTTATTGGGCCGTGGTACTGTAGATCTTAAAAAAGAAGGATACAATGTGAACCAGGCAAAAATTGCGATTGGTTCCGGAGGTTTTTTGGGTAAAGGATATTTAGAAGGAACGCAAACAAAATACGATTTTGTACCTGAACAGGATACTGATTTTATTTTTTGTACTGTAGGTGAAGAATGGGGGTTTGTAGGCAGTGCATTCGTTATTATTTTGCAAATAACGTTGATTTTGAGGGTGATATTTATGTCGGAACGGCAGCGTTCTCCTTTTAGTCGTATTTATGGTTATGGCGTTGCATCCGTTTTGTTTTTTCACCTCACCATCAATATTGGAATGACCATAGGACTGGCTCCAGTTATCGGAATTCCATTGCCTTTTTTCAGTTATGGTGGTTCCTCGCTCTGGTCATTTACCATTTTGTTGTTTATTTTTATAAAATTAGATTCACATCGATTACAGATCCTGAGATAGAGATCCTATTTAAAAGGATCATGGTAAACCCGTGATAATTGAATAGAACCCAGATAACGCGGGTTGTTTATGATTAAAAATGATCTTTATTGAATCCGTTCATTGTTCAAATATTAATTGAATAGAATACGGATAACACGGATCAAATGGATGTTCACATATAAATTCAACGAAAATTAGTAGCATCCGGCAGGGTTATTCCAATCAAATTACACCCTTATTTGGTTGTAAAGATAGGGTATGATAAGGATCATTTTTATGTATAATAGGCTGGGAAACAGCGTGAAATAAGGAGAGGAGTCAATTGTAGCGTTTTTAAATTAAAAAAATATTTATTTGTATGTTAAAAATATTTTGTACTATTGTAATGCGTTTCCGCTGTTATAAATTCCTGTAACAAATCAAACCACAGTATTCTATCAAAATATTATAATCAAAACATCTTATTTATTTACTAGTCTATCCTAAATTATCATTCCGATAACCTTCGGGCTCATTGATAAATATTAACCAAACAAAAAAAACATGTACGACATTATTGAATTAAACAACAAACTTGTTGGTGAACTTAAAGAAATTGCTAAAAGCTTAAATCTCCCTAAGTATGAAGCATTAAAAAAACAAGAGCTCATCTATAAGATCCTCGATCATCAAGCGATTAACCCTCCTGCTACACCGCAAAAACCTACAGAAAAACATATCGAAAAAAACACTGAAAATAATACTGAAGAGCAAAAAATATTGCGTCCACGCAAAGTGCGCTTAGATAACATAGATACTGAATCAAAAACAAAAGAAACGCCATCTCCTTCATTTTTTCATGATGAAGATTTTACAGGAAATCACAAACCTGAACAAGTAATTGTGAATAAAGAAATTACTCCTGAAATAGTAGCTAATGTTACTGAATCCCAACCAACAGAAAATTTTGCTCACCAAGAACCTGAAAACGTAACTGAACACAGTGCTGAACATGTAACTGAACATACGCATGACAATCCGGGTGCGGAACGCAGGGATAATCAAAACAGAAGTCGTTTCAATCAACGTCAGCAGGAACTTTATAATTTTGATGGCATTGTTGTAAGTGAAGGTGTATTGGAAACAATGCCGGATGGTTACGGTTTTTTACGCTCTTCGGATTACAATTATTTGACCTCTCCCGATGATATTTATGTATCACAATCACAAATAAAATTATTTGGCTTAAAAACAGGTGATACTGTTCGCGGAAGCATCCGTCCTCCAAAGGAAGGCGAAAAATATTTTCCTTTAATTAAAGTAGAAAAAATTAACGGACGTGAGCCGGCTTTTGTTCGTGACCGCGTACCATTTGATTATTTAACTCCACTTTTCCCTTACGAGAAATTTAATTTAACAGGTCACCCTCAACAAAATTTATCATCACGTATTGTTGATTTGATCACTCCTATTGGTAAAGGACAACGTGCATTAATTGTTGCTCAACCCAAAACAGGTAAAACTGTTTTACTAAAGGATATTGCCAATGCAATTGCTGCTAATCATCCCGAAACATATCTAATTATTTTATTGATTGATGAACGTCCGGAAGAGGTGACAGATATGGCACGCAGTGTAAAGGCTGAGGTGATCGCTTCTACATTTGATGAACCGGCCGACCGTCACGTAAAGATCGCAAACATTGTTTTGGAAAAAGCAAAACGAATGGTAGAGTGCGGACATGATGTATGTATTTTATTAGATTCGATCACGCGTTTGGCAAGAGCCTACAATACTGTACAACCTGCGTCAGGTAAGGTATTGAGTGGAGGTGTGGATGCTAATGCATTACATAAACCAAAACGTTTTTTCGGTGCTGCTCGTAAAATTGAAGGGGGCGGATCGCTTACTATTATTGCAACAGCGCTTACAGAAACCGGTTCAAAAATGGATGAAGTTATCTTTGAAGAATTTAAAGGTACCGGTAACTCCGAGATACAACTTGATCGTAAAATTGCAAACAAACGGATTTACCCTGCTATTGATATTGTTGCATCAAGCACCCGCAGAGAAGATCTATTGATAGATAAAGAAACACAGCAACGTGTTTGGATACTTCGTAAACATTTGTCGGATATGAATCCTGTGGAAGCAATGGAATTTATGAGAGACAGAATTAAAAACACGCATACCAATGAGGAGTTTTTAATTTCAATGAACGGGTAGTTTTAATTAAACAATTGGGCAATTTTGCAGTAGGCAATAAAGCGATTTGTAGATGGCGCTCTTTTTCGATAAGCTCGAAATGGTCTGTGCGCTGTCATTTCGAGCTTGTCGAGAAAATTGTGTGTAAGCATTTGTGTTGATTTTTTTGTAAATAGTAGGATGTATTTTAAATATGTAAAGTCCAATTATGAAAATAAATTTAGGCATTAAATTAGGGATAGTTGCGGGAATAATTAATTGTATTGCCTGGTATGTTATTGCGAATTCACTGGGTTATTATTCCTTTGCGGTAGAGCAATACCGCTATTATGCAACTTTACTGCTTTTATTATTTGGTATTACCATTTCTATTTATTTTGAGCGTAAAAATAAAGGAGGTTTTATTGATTTTAAAGGTGCAGCCAAAAGTGGCGTTCTTTACAGTATTGCACTCTCTCTTATTTTAGCTGCGTTCAGCTCTATTTATTATAAATTTATAATTCCTGATGCTGTTGATTATTTTGTAAGTGAAGCAAGAAAGTCAATGATAGCAGGAAAAGTAACAGAAGAAAATATTACAAAAAGTTTAGAAACAGTAGTTAACTATTTTGGTTTCTTTCGTATGTTGATGTCAACCTTAATTATGGGTGTGATATTATCTCTTATAGGAGGTGCACTACTTCGCAAAAAAAATCCACAACCATTTAGTGAAAATTAAATACTCATGTTGTGATTTTCTTATTCAGAAAGAGTGGCTGCGTTAGCAGCTATTTTTTTTTGAAACCGCTCTTGTTCCGGTGTTAGAACTAAACTTTTATTTTCAGCCACATCAAGCTTTACGAGCTTCCTCAATCGGGTGATACTTTTTGGAAGGGCGGTTAATTTGTTATGATTTAAATTTAGTTCTGTTAGATTACTTAGTTGAGCCACAATTTCAGGTAAAACGGTCAATTGATTGTTCTTCAAATCAAGCGTAGTAAGCTTTCTAAGTTTGCCAAGACTTTCGGGGAGGATTGTGAATTTGTTGTTTGCTAAAGAAAGATAGTCGAGTTTGGTGAGTTTAACCATAGTCAGGGGCAGTGTGGTCAACTTGTTAAAATATAAAGACAGATGTTCCAGATTAACAAGTTTACCAAAGCTTTCGGGGAGTGCTGTTAATTTGTTATGGTCCAATTCCAATCTTGTAAGTTGTGTAAGTTGAGTAATGCTTTCCGGAAGGGTCATTAATTCGTTGTTACTTAACGACAGCGTTGACAGATTAGTGAATTTACTAATCGTTTCAGGAAGGGTAGTTAATTGACTGTGGTTTAAATTAAGACTATACACCTTTAATGGCGTTTTTAAAGCTTCAGCGAGGGAATAGTACGTTTTATCTTTTTGTCCGTAGCTAACGCTAATTGTTAAAAAAAGAATAGATAGAGATGAAAATATTTTTTTCATGATCAATTTTTTTTACATAAGTTAAAATTCATTGTAATGTTTACAACGAAATTGAGGGTTAAAATGCTTACGCACAATTTTCTCGACAAGCTCGAAATGACCATGCGCGCGGTTATTTCGAGCTTGTCGAGAATTGCGGCTGATTACCATAATGATTTAACTTATATAAAGTCTGTCCAATTAAAAATTCACATTTTTTAAAGAACAACTTTCTCACCTAAGTCCTTAAAATCAATACCATCAAAGTTTCCTGAACTCATCATTAATAAATTTTTTGTCGAAAAATTCATTTTCAACAGATCACCCAACAATATTTTTGAATCGGTGTACACTTTTATGTTGTTGCCACCAAAGGCTTGTTTTACCTGATCTTCAGTAATTGGTTTTAATTTTTTATGTTCAATAGTATGCGGATTAAAATAGACAAAGGCTTCATCAGCCAATTCCATTGAATCTTTATATTCTTTTAAAAAATCTTCATTCAAACTGCTGAAGGTATGCAACTCCATACAGGCAATAAGTTTACGGTTTGGGAATTGTTTTTTTACAGCCTGAGTGGTTGCTTTTAATTTTGATGGAGAATGTGCAAAGTCCTTATACATTGCTGTTGCAGCATTTTTTTTTATTACTTCCAAACGTTTTGCGGCCCCTGTAAATGATCGAATAGCATCATAAAATTGCTCATCGCTCACTCCAATTTGATTGCACACCAAACGGGCACCATTCAAATTCATTAAATTGTGTTCTCCGAAAATCTGAAGTTCACAATTTCCATCAGCAAATTTGCAGTTTGTTAAAACGGTGATCCCATTTTCAATTTTGTGTTCAGGAATAGCGTATGGGAATTTTTTAATATCTGAACGAACTTTTTCACATACCGCTTTCACTTCTTTATCCAATTCGCAATAAACGATGCTGCCGTTCGGTTCTATGAGGTCAACAAAAATATTGAATTGGTCTACATAATTGGCGTATGTGGGGAATACATTGATATGATCCCAGGCAATACCGCTTAAAATAGAAATATTGGGTTTGTATAAATGAAATTTAGGTCTGCGGTCAATGGGAGAGGACAAATACTCATCGCCTTCAATTACGGCAATTTTGGCTTCTTTGGTAAGCTTTACCATGGTGTCGAATCCTTCCAGTTGAGCACCTACCAAATAGTCACAATCTATTTTATGATAATTAAGAACATGTAAGATCATGGCTGTAATGGTAGTTTTACCATGGCTTCCTCCAATAACAACTCGAATTTTATCTTTGGTTTGCTCATAAATATATTCAGGGTATGAATATATTTTCAATCCTAATTCCTGTGCTTTTAATAGTTCGGGATTATCAATGCGGGCGTGCATTCCAAGTATAACGGCATCTAATCCTTTGTGGATCTTATTTACATCCCAGCCTTCTTTTGCAGGTAATAAATTTAGTTTTGCCAACCGGCTTTTTGATGGTTCAAGTATCTCATCATCGGAACCGGTAACAATAAACCCCTTTTTATGCATAGCAATGGCCATATTATGCATTGCACTGCCGCCTATAGCTATAAGATGTACATTCATTTGTAATAAATTTAATTAGGACAGGAAATTGAATAGAATCAGAACAAATATAATATTCCAGCCCAATTATTACAATTTAAAAGCGTTAAAATCAATAAAATCGATATAATGGCAATATGACTTTTTTCTGTTTTTTGTTTTGCAATAGGATTTTTTTTTCTACCTTCGCATTCCTTAAAAATAATAGGAGAGGTGCCTGAGTGGCCGAAAGGAACAGTTTGCTAAACTGTCGTACTGGGAAACCGGTACCGAGGGTTCGAATCCCTCCCTCTCCGCTGATTCATTTAAATGAATTAAATTCAATTAAAAGTGATTTAGATTAATCTAGATCACTTTTTTTTGTTTTTTTTTACTCCTAAAAGTTCGAACTCAGTAAACTAGCCTTCATTTTTCATTTACTCTGTGATTAAAATGGGCTTTTTTATTTTGTAATTTAGTGGCAGAAACTATGGAAAGCAAAATTAATATGCCTGTTATTGAATTTCAAACGGCTGAAGAGTGGCGTACTTGGTTATCGAAAAATTCTCAAGTCTCTAACGGTGTTTGGCTGAAAATCTTTAAGAAAGATTCGAACGAAAAAACAATTACTTATGCTGAGGCACTTGAAGAGTCCCTTTGTTATGGATGGATTGATGGCCAAAAGAAAAGTTTTGATAAGCAAGCTTGGCTGCAAAAGTTTTGTCCAAGGGGGCCAAAGAGCATATGGTCTAAAGTAAATGTCGCTCATATTGAACGACTTACAAAAGCGGGTAAAATGAAGCCACAAGGGCTAAAAGCAGTCGCATCTGCAAAAGCCGATGGCCGATGGGAAAAGGCTTATGATTCTCCAAGCAAAATGACTGTTCCTGATGACTTCATAAAAGAGCTCAGTAAAAACAAAAAGGCGCATGAGTTTTATAAAACGTTAAATAAGGCAAATCTGTTTTCTATTGCTTTTAGATTACAAACTGCAAAAAAAACTGAGACCAGACAAAAACGAATGAAAGTAATTCTTGATATGCTTTCAAAAGGCCAAAAATTTCACTAATCTTTAGCTACAAAAACCTACAATTAAGTTGTAAACTCCAGCCCGCTTCAAAATAGAAAACCGTAAATAGTTAATTTTTAGATACTTACGATTTTTTTGTTGTTTATATCCTCCCGAAGTTGAAGGAGCTGTTTGAAATAACTCTTTAAGATAATTTATATATTGCTTCGCAAGAAAAAAAATCTAATTCATGTAATCCTGCCCATATGATCGTCCGTTGGTTTAATTACATTCAATAATTTCACTATCTTTAATGCAAATGTCAGCATACCTTAAAGCAAATATCGAACGGAAACTTGAGTATCCCATAGAGGATAAGCATTTTGAAATGTTTTTAAAATTGATGTTTGAAAAGTCTTTTGACAAAAAAGATTTGTTAATAGAAGAAAGATATAAGAATAACTATATTTATTTTATTGAGGAAGGTTCTTGTTACTCCTTTTTAACCGAATCGAATGGCGAAAAGCAAGTAGTTCAATTTGCAATTGAAGGTAATTGGATATCCGACCCATGTAGTTTTTTCTCCGAACAAAAAGCAATTTACTCGTTAGAAGCTCTTGAGCCGTTAAAGACATTAGCATTGAACAAACAAAATTTTAAAAAAGCCTGTGACACTATTCCTTGGGTTGATCGGTTTTTTAGAATATTACTACAAAACGCTTATATAAGCATTCAATACAGGCTTGTTAAAACCAACAGCCAAGAAATTGATGCGAGATATAAGGAGTTCTCCAAATTACATCCTCAATTTATACAACGCATTCCGCAGTACCTTATCGCTTCTTATTTAGGAGTAAAACCACAATCGCTCAGTCGTATTCGCAAAGAAACAGCACACAAGGCATAATTTCCATCTTTCGCTCGCCCTACTCTTTATTTTACCACTTACATAAAATTCAATAACTGTGTTGTAATTGATTGATATGCAGTATTTTATCTGTATAGTCATTTCTTAACATATGTGCATCAAAAGAGGGGATAATTGACTGACCTTTGTAGTGTAAAATCAATCGAAAAGTAGAGTGGTTTTTTAAAAACTTAAAAACATAAATAAAATGGCAACAACAACTAAATGGGTATTAGACCCATCGCACAGCGAAATCCTTTTTAAAGTAAAACATTTAATGATCTCTACTGTAAAAGGGGAATTCAGAAAAAAACAAGGTGAAGTAATTTCAAATGGCACAGATTTTGGCCTGGCTTCAGTTAATTTAACCATTGATGCAAGCTCAATTGCTACTAATGATGACGGAAGAGATACTCACTTAAAAAGTGCCGATTTTTTTGATGTCGAAAATCACAAAGAGATCACTTTTAAAGGAACATCGTTTAATAAATTAGATGATGAAAACTATCAGTTAAAAGGTATTCTTTCAATGAAAGGAATAGCAAAGGAAGTGGCACTTGATGTTGAGTTTGGCGGAATTAATAAAGACCCTTGGGGGAATGAAAAAGCAGGATTTTCTGTTAGCGGAAAAATTAACAGAAAAGATTGGGGTTTAAACTGGAACGCTGCTTTAGAAACAGGTGGAGTATTAGTGAGCGAAGAAGTAAAAATTAGTGCGGAAGTACAGTTTGTGAAACAAGCTTAACACCTTATTTCTTAACGTATGTTAATTAAAAGAAGCTGAATACTTCCGAAATTTGATAAACAATAATAAACAATAATATTATGAAAAGATTGGAAAATAAAGTAGCAGTTATCACAGGCGCAGCCGGTGGTATGGGCGCAGCAGAAGCAAAAATGTTTGCTAAAGAAGGTGCGAAAGTACTTATTACTGATGTACAGGAAGAAAAGCTAAAAACTGTAGTTGCTGAAATAAAAGCTGCTGGCGGTATAGCGGATTACATAGTGCATGATGTAAGTTCAGAAGAAAGTTGGAAAAAAGTGGCACAAAAAGCGGAAGATGCATTTGGCAAAATTGATGTGCTGGTAAATAATGCAGGTATTCTTGGAAATGTAATGGGTCCGCTGGAAGAAAGAACCGTAGAAGAATTTAATAAAGTAATTGCTGTTAATCTTTTGGGGCAGTTTATAGGAGTTAAAACCGTTGTCCCGTATATGAAAAAACTTGGTGGAGGATCGATTATTAATATATCTTCTGTAGGGGGGATTACAGGTTCATCGAATGGTACCGCATATACTGCATCAAAAGGAGGTTCAAGAATTTATACGAAAGGTGCAGCAGTGGAATTAGCTAAATTTAATATTCGGGTCAATTCGGTTCACCCTGGGTATGTTGAAACGCCAATGACAACAGAGATGAAAGGAGCAAAAGACTTTGAAGCTGGTGCGCTTTCAATAACTCCAATGGGAAGAGGCGCAAAATTAGATGAGATTGCTTATGGCGTTTTATTTCTTGCCACTGACGAATCCTCTTTCATGACAGGCTCAGAATTAATTATTGATGGTGGTCTTACCGCATTATAAAAAAATAAATCATATGAAGAGTACGATCCTTCATAATGCGAATGCGCGCAAAGAATCTCTACCAGACGATCAATCGCTATTGTTGAAATTCGTATGTAAACGGACGGTGAGTCAACTATTTATGGGAATGTATAATTAAGGAAAAAATTGATGTTAGCATTGGTCATAAAGCTG
The DNA here is from genome assembly GCA_040389865.1 of Bacteroidota bacterium. GTDB lineage: Bacteria > Bacteroidota > Bacteroidia > 2-12-FULL-35-15 > 2-12-FULL-35-15 > 2-12-FULL-35-15. Next base: position 115,719 of record JAZJZM010000022.1, on the reverse strand, counting down.
CTGTTAACATCAATTTACCCTGAATTCATCTAAAAATCTGGCAACAGAAATATGTAATGCACAAAACTATTCTAACATTATTCATTTTACTAACCTTTGGCTCTACTAACAGCCAAGCTCAAAACAATAAAAAAATGCAAGAACAAACTAATCCGCTGTTATGCGACATTGAAACAGGAATGTGTGAATTGCCTGCTGAAAAAACAGACAGCGCCTCAATCAGCAATATTCAATCAACAAAAAAAGCAATGAAGGTTATTTATTACACTGACCCTATTTGTTCTTCTTGTTGGGGTATTGAACCGCAATTGAGAAAACTAAAATTAGAATACGGAAACAACATTGAGGTTGAATATAAAATGGGGGGACTTTTACCCGATTGGGGCTACAATAGCGGTGGCATAAGCAAACCATCTGACGTAGCACACCATTGGGACGAGGTGAGCGCCCATTACGATATGCCTATTGATGGAGATGTTTGGTTGGAGGATCCTTTAAACTCCTCCTATCCACCATCAATTGCATTTAAAGCGGCACAAATACAGGACAATGAAAAAGCAATTCTTTTTCTTCGTGAAATTAGAGAAATGGTTTTTTTGCAAAAAAAGAACATTGCTAAATGGGAACACTTAGCAGTTGCTGCTAAAAAAGTAGGATTAAATGTTGAACAGTTAAAAACTGATTTTGAAAGTAAAGCAAAAACGCTGTTTGAAGAGGATTTGAAATTGGCAAAAGAATTAGGAGTTAGAGGTTTCCCAACTATGTTCTTTTTGGATGATTCGGGCAACAAAGAAATTGTTTACGGCACAAAACCCTATGCTTTTTACGAAACAGCCATTCTGAAACTTAATTCTAAAATTACAAAAAGTGAATATAGTAAAAATTGGGAAACACTTTTCTCAAAATATAATTCACTCACAGCAAAAGAGTTTTCGGAACTTTCGGGAACACCAAGAAAAGAAAGTGAAAATTTACTGAACGAACTCTCTAATAATGGTAAATTGAAAAAACTGACAACAAAAAATGGTTCAATTTGGAAATTGGTAACTCTAAAACAAAACAACAATGATTAATACTCTTTTTAATTCAGGCAATTATTCAAAAAACATAAACGGTGCATTGTTATTGCTTCGTTTTGTGTCAGGAGGATTTATGTTAATCCACGGTATAGGTAAATTTTCAAAATTATTCGGAGAGGCTCCAATAGCGTTTGCTGACCCTATTGGAATAGGCGAAACAGCGTCTTTGGCTCTCGCTGTATTTGCCGAAGTGTTTTGTGCTTTGTTCCTAATTATAGGGTTTTTAACAAGACTTGCAGCAATTCCGTTACTTATAACTATGTTGGTTGCCGCTTTCGTAGTTCATAGTAATGATGGTTTTGGAAAACAAGAATTACCACTGCTTTATGCTGCAATTTATATTGTTATCGCTATTGCGGGAGCAGGTAAAATCTCAATCGATAATTGGATTTATAAAAAAATAAATAGAGTGTGAAATCAAAATAAACTATGTAATACAAGATAAAAGTACAATTAACGCCATCACACCTAATGTGGAAATTCTTTTGATTGAAGTTTCCGTGATTTCTTAAACAAATGTTGATACAAATGGAATACACAGTCATAAATAATGAAAAACAAATGCAGTTTGAAATTCACGAGGGTGATGCGATTGCACATACTGAATACCGATTTTATAAAAAAAATATTGCTTTCATGCATACGGTTGTTCCTGAAAGCATGAAGAACAAAGGTGTTGGATCAGCTTTAGCGGCTTTCGCTTTTCAATATGCAAAGGAAATTGAAAAACAAGTGATGGTTTATTGTCCTTTTGTATCTTCCTATATGAAACGGCACCCTGAAGTTAGGGTACAATTGGATAAAGAATTTCATCAGGGCATTTGAAAAAGCCAATGACTGAATCAAATGGAAAGAAAATAATTTATAAAAACACTGGCAATTTTGCCATAAACAGGAGTAGCTATGAAACTCAATGATTTAAACAAAATGACGGAGTCGTTTGTCAACACAGAGAAAATGCCTGTGTTGTTTTTAGGACATGGTAGCCCAATGAATGCCATTGAAGAAAATGAATTTGTAACAGGATTCAGAAACCTTGGAAAAGAAATATCAAAGCCAAAAGCAATACTTGTAATCTCTGCACATTGGGAAACAAAAGGAACTTTTGTAACAGCTATGGAGAAGCCTCGCACCATTCATGATTTCGGAGGTTTTCCGCAAGCCTTATTTGATGTACAATATCCAGCGCCCGGAAGTCCGGAACTTGCGAAGGAAACCCAGGAGCTTATAAAAAAAACATCTGTTGGTTTGGATGAGAAATGGGGATTGGATCATGGTGCATGGTCGGTCGTAAAACATCTTTATCCTAATGCAGATGTTCCTGTAATTCAAATGAGCATTGACTACACACAAAATGCTCAATACCATTACGACTTAGCAAAAGAACTTGCAACCTTGCGTAGCAAAGGTGTTTTAATTGTGGGTAGCGGAAACATGGTTCACAATTTAGGTGTGGTTGCCTGGGATAAATTTAATGTAGATAATTATGGTTATGATTGGGCAATTGAAGCCAGTACCAAAATGAAACAATTCATTTTGTCGAACGATCACAAGCCTTTGATTGATTTCCAAAATCAGGGTAAAGCGTTTGATCTTGCAATTCCGAGTCCTGAGCATTATTTACCAATGATCTACAGCCTTGCTTTAAAAGAGGAGAACGAAAAAATAACACTTTTTAATGATAAGGCAGTGGCAGGATCACTTACGATGACATCTATAAAAATTGATAAAGCATAGAGGTGATGAAAAGTATAATTGTTTTTTTAGCAAACAGCCAACCGAAGTTTATTTCATTAATGAGAATATCAATATTCATTGTAATGGCTTGGATTGGCTGGCTTAAGGCCTTTCAGTACGAAGCGGATGGTATTGTGCCTTTTGTCGCTAATAGTCCCTTAATGTCTTTTTTTTACAGTAAAGAAGCACCGGAATACAACAACTTTAAAAATCCGGAAGGAAAAACAGTTGAAAAAAATATTGCCTGGCATAAAGAGAATAGAACCTATATTTTTGCTTATGGCTTGGGAAGCGTGATTGTAGTTATTGGTACACTTACCTTGCTTGGGATCTGGTTTGATAAAATTGGAATGATTGGTGGGCTGTTAACCTTTGGAATGTCGCTTGTTACTTTAACTTTTTTAATAAGCACACCGGAAGTATATGTTCCAAATTTAGGTGGGGATTTTCCTACTCCACAACATGGATTTCCATACTTATCGGGTGCAGGACGTTTAGTTATCAAAGATGTTATTATGTTGGCAGCAGGCTTGGTTTGTGCCTCCGACAATGCCTCACGATTGATGAAAAATTAACAAATCTTAATTAGAATAATTAAAACTTGATATATGGAATTGGGGTTATACACTTTTGCTGATTTGCAACTCGATGAAGTTACCGGCAAAGCTACAAATACACATCAGCGAATGGCTGATTTATTAGAAGAAATAACGTTAGCCGACCAGGCCGGACTTGATGTATTTGGTGTGGGAGAACATCATCGCCCTGACTATGCGGTTTCCTCTCCTACAACAATTCTTGCAGCAGCAGCGGTACTTACAAAAAAAATAAAATTAAGTAGTGCAGTAACGGTATTAAGTTCAGAAGATCCGGTTCGTGTATTCCAACAATTTGCAACTGTTGATCAGTTATCTGGTGGTAGAGCCGAAATTATGGTTGGTCGTGGTTCTTTCATTGAGTCGTTTCCTTTGTTTGGTTATGATTTGAAGGACTATGATGAATTGTTCGAAGAGAAATTAAATATGCTCTTGCAGTTGAATGATTCGGAATTTATTTCGTGGAAGGGAAAACTTACTCAATCAATTACTAAAGCAGGAATATATCCTCGCCCTTTTCAGGACAAGTTACCAATATGGCAAGCAGTTGGAGGAACACCCGAATCGGCCATACGTGCAGGAAAACTTGGATTACCGCTTGCGTTAGCCATAATTGGAGGAATGCCGGAGCAGTTTGTTTCTTTTATTAATCTTTACAAAGACACCTGGAATAAACATCAACCAAAAGAAAAAACATTTCAGTTGGGTATAAACTCCCACGTATATATTGCAGAAAATTCTCAGCAAGCGGGCGATGAGTTTTTCCCCTCTTATGCCGGAGTAATGAGCCGCATTGGAAAAGAAAGAGGATGGCAACCGATGAGCAGAGAACAATTTGATTATAGCAGAACCCCGAAAGGTTCATTGATGGTTGGTAGTCCTGAGCAGGTGATTGATAAAATTTTGTACGAACATGAGTTGTTTGGAAACACACGCTTTCTTGCACAAATGAGTTTAGGCAATATGCCTCACGCAAAAATTATGAAATCGATTGAACTATACGCAACTAAAGTAGTACCTGCTGTAAAGCAAGCTTTAAAAATGAAATAAGGAATGAAAAGTATTTTATTAATACTAATAATTTTTATCATGAACACACAATCAAATATAGTTAATGCAAGTGTTTTAAAATACCTTGTTAGACAACCCCAAATTCAAACAGCTAAACCTCCCGTACTAATTTTATTACACGGAGTGGGAAGCAATGAACAAGATTTATTTTCATTCGCAGATCAATTACCTGCCAAATATCTTGTTGTTTCGGCAAGAGCGCCTATTACATTAGCTGAAGGAAGTTACGCATGGTATCAGGTAGATTTTTCTACAGGAAAACCTCTTATTAATTCTGAGCAGGAGGAAAAAAGCAGGAATATCATTATTCAGTTTATTACGGACTTAAAAAAAGACTTTTCTTTTGACGAAAAGCAGGTATATCTTGGTGGTTTTAGTCAGGGAGCGATAATGGCATACAGCGTTGGATTAACAAGACCTGATTTAATTCATGGTATCGTTGTCCTGAGCGGGCGATTACTCGAAGAAGTGAAACCTCTGATCGCTTCCAAAGAGAAATTGGGTCAATTAAAAGTTTTTATTTCTCATGGAACAAACGATCAGATGTTGGGAATTCACTATGCGAGAGAAAGTGCCACATATCTTAAAGCTCTTAATATTAATACGTCATACAAAGAGTACGCAGAAGGTCATGGAATAAATAATGCCATGTTAAGTGACATGGTAAATTGGTTAAATAGCAACTAAAACAGATAGCTAAACCCTAATCCTCAAACTTAGCTCGAACGTTGAATTTATTATAAATTAAGTAGTAAATTAGTGCATGTCAAACATCCAACTCATCATAGAAGAACGTCCTGCTAATATTGGTAACTTTTTAGTCGGTCGATTACTACCTTTCAGAGAAAAGCGAACCGTTGGCCCATTTGCTTTTATTGACCATATGGGGCCAGCCTCCATGAACGATCATGAAAACATGGACGTTCCTCCTCATCCTCACATAGGGCTTTCTACGCTTACCTACTTGTTTGAAGGAAGCATAATGCACAAGGATAGTTTGAGCATTGAGATGGAAATTAAACCCGGTGCTGTAAATTGGATGTGTGCAGGAAAAGGTATTGTTCATTCAGAAAGAACTCCTGATTATTTACGCAATGCAAATAAACATTTGCACGGTCTTCAAATTTGGGTAGCACTACCTAAAGAGTTGGAAGAAATGCAGCCATCCTTTACACATATTGAAGCAAACGACTTACCTGTTTGGGAAGAAAATAATTTATCTTTCAAATTAATTGCAGGAGAGGCGTTTGGAAAGAGATCTCCTGTACCTGTGTATAGCCCATTATATTTTATTGAAATAAAAAGCACGGAGAAACAAAAAATAAATATTGGAGACAATTTATTTGGAGAAAGTGCTTTGTATATTTTGGATGGAAGTATAATGAGTGATGGAAATACCTTTGTTTCAAAACAATTATTGGTTTCTAAAAACAGTAAGCTCTGCGAATTTGAGATAGCTGAAAATTCCACCATTTATATTTTCGGAGGAGAACCTTTTCCCGAAGAGCGTTTTATCTATTGGAATTTTGTTTCGTCAAGCAAAGAGCGTATAGAGCAAGCCAAACAAATGTGGATTGATCAAAAATTTGAAAGAGTGCCGGGAGAAACCGAATTTGTTCCTTTACCAAATCAAAAAAAAGATAAATAATATGTCTAAAGTATTTGCAAGCATTAAAAATGATCCGTACAAAGTAGAGATCAAATCGCCAACAGGTAACATTGTTATGGCCGATGAACCTCTGGATAAAGGTGGTAAGGATACTGGGTTTTCTCCAAAGGAACTTTTAGTTGCGGCTTTGAGCGCTTGTACTTCAGCTACTTTGCGAATGTATATAGCCAGAAAAGGGTGGGATATACCGGAAATAAAAGTGGAAACGGAATTGACGGAAGCTGATGACACTTCTACTTTTTCAAGAAAATTGGTATTTGTTGGAGAGGTTACTGATGACCAAAAAAAGCGATTAAATTTAGTTGCAAACGCTTGTCCTGTTCATAAGGCATTGTCAGGTCAAATTGAATTTAAAACGGAAATAAATAGTTAAATGAACTTATAAAGGCACATGAAATGAATTCCTTATTAACACAAATTGTTATTCAAACTGTTCTTAGAACTAAGTACAATAAATCTGACGATAAAGACTGCTATAGCCCTTATAGAATTGCCAAAGCTTTTCGTGAGTTTAAAATAATGGTAATAAGGCATATAAAAGATTTCTTTTTAATTGGAATAGGCATATTTTCAGCAGCTTTCGGTTTCAAAGGATTTCTTTTAACAAATCATTTTATTGACGGTGGCGCAACTGGTATTTCACTTTTGATATTTGCCCTTACTTCTATTCCTCTTTACATATTAATAATTTGCGTTAATATCCCTTTTGTTTTTTTAGGTTACAATGTTATCGGAAAAGCTTTCGCTATTAAAACAGCACTTGCAATATCGGGGCTTGCATTAGTTCTTGCTACAGTGCATTTTCCAAATGTTACGAACGATAATTTATTAGTGGCAGTTTTTGGTGGTTTTTTTCTTGGTGCAGGAATTGGTTTCTCTGTTAGAGGTGGCGCAGTTATTGACGGCACAGAAGTTTTAGCCATTTATTTAAGTCGCAAATTTGGAACTACAATTGGAGATATTATAGTTGTTATTAATGTCATTATTTTCTCTGCTGCGGCTTATTTACTTTCCGTTGAAGTTGCGCTCTATTCAATGGTAACTTATTTGGCAGCATCAAAAACATTAGACTTTATTGTTGAAGGTATTGATGAATATACAGGTGTTACAATAGTTTCCTCTCATAACGCAGAAATAAAGCAAATGATAATTCATGAACTACGCAGAGGTGTTACAGTATATAAAGGTGAGAGAGGTTATGGAAAACACGGAGAAACAAACGAAATAAATATTATTTATACGGTACTTACCCGTCTTGAATTAAATAGATTAAATACAGAGATAGAAAAGATTGATCCCAATGCCTTTGTTGTAATGAATAGTGTGAAAGATACAAAAGGGGGGATGATCAAAAAAAGACCATTAAAGCATTAATTAAAACCTGATGTAGGATGTTGGAAATATTAATAATCAATAATAAATGAAAGACCAGGAAAACTACTCAAACTTTATTAAAGCCATAAATGGTCTTAAAAAAAGAAGGCTACGCAGAAGATTTTAACGCTCAACAAAACAAACTTGAGAATGGTGAAATGAAAATTTATCAATAAAAAGCCATCCCTATAACTAGTATTATTTATAGGGATGGCTTTTTACTTTAACACTACACAATATCAATTGCCTGCTGTTGTTTTTATTTGCATTCCCCTTCATATGTGCACACCTTTCCTTCAATCACTTCCAAGGCTGCCTGTGGATTATTTTTACTCCAATCATTATAAGCCTTTTCAAGTGTTTCTAAAAACGTTTTACTATCCTGCGCCCCCGACACAGCGGACTTTTTGTCAAATAGGAAAAACGGAACCCCGCGTACACCAACCTGCTGCGCTTCATAAATATCTGCTCTTACCTCATCGGCATAAGTTCCATTTTCTAAGGCGGTTTTCAGAGCAGTTGTATCCAACCCAATTTCTTTTCCCATCTGAATAAGGGCAGAATAGTCATCTATATTTTTACCATCAGTAAAATAAGAGCGGAAAAGCAACTCTTCCGCTTCATTTTGTTTACCATTCTGTTTTGCAAAATGTGTGAATCGGTGCGCATTAAATGAATTCGCAACAACCGATTTATCCAAATTGTAAACCAAACCCGTTTGTTTTGCCATTTGGGTTACATAGTCATTCATTCCTTTGGCTTCGTTCACACTTATACCTTTGTGTTCGGCCAAAAACTCATGACTGTTTTTGTCTGGCTGTGTTTTTAAATCTGGAGCAAGCTGAAAACTTTTCCAAACCAATTCTACTTTGTCCTTATGCGGAAACTGAGCCAATGCTGTTTCAAATTTCCGCTTTCCAATGTAACAGAAGGGACACATAACATCACTCCATATTTCGATTTTCATTTTATTTTCCATTGCTATATTTGTTTCTATTGGTTTTAATTTTTTTTTAGGTTGTTGCTGTCCACACGCTATTACAAACATCAGCGTTAGTGGAACAAATAGTATGCACTTCATATTCATATAACCTTCTTGCGTTTATACTGGCCTTAAACCTTTGGCAGAACGGGCACTTTTTTATAACGTCCCCACACAATAAAAAGTGCGATTGCTGCTAATATAAGATTTATCCCAAGCGCTTCGTATTCACCTCTTGTTATATGATAAACCAATGCCAATACCATAATAATGAATAGGCCGAAAGCCGCTAATGGAGTGAGTATCGGTTTTATCCGAAGCAAAGAGGGCAAAATAAGACCTATACTGCCTAACAGTTCCACAATACCAATGAAACGGGTAAATAAACCAACATCATTTACCCAGGGCAAAGATTTACCCAGTTCCTCAAGAGGTTGCGTTGATTTCATTATTCCCGCCATCAGGAACATGGCGCCCAATACTATTTGTGCTGTCCACAAAAAAATATTCAGAAATTTTGAGGATTTATTTTGACTTGTCATTTTATATAATTTTAATTAATTACGACTGTAAACTGTTCCTAAGAAAGCTTTCAATGAAGTTGGTTTTCTTCCCAGCAAATTTTCCAAATCGGTGTTTTTGTTTTCAAATTCTCCCTGCTCAATGGCTTCACTGAATGCGGCAAACATCCCTGCATATTCCTTCGGTAAGCCTGCACTGGTTGCTGTTTCAATATAGCTTTCTTTCGAAGGATTCAGATAGGTTACTCTTTTTCCTGAAAGCTCTTCAAGAAATGCTGCAAGTTCATCCAGGTTGTTGCTTTCGGTATTTGCAATAATGTATTCTTTATTTTCATGTCCAGTGCTCAATAATATATTGGCTGCGGCTTCTGCCATATCAATGCGGGCAGTAAAGGCAGCTTTCCCATTTCCTGCAGGAAGGAATACACCTGTTTCCAATACCTTTTCACCTAAAAACCCTGGTAATACATCAGAATAAAGTGAATTGAGCAATATTGTATATGGAATACCGCTGGCTTTTATGATATTCTCGGTTTCTATATGCGCCTGTGCAAGAAAAGCGATAGGAGAGGTTGCTGTTTCGTTTTTGCGGACAAAGCTGGTATAAATGATGTGCTTCACTCCTGCCTCTTTAGCAGCATTGATGGCATTTGTATGCTGTTCCACACGGTTATGCAAATCGCTGCTGGATATTAAAAAAAGCTTTTCAACACCTTTAAAAGCTACTGTTAAAGAAGCATAATCTGTGTAATCGCCAATTTTTACATTGATACCCTTTGTTTTTAAATCCGCTGCCTTTTCCGCTGTTCGCGCTAATGCAGAAATCTGACTTGCTGCAAGTCCCTTTTTTAATAGAAAATCAATTGTTGCTTTTCCGAAATGTCCGGTAGCCCCAGTAATTAAAATAGTACTCATGTTTTATTATTTTAAATGAAATTTTAATTCGAATTATTTATTACGTCAACAAAATTACGTATATTTGCTATATAAAAGTAACTACTATACTTAAGTATATCAGTATACTATGGTATAGTATCAATAGAAATAAGCTAAAAATGAGTAAGACAACGCAATTAGAACAAGTAAAAAAGTGCTCAGGTGAATTTGTACTGGCCGTAAACGATACAATGAACGTACTTAACGGTAAATGGAAACTACCAATTATTGGCTGTTTGCTTTACGGAAAAAAGCGCTTTAAAGAGCTGGAAAGGGAAATCCAAAAAATCACACCTCGCATGCTTTCCAAAGAGTTGAAAGACCTTGAAGCCAATGGTATTGTATCCCGTACAGTTTATGATACGATACCTGTAACTGTAGAATATGAGCTGACTAAATCAGGCACCTCACTTAATACAGTACTGGATTCAATGATTTCATGGGGATTACAGCACCGTAAAAGAACGATAGGCAAAAAACAAAAGGCGGAGATTCTTTTTGAAGTATAATAACAAAGAATAGGCTATGGAACGAAAAAATTTTTTAAAACTAATGGCGCTAACGCCTTTATCTTTAAGTGCAATGAATTTAAAAGAATTTGAAAAAATAACGGATGGCCTTCCATCACAAAGTAAAAAATTACCTGTATTATTTACATCACACGGTAATCCAATGGATATTCCTGTATCGCGCGAAGAGCGACCATTCTGGAACACCCTTTTTGAATTGGGAAAAGAGTTGCAAAAGGATTATGAAGTAAAAGCCGTACTGGTTGTTTCTGCTCACTGGTGTACACGGGGTACGTTTGTTAATGTTTCACCCGATCAAAAACAGATTTATGATTATTATGGATTTCCAAAGGAATATTATGAAGTGAAATACGAGGCAAAAGGCTCACCCGAAATTGCACACGAAATAAAAAAGTTGATTCCTTCCATTGAAGAAACAACGGATTGGGGCCTGGATCATGGCGCATGGCCTATGCTGATGCATTTATTTCCGAATGCCGGTGTTCCTGTTTTTCAGATGAGCCTCGACTATTACGCTAAGCCAAATTACCATTATGAAATAGGCAAACAACTGAAATCACTTAGGGGAAAAGGAGTGCTAATCATTGGCAGCGGCTCGCTCATACATAACCTTCCGCTTGCAGGACAGAAATTTATGAAGAACGACATGACACCATACGGTTGGGAAGCAGAATACGATTTATGGATAAAAAAACAGATTGATGAACGAAAATTTGATTCCATCATCAATTACGAAACCAGCCACAAACTGGGTAAGCTGGCAGCCCCCACCCCGGATCACTTCGTGCCTGTTCTGTATAGTTTAGGGCTTATGGATACTAAAGATGAGATAAAATATTTCTATGAAGGAGAGCCAAAAATTCCGGCATTTAGTGAACGGAGTTTTATAATAAAAAATAGTTAATATTGTCTTCCTAAATCGACATTAATTATTCTCAATTGATGCAAATTGAAATCATGGAGGATTTTCAGATAAGGTATGCAAATACAATTGAAAAAGTCTTATCAGGATTTTTAGATATTAATCAATCATAAATAAAAAAAATGGAAAACTACTCGAATCTAATTGAAGCAATAGAGGGCCTTAAAAAAGAAGGCTATACAGAAGATTTTAATCTTAAACAAAATTGCTTAGAATGCAGAGATGGGCATTACAAAATATTTCATAACGAGTTTGTTGTAGATAAATATTTCCGTTTTGAAGGAGACACCGACCCTACAGAGCAAAGTATTATTTATGCCATATCTTCCGAAAAATATAAATTGAAAGGAATTTTAATTAACGGATATGGAATTTATTCTGATCCTATAACAAACGAAATGCTTGAAACTTTAAAAATAAAATAAGCTATATGAAAATTGCGATCATATCCGCCAGTGTGCGAACGGGTAGAAACAGCCATAGAGTGGCTTTATTTTTTAAAAATTATATTGAAACGAACAATTTGGCTTCCGCGGAAATATTGGATTTGCATGAATATCAGTTTCCTATTTTTGAGGAGAGATTGAAATTCCAAAAGGACCCTAATCCGAAAACAATTGAATTTGCAGAAAAAATAAAATCCGCGGATGGCATTATTATAGTAACACCTGAATACAACGGAGGCTATCCGGCAAGTTTAAAAAATGTTATTGATCTTTTAAATGATGAGTGGAAGCGTAAACCAATTGCTATTTCATCCGTTTCAGCAGGTGGTTTTGGTGGAATGCAGGCAATCACATCACTTCAGTTTTCGTTATGGAAGTTACAGGCATGTACTGTTCTGGCAGTTTTTCCAGTGCCAAAGGTAAGCGAAGCATTTGATGAACAAGGCAATCCAAGCGATAAAGGGGGAACAGAAAAAAGAGCGAAATCATTTATTGACGAGTTGCTTTGGAGTATGGATGCTAAGAATAAAATGGAAAACTAATTTTCAAAAGAACACGATCATAGTAAAAAAACAATTAACGAATGGAAGTTTTCAGAGTTATTGATATTGCAGGTACTGTTGCTTTTAGTATTGCAGGAGCATTTGCTGCTATGGAAAAGAAATTGGATGTTTTTGGAATTTTTATTATTGCCTTTGTAACGGCATTGGGTGGTGGTACCTTGCGTGACGTTTTAATTGGCGAAGTGCCTGTGAGATGGATGCTTGATATTAGTTCGGGTGTTATTGTGCTGCTTAGCACAATAGCTGCAATGCTATTTATAAATGTAAAAAAAAATGTTCATAAAATCTTGCTTTTATTCGACTCTATCGGACTCGGCTTTTTTGCCGTGCTTGGCATTCAAACTGGTATCGATCTTGGTTTCCATCCTGCAATTTGTATTTCACTCGGAACAATTACGGCATGTTTTGGAGGAGTTATAAGAGATATTTTATTGAACAACATCCCGCTTATTTTTCAGAAAGAAATATATGCTACAACATGCATTTTTGGAGGAATTATATATTTTCTTTTGCAAAAAATGGAGATGCCCAAAATGCCACTTGACGCAATTTGTATCATTAGCATAGTATTGTTAAGGTTATTAGCGGTGAAATTTAACTGGCAACTACCTGTCATCGGGAAATCATCACCGCCCTCAAGATAGGCTTTATGCGGGTGGCTATATCGAAACAATAAAATTGATTTTTATCTGAACGTTAAGTATATTTAAATTATTGTGTGTTTATAAACTATGTAACCTCTATGTTGACAAGAACAATAAAATATCTCCTTTTAGGAATGGCTTTTTTCTTTTGTCATTTAACTTTACCTGCCCAACATAAAAAAATTGATTCGATCCTTAGCATTCTTGAAACTGGAAAACCTGATACCAACAAGGTAAATCAGCTAAACAAATTGTCTTCGGAATACCTAAATATTGGAGAATTCGACAGTGGCTTGAAATATGGAAACAAAGCACTTGCATTGGCAAGTTCAATTCTCATTGAAAATAAAAGAGGGTGGTCTAAAGGCATCGCACGCGCTTACGCTAATATCGGAACTAGTTATTATTATCAAGCCAATTATAGCGCGGCATTAAAAAATTATTTTGCTTCTTTAAAAATAATGAAAGAAATTGGCGATAAACGCGGCATTGCCAGGTTGAGTAACAGCATTGGAAATATTTATCTTGAGCAAGGGGAATATCCACCTGCCATAAAATATTACATGGCTGCATTAAAAATGCATGCGGATGTTGGTGATGAAAAAAGCATTTCCAAAACATACAACAACATCGGAAACGCATATTCTTCACAGGACAATTACCCCGAAGCTTTAAAAAATTACTTCACTTCATTAAAGATCAGGGAAGAGATAAATGATGAACAAGGGATTGCCATTTCTTATAATAATATAGGCGCTATTTATGACCTTCAAGGCAATTATACAGAGGCCTTGAAAAATTACTTCGCCTCATTAAGGATAAAGGAAAAAATTGGGGATAATGCAGGCGTAGCAAATTCTTATAATAACATTGGGCTTATTTATCAATCTCAAGAGAATTACGCAGAAGCGTTAAAAAACCACTTTGCTGCATTAAAGATATCGGAAGATATTAAATACAAGGAGGGCATGGCTGTTACATTGGAAAATATTGGAGCGATCTATAGTTCTCAAGGTAATTACCCTGAGGCATTAAAAATGTTTTTTTCGTCCTTGAAGATAAATGAACAGATTGGAGATAAGTATGGCATTGCGGCTTCTTATAATAATATTGGTAATGCGCTTGTAAGATCGGGTCAATTAAAAGAAGCGCAAAGCTATTTAAACAAGGCGTTGCAAATCAGCATGGAAATTGGTAGTAAATATGATATTAAAAAAAGTTACAGAGGGTTGACAATATTAGACAGTATACAAAACAATTGGAGAGCTGCATTTGAGCATCACAAATTATTTAATGTTTATAAAGATAGTATAGACAATGAAGAAACGAAAAAGAAAATTATAGAGACCACAATGACCAATAAATTTGAGAAGATAGAACTTGAAACCAAAGCGAAGCAGGATAAAAAGGATGCAATTGCAGCAGAGGAAAACCAAAGGCAAAAAAATATTAAATACTCAGTTACCTTTGGTTTGTTTTTGGTAACGGTGTTTGCAGGTTTTATTGTTCGTTCGCTTCGTTTTACAAATAAACAGAAAAAAATTATCGAAACCCAAAATTTTCAAATTGTAGAAAGTATCAATTACTCAAAAAAAATCCAAGATTCGCTGCTTCCTTCTATTGAAAATATGCAAAAAGCTATCCCAAGTATCTTTGTATTTTATGAACCTAAAGCTATTGTAAGCGGTGATTTTTATTATTTTAAAAAATTTGAAAAATATACCTTGCTGGCATGTGTTGATTGCACAGGACATGGTGTTTCTGGTGGATTTATGAGTACACTGGGAAGTTTATTACTAGATAAAATAGTGGACGATGCGGCATTAAATCCTTCAGAAATTCTCAACAAATTAAATGATGAAATTATTAGGATATTAGATCAGCAAAATGGAGGAGAAATACAGGATGGTATGGATCTCTCTGTTTGTTTAATTGATAGAAATAACCATAAAATTGAATTCAGCGGTGCACGTAATGGAATTATTGTGGTAACCAATAATCAGGCAAAAAGATACAAAGCCGATCTTTTACCTGTGGGGGGAAGTTATATGAAAAAAGGAATTCCTATTGAACGTAATTTCAAAACACAACATATTCCAATTAATACGAACGATTGGATATACATGTATACAGATGGATTTATGGAGCAAGTGGGAGGTTCAGAGGGAATTCCTATGAATTACTCACAATTTGAAAATCAATTATTAAATGTTTCAAAAATAGAAAGTCCGGAAGAAAAAAATAAATTATTACAATTAGAACTTGACAGTTGGCGAGGAAAACATGAAAGGGATGATGATGTGCTTATTATTGGGTTTAGAGTTGTATAGTACCTTAACATGAAATTTTATTACAAAAAAATATTCATTGAGAATCAAGGCATATTTTATGGTTCTATTTTAAACCTTATTTTGATTGATATTCAAAAGGCAGATTCAACATTATTTCAAGTTCCTGCCCTCTTTCTAAAAGAGTATCATTATCTGCAGGATAAATCCAGATCACTTTCCCACCCGAACTGCCTTCATCAATACTCATAAGTAATTTCAAAAGTTGCTTTGCAGAGGAAGAATTAAAGTAACTCAACTCCAATATAACAGTTATTGAAGTGTTTACATCCTGTAAATAATTTACCAACCATTCATGCATTTCTTTATAATATAAAGAAGCGTCTTCCATTCTCGATTTGCCTGATATCTTAATATTACCAGTTGTTTCTAAAATAATTTCAGGGCCTAGTTCTGTTGCTTTAATTATTTTGTTATCCATTATGAAAAAGGTATTTCTATGCCAATTGTTAAATACGTTCCGATCTTATCTTCTACTAATTTAATTTCCAAAGGAGTCATGAAACTTCTTCTTAAATCTATTAGTCCAACACCGGCATTATTATTTGGAAGTGTTACACTGTCTTTTAATTGCTGCCTGTAAAGCGCATCCAACTCCTCTTTATTCATTGAATTTAATTTTTTCACATGTTCTTCGAGGATTTTTCTCTGTCCTGAAATATAATTTCCAGTATAAAGATAACAGCCTTTTTCTACTTCATTAATAGCAAATATTCCTTCCTTGGTTTCAACATTTGAACTATGCCTAATCACATTTTGCATCAACTCAACAGCTGCATGATAAATTTTATAACCATTTTTTGATTTACTTTTATCACCAGTATTTCCTTCAAGGATGTTTAACATTGGACTTATTGTTTCATCACTAAAATCCCCTTTATATAAAAACATCATATTATTATCCACCATCAGATCGTACATTGCAGTGTTTTCTTCAATAGACATAGGGTTGTTAAGAAGTTCAGCGCTGGCATGATCATCAACAATCAAATCAATTTGCATATTGAAAGCAAAAATATCATCCTCCAATTTTCTAAATTCAACTTGTATCGGTTTTTGAGATTTTTTAGCCATTTCAATTAAGCCTAACCCTGCCCCCCCCTTTTTACTGAGGGTACCTTCCTCTAATACCTTACTATAATATGCCTTAAGCTGATCTTTGTCTAACTTATTAATCACATTTAATTTCGCCTCTAAAAAGTCTTTATCTTTATTATTGACCAAATTAGAAGAGAAAATATCTAAAAAAGGTGCTACCGCTCTGATCCCAAACAAACTGTTGTTTTTACTACTAAGCTCATCGTTACCATGTCTAATAATGTTTTGAAAACTTTCCGACATCAAAAATGAGATTCTTTTTTTTGCTTTTTTTTCAACATCATAATCTACAAGAGAAATAAGTTTATCGGTAAATGTATCATCAAAATTCCCTCGATAAAACATACAAATTTTGTCTTCAAAAAAACACTTGCGCAATAATCCAATTAAATTTAACCCCTTTACCATGATAAAATTTATTTCTAAATATTCATAACGAAGATAGTTTATTTTGTTGATTTATATCATTAGTGTCCTGTTAAATTAGTTAAAAATTCTTTGAAATCGTTGATATATATTGTTTGTAGCCGATGAAAAGTTGGTGACGACTTGAGTTCCGATTTTTGGATAAAAAAACCAAAAATCATGTTTGAAGGAAAATTAGTTTTCGCTCAAGTTGTCGAATTTTTACCAGCTCGAAATTTCGATAGTCACGTAAAAAAAATTGGAAGGCAATAAATGGATAAAACATTTTACCTGTTGGAATCAACTGCTGTGTATGATGTTCGGGCAGTTGTGTAACAGAGATAGCCTTCGAAATTTGATAATTTGCCTCGAAGCGCATCCGACAAAACACTATCATTTAGGCTTGGGCAGAGGCATTTTACGTTCTAATTTAGCAAATGCAAATGAGAAAAGAGATTATCAAATCTTTGAAAAGTTTGCATCCGATTTAATCGTTCAAGCCCGTGCCTGTTGTATTATAGAAAGCGATTTTAGCATCGACATAAAAGGTAATGTTTACGCTTTGGATGCTTCGATAATAGACCTTTGTTTAAACGTATTTTGGTGGGCTAAATTTTGCAAAAATACAGGCGCTGTAAAATTGCATACTTTGTATGATTTAAAGAGCTAAAT
This sequence comes from Bacteroidota bacterium, assembly GCA_040389865.1. GTDB lineage: Bacteria > Bacteroidota > Bacteroidia > 2-12-FULL-35-15 > 2-12-FULL-35-15 > 2-12-FULL-35-15. Next base: position 98,126 of record JAZJZM010000022.1, on the reverse strand, counting down.
CCCAAGTTTTGTGCATATTACAACAAGTAGTGTTCATGATGTAAATGGTATGGATGTAAGTATAATTTGCTATGATTTTGCCAGTCAAAAATTCACTTATGCTGCTGCAAATAACCCAATTTGGGTAATTCGTGGGAATGAATTTATTGAGCTAAAACCTGATAAGATGCCTGTTGGTAAACATGAAAGAGACCAAATACCATTTACTCAGCATGAATTTCAATTACAAAAAGGTGATGCAATATATACCTTAACCGATGGATTTCCAGATCAATTTGGTGGCCCCCAAGGCAAAAAGTTTATGTCCAAGCAATTAAAAGAATACTTAATGATCATTTCAATCCTACCAATGCAGGAACAAAAGCAAAAATTAAGTATTGTTTTTGATAATTGGAAAGGAAATATGGAGCAAGTTGATGATGTTTGTTTAATAGGTATTCGAGTTTAAATTTATTACACTATTTGAAAATATTTGGTGCAAAAATCTGCAAATCCAAGGCGCTATTCTTTTTCATTCTCTTTTTCCTTTTGCTTCTCTTTTTCTTTATTTTTTTTCTTGAAAAAGCCTCTTAAAAGTACATTTTTGCCCGCAGCGTCCATATTATTTTTGAAACCTCCTGCACCCTGTTTAATGTTAACAATAGCACCATCTAAATTTTGCGCCAGTGTACTGTCCATCAATAATTTCCCTATTGTTCCTTTTCCTTCACGTATACTTTGCATGATAATAGCGAGGTCATCGGTTATGAATGCGGCATTGTCCGCGGTCACTTTTATTTTTATTAAAATGTCGTCCATACTAACTGCTTGAGCCGTTTCAATAGTATCGTTATTATTCAGCTCTTTTTTACCCACCGGTCCCGGGATGATCAATACAATTTTATTCCCCATCAGTCCATCAGAACCAATTATTGCTTTCGCATTTTTTTTAATGAACCTTCTCGAATCTTCATTAATAGTCATATCCACTTTTACAGTTGAATCCGTAATTTGTTCGATGTTTTCAATGATCCCAATGTTGATGCCTGAAAAACGTACATTGTTTCCTACCTGAAGTCCGCTTATGTCTTTGAATATTCCACTTATTTGAAATGTACTGCTGAAGAGTTGTTGTCTTTGGCCGATAAAGTATATCCCAACAATAAACAGCGTAATGCTGATGGAAACAAATATTCCAAGTTTCATTTTATTTCCTGTTGATTTTTTCATGATATTTTTTTATTTCTTTCGTAACACTCGTTTCGAAGGCAAACGGGATAGTAAATGGTTTTTTATTTATTTAAAAAATGAGCGTACCCATTCATCTTTTGATTCTGACAATTCATAAAAAGTTCCTTCGGCAACGGATGTGCCGTCTTTAAGTATGATGATTCGATTTGCTGTTATACGTGCACATTCAACATCGTGTGTTATGATAATAGAAGCGGTATTGTAATTTTTTTGTACCTCTAAAATCAGCTGACTGATCTCTTTCGAAGTGATAGGATCTAAGCCAGTAGTAGGTTCATCATAAAGTATTATTTCCGGCTTTAATATCAATGTACGAGCCAGTCCAACCCGCTTTCTCATTCCACCGGAAAGTTCGCATGGCATTTTATCAATGGCGTCTTCTAATCCAACATTTTTTAAAGCTTCCAAAACTAATGTGTCAATTTCTTCTTGTGGTTTCGACTTTAAATCACGAAGTGGAAATTCAAGGTTTTCTCTTACAGTCATAGAGTCGTATAAGGCAGCGCTTTGGAATAGAAAACCAACTTTTTTTCTTAGCATGTTTAATTCTTCGTCTTTTAATTTGGAGATATCTTTACCAAGTAAAACAACCTTACCATCATCGGGTTCAATCAATCCAACCAGGCATTTAATAAGTACGGATTTACCACTTCCGGATTTACCGAACACAACCAGGTTTTCGCCTTTTTCAATTTTCAAATTGATGTCCTTCAGCACACAGTTGCTGCCAAATGATTTTTTTAAATGTTCTATTTCTGTAATTGCGGTTTCCATTTTGAATTAAATAAATAGACTGGTTATTTGAACGGCAATCATATCAATAATAAATATAGATAGCGATGCAAGAACAACAGCAGAGTTGGCAGCCTGTCCAACTCCTTCGGTTCCTTTGTTTGCGTTAAAGCCTTTGTAACAGCTTAGTATAGCGATCATAAATCCAAAGAAAAATGTTTTAATGATAGCAGGAAAAACATCGGTAAAGGATAATTTTTCAAAAACCTGTAAAAAGAAAAGACGAAAATTTACATCACCTTCCAGGTTCACTCCTATATATGCGCCATACAGCGAAATGGCATCAGCAGCTACAACCAATACGGGTAACATAAATGTAGCCGATAGTACCCTTGTAACTACTAGGTATTTAAAAGGGTTCATTCCTGAAACCTCCATCGCATCAATCTGTTCGGTTACTTTCATAGAGGCTAATTCTGCTCCAATACCTGATCCGACTTTTCCAGCAAAAATTAAAGCTGTGATCACAGGGCCAATTTCTCGGATGATAGAAACTGCAACCATTGCCGGTAACCAGGATTCAGCCCCAAATTGAGCAAGTGTTGGGCGTGATTGTATTGTTAATACAAGTCCCATAATGAGACCTGTAATGGCCACAAGTGGAAATGATTTATATCCTATTAAATAAGATTGCTTAACAAATTCTTTAAACTCATACGGGGGCTTAACAACTTCTTTGAAAAAACGACCAGCAAACAATGTAAGGGCGGTGATTTCTTCAAAAAAATCTTTTAATTTTTTTATATATGAATTCTCGGAAGATTCAATTGCTTCTTCTAATTCAACTTTATTTTTTATTTTTAAATCGATTGACATTTTGATCCAATTGAAATTTTTCAGGTTTTATAATAACGATTTATTTTTTTAGCTTAATGAGAGAAAACTCTGAGGCTATGGGGGTGTTACTTCCTAATAAATATCCCCAGGGTTTTAATGGTTCTATGTGATCGAAAATAACTTTGATAATAGCGATCAAAGGGATGGAAAGTATCATTCCGGAAATGCCCCACATTGCCCCGCCAGCAATTACTCCAACCATTGTGGCCAGTGCGTTAATACGCACATTGTTTCCTACAATATTTGGGGCCACCACATTGTTATCAATAAGTTGAACCACTACATTAGTAATAATAATACCCAACATAAGAGATACATCTGTTGAATTGCCAAGAGTAGCTATAATTGAAATAATACCGGCAGCTAAGATCCCAATGTACGGAACCAGGTTTAGGATTGCCGTTATAGCACCAAGTAATACAGCATACTGGACTCCTAGTATCATCAAACCTACGCTTGTTAATATGCCTACAATACCCATTTCAATAAGTAATCCAACAATATAACGTTGAACAACTGTTTTTACTTGTGTAAGAATTTCCGCGAGAGTGTGTTCATTTTTTTTATACACAATTTTTGAAAGAAATTGGATGAACAATTCCCGATATAGAAGCATAAGAAATGTATAGATCGGAATCAGAACCATATTTAATAAAGTGCCGGTAAAAGAATTTAAGGTGTTACCTATAAGCTCACTCTCACCATTCAATGTTCCCTGAGCTACCTGGTTGATATAACTTTGTTGTTTGTTATAACTTACATGATACCGTTGTCTTACCCAATGCTGAAGACGTTCATAATGAATTGAAAAATTTTGCTTTATTTTAACCCAATCATCGGTAATATCTGAAACTTGCCATGAAATGAAAAAAATGATCGCGGTCATAATTATGATCGCTAAAATAACGGAAGTTAAAGCCGCAATTGCTCGAGGGAATTTGAATTTTTTATTCAAGAAAACCTCTACCGGTCTTAATAGAATTGCAAATAATAAAGCAAGCACAAGTGGAACTAAAATGCTTTGTCCTAAATAAAAAATGGCAATAATTAAACTTAAATTCAATAAAATGAATGCAAGTTTAGCATATAATGGAAAATTTAATGTCGGATTTTTCATTGGACTTTTTTAAATTCTTTTTCCTTTTTATTATATGTTTAACCTTGAATTTTAAATATTAAGTTAAGAATCAATAAACGATCCTCAAGGCTATCCAAAATTGGAATTAATTAATTATTTTTTTGAGGATGGTGCTTCCAATTGATCTGATTCCATCGGCATTTTTCGAAACTTTATTTGCAACGGCAATTTCAAGAACGATCCCTAATAATTTTGTAAGCGGATTGTGCGAATTTCCAAGAAAAACTTTTTTTGCGATAAATCCAGTTGCTAAGCCAATCAAAGAATTAACAACATCAGTTTTTAAGTTTGGCGTTGAAGCCATATCTTTAAAGGTGTTCTTAATCATATTCATAGGTTTCAAGATCTCATAAGTAGTATGAAATTCCTCTTTTAACAAACACCAATCATTGGCTTGTTTCAGTTCGAGTAAAAGAATTGATTCCCTTAATTCGTCAATAGAAGTAATGTTTTTCATCTTGGTTAATTTAGCATTTGTAAGATGATTGAATTGCTGATCCGTTTTTTAATCCACTGATGCATCCAGAAATATAAAACACCCCCCATAATTCCATAAAATCCTGCAACACAAAAGAATCCGTAGTATAATTTGCCAAGTATTTCGCCTAACCAAAGAGCTACACCAATATTTAAAGTAGCAAGGAATAAGAACAGAACTATAACAACTATGCCTCGTGAAATAAATGAAGATACGGTATTAGCAATTTTGTCCAGAATTTTAAGTTTATACAACTCACAACTTGCATTTACGTATTCTTTGGCTCTTTCAATTAAAGGCTCCAGAAAGTTTATTTTGTCTTCCATAAATCTTATTTTATTTTGAAGGGTGTTTTTATGTGCATCTTAATTCATTGCACGTTTCATATCCTTTTTTATTTCGTCTGTTTTGTGTTCACCTTTTTCATAAAGGTTGCCTGCTTCTTCTTTTGCTGCTGCAAGTTTTTCAGAAAGGCTTTCCAATAGCTCATTAAATTTATCCTTTAGGTCATCTGCTGTATCAGAACCTTTTCTGGAAATTTTCTTTCTTGTTTCTGACCCTTTGTCCGGTGCAAACAAAACACCTAATAATGCTCCAGCGGCTACGCCTGCTAATACGCCTATTAATACTTTTCCTGTGCTCATGATTCCTGTTTTTTAAATGTTTATAAAAAATAATTAAATGATCTAATGATGATACAAAGATGGCTTGATTGTATTCGGATTGTGTTACACAACTTTGTGATTAAGTTACATCATTCACACTTTGTGAAAGCAGGGCTAAATGTTTGATGGGTTTGTTAGGTAAAAGGGAATTGCGAAAAGAATATTAAAATTTTTGAACCTTTAAAATTATTAAAGATGACCGGGATGATAGAATTTTGTGAAAAATTTAAATAGGTTTGTTTCCTTTGATCACTCTTAATATTATTGCAATTAATGCGATTACAAGGAGTATATGAATAATGCCTCCTATATTATACCCTAAGAATCCAATTGCCCAGAAAATAATTAATATTACTGCTATTGTATAAAGTAAATTTCCCATTTTTTTTATTATTAATTGGTGAATAATTTATTGATAAGGTTCCAAATGCCTTTTTCGGTTTTTAAAAATTTTGTATTTTTTTTTATTTATTTGTGATGTTTGCCTTTGTTTTTTCTGGGTTTGTGCTATTGAAATGCAGGTTATTTAGATTTTTGTACCATCTTTTGTTTTCCGCTGTTTTTCTCAGGGACTACAAAGCAAGAAGGTATGTTGCCGAAAAATAATCTTAGAGCCATTGCAACATATTCCGGAATGTTTTCATTTTATGATGTTGTTTTATCATTAATTTTCATTCTTAAAACAATTGTTTTCAGATGCATAATTTTATTTTTTCTTTTTAATTGATCATTTTCAATGGGTTGCTGTTCCTCCCAATTCAAAAGTTGTAAGGCGTTTTTATATTGTATCAAGCTATCTTTGGGCTGATTTAACTCAAACAATATTTCTGCCTGTGTGCATAATAAACTTGTCAGCTGTCGAGCCTGCTCAAGATCAAGCAGGCTTTTTGCTAAAATATCATCAAGCGTTTTTTTAGAAAGATAATATGAATTAATATTAAAGGTGTCTTGTATAGTGCTATGAATAATAGACAAGACTTTTTTCAATTTGCTCTCTTCAGAAATTCCATGTATTCGTCCAAATGCGTTAGTTGATTTATCAATAAGCATTAAAATTAAATTTGTGTTTTTCATCTTTAGAACATTATTTGTAATTGATTACAAAAAAACTGTTAAAAGTGGACCGCCAAACCAAACGTAGATACACCACTAGATAGGTCAAGAAATAATCCCATTTTTTGAGTCATGTGGTACTCAGCTCCTGCGTGTACATCTAAATATAACGAGCTTGAACTTTTATATACATGCTGATCTCCATAATATCCATCTTCCCAAACAGCCTTTCTGAAAGCAAATCCAAGAGAACCTGATGCATAGAAATCCCATTTTTCATTTGCATGAAATAATTGATCGAAATAATATGTTCCTTTTACTCCTATAGGTATAATAGTTTCGCGGTATGAATATTTTCGGTAAGAAGGGTCATAGTATGGTTTATTTGGATTCCCCCAATAGTAATAATTTTGATACGAATAGAAACCAATAAAAGGTGCAAGTGTAAAGTTTTTAGCAACATCAAATTCATAGTTTAACATTACTACAGGTATTGTATGTCCAACGTGTCCGTAATAACCAATGCCTGCGCCAAGGTTTAAAGTGTTTCCATATTTTTCGGAAGCCGGTTTGTCCTGAGCATTACTGTTTATAGTCAATGCTGTGAAAAATAATATCGGGAAGATGAATAGCTTTTTCATAATTTTCAGTTTTGAATTGTTTATATATAAATTTTAATTAGACTTAAATGGTATGCTTTAAAATTGTTTTGGTGACCTTCAATTTAACGAGTTTATATCTTACTTATTAATATGATCTAAATTTATAATGAAGCAATTAATTTCTGTATTTCTTCTTTTGTTTTCCCTAGTTTAATTTGAAGTCTTCCAAGCATTTCATCTTGCTTGCCTTCTACTAATAACACATCACTATCTGTAAGCATTGCGAATTTTTGTTTTAGTTTTCCTTTTGTTTCGTTCCAGTTTCCTTTTAGTTCAGTTAAATTTTTCATAATGTTTTGGTTTAAATGTGAATTAATTTTCACACTACAAAGGTGAGCAAGTAAAGACCTCTATGTGTTACAGAACTTTTGTTATAAGTTACATCATTCACACATTGGTGAATATGGTTTTTGCCTGAAAAGATGAAGTCCGATTTAGCGAAATGCTTGTATAATGGTTGTTTTGAGGCGAATTGAGAAGTCGACACCAGACTAAAAGTAAGACGCGTTGCAATGAAAGAATTAAGGATATGTAGTGAGGTGTGCAGGTTGGTTTGCCATTTTAATGGTCTTTTAAGGGCCATCTTACATAAAAACAGCTCGGATCTAGAAGGGGTAGCCGATCGCAACATTCAAAATAAGGTTATCGCTTCTCCAGGTAGGATTTCCGAAGTTTATTTGATCAGTCACCCATCTGCGATTTTCCTCAAGCCACGGTTTTCTTAATGGTGTTGCAAGATCGAATCTTAAAATAAAGAAAGAGAGGTCGACCCTTAACCCTATTCCTGCTCCTACAGCAAATTCGTTGTAGAATCTTAAACTTGAAAAAGGCTCTGCAGAATTAGCAGGATTAGATTTTAATAGCCAGATGTTTCCACCATCTGCAAATAAAGCACCCTTTAAAAAACGAGTGATATTGAAACGATATTCTGCATTTGCTTCAAGTTTAACGTCACCGCCTAATTGTAAAAAACCTTTAAAATCCGTGTCCTGATGAAATGTTCCCGGACCAACAGAATTGATATGGAAGGCCCTGATACTGTTTGGCCCACCGCTGAAAAATTGTTTGGTGTAAGGTAAGATAGAAGAGTTGCCGTATGGTTTACCCACTCCTGCAAAAATTCTTAGGGCTATCTTGTTTTTGCTGGGGAAGTTATAATAAGCCCGGCCGTCTACACTTAACTTTGCATATTGTGAATAGACCGAACCAATGACTTTTGAAGGATTATCCGATGATACTTTTTCTCCGATAATTGATTGAACTAATGAAAAGGAGTTTCCCGCAACTTCAGTTGCTAAATGTAAAAAATATTGTATTTTTTTTTCAGGTTCTACCTGTTCATTATATATATATGAATAAGTTCCACCTGCTATAAATTGTTCTTCATAACTTTTTTTAAGAAATGGATTCGAGGCAAGTAATTCTGTGAATGCTGCTGATTTGTTCAGAATAGAAGTATAACTGATACTTATTGGATTTAACTCATGTCCTTTTCTGAGATCTTCTTTCCATTTAAAACCATAGATGAATTGAAAAGTACGCATATCGAAATAGTTGACCCTTTTCAAATAATTATATGAAAGTGAAAAACGTGTTTTTGGTATGTACATACTGCTTGTTCTCTTTATTTTAAAGGGTGTTAGAAAGCCCGGGAAATACAGCTCGACTTGTGGGTTCAATGAAAAAGAATATAAATTTTTATTCTTCCCACTAAATTGCGCTTCGTAGGATCCGGCCATATTTAAGTTAAGCAATTCCGCCCCTTCAAATGTGTTTCTATTCAAATAACTTAAATTTATACGTGGTCCGGTATAATTATTTGATTTTGAAACAAGGTCCACCTCTGTTCTGAAGGTATGTTTAGGCATGGGTGTCATTAAAATAGTTACATTAAGGAATCCCGGAGCAGCAGTATCACTGTCAGAAAATTTCACCTGAACAAATTTGAAATTGCCCATTGACATCAATCGATTAAGCGTGATGTTGTGATTTTTTCGGGAATAGATCTCTTGTTTTTTTAAATAAACCGACAGTAGAATAACTTTCGGCCTGATTTTCATTTCTTCTTCTTTTCCGATGAATACATTTTCTTGAAATTTAAAGGAGTCTTTAGGCTTCTCTGCGGTTTCACCATTTAAAGAATATTCCTGATCAATATAAACGTTATTAATTCGATAAACCGTTAAGGCGTTTTTGGGAATACTGTCTTTTAAAATAAGTTTGATCGTTACAGTACGGTTTACTTCCGAAGTGTCTGCTTTAAAAAGCAAATAATCAGGGTTGAAGTAGAAATAGCCATTGTTTTTTAATAAAGCGTCAATCCGTACTCGTTCGTTTTTTAATTTATCAAGATCATAATCTTCACCAGGTTGAATTAGTGATTTTTCTTTTTCTGTTAGGATCAATTTAGTTAAACTATCATCATTGATCGAATAAATAAGGCTTTTAAAAGTAAATGGCTGATGAATATGACTTATGTAGATCACTTTTGAAGTACGCTTCCCGTCAACTATTTTAAATTCGGTAAAACTTTTAAAAACACCATTATTGAAAAGTTTAGCATCTATGATGGCGGATGTAACACTGGGTTTAATATCACTCATCAATACCGGTGCTTCTCCGTTTTTTTTAAGCCACTTTTTAAATTTAGTTTTAGGAGCTTCTCTGGCCGCCATATATCGCCATAATTTAGGACGCATACCCAGAACAGTTTTGTTGGGTTTGGGTCGTAATGCAATTTCAACGGCTGTATTAAGGTGTCGTTTTGTTTTCTTTTTTATAATATCGGTAGATTCAAATTTTATTTTGGCACCAGTGTATAGCTTCTCACCAGGAGGCAAATGTTTTGTGCCACTACATGCGCCTACCAATAGAGTAATGAGGATGAGAATGTATTTATTTATGATTGATCGTGTCATTGTTGTTTATTTTTTTCGATGAATCAATTTGCATTTTTGGTGAACGAAAGAATTCTTTCCATTTATTAAAATCACGAACATATAAAACTCCGGCACCGGTTTCTACCAATTGACCTTCTATGGCACCTTCATATTGATTATGTCTGAAACCTTTCAGCCGGTAACGACCATCTTTTGTCATTTTGTATTCCAGAGTAACGTCACTTGTAATATCACTTGCTGAGTTTTGTTTCGCACTGGCACCTTCCACATCCACAACACCACCAACTTGTACTGTTAACCGCTCATTAAATAGTTGCTTCTTTACGCCTATATCCACTTGCGTTCTACCCTCTGCTTCTCCGGTTTGATAATCATCATAGGATTGAACATCAAAATTTAATTCCACTCCCGGAACTACTTTAGAACTCAATTGGTTCAATTGAGCGGATAAAAATTTACCAACTGTTGCACGTGCTGTAGTGGATACTCCATTTGTTTCTGTTTGTAAAGGATTCTCCTGAACAAACCTCCCTAATACCAATAAAGCAAATACCTGCTTATTTAAAGCGGAAGGGTCTTCATTTAACATGTTCAATTTTGCATTAACAGCGCCTCCTAAAATTCCTTTATCCTCTGCTGGCAATTGTATTTCGAAGCTAATTTCGGGGCGAGAGATCTCTCCTCTTAATTTTAGATACACCAAAAAGGGATATCGTTGTTTGTAGGCATTTTTATCAGCTTCACTTAAACCTGACATCTGATCAGCCACCAGGTCAATAGGAGAAGCTCGAACAGAATAAATTGCATTTATTGAAATTTGAGCATCCAGGAGGTCACCACTCCAAATGATGGTGCTGCCAGGGTCAATCATAAATTTCTTTTTTATTACCGATTCCAATGAAACGATATAACTGCCATCATTTAAATTATATGCACCGGTAAGACTCATTTTGCCACTTCGGTCTATTGTGAAATTTAATGCAGCCTCACCTTTAACAACCAATGAATCACTGGAAGTAGGGTCCATAAGTAATCGTAGTGTTGCTTGTTTATCTATTTCAATGATCGAATAAATATCAAATCCTACTAATCCGGGTTTTTGTTTTTCTTTTTTATTTTCTCCGTAAAGAATTGGATTAAGTTTTTCCGGAGCATCAAATTCTACAATATCTTCACCTTTGTCGGTTGTAAGCTTTTTTTCAGGAACGGCAAAAGTAAATGTTGAACCTTTTTTCATTTTTAATTTTGCATTTACAACGGGTAATGTCATTGGTCCATTCACATCGATCTTACTATCGATGATCATCCGTCCATAGAATTCTTTATTTTCTTTTGCAGTAGTATTGAATAACATAAAATCTTTCGTATTCAAATTTAATTCAAAAACAAAATCTTTAAAATTTTTCATTTTAACTGCACCGTCAATTACAGCAGTATGTTGATCCGGATCTAAAATTGTGAAAGAGCTAAAATAAATTCCATCTTTTTTTAATTGGATCGTTTCGTGCTTCAACTGCAACAGGTTATTTAATACTGCAGGTTTTATAAGTACATTGTTAAAGGTTAGCTCACCTGTTAATTCGGGTGATTCAGATGAGCCTTCTATTAAAAATTTCCCTGTAAGATTTCCTGAAGATTCCGATATTTTGCCCATCGAAAATGCCTCCGCTGTTTTCATAGAAAGAGATTGGATCGTTGCTTCAATATGGATAGAATTATTGCCACCTTTAGGGACAAAATAACCGCTGGCCGTAAGATTATTATCAACACCGGATAAATTCAGGTCAATATTAAATTTTTCCGTTGTAAGGTTCTCTGCTTTTAAAGATAAATTTCCAATGGGAACTTCCCGAACAATTAAGTTGCTTATTTTGGCATCTGCGATTATACCATAGGTATCATTAACTCTTTTGAGTAATATATTTCCATCCACATTACCTTTGATCAGGCTGGTATCTTTTTCTATAATTCCAGAAATGTCATCCAGTTTAAAATTTTTGATAGCTATGTTAAGGTCATCATTAAATTGGTCGTGTATAGAAGCAACATTGATCTGACTTTCTGTTTTATTTAAAAAAAGATGATGAATTAAAAATCCTTGTTTTCCAAATTCAATATAATTGTCGGATGCTATATCCCAGCGGTCATTCATTAAGTAGAAATCATGAGGGTCGAGGGTGAGTTTGTAGTTCTCTTTGTTTTTTACAATTTGAGAGCGGATCAAAAGTTTTTTATTTTGGGCTGAATCAATTGAAGATACATTTGCAAATATTTTTTTATCTGCAAGTTTTCCATCCACTACTAAATTCTCTAATTTGATTTGTGCGTTTAAAACATTTCTGCAAGAGATCTTATAATTTAGTTCATTTACATCCGAAATCACATCTACAGCAAGGTCATTGATCTCAGTTGTTCCGTAAACTATTTTCCTCATAGCTGCACTTAATTTTAATTCGTTTTTCTGGCTATCAAAACTTCCCTGAATTAATCCCGGCTCAAATTCTTTTAATTCAGGTAAAAAAAATTCCGAAATGATAGGATGATTGTGTAGCTGAATGTCAAAATTAAAATTATGCGCTGTGGGATCTTTTTTCAGGTTGACTGAATCTGAAAAAGGGAAATAATTGTTAATGAACTTTGTAAGCACTTTTGGAAGGGCATCAGGCGAAAGGGTTCCTGTGTAATTTAAGCCAATAAGAGCACTGCTAACCTTTAAGTCACTTTTGTTGGGTTCGTTTATCGAGGCTACTAAAAACGAGTCCAGGACATGTTTTTTACCCTCGTGAACAATTATAATATTGTTGATCCTAGCATTTCCATTTAATTTAGCAGCTGACCCACCTTTCAAGTTTGATTCTGCTGTCAGGCCTATGCGCAGATCCTCTTTTGTAATATTAAGTTTCTGGAGGTTGGCTCCTGTAAGGTTCAAATGAAATTTATAATTTTCCTGGTCCGGGCTTAAGTTTACAAGTCCATCAAAATCAAAAGCTGCATTTTCATCATCCAGCTTTATTTTTCCATCGAACTGCTGGCCAGTAATATCACCATTTACTTTAAGATCATGATATGTGTATTTATTTAAATATATCTGTGATACTTCAACTTTCACTTTTGCTTTTATAGTGTTTTTATCTAAGCCTTGTCCGTTAGTTTCGGCAGTTAATGATACAGGACCAAACATTTCTTTGTTTTTTAATAAACTACCTAAATCAAAATTTGAAATGTTTACTTTGCTTTTAAAGTTTTCATTTTTATCAAGGGTTGCAAAAAGATGTGCAGAGCCATAGCTAGTACTGATACCCACTGTTGATTCAAAGGATTTTAGTTTCCCTTTAAAAACAATCTGCATACTTATGTTTTCAGGAAGTTCAATGCTTTTTGGAACTGAAGGGCCGGCCATCATTGCAATATCTTTTTTGCCGGTATATATTTTAAGATTTGGAAAATTAAAATAAGCAGTGTTAGCATCCGGTAAACCGGCAATGATAAAATCGGTTTTTAAAATTGTGGTAAGCCCCGTTTGAATTACTACATTTTTCCCTTGGAGGTTTTTTACAGGTCCGGTAATAAGTCCTGAAATATTTGTAGTATTTATGCCACTTTTAAAAAAGGCTTGTTTGATCAGCTGTGGACTGAAATACAAAATATCAGAATTTTGAATGCTCACTTTTTTTAGGTCGGCATTCACAATCATGAATTGTAACGAGTCCTGTAATGACTGTAAGGAAGAATATTGCAGGCCCAGATCCGCATTTATGGAAGAATTACCGGTTTTGATCTTTAATTTTTTTACGGTTATGGAATGTTGATCCATACTAAACTCAGTTTCAAATTTTGTTATCTTAAAATTGTTTTTTTTATCCTCTGCTGCGAATTTTTTTATTAAAACTTCTGTTTTGTCTGCTGAGTATTTTAAATTCTCAGCTTCTAATGTAAGATGTTTATAATCCAAATGAGAGGCATCAAATGATCTTTGTATTTCCGGCTTATTTACTACCAAATAAGCAAAGGAGTTATCATCCAAATCAATTTTGTTTACAGAAACTTTCCAGTCACTTTGTTCCTTTTGTGTATCAGACGATGTAACTGGTTTTTCAGATACCGCTTTGTCTTTTGTGTTGAATGTAATTTCACTTTTTGATAAGGTGATCTTCTCTAAGCTTACTATCTGCTTCTCCAAATCAAGTATGGCACTTTTTAACTTAAACGTATTAATAGTTGTTATAAGGGATTGTTTGCCAACAGAATCTCCGTAAATAAAATTGGTATTGTTTATGTGAATTTTATTTGCTGTTATTTTTGGCAAAATATTTTCTGGTTTTTTCTCTGCTTTTGTTTCAGATTTTTTTATCAGAACACTTGCTGTTAAGCTGTCAATTAATAACTCGTCAACACTATAAATTGATTGAGCCAAATCGATCTTATCCATTTTTAAATTTAAATATTTGAGATCAACAGCAGCAGTCGTACCTCCATAGTCATCATAATAGTGTAATCGGATATTTTTCAGGTTAACATTATCCACACCGAATGTCCAATTTGATTTTTTTTCTTGCTCCACTTTTTCTACCTTGGTGGTGTCACTAAAGGCTGAAATAAGAAAATTGTAGTTGAACAATGTATCGGTTTCGATGCGGTTTACATTGAGATTCACTTCCTCCAATGCTAAAGAGCTAATATTGATTTTTTTGTTGATCAGATCTTTAAAAGATATGTTTACTCTTAGTTCTTTAACATATAATAAAGTGTCTTTTTTAATGTCTTCCAGGTATAGCCCTTCAATAACGACTGATTTTGGAAAAGAGATATTTATTTTTTTTAATTCTACCCTGGTATGAGTTTTATCGCTAATAAAAGAAGTGGCGATATTAATTACCTTGGTTTGAATGTCAGGAATTTGGATGAGCACCGCAATGACGATGAATAAAAGCACAAAGCTTATCACCACCCACAAAATCAATTTGAAGATTTTTTTTAAAACCGAAATAGCTTTACTCATTTTATAAAAAATGAATGCCATAATTATTTATCAAGGCATTCGTTGAAAATTTTAATTTGCCACTTATTAATCATTTCCCTGCGGCTCTGTTTTAGTCTTTTATCGATTCATGTAAGTGCAGCGTCTCAAAAACGTTCACCCATTCGCAAACTCTTATCCTTTTTTTGTTTTGCTGTCAAAAGTATTTTGGTATCGAATCGTTTCATATATTTTATTTCCCCAACGATTAAAGATACAAATGTATTTTTTTGAATGTCGATCTATTTCTCTAATAACAAAAAATCCTATGGATAGTCTCTTTTGAGAAAACCCTTCAAATCTTCAGTAATTCACACTCAGTTTCAATAATTCTTTTTATACATAATTCCCATAAAAAAAATTGCCATGTTAATAAGCTCAAAATAAATGTCTTGTAAGTTTTATTTTTAAATTGATTCAACTTTGAATAGATGTTTTAGGTCACAAAGTTGCTAGTCTGGTATGTTTGGATGTTACACTACTTTGATGATTTAGCACATGATTCACATTTTTTTTTGGTACTTATTTGCAAGAAAAAGAGCGTTGCTATTTAGCAGCGCTCTTTTTTTGCTTTAACTATTTATATTACAAACATTGTTTTCAATTGTTGAAAAATTATTTTATTCAGTTGTCATCAATGGTGCATCAAGACTAATTGTTTTTCTTACAATAATGAATTCAGTACGTCTGTCGCTTTGGAACTGCTCTTCAGAACATGTTGAAACAACTTCCCCTTCGCATGCACAACCACTTGTTAGTTTTTTTTCACCATAACCTTTGCCATGAATACGTTCTGGGTTATTGATTCTTTTTTTAACATACCAAGCCGGTACTTTTGCTCTCTTGTCAGATAATATCTGGTTGTATTCTTTAGTTGCTCTGCAATCAGTATGTGATCCTAATTCAACAATCATATCAGGATATTCATTCATTATCTTAACAATTTTATCTAATTCAATTACTGCATCCGGACGAAGATCAGATTTATCTAAGTCAAAATAAATAGAATTAAGTGATAATATTTTTCCCAGGTCAGCACCAACCTGAATTTTTTCTTCTATTTTTTTCGCAATAACTTCTTCTTTTTTAAGAAGTATAACATCTGCTTTTACAATAAATTCTTTAGCAAAAGTATTTGCTGTTGTAGTACCTTCTTCAAAGTTTTCTTTGTTACCGGTTAATTTGAAATTTTTATCTGAGTCCGCTAAAAATGAATACGCTCCATCTGCTTTGGTAGTCAACGTATCAATTACGTTTCCTTTATCATCAAGTAATGTTACAAATGTGTTAGGAATCGGATTTTCGTTTTTTTCTTTTGCAAGACCTTCAATTTTTTTGCCGATATCTAATTTCAAATAATCAACGGAATAAATATCATCATCTCCACTGCCACCGGCTCTGTTCGAAGAAAAATATCCTGTACTCAACTGATCATTTGATATCGCAGAAAAATCATCAAATTGTGTATTTAAAGGAGCGCCTGCATTACGGACACTACCCAATTTGGAACCATTGGTAACACAAATAAAGATATCTAAGCCGCCTAAGCCGAAACGTCCGTTAGAGGAGAAAAACAAAACACCATTTTTTTCTTCGTAAAAGGGAAATAATTCATTTCCTTCGGTATTTATTTTATCGCCAAGATTTTCAGCTTTTCCCCAAACGCCTTTATCGTCTTTCGTAATTCTGTAGATATCAGCTCCACCAAATCCACCTGGCATGTCACTTGTAAAATACATTGTGTTGCCATTTGAAGTCAAGCTAGGATGTCCAACCGAGTATTCTTTACTGTTAAGAGCAAAAAATTCCGGCTCCGACCACTTATCATCTTTGAAATTGCTAAAACAAATTTGAACTCTAACGATACGATCTTTTCTTTTAAGATCATAATTGTTTTGTGTGAATGCCATAAAAGTGCCATCATTACTGAAACTTGCAGGACCATCGTGCATTTTTCCATTCAAACCTTTATCAAAAATTTCAGCTGTTTTCAATTGACCGTTCTCTACATCGGAAACATACATATTCAAAAATGGCTTTCCATTCCAATTGTATTTTCTTGCATTTAATTTTGGGTTGGCTCCACTTGATGAAAAAACAATTTTGTTTTTATAATAACAAGTACCAAAATCTTCCGCATCAGTATTGAAATCTAAATGAACTATTTTATATTTGCCATCATCGGTTGATATTTTGGATATCTGACCTTTATTAGCAACATAGTCCTTTGCGCGCAAATCACTTGGCTTAACTTCACTGAACTTATCCATCCATTTATTAGCCTCGTCATATTTGCTATTGGTTTTTAAGATCATAGCATAATTGTAATAGTCTTCAGGTAAAACACCTTCAGATCTGGTTACTAAATTTGCATAAGCCGCTTCTGATTCAACATTTTGATTCATATTGCTATAACTTTCAGCCAAATGGCGTTGTCCTTCAGTTGTTAAGCTTTTAGCTTTATTGTAAGAGTCAATTGCTTTGTCAAAAGTGTAACTAAAAGCATATTTATCTCCTCTTTTTTCTTTACTTGATTTTTTTTGTGCAGTGGCGGTAAGGCCCATCCCGATTAGTACAATTAAGGGAATATATATTTTTTTCATAGTTTTTAAATTTTAGGTTTTTGTAAAAATTTTAGAAATTTCTTGGAGAATGAATTTGTTTTTTATCAAAGATTAAAAAATCATATCTTAATACAATTTCATGACTTCCTTTGTTATACTTAGATGTTTGCAAACCATACGACCAATCGTAAGAATAACCAATATGAAATTGGTCTGTAATATCAAATCCTACTAGGGCTCCAACAGCATCACCTGAACGATACATTGCACCCACCAATAATTTTTTCATAATTACAAATGAAGCGGTAAGGTCAGCTTGGATCGGTGCAGCGGGAGTTACTTTTATTAACGTGGTTGGTTTGAAATCAAGGTTGTCAGTTAATTTAAGCAACGTACCTGCAATAAGAAAGAAGTGTCTTTGTTCTTTTCCTTTCAAAGTAGTTCCATCACCAGTTGTTACTACAGAATAATTATTTTGTAATAAATTGGGAGCAGAAACACCCGCATAAAAACGCTCTCTGGAATAATACGTACCAAAACCGAAGTTAGGAGTTGCATGATTTTGAATATTGTTTTGAAACACAGGATCACTTTGTTGATCCAATTCAAGTGCGCTCAAGTTTGCTTGCCAAATATTCGCACCAGCACTTAAACCTAGCGCTAGTTTTGATTTTGGTGTTAACCTCATGATGTATGCAAAATCTGCCATCACAGACGTATTATTATTAGGTCCTATTTTATCATTTAGTACTGATAAGCCTAATCCAATATGCTCATTTTTTAATGGAGCATGCATGGTTAACGTTTGAGTTAATGGTGCTCCTTTAAAATCAACCCATTGTGATCTGTGTAAAGCAGTTACCGTTAAAGCATCTCTGCTCCCGGCATAGCCGGGATTAACAGATAATGTATTATACATGTAATGCGTGAACATTGGAGCTTGCTGTGCATGAATGGTCAAACTCCCTGAGGTCAAAACCAATCCGATTGCTATTTTTTTTAGTGTTTTCATTTGTTTTATATTTTAATTTCCTGATTTAATTTTTCTGATTAATTTTCTGCAATTATTATTTTATCTGTTAAGATAAATTGTTCCTTTAAAAACATCTGATCCATCTTTTAAATCAAGTATATAGAAGTATGTACCTATCGGCAATACATCGCCTCCTACTCTTAATCCTAGTGTTGTTTTACCGTCCCATGTGTTTTTGTAAGAACTTGTTTCGTACACTTTATTTCCCCAACGATTAAAGATCACAAATGTGTTTTCAGGAAAGTTTAATATCCCTCTGATCACAAATACATCGTTTATTCCGTCACCGTTTGGAGAGTACCCTTCAGGAATAAAGAAATCTGTTGGGATCGGTTCTACTGATGTAACATTATTAGCCATGTTTAAATCAGTTTCAGTTCCGTATATTATGGCAGTGTTAACATAATTTCCATCTGCGTTTACAGTAACCGTTACTGTTAATGTTTCGGATGCTCCGTTATCCAGAGAGTCGATTGTCCAAACACCTGTAGTAGGGTCAAAAGTACCTGCTGTTATTGTTGATGAAACATATGTGTAACCGCTTTGTAATACATCGGTAACTTCTACTCCAGTTCCATTATCAGTACCAAGGTTGGTTGCAACAATTGTAAATACTATTGTTTTACCAATAAACGGACTCATGTTGCTTGCTGTTTTAACAATGCTTAGATCAGTAAAACAAACATTTACAGCAACTACAGTAGTTGCGGTATCCGAACAACCATTTTTTGTAACAGTTAAAGTATAAGTTCCGCTATTTATAACAGATGCTGAAAGGATCACTGAATCCTGAGCTGACGAGTTATAACCATTTGGACCAGTCCAGCTATAAGTTGCTCCAGTTAATGTTTGAGCTGTCATACTTAATGAAGAACCTTCGCAAATTGGAGAGTTACTACTTGCAACTGCAACCGGTATCGGGTTCACTGTCAGCAAAACATTCATTGACATTGCACCTGGTAAACATGTTCCTGTAACAACAACATTATAGTTTGATGCCGAGTCAGTTACATTCGTCCCACTAATAGTAAGTGTGGTGGAATCTGCACCTGAAATATTACCAATATTTGATAAATTGATAATTCCTTTTCTCCATTGATATGTAAGACCAGATCCTGTTGCAGCAACTGTAAAACTTACTGTATCTCCGGCACATACTATTTGGTCAACAGGTTGTAAAGTAATTACTGGTGCAGTGTCAACAGCTAAAGAAACGCTTAATGATGTTACGCCTGGTAAACAAGCTCCTGTAATAACAACATTATAGTTTGAAGCTACATCCGAAACATTCGCTGGATCGATAGTAAGTGTATCATTAGTTGCTCCAAAAATGTTTGTTAATCCTTTTCTCCATTGGTAAGTAAGAGCAGTTCCTGTTGCTACAACTACAAAACCTATTGAATCTCCTTCGCATACGGTCTGATCTGAAGGTTGCATAACAATAACCGGTGAAGGGTTAACGTCTAAAGAAACATTTAATGAAATGTCGTTAGGTGAACATGTTCCAGATACAACAACATTATAATTGTATGCAGTATCTAATAAACTTACATTACTAATAACTAATGTAGAAGAATCTGAGCCTACAATATTTCCAATATCACTTAAGTTCAAATTTCCTTTTCTCCATTGGTAAGTTAGACCTGATCCTGTTGCTACAACCGTAAAACTTGCTGAAGTTCCTGCGCATGGTACTTGATCAGTAGGTTCCATTATAATAACAGGTGCCGTGTTTACTGTTAAAGAAACATTTATTGAAGTATCACTTGGCATAAGGTTTCCGTTTACAATAACATTGTAAATTGAAGAAGTATCAGAAAAACTTGTAGGGAAAATATAAAGTGTTGCAGAATCTGCTCCTGAAATATTTGCCCCGTTTACCAATGGTGTATTTCCATTCATCCACTGATAAGTAAGATTGGTTCCTGTTGCAATTACTGAAAAGCTTGCAGTATCTCCTAAACAAACAGTATCATTGATCGGATCTGTAACAACGATAGGAGAAGAACCACAACCCGGAGGCATTATAGCCGTTAAATCTTGAGCTCTAATAGCACCAACTTTTGTAAGCGCTCTTCCATCTAAATCAACATTTGTATATCTCATGTTGATATCTCCAGCCTCAGTAATAATGTTTCCTCGGAAAGTAACGTTATCGTTTAAAAGGACATCGCCTGAGGCAACCATCCAAAATACATTTTGTGACTGCGCTCCATTTATTAATTTTACGGCCGCACCTGCGTATGTGTCAAGACCACCTACCATAATTTTGATAACAAATACCGCATTGGCATCACCTAATGCATTTAGAATAATTGTATCTGTGATAAATCCGGCTGCACCCATGCTGTAAACATGAGGTGTAAGAACCAGGTTATGTCCTAATAATGTTGGTTCTGTTAAAATTATATCTACTGGTAAGGCATAGATCTCATTATAAACGCTTGTCAAATGAACTGCTGCTGTATCTGTAGCAGCATCCGGAAAAATATTGTGAAGTGTACCTGTTACCATGGCTGGAGTCCAACCTGTAATTGCACCTATATTATTGTTTCCAACATCACCTATTGAAGTGGCAAATGGTGCAGTATTTTCAATTAGCCCATTAGCCGAAAATATCGTCCAACAAGCTAAAGAAGCTAAATTTGGTTTTACCGGACCTGGAAGTGGCGCGCTTCCGCAACCAATTGGCGTGTATATTTTTGACTCATAAATGGTTATTGCACCAACAATCGCAAGCGCTCTTCCTTCAAGCGTATCATTCACGGCTAAGTTAATAGCACCATGTGCAATAATAGTCCCTTTCATAGCAACATCGCTAGCTATAGATACTACACCGTTGACTCTCCAGTATACATTACATGCCAAAGCGCCATTGACCAATCTCACTTTTGAAAGACTCGTTACATTAAAATCTCCATTAAGTCTAAAAATAAATACTTTAGTAGGATCATTCTGAGCATCCAGATTAAGAATGCCATCTAATGATAAAGTTGCATTTGTCATTACGTGAACGCCTGCAGTAAGAGTTTGACCAGCTCCTGGTGCACCAAGTGAAATTCCCGGAGGTACATTTGTTTGTGTTGCAGAAACAATTTGACCGTCAGCAACCAACAAACCAGTTGCAGCTGGTGCGCTACCTATCATCACACCATCCACATTTCCGAAATTTGTGGGAAGGGCATCGTTCGAACCAATATTTCCTGTGATTTGGGCATCATATTTATAAGTAGCCATACTCTTAACTGCCCCAGAAGTTGTAAAGAGTGCATAATCGGCAGCAGCGCCCAGCGTTATAATCTGCCCGAAATTTATATTCGGCACTAACAGCAGAATAACTGCGGATAATGTATTTAGTAGTTTGTTTTTCATTTTTTTGGGTTTATTGGTTAGTTTATTTTGATGAAGCAAAGGTGCGTACGTTTTCAGGTGGATGTGTTACACAATATTTAGAACAAGTTACATGATTCACACATTTGTGTTTTTTATTTAATCTTTTTTATAACGTTGAGAATTCATTGGAATGGCTTTTGTTGTTGTGTTTCTGGCGATTTTTTTAGAAAGAATAAGGAGGGTTTGTGATAAAATGTTTTTCCCAAGAGATAATTTAATTTGAAATGAGATAAATACATTTTATACAAAATGGCAATTTGTTTTTTATATTTAAAAACTTCGTAGATGCGCACTATTAAAGACTTAAGGACTGTTTTGTTAAAAATCTGATAGCTTCGGTTGAGCCCATACTAAATCGCTAATGATAATAGGAGTAAGCCATTTGAGCTTTGGGGAGGGCATTGATGCTGAGACAAGTTGAGCATTAATGCAATTGTATTTATCATTTTGTCAGAGGAAGTGCACTTGTCGTCTCTAAAGTGCATATATAATGAGCTTTGCTAAGTAACCCACATAATAAGGTGAAAGGTTTATGTTATCCAAAAATTAATTTGAAAGGATAAGAACCTTTCTAACCTGCGATTAATAGGGTGATTGAGGAGTTGTATTAACTGAATTCTCAAAGGACGCGGTTCGTAAACGAATTATTGACTTGTGTTTTTTTGTGTTTTCGTCTTTGAAATAGGTGTATTGGTGGGGTGTTCTTAAGTTAGAAGAGTTGCTGCCGTTACTTATTTAGGAAGAAGTCTTTAAATCATTGGAATAGGAGAGGGGTATTTATTTGAAGACCGAATTGTTGCTATAAAATATTTTTGTTAAAAAATTGACAAGCGCTGAAATTATAGTAAATTATTTTTTTACGGATTTAATTTCAATGATCTTTAATTCAACTCTACTATTAAGCTGCATGTTTTCAGTATTTTCAATTCCATCGGAATTAAAATTGTCAGCTATTGGATTGGATTCTCCATATCCTTTTGCGATCATTTGATTTTTGTTTATGCCTTTTTCGATAAGGTAAGCTACAACCGATTGAGCTCTTTCTTCAGAAAGTTTAACATTATAATTAACCTCTCCCTTTTCATCGGTATGTCCTGAAATTTCTACGATCATTCCCTTATTACTGCTTAACAATTTAAAGAGCTTACCTAACTCTACATTAGAAATTGGACGGAGAGTAGCTTTATCAAAATCAAAGAAAATATTTTTGAGTACTACTTTTGCCCCAACAACAAGTGGTTTCAATTGCACTGCTTTTCTTATTACATAGTAATTAGTTTTTATTAAAACATCCATGTTCTCCGAATGAAAGAGATATCCTTCTGCTTCATACGTGATGTTATAGTTTTTTCCCGGAGGGAGAATAAATAAATATTCACCGGTTTTGGAATTAGGATGATAAATGCCGGCAATTTTTCCGGTTTCATTATCTGTAACAGTAATTTCAACAGCTTTTGGAACTTTTCCATAAGGATCAGTAACAAGTCCTTTTAGAAGAGTAAGAGGAGATTCAACGTATTCAAAAAATGTGATCAAATAATTATCTTTTTCCCCAATACCACCCACTTTGAAAGAGGAATAATAGGCCCTTTTGTTATCAGGGGATACTGCATAATAAATATCATCATCAGTGGAATTGATCGGATAACCAATATTGGCGGGCTTTGTCCATTCATTCTGGGCAGACAACATGGACGAAAAGATATCAAAGCCTCCCATTGTTCTATGACCATTTGAACTGAAATATAATGTAACTCCATCAGGATGAATGAACGGAGCATCTTCATCATAAGGAGTATTAATAGCCGGACCTAAATTTGTTGCCACTGCCCATTCTCCATTTGGCAACTTATTGCTTTTATAAATATCTCTTCCTCCAAAACCTCCTTTTCGATTACTTGTGAAATATAAGATATTACCATTAGCAGATAAAAATGCACTTGGCTCCCAGCCTTTTGTATTTATATTTTTATTTAACTTTTTGGGGCTCGACCATTGATCTCCGATTAAACTTGTAGTGAATAAATTCCCATTTCCTTTTTCATCTTTATAGATCAAAATGATCTGGCCGTCAATCGAAATGCCTACTGTGGCTTCGTTTCCGTCCGTATTGATTGACGAACCAATTGAAATAGCTGGTGACCAAACTGAATCGATTTTTTTAGATATGTAAATATCCTCAAAAAATTTACCATCTTCATCCGTTTTTCCTCCTGTACTTTCGGGTCTTCTGGAAGTGAAAATTAATGTAGATTCGTCAGCTGATAGTACGGGGCCGTAATCCGCGTATGCTGAATTAATAGCTACTCCCATATTCTCTATTTCTATTTTAACAGGAGTAGCAATTAATTCTTTCCCTACTTTACACATCTCAATTTTCCTATTTACTTCCTCAATAGTTGTTTGATCTTTATTGTTGGGAAGCATCGACTTATATTTTTCGTATGCTACAATGGCCGGATCAAACTTATAAGCTAAATGGAGGGCATCACCAAGAGATTTAAAAGCATTTATGCGAGCTTTATTCTCCTTTTCAGTACATTGTTTATTGTTGGCACATTCGATTGCTTTTTCAAGAAAATGAATAGATTTTATTTTTTCTGTTCTGGAATTTAAATAACAAATACCAATTTTAAAATTTAAGTCTGGGCTTGAAGAATCGAACTTAACTATATCGAGGAATAAGGGGAGGGCGCTTGCAAATTTATCATTGTTGTAAAAGTCTTCAGCATTTTTAATTTTTTTATTGAACTCTTTGGTGATTGACTGAGAAAAAACTTCTGTTATTGACATTAAAAGAATAGACAATATAATTGTGAAAATTTTCATTAGATTTTAATTAATATTTATATTTCACAAATCATATTTGATTTAATGTGTATGAAGAGTTTAGGTTGTTATACCCTTAGCCCCGGATCATTATTTATTGAGTGGGATGTTCCAATATATATATACGTAATAGAGCATCCAGTGAATCGTAATATATTTTTAAATTTTCCAAAGTGATTTCGGGTCTTTTTTCATCAGGAATTGTCACAGTCATTTCGTCCAAATACTTAGACAGTTCAGGATATTTATCCTTAATTTTTAATGTAATTTCCAGGATCTTTGAATTCAAATCTTTTTCAGCTTCTTCATTAACCTTAGTCATATCCAGATTTTGTTCATACAAAGCGGGGTGAATTTGCTTTTCAATCTTTTCGATTTTTTTATTTGGTTCTGAATTTTTTTTTGAAACATTATCCATGAGTTCGTGTTTTAGGTGATCTGTTTACTGCTTGTTTTGTTTTTTTAAGATGAGTAATGAAATTTCATTACTCATCTTTTAATAAGATTATATATCTGACCAATTAATATTTTGTAAATTATCAATAGGACAAATAAATAATTTGAAATTAGCTTTTTGAAAAATATTCTCTGACAAAGGCATGTTTTTGGTTTTCGGTCATTTTATCTGATTGTTTCACTTCAATTTTTGTTTTTGAAAAACGGTTGTCTGTTTTTAATACATTAAATAATTCAACTTTAGCATCTGTAGGCCCAAATAGGATAACCTTTTCGTAATTTTTAATAACATCTGCCAATGTTTTAAAATACTCGGCTTGTTGATGTTGCTCCTTGTTATGCATAACGTTCTCGCTCTTTCCCAAGCTATTCTCTTTTTCCTGTTGAGTAAATTTGGATGAAACGATCTTTGTTTCGATGGGATCTGCTGTAAATTCCATTAAATGCGCATTTGAATGATCCATCCAAATTCCTAAACTTTTTTTAGTTGTTGTCATAATTTTTTTATTTTATTGGTTTATAATAATGTGATTTATAGTGTTTTTTTTTAAGAATTTTTTTAAATATTAATTTTTAATGTTTTGGTTTTGTTTTTTCGTCAATGGAAACGCCCAGGCCTTTTGCAACCATTGCTCCTAATTGCATATCTGTGCGGAAGAAATGACACAATTGGCGGTTAATAATTTGATCTTTGTGTTCTCCACAAATTCCGCTCATTGAACTAACGATATTGCTAATCAGATTTTCTCTGTCTTGCTGATTCATTGCATTTCGGAATAATATACCAGGCTGTGTATAGTGGTCGTCATCATTTTCATTTCTGTCGAACCAAGCTGCAGTGTTTGATTCTAATTGCATTTCGGGTTCTTTGTGTTTTTCATCAGCAACAATTTCATCAAAACTATTTGGTCGGTAATTCGCATTTGCACCTCCGTTATCACCCACCTGCATTGATCCGTCACGTTGATAATTTGCAACCATGTACGGACATTTATTTACCGGGATAAGTTCATAGTTAACACCTAAACGATGACGGTGAGCATCAGGATAAGAAAGCAATCTGCCTTGAAGCATTTTATCCGGGGAGTAGCCGATCCCATTAACAACGTGTGCTGGAGCAAATGCGGCTTGCTCCACATCACGAAAATAATTTTCTGGAATTTCATTCAGTTCCATCGTCCCAACATCGATCAATGGAAAATCTTTGTGGCTCCAAACTTTTGTAACGTCAAAGGGGTTGTATTTATAATTTTTTTGCTGTTCATCTGTCATTACCTGAATTTGCAAAGTCCAGGTCGGAAAGTCTTTTCGTTCAATAGCCTCCACTAAATCGCGTTGTGCATGGTCAGGGTCAATGCCACGCATTTCATTTGCTTCTTTACCATTAAAGTTTTTTATTTCCTGCATTGTTTTGAAATGAAATTTCACCCAAACATGTTCATCATTTTTATTGATCATGGAAAAAGTATGACTTCCAAAACCATGCATATTCCTATAGGAGAATGGAGTACCACGATCACTCATCACTATCATTACCTGGTGCAAACTTTCGGGGTTTAAACTCCAGAAGTCCCAGATCATAGTTGGACTTTTGCAATTTGTTTTTGGATCACGCTTTTGTGAATGAATAAAGTGGGAAAATTTTTTCGCATCTTTAATGAAAAAAACAGGGGTGTTGTTACCAACCAGATCCCAATTACCATCTTCGGTATAAAATTTAAGCGCAAAACCACGAGGATCCCTTTCGCTATCAGCACTTCCTTTTTCGCCTGCAACAAGTGAAAAACGAGCAAACATTTTTGTTTGTTTACCAATTTCAGAAAAAATTTTAGCCTTTGTATATTGGGTGATGTCATGTGTTACCGTAAAGGTGCCGAATGCTCCTGTTCCTTTTGCATGAACTACCCGTTCCGGAATACGTTCGCGATTGAAATGTGCCATATCCTCGTGCAGAAAATAGTCCTGCAAAAGTATTGGTCCACGCGGGCCAACAGTCATAGAGTTTTCAAACTCGTAATAAGGTCTTCCGCTGGCGGTGGTCAGTTTTTTCTTTTCCATGTTCGATTCTAAAAATAATTTCTATAAATGATTTACCTTCGATCAGGAATCGATCGTTTTCGGTAGTTTTTAATTTATTGATTGATCAATTTGAAAAGTTCAGATAAATTTGGAGAAAGAATAATTTCTGTTCTACGATTTTTAGCTTTGCCTTCTGTAGTTGTATTATCAGCTACCGGATAAAATTCGCTTCTGCCGGACGCAATGATGCTACTCGCATCTACTTTATAATCTTTTGTTAGTATACGCACAATGGAAGTCGCTCTTTCAGTGCTTAATGACCAATTGTCTTCATATTTTCCTTTCATGGGAACGTTGTCGGTATGTCCTTCTATCACTACACTTATGTCTTGCGTAGAACTAAGCACTGTTGCTAATGATTTTAACGCTTCCTTTCCTTTAGGATCAACTACAGCACTTCCCGATTTGAATAATAATTTTTCCTGAAGTGAAACATAAAGTTTGCCGTCTTTAATTGAAACACTTAATTCATCTGGTTTAAAATTGATTAATGCATCAGCCACTGTTTTTTTAAGCTTATTAACAATATCTTTTTGAGATTGAATTAATGTTTGTAGAGCTTGCAATCGTTTGGCCTGTTCTTCAATTGTCATTTTTGAGTTTTCAATTGTTGTTTGTGAGCTGGATGCCAGATTCGACATCTCTTTTTGAATTTGTAATTTCCCTTTTTCAAGATCTCCAACTTTTACAATACAATCTTTCAGATTGGAATTGCAATCTTTCAAACTTGCGTATGCACGAGTGCTATCAGTTTGTAAATTTTGTACCTTTTTTTGCTCACTTATTAATTTCTTTTTAGAAACGCAAGAAGAAAAAACAAGAATTGAGCTAAGAAAAAGGAATGTGTATTTTTTCATAATGATTTGGGTTTGATTGTGAATTAGTTTTCAAGAGCAAAGGTAAATTACGTGTAGCTTATCGTTGTTACATAACTTTATAACTTTCTTGCATTATTCACACATTTTAAAAGACTTCTTTTATATGTATTCATACTGATTATTGACTCCCGACAAAAAATAGAAAGGCAGGGTTTTTGTCCCTGCCTTTGTTAAGCTATTTGATGACTTCCTTTGTTATTGTCAGCTGCATTTTATTAGATACTCATTTTATTAAAGTATCTCAGCTAAAAGAATTTCCCAATCTTTATTGACTCATCATTAATAAAACTCGTGTTTTTTATTATTTGTTTTTTGGTTGATTGGGAAATGTTTCTTTTTTCGTTTTATCAGCTTTTGTGTCAATCCCTGTTGAATCTGGATTAATTTCCAATTTTGATTTATTTAATTTATTCTTTTTTACTGTTTTATCTGCGTCTTTATCCGGTCCTGTTTTATCGGAGTCAACATCCGGGCTTGTAAAATCAGGTGAGGACAAGCGTGCATTGTTTTTTTTATTTTTTTTTGAAGGTTCAGGCTTTTTCATTATAGTTAATATTTTTAGAAATTAATTATTTTTGAATCATGTGAAATTCTTTTTTATCATTTCCATCCATATAGTAATACCAAAATTGCTTTTCTTCAAGTTTAAGTATATACAATGTTTGTGAACTTTGGCTACTTACTCCTGTCAATCTGATCTCCGCATCATTATTTTGAAAGGCCCAGGTGCCTGTTCCTGAAAAACTGCTCCATATATAGGAATAATCACCCGTCTTTGTAAATGTTTCACTATAATCCGAAACCAAAGAAGTGTAATCCGTTCCATTTGTTTTGTAATTATCCACTTTCCATGTATTTGCTACTCGTTCTGCTCTTGATCGCAAACTGATTGCGGGGCCTTCCGGATATTTTTTGCAGCTTTGAATTGTTGGAATCATAAGTCCTGCAAGTACTATAAATAAAACTGATAATTTGTTTATATTTTTCATTTGGTTTTACTGAAATTTAGTTGTTGGAAATTTTGAATTAAAATTTTTGTCAAGCAGAATGGTGAAGTGTTAATCTTTTTTAATTTCTTTAAAGTCGATATTGGCAATTGCCAGGTATTTTGAAATAACACTCGTATCAAATTTATTAAAGGCACCTCTAACGTTTGTTAACATTAAGCTTCTTATCTTAAATGTGATTTGGTTATTGGCGTTTTCTGTTGGCCATTTTGTTTCTATTGTCATTGTATTATTTATTTAGGATTTAATTTTATTAATGATCTCAAAATTTATTTGAAATGAAAATCAACATGGAGTACGATTTTATTTTCGTATCCATGTTGATCTAATCATTAATTATAGAACCTGTATCCTACTGTTGCCTGGTACCAAACATTTTTATAACGTGGTGTAGATGATGTGCCATCTCCATTATTATTCTGTATATCCCATCCAATTCTTGCGCCAATTACAATATGTTTTATCGTGACATCAACTCCACCAGTTAAACATAAAATGTTTCTACGGATATTATCATTTTCGAATTCTTGCACCTGTAAAATACTTGTGGATGAATTTGTAAATGCATCACTTTGTTTGATCAGGTAAGAATATTGTGGACCCACCATTATACTTATAAATTCACTTGGTTTAAAAGAAACTAGCAACGGTACATCAATAAAATTTGTTGTACGGGTAAATTCATAATTACCTCCAAGGATTCTACCCGTTGCTTTAAATCCTTTCTGAGAATATAACACCTCAGGTTGAATACCTAAATACTTTCCTATAGGGATTGCAAGAAAAGCGCCCGCGGCTAAACCTAATTTTGGATCCGCCTGGAATTCTTCACCTTGGGTGTCATACACATTTGAATAATTAGCACCAGCTTTCAAACCGAATATAAGTTCTTCACGTAAGTCAGTTTCCTGTGCACTACTGAAATTAGCCATTGTTGTAACGGCTCCGATTATTAGAATTATCTTTTTCATGATCTTTATTATTAAGGTTAAATTTTAATTTTTTGTTTTTAATAATTTGTTTTATTAATTATTAATGATTTTTTACTGTTAAATCTTTAAATGCTTTACCCAACTCATCCATATCGCGGCTAAATTCAGTTTTGAATAATTCCCATTTTTCTTTCCCGTCTGCTTTATATTCCTCCATTTTCTTTTTTATATCACTGTTTTTTTGTTCCAATTCAGCTATTTTTTTTTTGTAATCAGCTTTTGCTTCATTTTTCTCATTTTCCACTCTTGCATTAAATTCAGCAATGCTTTTGTCATTAGCAGCGATCTTAGCGGCAGTTTCTTTTCGGTAGTTTTCAATATCTCCCAAATATTCTTCGTTAGCTTTTTCCAGATCTAAAGTTGCTTCTGTAACTTTATCTTGAGCATTTTCTACCTTCTCGGCAGAGCTATTACAGCTTGTTAAAATTGCAGCACTTATAAATGCTGATGCAGTGAGTACAAAAATTGATTTTTTCATTTTATTTGAGTTTTAATTGGTTAATTTTTAATTTATCTTATTGTTTGTTTCAGGAATATATAATTCGGAAATAAGTTTATGAATGTCTTTATCAATATCTTCCAGTTTAGCCCGGAACCTGTTTAGAATTTCATCTTGCTTGGTTTCTAATAGCAATAAGCTGTTGACTTTGTTAACGTTCGCTTTCTGCTCTCTCTCCATCTTTGTGAGATTCCAATTTTCTTTTATTTGATGAATGTTTTTCATAAATACTTTTGTCGGATTTTAAATTATTTCGTTGTACAAAGGTTTGAAACTAAAACTATTTATGTGTTACAGAAATTTTGTAAAAAGTTGCATCATTCACACATTTTTAGTGATGCCGTGTAAACAAAGTTTTTTACCGCGATCCAGGCCATTTCATTTTTTTGTTGAACATTTTCATTTCACGTGTTTTATAGGTGCAACAGATATTTTTAAAATATTTTCCAGTTGGGCAACTCAATTATTGGCATTTGACATTTTTTATATTATTTCTTTTTACCATTTCCGCCACCGTGTCCATGATCAGCTTTACCATTTTTATTATGTCCCTGGGAGTTACCATTATCATTACTGTTTCGGATATTCTTCTCATTTCCATGATTTCCCTGTTTATTAAACGAACCCTTAGGAGACATTTTTTTATTTGAATTCCCTTTACCTGGATTTGATCCAATTGTTTTTTGCGGGCCACCGCGGTATCCTTTTGCATATTTTCTTTTATAGTCTTTAAAATCGTGGTATGGCGCATCACCATGATAGTCTATCATTACTACTTTATAGCCACTGTACAAATCATAACCATGATATCGGGCAGGCAGTGACCCTCTATGGATCCATACACCATCGCCAAAATAAATAAACATCGATGTGTGAACATCATAATATGCTTCAACATCCGGCAGATAGTAATATCGCGTTTCTGCGTAGCCGACAGGACCCCATTGAGGGGGAGAACCAATATTTACATTCACAGAAACCTGTGCTTTTATTGAACTTGAAAGAAACAATCCCATTACGAGAACTAATAGTTTTAAATTTTTCATTTTTTTATTATTTATAGTTAAATTATTTGGGGAGTATCAATTCTACTTATTTTCAAAATCAACTGTTGATTTTATTTGTCCATCCTGATTTTATGTGTTAGAATAGGAATGTAAGTCCAATATAACCAGCGTTTGTATTTACTTTTGCGCGATCAAGAATGTAATACGAATTCGTCTCTTGAGTTTGACTTGTGTTGCTCACATTTACAAAGCCGTAAACACCACGGAAACCCATATCAAGTCTTATTTTGCGGGTTTCATTCAAAGCGAATTCAAGACCAGCGCCATATGCAAAACCTATGTCGCTTTTTTTTATTGCCAGAACAGTAGTTAAAGTATCGGAGCTTCCCCCGCCCGATGATGTAATACTTGATCCTACATTAAACCCTATTTGTGGTCCAACCACTACATTTAAATTAACGGGTTTAGACTTACCCGTATTAAGTGAAAGCAATAAAGGAATGTTTACATAGCGCAGATTAATTTCACGTTCTAATTCCTGATCAACAAATTTTTGAGAAAGGGAATTGTAAATAATTTCTCCTTGTATTCCAACATGATCGGAAAAATTGATAGCGAGTAATGCTCCAGCCCCATAACCAAGAGTGACCTCACCTTTTACTGTTCCCCCCGAAGAAGTTTTCATATCGAAAGAAGAAAATGTTGGCATAAATCGGAATCCAAATTCTACAATATGGAAGGACGGTTTTGTTACTGGAACCATCACAGAGTCTTGTGCTTTAACGGTAGTCCCAAGTGACATACCTATTAAGCCGAATATTATAAATGATTTTTTCATGATTTTGATATATTAAAATATGATTAATTAATTATGACAAAGGTGGGCAACAAGTAAGCGGTAAGTGTTACAGAACTTTTTTAATATTTTACATTATTCACACACTTGATATTGGATTTTTTAAGGAACTGGAATGTTCATAATGCAAAAGCCCCTGCCAGATGATGATCTGGCAGGGGCTTTTTTATTTTAACTGTTTATTACTGTGCTATCAGTTTGCCTGTTTGAATGTTTTTGTTGTTTGAATTAACCTCGTAGAAATAAATTCCTGAAGGAAGATGACCAGTTTCTATTGTTGTTACTTTTTTCACAATACTGGTATGCATTACTTCGGCACCTAAAACATTATACACTCTGAATTCACACCTATTGATTTGTAATTCATTTATTTGGATGTTTACCTGGTTTGTGAATGGATTAGGATAAATACTCAAGGCAGCGCTTTCGATT
Organism: Bacteroidota bacterium; assembly: GCA_040389865.1. Lineage (GTDB taxonomy): Bacteria > Bacteroidota > Bacteroidia > 2-12-FULL-35-15 > 2-12-FULL-35-15 > 2-12-FULL-35-15. The sequence goes on along the minus strand of JAZJZM010000022.1, from coordinate 65,329 downwards.
TCATTAGTAGAAATACCAGTTGATAGCGTGCTGCAACCCGGAGGAAGTGTGTTGGTGATTGCATCTGTTGTTAGATCGCCAATATTTGTAAGTGCTCTTCCATCGATCGCAACTCCGGTACCTAAGTCTATCGCACCATTACAAACAATCGTTCCTTTAAAAACAGAAGAATCATTTATACTTGTTGCGCCATCAATTTTCCAAAATACATTTTTTGCTTGTGCTCCGTTGGTCAAAAGAATTTGTGAATGTGTGCTTGTAGAAAAAGCACCAGATACCTGAATAACAAATACTGCATTCGCATTTCCTTTAGCATTTAGGAAAAGTGTATCTGTTAATGATGTAGCTGCGCCCAGAAGGTAAGTGTGCGGTGTAAGTACCAGGTTGTGCCCTAGCTCTGCAGGATAAAGTAATTCAATATCAACTGGCAACGTGTTTAAATAAGTATAAGCATTAAGTAGATCGACCTCACATGTTGCTGTTGAGCCATCTGCATATTGATGAATGGTACCGGTTACAAAACTAGGATTGTATCCTGTTGCTGAATCAGTTGTTCCATTTGTTCCAATGTCCCCTATAACATGGGTTATCCCAGTGTTAGTAACCTGCCCGCTTGAAGAAAATAATGCGTAACAAGCCGTGGAAGCAAGCACTGGAGTGATTGGTCCTGTTAATGTTGGACTTCCGCAACCGGTTGGCTTATATACAAGCACACCACTTACTGTAATCGCACCACCAATTGAAAGAGCTCTTCCCTCAAGTGTATCAAGCACCCCCATGTTAATTGCAGCAGTTGCAATAATTGTTCCTTTCATTGAAGTACCTGATGCCATATCTACTAATCCATCTATTTTCCAAAATACATTACATGCTAAGGCGCCATTCATCAATCTAACTTTTGCATTAGCGGATGACGAAAATGTTCCATGAAGTTTAAAAATAAATACTTTACTGGGATCATTCTGAGCATCTAAATTAAGATTGCCATCTAATGATAAAGCGGCATTTGTCATTTCGTGAACACCACCAAAAAGAGTTTGACCCACTCCTGGTGCACCAAGCGATATCCCTGGAGGAACATTAGTTTGTATTGTAGCATCTAGTTGACCGTTGGCAACTAATAGATCTGCGTCTGCTTGCATGCTTAACGGATCACCGGTGTGGGTCATTATACCATCTACATTTCCGAAACCATTAACTGGACCATCGTTCGTACCACAGTTGCCTGTAATATGAGTAATATAGGTAATGCCTACATTTTTTACTTCTCCAACAGTAGTGAAAAGTGCAAAGTTAGCTGTTGTACCTAAAGTAGGGGCCTGTCCAAAATTTATAGTTGGCATTAGAAGCAGACTAGCCGCTGTTAATGTATTGAGTAATTTAGTTTTCATATTTGTTTGTTTTAGATTTGAATTAATTTTCATACGTCAAAGATGAGTAGCAATGCGATTTTTTTTGTTACAGAACTTTGGAAATATGTTACATAATTCACATATTCGGCCGTTGGAAGGATTAATTATATATATAAATTCGGTTGGAGTTTTGTTTAAACACGCAATTCCAGTTTTCTTTGGATAGTTTTATTTTCTATATAAAATCTTCAATCGAATTGGAGATAACAGCTCGCAAGTTGCTTTCGCAACTGTCATTACTGTTTTTTATTGTTTACCGTAATGTCTTGTAACTCAATTCCAATCTCATTCACGTCATGATTTATCTTTACTTTAAAGCTTTCCCACTTCACTTTCATCTCCTCATTGTATTCATCCATTTGTCTTCTCAAATCATTGTTGTTTTTTTCTAAAGTTGTCACTTTCCTATACAATTTTGGATTTGAATCAGGTATACCTTTTATTTCTTTGATCTTATTTTCATTCATAAGTATTCTCTTTTCGGTGTCAAGTTTAAATTTTTTCCACTCATCTACACTTTCATTTTTTGTCACAACCTCAACTTTCGCTGCCAATTTCGTTTCCATTTTGGTTGTTTCATTGTCAGCATTAAAGCTATCTTTTGCAATCATTTTTTCTTCTTTAACATGTTCAAAAGCATCATCTGTTTTTTGTTCCGGAGATTCACAGGAAACGAAAATGATTAGAAAGAAACAACATGAAATCATTATTGATGTAAAATTTGCGTTATTTTTCATTTGGTTTAATTTTATGTTTTATTAATTTGAATTTTTAAATCCTGAAACAGGTTCATTAGCCCATTGCTCCATGGTGAATATTTCCTTATAAGCGTCTGGTTTAATTCCATGACTGCCGCTGAACGGATGGTCCAGCAATATAATAATGAAGAGGAACATCCCTATAAAGGCACCTAATAGTGAATTAAGTATTAGGTGCATCCGTGTATGTTCAATATCCAATAAAGTGGCACAAATAATTGTGATAATAGCACCTAATATCATTGGCAGCCACATGGGAGGTGAAATTTCGGTTTCCATAGAAGCAGTGCGAAGTCCTCTATAAGTGGCCAACTCGTTTAAATGATTAAACATTCCTGCTACCAATTGGATCTGAAACTGAGTCTTAGGATTCAGGTGCTCCATTTTATGGAATACCCGGTTGAACGATTCTGGTGTTTTTCGGCTTGGCTTCATCATTTCCATATTTGGAAACTCGTCATCTATAACATTGAAAACAAAATCCAGATAAACTGTCATGAGTTGTTTTGATTCAAGCGTGTCCGGATAGAACTTAATATCGCGGTATAAGCCCATGGCAGAACTTCCTTCTTTGCTGACGTTACCATGTGTTTCATTAAATTGATCCCATACCACAAGCACAACAAAACTTAGTAATAATGCATAAAAACTGGCAATAGCTAAAAAAAGAAATCCGGTTACTTCATTGTGTGATCTCAGGATGGTCACTTTAATGTATTTGCGAAACAAAAAAGTGATAAGCAAGCCAAAGACTGCTCCGAAAGTTACTATCAAAATGAAAAATAATAAAGGTGGTATTTGAAGCATGTAATACGTAATGGCCATCTGCACGAATATTTTGTAATGAATTGTAGCTTATGAATTCAACGCAAATTTGTGCAAGTTAAAGGGCATAAGTGTTACACAACTCTTGAAATAAGTTACATTATTCACACATCCGGAACTACGTTTTTTAATGAAAAAAGCCCTTTCACCCATATTGTAAGGGTAAAAGGGCTTTTATATTTCTAAAAATTTATTGCTGAGAAATTAATCTGCCTGATTGGATTGTTTTATTTTTATCAATTATTTTGTAAAAATAAATTCCTGCAGGAAGGTTGCTTGTTTCAAGGGTGGTTACTTGTTTCGATACCACGCTATTCAAAACCTCTGCTCCCAAAACATTGTACAATTTTAATTCACAATTGTTAATTTGCAATGCATCATTAAGTATGATGCTTATTTGATCGGTAAAAGGATTTGGGTAGATCACAGCTATTTCATTTACAATTCCTCCATTCAAATTATCAATACCTGTTGCTGGACATACCGAAAGCGATGCATTAATTGATGTGCTTATTGGCGAACATGTTCCGGTTATAACTACATTGTAGTTTGAGGCTATATCTGCTGAATCCACAGGGTTAATAGTAAGAGTTGGTAAGTTTACACCTGATATACTTCCTCCATTGCTTAAATTTGTAGTGCCTTTTCTCCATTGGTATACAAGACCTGTTCCTGTGGCAGTTATTGCAAAGTTTACTGTAGTTCCAACACATGCCGTTTGATCAGTGGGTTCTTCAGTAATTAATGGAGCAGAATTAACTACTAAAGAAACAGAAGTTGATGGACTTATTGGACCACATACTCCAGTGATAATTACATTGTAATTGGTTGCAGCGTTCGACAAAGTAGAAGGATTAATAGTAAGAGTAATTGAATTGGCTCCTGAAATATTTCCTCCATTTACTAAGTTTACAGTACCTTTTCTCCATTGATAAGTAAGACCTGTTCCTGTTGCATTTACTGAAAAACTTACCGAGCTTCCGACACACGCCATTTGGTTAGTAGGTGGCGTGATAATACTTGGAACTGCATTAACAGTTAAGGAAACGTTTGATGATGTTTGGTTTGGAGTTAGAGACCCGCTAACAACAACATTGTAATTGGTTGCAACATCCGATAAATTGGCAGGATTGATAGTAAGAATTGCAGAAGTTGCTCCTGAAATATTCCCTCCATTAACTAAGTTTACAGTTCCTTTTCTCCATTGATAGGTAAGAGCATCACCATGTGCAATTACTGAAAAAGATACAGAACTACCTGCGCATGTAATTTTATTTGCTGGCTGTGTAGTAATGTCAGGCGCACCGGTTGCGCAACCTGCCGTCATAGTTACATTTGCAGCATTTGCATTTAAAGCCCCATCAACAGTTAACGCTCTTCCGTTAATTGTAGCGCCTTGTAGTATGTCGATAGCGCCATAACAAACAAGCGTTCCGTTAAAATTTGAATAATTGTTAATACTTACTGCACCATTGATCATCCAATACACATTTTTTGCCTGTGCTCCATTGGTCAACATTACTTGTGATCCAACACTTGTAGCGAAGGCACCGTATGTTTTTATGATAAATACTGCATTTGCATTGCCTTGTGCATTCAGATAAAGGGTGTCAGTGAATATTACAGCTCCATTCATTATATAGGTATGAGGAGTAAGTACCAGGTTGTTACCAAACTGTTGTGGATACAATAACTCAATATCGCTAGACAAGCCATTAATATAATTATAAGCAAGTAATAGATCGGCAGCACATTGTACAGTGGAAGGATCGGGAATTGGATGAATCATCCCCGTAACATTCGGAGAACTGAAACCGCTGGTTAAGCCAACGTTTGTTCCAACATCTCCTAAAATAGTTGTTATGCCAGCGTTTACAACTGGTCCGTTAGAAGAAAATATTGCATAACATTCTGATGACGCTAGTGCTGGCGCTGATGGTCCTACAAGTAAAGGACTTCCACAACCAATAGGTGTATATGCCAAAATTCCATCAATGGTAATTGCCCCGGTAGTTGATAATGCTCTTCCTTCAAGTGTATCGTTGGTGCTCATTTCAATTGCTCCGTTATTTGCAATTATAGTTCCTCTCATTGTAGTTCCTGCAGCCATGTCTACTGCGCCTTCCACTTTCCAAAATACATTACAAGCAAGTCCGCCATTGATCAATTTTACTTTTGCGTTGGCATTAGTGGAAAATGCACCTTCTATTTTAAAAATAAAAACAGCACTTGAATTTCCTTGAGCATCTAAGATCAAATCCAGATCCAACGTTGCAGCGCTGGAAATAGAGTAAACACCTGCATAAAGAATTTGGCCACCTCCAAGCAATGGAGCAGGAAAGAAAGTGGGAATAGTACTGTTTAGCTGATTGTAAGCAATTAGTAAATCGGATGCACATTGTGCGCTCACGCCATCGCCATCATGCATTCCACCGTTCACATTTCCGAAAGCTGTACTGGACCCATTGTTGGTGCCAACATTTCCTGTAAGGTGCGAAAGTCCGGTATTGCTCACCGCGCCATCTGTAGAAAAAATAACGAAATTTGCAGCAGTTCCCAAATTAGGAGCCTGGCCGAAATTTACGTTAGGCATTAAATACAGAATAACCGCGGTTAATGCATTAAGTAGTTTAGTTTTCATATTAATTTAATTTATTGGTGAATTGATTTTTTTTACAAAGGTGATAAACCGCACCTCGAAGCGTGTTACATAACTTTTTTTATAAGTTACATTATTCACACATTTTCCAATTGGATTATTTGCCTCTACTCGACAAAAAGTTGAAAAATAGTACTAATGGTAAGGGATATGCTGGAGTTAATTAAATAATGAGATGTTTCAGTCACACAATTTGAAAAAATACTTCGATTGATTAATGGACCTAAATTGAAATACGAATGCAATAGTATTGAAGAAAGTAAAATTAAAATATCTGGTAAGCAACAATTCCGGTAATTAACATTCCGATACCCAGGAATAATGCTACAATCAGCCATTTGTAATTTTTTGCATAGCTCTTTTCCTCTATTATTTTAAAAAGATTCAATAAGGAATAATTAATTTTTTTGAATTGGGTTTCGGTTTTAACTATATAATCCGAAGCCCCGTGTTTAAATGATTCAAGAGCAATATCAATATGATCATCACTTGTTAGCATTATAACATTGGTTTCACCGTTCTCTTTTTTTATCCAATCTAAAATTTTAATTCCATTATCAGCGGTCATATCCTTACTGTCGAGGTAATAATCAAGAATTACAAATTCAGGCATCACTTGAAGAAATCTCCTCATACACTTTTCTCCTGTTTCAAATAAATATACCTTAATAGACATTTTTGAAAAAATGTTTTCTATATCCGCCTTCAAGGCTAAGGAAAAAACTTTATTGTCATCAACAATAAAAATATTTATTTGATTTTTCATCTTGCAGATTTTAGATTTTGTATTGTAGTTGCATAATTGTTAGTAATAAAATTTTAAAAAACAAAACCTAGAGATTTAAAAACAAAATCAGAGATCAATGAATATGCTAAAAGTTTATAAAATGTTTTTTTTTACCTCGAAAATTTTATTTAAGAAGTGAAGGTTCAAAAATCTGAATTGCAATAATTCCTCCAACCAACAATGCAATACACAATGATAATCCAGCGAGAAGGAATTTATATCTGGTTGTGTCAGACTTTGCCTCCATTACTTTAAAGAGATTAAATAAAGAGTAATTAATTTTTCTGAATTTTGTTTCCGTTTTTACAACATAATCCGAAGCTCCATGCTTAAATGATTTTAGGGCAATATCACAATGGTCATCACTTGTTAGGATAATAACATTAGTATCTGGGTTTTCTTTTTTGATCCAGTCTAAAACCTGAATTCCATTAGCTGCATCAGGATATTTACTATTAAGGTGATAATCAAGAATTACCACTTCAGGTTTTTCTTCAGTAAATTTCCCCATACATGTTTCACCTGTTTCAAATGAATGTATCTTAATTTTTTTGTTTGGGAATGAATTTTCTATATCCGCTTTTAAGGCATGCGAGAATAATTTATTGTCTTCCACAATAAAAATGTTGATCTGACCTTTTGTTTTCATAATTTTTAGTTTTAGTTGTTTTAATTATAAGTAAATTATGCTATTTCTTTCTCTAAAATTCCAATATTAAGCTCTGGGTTCAAAACCCGAAGTGGGGTGATTAAAATTTTCTTTTATTAAATGCTCGACTTTGTTAAAAGCCCATTGGTCCTTATGAACATAGGAGCAACCATATTGTTTAACTGCTTCCGCAATGATGTTGAAGTTTTGTTGAATGCTTAACACAATGATGTCTGTTTTTGGTTTCAGGATTTTTATACTTTTTATTATTTCAAGTCCATTATTTGCCTCCTCGTATTTGGAGTTCAAAAAATAATCTATAATTACTATCCTTGGGTTACGGTGCATTTCCATTAAACACATTTCTCCTATTCTGAAATTTTTTATTTCTTTTATTTTCGGAAATCGAATTTTTAAGAATGTATTCAGTGATTTCGCATATAGTTCATTGTCCTCCACAATAAAAATAATTTTTGTTTTCGGAATTATTATTTTGAAAAAATTGCTGAACATGGTAGTTTGTTTTTATGTATTTAATTTCTCCTTTTCTACTTCTTCAATTGCCTTTTTACATATTGAATTAAGTTCCAAATTGAGAGTTCGTATTTTTTCTATATCCCCGGTCGTAGCTCCTAGGGCTTCCATTTCCTTTAAAACAGGCTCGAGGCAGTATATACCCATTATGGAAACAGTTGACTTCATTGTATGGGCTACATTCTTTATTATTGGATAATTTGTGTTTGTTACGGCATCATTAATAGAATGAAGTTCCTCTGGGATTTGTTGGAGAAAAGCATCCATTATTCCTAACATCAAATTTTTTTTTCCTCCCATCATCTCAGAAAGATAGCTAAAGTCACATGCATTTTGCATGCTCTTTTGTGATTCGTTATGTTCCATTTTATTTAGAATTAAGTGTTAAATCATAGATTTTTTCGAAAAGCATTTTTGCGTTTATCGGTTTTGAAATATAATCGTTCATGCCTAAGCTCAAACACCTTTCTTTTTCACCCGCCATTGCATGTGCTGTCATTGCAATAATTGGAATATTATTTTTTATTACATTTCGGATAATTGTTGCAGCCTCATATCCATTCATAACAGGCATTTCCATATCCATCAGAATAATATCAAAATTATTTTCTTTAAGCTTTTCAATACATACACTACCATTTTCTGCAACTTGCACTTTCAAGCAATACTCTGAAAACAAACTCAAGATCAACTTTACATTCAACTGGTTGTCTTCGACCAGTAGAATGTTTAATTTGATCAGGTCTTCCATATTGTATTTTTTTTCTGTTATCTCCGGCACCTGGGATATTTCCACAGAATTTTTGTATGAAATATAGAATGAAAAGGTGGAACCCACCTTGGTCTCACTTATAACTGATAGTTTTCCACCTTGAAGTTCAACTAACTGTTTTGCAATGCTTAAACCAAGCCCTGTACCACCGTATTTTCTTGTTGTATGCGATTCTGCTTGTCGGAAGCGTTCGAAAATATGCTCAAGTTTATTCTGAGGTATTCCAATTCCAGTGTCTTTCACGGAAAATTCCAGCGAAGTATTACCTTTCTCATTTTTTAGAACTTTAACATTTACCTGGACTTTTCCATTTTGTGTGAATTTAATTGCATTTCCGGTTAGATTTATTATTATTTGGATTAGGCGGGTTTGATCACCTAGCAAACTGCTGGGAACATTATCATCACAAAGAAATTCTAATTCAAGGTTTTTTTCTTTTGCCTTTCCCATCAACATTACATTGAGCGATTTAAAAATTTCTCGCACGTTAAAAGCATGTTCTTCAAAGGTCATCATCCCTGCTTCAATCTTCGATATGTCAAGTATATCATTAATAATGGTCAACAGATTCTCTCCGGCTAATTTTATTGTTTTAACATATTCCTTTTCTTTATCTTCGAGTTTGCTTTTTGATAATATATCAGAGAAACCAATAATAGCATTCATTGGTGTTCGGATCTCGTGACTCATGTTGGCGAGAAATGCTTCTTTTAATTTAGTTGACTCTTCAGCTTTTTCTTTTGCTTCACTGTAATCTTCAAGGATGTTCAAAACAGCGCGATGGGTATTTTCCATGTTGATCTTTTCTTCGCTATAGTCATCCAGTATATTCAACAACGCACGCTGGCTGTCTTCTGAGTGATATTTTTCTTCAGAATAGTCATCTAAAATGTTCAACAATGCTTTTTCCGTATTCTGAAGGTCAATTTTTTCTTCAGAAATAAGTTCCTCATTGCTAGCCTGAGTTTTTTTAGTTTCCATTAGCTTATTGTTTGTTTTGATATGTTGTAAAGACGTTGCCTCTGGGCTTAATTTTAAAATGTTTGATTAATAATATTTTGATTTGTTTTAAGTTTTATTTTTCAATACTTCAATTTCCTTTTTCAATTCTATCATTTTCAATTCTCGTCCCACGGTTAACTTTCTAAACCTTTCCAATTCTTCTATTCTCATTAACTCTTTTTCTCGTCCTGCAATTTCGCGTTCCGCTAATTGTTTTTGTTCTGTTATGTCCCTTGCCACAACCACAGCACCCAGTACGTTTCCTCTATCATCTTTATAAACTGATCCGTTGAATAATACATCAGTTAACTTACCATCTTTATGACGAAGGGTAAGAGGCGAATCAGCAACGGATCCTTTAGCAAAAACTTCCTGGTAAACTTCACGAGCCTTTTGTGGTTCCGTGAAATAATCGAAGAAATCGGAACCGATTAGTTTCTCCCGCTCTATCCCGGTGATGTTAACGGTTGCTTCATTCATATCTGTGATCTTTCCAACCGTGCTTATAGTGACTAATGGGTCAAGACTCGCTTCGATTAAACTCAATGAGTATTTGGAAAGTAATTTTTGGGCCGTAACATCTCTTGCTACAATTACAACCCCCAGTACATTTCCTCTATCATCTTTATAAACCGATCCGTTGAATAAAACATCAGTAAGCTTACCGTCCTTATGACGAAGTGTTAGCGGAGAATCGGCAACTGATCCTTTTGCGAATACTTCCTGATATACTTCACGGGCTTTTTGAGGTTCCGTGAAATAATCAAAGAAGTCGGAACCAATAAGTTTTTCTCGTTCCAGTCCGGTAATGTTTACCAGTGCCTCGTTCATATCCGTGATCTTACCTTCTGTGCTGATAGTAACCAAAGGGTCAAGACTGGCTTCAATAAGACTGAGTGAATATTGAGAAGCTAATTTTACAGAATAGCTGAATGCTTCAAGTTCTTTATTTGCAATTTCCCGTTTTTCTTTCTCTTTATTTTGGAAATCAAGTTCTATGTCGGCAATTACTAACTCTGCTGCGCGTTTTTCTTTCTCTCCTGTTTGAAAAACTAGTTCTTTGTTAGCAATGAATAATTCTGCTGCTCTTTTTTCTTTCTCATCGTTTTGAAAAGCAAGTTCTTCGTTGGCTATGATCAACTCCGCTGCACGTTTTTCTTTTACTTCATTTTGAAAAGCAAGTTCTTCGTTGGCAATGACTAACTCCGCTGCGCGTTTTTCTTTCTCATCGTTTTGAAAAGCAAGTTCTTTATTAGCGATAACTAATTCGGCAGCACGTTTTTCTTTCTCATCGTTCTGAAAAGCAAGCTCTTTATTTGCAACCACTAACTCTGCAGCGCGTCTTTCTTTCACTTCGTTTTGGAAAGCAAGCTCTTTATTGGCAATATCTAATTCAGCAGCACGTTTTTCTTTCTCATTATTTTGAAAAGCAAGTTCTTTGTTGGCAATGTCTAACTCTGCAGCCCGTTTTTCTTTTTCATCATTCTGAAAAGCAAGTTCTTTGTTTGCAACAACTAACTCGGCAGCACGTTTTTCTTTCTCATCGTTTTGGAAAAGAAGTTCTTTGTTTGCAATGATCAATTCTTCTGCCCGTTTTTCTTTCTCATCATTTTGGAAAGCAAGTTCCTTATTGGCAATGCTTAACTCTGCTGCCCTTTTTTCTTTTTCATCATTTTGAAAAGCAAGTTCTTTGTTGGCAATTCGTAACTCGATTGCCCATTTTTGCTCGGCAACATCTCTTGCCACAATTACAACGCCCAACACATTTCCTCTGTCATCTTTATAGACCGATCCATTAAATAGTACTTCGGTCAGCTTACCATCTTTATGACGAAGTGTAAGTGGAGAATCGGCAACAGATCCTTTTGCAAATACTACCTGATAAACTTCACGAGCTTTTTGTGGTTCGGTAAAATAATCGAAGAAATCTGTCCCGGTCAGTTTTTCACGAGTGATGCCTGTAATGTTCGCCAATGCCTCATTCATGTCTGTGATCTTACCTTCGGTATTGATCGTAACTAATGGGTCCAAACTTGCTTCAATCAAACTTCTTGCATATTCAGAGGACTGCTTCTGTGCATTAGATCCATTAATAGTGGTTTTAACATTCACTACTTTGATTGGTTTGTCTTTTTTTGGAGTCTTCATTATATTAAATATTATGTTTTTCTGTGCGGAAAAGAAGTTTTAATTTGATTTAGAATTAAGCAAACTGTCAAGTTTTTTTTTGTATTAAAGCATCTATCTATAGCAAAGGTCTGTCCCAAAGATTTGATATGTGTTACACATCTTTGTAAATAAGTTGCACAATTCACACATATTTTTTCGGATATGTATTAAATTACAGATAAAAAAAAGCGCTCGGATCAATATCAGAGCGCTCTTTTTTTGGATTTAATTGTTTATTGTTTTACGATAGTATTTCCGCCCATAACAACTGCACCTGTTCTTGCTAATCCTCTTCCATCAAGCGTTGCACCTGTATTGAAAGTGATGGATTGCATTACCATAACAGTTCCTTTAAAAACAGAAGTAGTTCCAAATGTTGCAGAGCTACCAACTTGCCAAAAAATATTGGATGCCAATGCTCCACCGCTAAGGATAACTTTACGCCCTGATGTAGTGGTGAGTGTAGATGCTATCTGAATAATAAAAACAGCATTTGAATTTCCTTTTGCATCAAAAGTGAGGTCGCCAGAGGATATGGCCAATGATGATGTTGATTTGTAAAGTCCTGGTGTAAGTGTTAGGCCACCAATATTTCCTGATAATGTTACAATATCTGTGCATGTTCGCCCTGCCGCATCATTATATGCTGCAGTTAGATCAAGTTTTGCCTGAGTGGCGATATTGTCATTGATATGTTTTGTTCCGATCAATATTCCCGGAGGAAATCCGCCAATCGAAGAGCCCGGACATAAGGCAATATCTCCTGTAATGTTGGTTGCACCTGTGTTACTGATTGCCGAACCTGCAAGTATCGCTATTGTGGATGTACCCGAAAGTGACACAGCTGCCTGGATCGTACTTTGTTCTGGAATTACGGTTGGATTTGAAGGGTTAGTAGGGGTAGCATCCTCTTTTTTACATGCTGAAATTAAAACAACCGATACTATTGCAAGGGTTGTTAATAGTTTATTCGTTTTCATTTTCTTTTTTTTTTAATTCCCGCTACTGGCGGACAGATGTGAATTGTTTTTCACGTTGCAAAGTTGCTGTCTATTTAATGAATGAGTATTACACAACTTTAGAAAAGAGTTATATAATTCACACTTCCGTAAAAAAATAGAAAAAATATTTCTTTTACGTGGCTTGATTTTATTGGTTTTACCAATCCCAAACAATTAACTCTTTCTCTTTTGAATGAATGCTTAAATGTTTTTTAATATGAGTTTTCAACTGATTGAAAGTATCTCTGTTTTTTATAACGTAATCGGATGCTCCCATTTTAATACTATTGGTGGCTACTTCAACTGACTCCAAAGCAGATAGCATAATAACTTGTGTTTCGGGTAAAATTTCTTTAATTTTTATTAAGGTTTGAAGTCCATCCAAAGCCTTTCCATGAGGAATACTTAAAATGTAATCTAGAATAATTACATCGGGATTCAAAAACAGTTTTTCGATGCAAGCTTTTGATGTTAGGAATGTTTTAATTTTTAGGTTTGGATTTTGACAAAATTCAAACTCTAACGATTTCAAATATAAAGGATCATCATCAACAAGAAAAATACTAATTCCCTTGTTATCAGATCCGGTTATAGTTTTCGTATCAACTAAATTTGGATTAAGTAATTGCTCTTGTGTTTCGGGTTTCATGCTCATCTAAGATTTGGAATTGTAATTAATTCGTTTTATTTTTTTTGTGGAAATAGTTTCAAAATAACTTAAGTATGGTTGACAATTTCACTTCTGTTTTCAGCAAAATGATAATTTAATACGCTTTCAATGATTGGAGTGTAATTTTTCTATGTTGTAAATCCAAAGTGATGATGATACAAAGATGATCATCATTATTGGGAAGGGTATTACACAACTTTTTGAATAAGTTGTATAATTCACATGTTTTTCAAAAAAGTAATGTTCTAATTTTTGTATCTTAAAATAGAGGAATGAATAAAGAGGGGGAGAAAAATGGATTAAAAGAAAACGTGAAAACATTTCTTGCGAATAAATTAATCATTGAAAGATGAGATTAATTTATACCTGGTCGTCATTTCAGCGAATTCTTATTTTTCGGACGTCTGTTTTTTCTTGGACATTTTATTTGGGTATTTGGTTAATTTCCTAAAGTAAAAATAATATTAATTTAACGTAATAGCCATATTGCAAAATTACTTTAGCCTTTGTATTCAAAGGTTAAAATGACAAGCTCTAATTTCAAAATATTAGTAATAGATACTGACGAAAAATTTCTGTCAGAAGTTGACGCTGCATTAAAATCGGAAGGTTTTATAGTTATAACATCAACCAAATCGAGAGAAGCGATCCAATTTGCAGTTGATGAACTTCCTCAACTTGTTCTACTTGATTTGCTAATGCCCGAGTTGGATGGCATTGATATTAGCCTTGAAATAAGAAATAAACCGGAATTAATTAGTACACTAATTGTTTTCCATACAGAGCGTAATGAAGATTATTCCCAAATAGCAGCTTTTAATGCTGGTGCGGATGATTACATCATAAAGCCTATAAAAACGCGGGTATTGATAAGCCGGCTAAAGGCATTGTTAAAACGGCATCCCTCAAATCTCGAAAAAGTAATTAAAAATGATTCTATCGGTTTAATTATAGACCGAGACCGTTACCTGGTTTTTAAGGATGGTAAAGAAATAATTTTACCTCGTAAAGAATTCGAACTTCTTTCTTTGCTTTCTGCATCACCACGGAAAGTATATACTCGGGAGGAAATTTCACAATTAATTTGGGGATATGAATTTGTCGCAAAGAATAGAACTATTGATGTTCACATACTTAAAATTCGTGAAAAATTGGGCGATAAATACATTAAAACAATAAAAGGAATCGGGTATAGTTTGGGAGGTTAATTTTCTTAGAAAGCTAAAGCACCCAAAAACTAAATTTAAGATAAATTGATTATGATCAGATTGGATTTCTGCCCGATAACACGATTTGACCTTAAAACAGAGGGTTACGAAAAAAACTGTTTTGAAATTTATTATAAACTACTGTAATTTTTAGTGTTGCTGATTTTTCCATTTTCATCCCACATGGTCCAGGTATCTGTTTTTTGACCTAAGGCGTAGATCATTTCGTAACGTTTTGTTCCATTATTATCCCATACCAGCCAAATGCCATTTTTCTTTCCCGATACATAGTAGGCTTCCGCTATTTTGTGACCCGCTTCATCCCAACGAAGCCATTGTCCGCTTTTTTCATTTTCCGCGAAAGCGCCAGTTTCCATTATTGCCCCGTTTTCATAGTAGTATGTAACGGTACCATTTGCTTTACCTTCCTTAATATCAAATACAGATTTCTTATTTCCCGATTCTAAATATGCTGTATAGGATCCTGTGTATAAACCTCCTTTATCGGTGTAATACAAACCATCTTTTAAAATTATATTTTGAGCGGATACTCCTAAAGCCAATGTGAGACTTACAATGAGTAATAGAATGATTTTTTTCATAGCCTAAATGTTTTTAAAAATTATAATTTCTTATACAAAGTAAGGAAGAATGTTAAAAAAAAGGAAGGGAAATCGCATAAATTTACCGCAATGTTAAGTTAATGTAAAGTTAACATGGCAGATTGTTTGGATTTGGTAGCAATAAAAACAAAAAACCTCCCTAACACAGGTTAGGCGAGGTTTTAAAATGGGGGGAGCGAATTTATTTGGACTCTAATTCTATGACAATTGTAGTGTATGAAATGGGTTCAATGTTAACTTTTGCATCATTATATGAAACAAAGGTTACAAAAGCTTCTGTTTTTGATGAATTTATGCTTGCTAAAAAATTTCCGTTCAAATCAGTATAGATAACTTTATTGTCAATTTTAATTTCGGCACCTGCAATTTCTTCTCCACTTACTTTGTCAATTACCTTACCTGAAATCAGTTTTGTATTGTCTTTTTCCTTAAGGTTATTGCTGTTTCCTGCAATTGCCACGCTTGCTATTAGGATGGCAATAAAGGTGATAAGGTGCGTTTTCATTTGCTTTGATTTTATTCTTCAAAACTACACCAGATTATTCGATAGGGTGTTATCCCGATTTTAAGAGTGCATGAATGTTATGTTAAGAAAGTAAACTTTATGTTAACAGCAACAGTTCAGGAAATAATGAAACTCTATTTTCTACATCTCTTTTTTTTATTTTCATATATTATATTACAATTGGCTGTGGACGTGTTTTTTTGTTCTGTGCTAATTATAGAAGTGTTTGAATTAAAATTGTTTACCTCTTGTTCAATGTTATTAATTTGTGTTTTTTTTGAGTGATACTTTAATAATTTCTTAACTATTTCTATCGATTTACTTGAATTAGACAAAGTAGTTTTGCAAAAAATAATCAAAACTATGACCCTTTCTTTTTTTATTGGCTGTTTCGTTTCTCTCTTTGCGCTTATTAACCCTCTTAGTGCACTTCCTGTTTTTATTTCATTAACGGAAAATCATGATTCCAAATGGAGGAATTATCAAATTAGAAAAACATGTATGTATATTATTGTAATATGCGCATGTGCGTATTTTGCCGGATCCCACATTCTTGGTTTTTTCGGTATATCCATAAATGCATTAAAGATAGCGGGAGGGATCATTATTTCCAGATCGGGTTTTTTATTACTTAACGCAAAACATAAACGTGATGTGAAAGGAAAAATAAAGCAAGAAGCTTTGGAAAAAGACGATATTTCTTTTAGTCCTCTCGCTATGCCATTACTGGCTGGACCTGGTTCTATTTCCTTATTGATCAATATGTCGATTGAATATCCGGACTTGGAAAAAAAAGCAACAATTATGTTAGCAATAGTAATTGTAGCTTTTTCAATTTTTGTGATTTTTTCAATTGCACCTAAAATTTTAAAATATACAGGAGATGCCGGATTAAAATCATTCTCAAAAATTATGGGATTTTTGGTATTGGCAATAGGTATAGAAATGATATCAGCAAGTGTACTTAATCTCTTTAAAACACTTTCTTAAAAGAAACTTCAATAAAGGGAATGACCGTTATGATAACATTACTTTTAGATGCGTAGCCTATTTAATTTGGTCGGCTTACTAATTCTTTTTTAGAAATATAAAAAACGATCTCATTATTTCTATATTTTTTGTTTCTCAATAATTCTCTAATAACAAGGTGCTCCCGTGTTTGTATATTTAAATAATCTTCTAATTCAATTAAACTTGGTAATAATGCTTTTTTCAGATATTTCATTTTTACTTGCTTACTGAAAAGTTCTACCTCTTTTTCTACATCCAATGTATTTACTACTATCAGATCAGGCATAGATCCTTCTGCCTTTGCCAAAGCATCTTTTAAGCTGGAAGATTTTAAGATCTTAAATCCGTTACGGGTAAGATTGATTTCTATATGTTCAAGTTCTTTTATATCGTCAAATACTAATAAAATACGATTCATATTTTTATATCTATAATATTAATAAATGAATATTTTCGAAAGACTGCTTTAGTTAGTCAGTTTCAACTATTTAAAATTTGTGATTTTTTTGATGAGTTGGTGTTTCCAGTATTTTTTTATTAACACTTTTGGCATCGATATCTTTCAGCGAATTAATTTGTTTGTTTTTTAATAAGGTAAGTACGCGCTCCGCTGATGGTTTACCTACGATTTTTTTATTCGATTTTCTTAACGATTTGTTTTTTGTAGTTGAGGATTTCTTTAAATTTGAATTCCCGGAATTGTCTTTTATTGATTTTTTTACAGATTTTGCAATTGCTTTGCTAGCGAGCTTTATTGCCTTTTTTATTTTTTTTGTGTCAACAGTTGTTACCGATTTCACAAATGTATTTAGCATTTTTGATACTTTTTTCTGGAGATTTTTTTTTGAAGGTTTGGATTTCTTCTTCATGTTTTTTAATGATGTGCTCATGTTTTTTATTTTGGTTTGGGTTAAGATCTGAATTTTATTTTTGAAGCAAATTTTTTTTAGCTGCAAACTTACGCTCAATCCCAATTAATTAAAATGACCTTAATCATAAGGTTAAATGTTCGTCTCATTTTTATTCAGAAAAATTAAAATCCATGATATTCAAATTGTTGCATAAAAACAGTATTTACTGAGTCTCACTATTCTCTAATAGCTGATTTACCATGATCAACAGATATTCAAATTTGATCGGCTTGGACACGTATTGGTCACCACCGGAAAGCATTGCATAAAGCACTTTATAGTCGTCATTAACTGCGGTAAGAAATAAAAAAGGTGTTAGTTTTAGTTGCGGAATTTCCCTGATGGCTTTACACATTTCTATCCCATCAAGTTCTGGCATTAATATATCTGAAATTATAAATTGAGGTAATTCAGATTCTGCTTTTTTTATTCCTTCTATGCCATTTATTGCTGTGGCCACATGAAAACCTTTTTTGCGAAAGTTGTAAGAAAGGAACTCCAGAATATCCGGTTCATCGTCTACAATTAGTATTTTTTTTGAAGTATTCATTTTGCTTTTATAACAAAAATATTCCATTTTTATGTCTACAACATTCTCCGTATGTTAAAAAATGGTTAAATAATGTAATTCCTTAAAAAAAGTAAAACACCTGTACAGCTGCGGCTGTACAGGTGTTTTATTGTGGAAATTATTGCCGATTATTTAATAATAACGGTTTTCAATGTTTTCTTAACATTGTTCGAAACAATAGTTGTGAAATAAATTCCTGCCGGTATTTCAGAAGTATTTATTTTAACAGTGTTGGTACCTGAATTCATTTCACCTGTAAATACATTTGCGGCAATTTTTCCGGTAATGTCGTAAACAGTTATCACCACTGTACTTGATTCTTTTAAATTCAATTCAACTGTGGCTTCATTGCTAACAGGGTTTGGATATAAGCGAATATTGCTGATCTTATTTTCATTTTCTTTAAGTCCCGCAAAAACATCACCAAATTTATTATCAGTAAAAGAAGCACCTGTTGCAGCTATTGATGATGATTGCAAGCGATAATCAGGTGTGGTAGATAACAATGCAGGAAATGCATTGATCCAGGCTATTTCTGCTACGGTTTTTGTTGAATCGTTATAGTCAGTTGAAAAAATTGTATTATAGATCAATTGTGTCGCATTCGCATCCGCTGTAATTACTTTACTAATATCTGATGCGAGTAAGTTATTTGAAAATACCGCTGAATCATTTGTAGTAAAATTGTCAACGGTGCCTGCATCTTTTAAGTAAACACCTTTTTCCCATGAAGCCGCTATTGAATTAAAAATAGAAAGAGAAGAATTTCTACGAATATAAAATGCTCTTTCAAATTTTTCGCCAACTGGCAATGTTACAGTACCATTACGTAATGGGCCTACGCTTGTAATGTTTGAGAAAATTGGTGCTGTTCTTGGTAAATTAATTGTTCCGGTAGCATCGTTATCTGATTCGAAACCATTTGAATCACCTGCAGCATCAAATAAGTCAGCGTCTCTTACTATCAAACCAAATTGTACACGTCCTCTGTAACCAAAATCGGTATCAAAATCATCATCAGTGCCACGAAATGCAATTAAGTATTTTGCATCCACGGTTCCACCAAACCACTCATAACTATCATCTCCGGAAAATGATACCTGTACGTGATCAACTTTTGTTTTTGATCCAACCGCTCCAAATGTTAAACCATTGATTTCTTTATTTGGTTGGAAAGCAATACCCGGGAATTCAATCCGTACAAAAGAAAATACACCAGAGCTATCCTGATCATTAACGCCTCCGTATTCACTGTCTGTGGAAACTACAATGCCCTCTATATTAGCAACACCACCTGGTTGGTTATTTGTTGCATTTCCTAAAATTACAACACCACCCCAATCACCTTCAGCTCTTGCTCCTGGAGCTTCACTGGAAGTAAATATAATTGGATTGTTTGATGTACCTTGTGCAACTATTTTTGAACCTTTTGAAATAAGTAACGTACCCTGAGTTGCTTTGTCACCACGAATAATAACGCCTGCTTGAATAGTTAATACCGCGTTATTTTTTACATAAATTTTATTTTCTATCAATACAATGGTACCTGTTGTCCAGGTGGTGTTGGCAGTAATGTCGGCACTTACTGTTGTTGTTGGTGCTCCATAAACTGTATTTTCAGGATCAAAGTTTGTCCAGCCGGTGGTCCAGTCAGTTGCTGCCGTGTTATCGGTTACAGGAAATGCTCCTTTATATGAAGTAGGAGTCCAAAAAGCTGTTTGTGCGTTCAACGAGCTTCCTATTAAACTTGCTAATGCTAGTGTGTAAATTTTTTTCATTTTCTTTTTTAATTATTAATTAATATTTTTTATTTAAATATTTTTTTACAAAACTAATGCCAGCGTATTGTGTGGAAATTAAGCGTAGGTTGTGTATTCCTTAACAAAACCTTAACTTAATGTTAAGTGTGAGAGGTGCAAAAAACTTCAACGTTTGTTAACTTAATGTTAAGTTTTTTTTATGATGAGTAGATTAGCTTTCTGACATTTCCAATTTTACTCATGATAAATATTTTGAAAGATATTTTTGTATTTCCCCAACAGAATTAAAATTTATAAGTAACTCCAAGAGACACCGTTTGCCCGTAATTAGTATCGATCATAGTATTGTCTTTTTCTTTATTGTATTTCCCATTTTTATCAATATCCTGATAAAAAATTAAATTTTGTGCAAGAGCATCACGTACATTTAATTTTATTTCTAAGCGTTCTTTTATTTTTTTTGCAATTTGGAAGTCAAGGACATTGCGTGGTCTTTCCCAATAATCGGGCTCACTGATACTCCCTACGATATAAATTCGCTTACCCACCAGATTGTAGGATACACTTAAACTCAAACCATTTGTTGGGTGCATGTATTGAATTCCCGCATTTACAATTATAGGAGACTGTCCTTGCAAGGGGCGTTCCTCAGCAGTAGCACCTTTAATTTGACTTACATCTACTTTTGATTTGATATATGAAAAGTTGGTGTACAGTGTGGTGGCGGATAAAAAGGCGCTGGAGTCGTTTCCAAATAGAGAACTTAATTTAAAACGATATTCTAATTCCAGTCCGATATTGGTTGCTTTTGGAACATTTACATAATATAATTCTCGCAACACGTCAGGGCGATTTACTTGCTCAACAGCATTTGTGAAATTTTTGTAAAAACCGGAAACCGAAATTAATTGTCCTGCACCAGGATAATATTCAAATCGTAGATCATAATTATCAATTAATGCACGCTGTAATTCCGGATTTCCTGAAACTGCGAAATCAGTAACAAAATCAAAAAATATAAATGGGGCTAATTCTCTGAATTCAGGGCGGGACACGGTACGGTAATAACTTGCTCTGACGTTTATTTTTTCTGTTAAGGAATATACTACATTAACTGAAGGTAAAAGATCATTCACAGTTGTATCAACGTCAACAGGGGTATTGCTTCCATCTTTAATAGTATGAAGCTGCTGGTTATAAGATTCTAATCGGACACCATAGATCACTCTCAATCTTTCAAAAAATTTGTTGTCGAGCATAACAAATGCCGCATTTAAAAAGGAAGAGGCCGAATAACTGTCGCTTGTTTTAGTTGCTTCATCTAATTTAAAACCTCCGTTATTGGGCCCTGCCATGTCAAGTATTCCCATATTGGTGCTTGCAAAAATTTCTTCTTCCGGTAGTAACAATAATTGACTATTGAATTTTGTTGTACTTCCTTTTCTATATTTTGAAAATCCTAAATTACGTGCTTCAAAACTTCTATCTCTGTACTGATGAAATCCCCCGATCTTAAAATCAGTTTTTATTTCTTTAATTTTAAATGGATAATTTGCTTCGTATTTAAAGCTAAGGATATCTTCATTTGTTTTTGAAAAATACATGTTACCTGCAGCATTGGGTATGGTACCTTCATTTTGTATTACAGCAGCATAGTCTGTTGCGGGGTCATCTTCGCTCGTTGCTGTTTTTTGATATACAATTCGTCTCATATTTGGCACATCACGTTTGATATCACTGAACCCTCCGGTCCATTTGATTTTTATTTTAGATGTAGGTAATAAGTGGTCTCCGCTCAACTGTCCGGTATAAAGTATGTTCTGAGTGAACCACCGAAGGGATGATTTTTCCCAAATCTTTTCCGGTTGGTCAAATTCGCGGATACCGTGGCGGATCGTTACCTTATCGTCACTATTCACACTTAATAAATTTTTAAAACTGATCTGATTGTTGTCATTCAATTTATAGGCAAGGTTCCACATCCCACTTGCAAGTATCGCCTGTGTGTATTGCTGGTCGCTTAATTCCATTCGTTTTATTACGCCCGTTGATTGTTCTTCATACTCACGTCTTATTATTTCGTTGTAGTTATAATTATTCTGGTAGGTAATTGAAAAGATACTTCCTGCCTCACGTTTGAAAATTTTTCCCACATTAGCAATACTATATTGTGCATTAAGAGAAGGTAAAGCGGTAACTGTTTTAATTGCCCAGGAAGGAGTTATTTGTTTTGCCAGTTCACCTTTTTGTTCAACTGATAAATGTGAAAACTCCAAAGTGGCTGGTATTGTTGACGGTAAAGCCCTTGTTCCATCATCAACGCCCAACCAATCATACTTTCCGCCTTCATACGTTTTATATTCTTTAAATGTAGTGATGGTATTGTAGGAACCGGTTATAGAGAATGTTTGTTCGTTTTTTTCGGGAATACTTTTGGTGTTGATCTGAATCACCCCTCCTGCAAATTCGCCTGGTAGATCCGGTGTTGCTGTTTTTGTTATTACTAAATTATCAAGCATGTTGGATGGAAAGATATCAAAAGCAAAAGCTTTCCTGTCCGACTCAGAGCTAGGCAAAGGTGCACCATTAATGTATGCCGCATTATATCGGTCGTTCAAGCCTCTGATAACGGCAAACTTATTATCCTGAATACTTGCACCGCTGATCCGTTTAAGTACATCACTTGTATTTCTGTCGGGTGTTCTTTTTATGGCTTCTGATGAGATCCCGTCCGATACTGATGCATTGTTTTTTTGCATCACCAACATGGAATTTGTTGTTTCTTTGTTCATCGTTGCAACTATCTCAACCACTCCCAAATCAGTTGACGCAGTGGATAATGTTAACGATATAATTGTTGGTTCTCCGGTTTTTACAATTACATCTGTGAGCAATTTGGTATTGTATGAAATCAGTTTACATTCTAACGTATATTTTCCCGGAACAATATTTTCAATACTGAATGCTCCATCCAGATCAGTGTTGCTTCCGGTAAATGTTCCTTGAATAACAACAACGGCACCCGGTAATGTCTCTCCGGTTTTTTCATCTATTACTTTTCCTTTAATGTTTGAATTTTGAGCAAATGCTGCATTTATATATAGGATAACCGCTAGCGTAATTAACAATTTCTTTTTCATTCTAATTTCCTTTCTGTTTTTCTTACAAAGGAACTGTTGAAAGGTTAACTAAGTATTAGCTCGAAATGAAAATAATGTTAAGTAAATCCTGTACTGATCTTTCTTTTATTGATATTTAATTAATGAGGATTTAACAATGCTGTTGAGGTAATCGAAATTTTGGTATTTAATGAAAACAGAAACACTTTGAACTTGAAAATTTGCTTTTTTTAGGATGAAATAATTCCTGATTTATGTGTAAATTATGATGTAAATCACTAATTGAAGTTGCTATAAACATTGGCAAGGGCTTGTTTTTAATTTATTTTTGTTACGCGAAATTTTAATTCAAAAATAGATCATTAGTATATTTTTTTTAATAATTAAAGATAAATGCTTGGTGCTGTATGTTTACATAAAATTAACATTGGCTTAACATTTTAAATAAAAAACGGGAATACATTTGTCGCAGATAAAGTTTTATTAACCATAAATTAACCAGAATGAACTTTAAAAGAAATGTTTTGTTAACAATTGTTGGTACTGCAATGATTCTGTTTATTCAAAAGCTAAAAGCTCAGGAAATAGTAGAAAACCCGTTAGATACATTAACGAGATATGTTCAAAGTATGTCGGATGATATTTCTAAAATGAAGCGATTGAAAATTACAGGTTACCTTCAACCTCAGTATCAGTATATTGATTCGGCTGGAGCTCCTTCTTTTGCAGGTGGAGATTTTACAAATGGCACAAATAAATATTATAGTCGTTTTACCATGCGAAGAGGTCGTTTTAAATTTACCTATACGTATGAAAATGTAGAAATGATGCTCAATACCGATGCAACTGAAAAGGGATTAAATATGCGTGAAACATATATTAAAATTACTGATCCCTGGAAAAACATGTTTAGCTTAACGGCTGGTTTATTACAAGATCAGTTTGGTTTTGAATTAACACAATCTTCAAGTGAACGTGAAACGCCCGAACGTGCACGATATAATCAAATCCTTTTCCCTACCGAACGCGATCTTGGTGTTTTCGGATCAATACAAATTCCGAAATCCTCTTCCTTATACGGGTTAAAAGTAGATGTTGCTGTAATGAATGGTTCTGCTGGTGTTACACCTGAATTCGACAGTCATAAGGATTTTACAGGACGGCTACAATATGCCAAAACTGCAAAAAGTGAACTGGTCTCTTTTGCAATTGGTGGGTCGTATTATTATGGTGGATATCGGATCGGCAGCAATAAAGATTATAATTTTCAGCCAATAAATGGAGATAATGGTTTTGTATTTGCTTCGGATACCGGGAATTATAATCGTGTAGCTAAAAGGATCTATATGGGCGCGGATGCTCAGGTTTCAATTGATTCAAAAATCGGGATCACAACACTTCGCGCTGAATACATTCAAGGTGAGCAACCCGGAACGGATAAGTCATCAAGAAGCCCTACAGGTGTTCCTACAGCAGCATTATATCATAGGGATTTTAATGGCGCTTATTTTTACCTTATTCAAAACATCGGTCAATCAAAATTTCAAGTTGTTGCGAAATACGATTGGTATGATCCGAATGTAAATATTGAAGGCAAGGCAATTGGAAAAACCGGCACAAATACTAAATTAGCTGACATTCGCTTTGATACATATGGGTTTGGAATTACCTACCGCATGAATACAAATTTAAAGCTGGTAATGTATTATGATCTCGTGAAAAATGAAGAAACACTTATTTCCGGGTATGGGCAGGATATTAAAGATAATGTTATGACTGTTCGAATGCAATTTAAATTCTAAAAAAAATAATACTTTTGCTTTTTAAAGTACTAATAATCGTAGACAACAAATTTTAACTCAAAGAAAAAAATATAAAACAAAATGAAAATACAAACGATCTTAATAGGCTTAGTACTTTACTCAAGTATAAGTTTTGCTCAAAAAATAAAAGGAAGTGATACCGTTTTACCTCTTTCCCAAAAAGAGGCGGAAAATTATATGAAACTAAATAAATCTGCAAAAATTACGGTGACTGGTGGTGGGAGTGGTGTCGGTTTAGCGGCATTGGTAGATGGTACAACGGATATTGCAATGTCGTCACGTAAAATGAAAATGGCTGAAAAAATTAAATTGCAAAATGCGGGTAAAGCTGTGAAAGAAACGATAATTGCATTTGATGCACTTGCTGTGGTTGTTAATCCCACAAATAAAGTATCACAAATCACCAGGGAACAAATTGAAGGGATTTTTACCGGTAAAATAAAAAACTGGAAAGAAGTAGGCGGTGAAGATCTGGTAATAACTGTTTATTCTCGCGAAACGAGTTCAGGTACCTATGAGTTTTTTAAAGAACATGTTTTGAATAACAAAAATTATGCTTCTTCTGTATTAAACATGCCTGCTACAGGAGCGATCATTCAATCTATAAGCCAAACTAAAGGCGCTATTGGATATGTGGGATTAGCGTATTTGGAAAAAGAAGTGAAAGCGCTAACAGTATCTTATGATAAGGGAAAAACATTTGTAGGGCCTTCCATGGAAACCGCCAAAAATAAAACATATTCAATCATTCGTCCATTATATTATTATTACCCAACAACTATTGAAAAGGCTGTTAAACCATTTGTAGATTATATATTATCTGCTGAAGGACAAAAAACTGTGGAAACGGTTGGGTATGTGCCTTTAGCAAAATAATTTTTTTTGCCGAACATCCAATTTTTCGCTGCACGACTTGCACAAAATGTAAAAATTTAAAAGTAATATGTTCAAAATCTAAGAAAACCCCTGATAGCGGCTGATGCCCTGTTGGGGGTTTTATATAATAGGGATGAATTACAATTTTGTTTACATGGCTTTTGTTAACATTAATTTAACATTGAAGTAACGCAAGCATAACTTGTAATTACTGAATTCGATATTTTCTCTTTTTACATTTGTAATCTTAATTATCGTATAGATTGAAAACGTTTTATAAAAAATTTTCCGAAAAGTTTATTGAAGGCTTATTAATGCTGAGTGGTACTGTTACCAGTTTAACAGTAGTACTGATCGTGTTTTTTCTTTTTAAAGAAGGCCTGGGTGTTTTTAATAACAAGCCAATAGAAGATGGTTATGTTGTTACGATCAATAAAAATAATCCTGTTAAGAAAATATCTTCCGAATCCATAAAAAATATTTACGACCAAAAGATCACCCATTGGAATGAATTAGGAGGAACACCCGATTCTATTGTTTTGTTTCGATTAGAAGACATTTCAAATTATTACAGCGATGAGGAGATCGGTGAAAATTTTGAAGGGCTTGCCAGCTGTATAAGCCGATTAACAGATAGTTTGCCAAATATGATCGCCTTTTTTCCTGAAAAATATCTTGCGAAAGATTTTAAAGGTAAATCGCTTGAGATTGATAAAGTAACGATTGCTGCATTTATAGGCGGTAAAGAGTGGTTCCCAACAGCTCAGCCAGTTGCACAGTTAGGGGTGATGCCTTTAATATTAGGGACATTATGGGTGAGTTTGGGGGCTATTTTATTGGCTTTGCCACTTGGATTAGCTGCTGCAATTTATATGAGTGAAATTGCCAATGATAAGGTTCGTAATGTTATGAAACCCTTAATTGAGCTCTTGGCAGGTATTCCATCAGTGGTATATGGTTTCTTTGGTCTTGTAATTATTGTTCCACTCATTCAAAAAACATTTGATCTACCTGTTGGAGAAACTGGTTTAGCAGGAAGTATTATACTTGGCATTATGGCCTTGCCTACCATTATAACTATTTCGGAAGATGCCATGCGAAATACCCCACGTGCCATGAAAGAAGCGAGTTTAGCTTTGGGGGCAAGCAAATGGCAAACAATTTATAAAGTGGTTATTCCTTATTCTATATCTGGAATTTCAGCTGGTGCAATTTTAGGTATAGGCCGCGCTATTGGTGAAACAATGGCCGTATTAATGGTTACCGGTAATGCTGCTGTTATTCCACATTCACTGCTTGAACCTGTGCGAACCATCCCTGCTACTATTGCTGCTGAACTGGGTGAAGCACCAAACGGTGGACTGCATTATAAAGCGTTATTTGCTTTAGGATGTATTCTTTTCCTGATCACATTAATTATTAATCTAACTGTTGAATTTATTTCGAACAGAAAAAAATATAATAAACACTAATGCAAGCGCTTGACGAAAATAAATTAGCTAAACGAAAAAAACGTAATCAATCCATTGCTTTTTGGATATTCCGATTGTTGAGCTATTCAATTATTGCCATTCTTTTTATTATTCTGTCATTCATTGTCGCTAAGGGAGTTTCAGCGATCAGTTGGGATTTTATTACAAAAGGGCCAGAGGATGGAATGACAAAAGGTGGGGTTTTTCCCGCTATTATCGGCACATTGTGTTTGGTTGGAGGAAGTATGATATTTGCTTTCCCAATTGGAGTATTAGCCGCTATTTACATGAATGAATATGTGAAGGAAGGAATAATAAAAAAGATCATTAAACAAATGACTAATAATCTGGCAGGCATCCCTTCTATTGTTTTTGGATTATTTGGGATGGCATTATTTGTGAATAAATTAGGTTTTGGTGATTCAATTTTAGCAGGCTCTCTTACCCTTGGATTGCTCGCTTTGCCTGTTGTGATCAGAACTACGGAAGAAGCATTAAAAGCCGTTGAAAACACTTTTCGACATGCAAGTTTAGGGCTGGGAGCAAGCAAATGGGAAACTACACGTAGGGTTGTTTTACCCATCGCATTTCCAAATATCATCACAGGCCTGATCCTTTCCATAGGAAGAGTGTCAGGCGAAACAGCACCCATTTTATTTACTGTAGCTGCTTATTTTTTACCAAAATTGCCAACAAGCATTTTTGACCAAACGATGGCATTACCATATCACTTGTATGTAATTTCAACAAGTGGGACTAATATTGAAGAATCGCGACCAATTGCTTATGGAACCGCTTTAGTATTAATAATAATAGTGCTAATAGCAAATTTATTGGCAAATGGATTACGGAAGTATTTTGGAAAAAAAGTAAAAATGAATTAAGTAAAAATGGAGAAATAGCAATGCGCAAAAATGTATTGACCTTCATTGATTTTTAGTAAAAAATAATTAACCAAATAATTAAAATGTATAAGATTGAATCGAAAAATGTCAATTTTTTTTATGGTCAATCTCAGGCCTTAAAAAATATTAACATTGCTATAAAGGCTAATACCGTCACAGCTTTAATTGGTCCATCGGGTTGCGGAAAATCTACTTATTTACGTTTATTTAATCGTATGAATGATTTAATTGACGGAATAAAGATGGAAGGCAATATATTGATTGATGGTGTGGATATCTATGCAAAAGGAGTTAATGTAGATAGCCTTAGAAAAAATGTAGGAATGGTATTTCAGAAACCAAATCCGTTTCCAAAAACAATATTTGAAAATGTTGCGTATGGTTTACGTGTGAATGGAGTTACCGACAAAAAAATAATTGAGGAACGTGTCGAGACCTCTATCAAACAAGTTGTTTTGTGGGAAGAGGTAAAAGATAAATTGAAAAAATCAGCATTTGAGCTTTCCGGTGGGCAGCAGCAGCGTCTTTGTATTGCGCGGGCATTAGCAATTCAGCCTTCGGTAATATTAATGGATGAGCCCACTTCGGCACTGGATCCAATCTCAACCGCAAAAGTGGAAGAATTAATTTATGAATTAAAAAATCAATATACCATTGTTATTGTCACCCATAATATGCAGCAAGCCGGTCGTGTTAGTGATACAACTGCATTTTTTTACATGGGAGAATTGGTAGAACATGATAGTACAAAGCTTATATTTACAAAGCCCAAAAACGAACGTACTCAAAATTATATCACCGGTCGATTTGGATAAAAATTTTTTGGATTGCGAATTTACGCGATTATACAAACCTTGTAAATAAAGTTCGTAATACTTAAAAACCTTAAATGTTCAAACTTTTAACTTTCAACTTACATGAGCCATTTAGATATTGAACTACAACAGTTAAAAACAGAAGCCATTAAAATGTGGACTCTTGTAAATTTGCAATTAAATAAAGGTAAAGAATCACTTTTAAATTTGGACAAAGATTTAGCGCGCGAAGTAATATTGAGCGAAAGGCGTGTAAATGCATACGAGTTAAAGCTCGACCGCGACTGCGAAAATATTTTTGCTTTGTTTAACCCTGTTGCAGTGGATCTTCGTTTTGTTTTAGCGGTGTTGAAAATAAATAATAACCTCGAACGTACGGGGGATATCGCTGAAGGGATTGCTAAATTTGTGATCAATGTTGACCATAATTTTGATAAGCAACTTTTAGAGATCACACGTGTGGTAGAAATGTACGAAGCCGCAATCAATATGATGAATGAGGTGTTGGATGCATTTGATAGAGAAAATACAGCCCTTGCAAGAAAAATTTTCCAACAGGATGAATTATTGGATGATATTAATATTAAAGCAAATGCTGTTATTGCAGACTATATTCGTAGTCATCCTGATTGCACGGAACAAGCTTTATACCTATTGTCTATTATCCGTAAGTTAGAGCGCGTTGGAGACCAGGCGAAAAACATGGCCGAAGAAATTATTTTTTATATTGAAGCGAAAGTGTTGAAACACCGGCCAATTATTGAAAAGAACAAAAACTAAATTTATATTTTTTTCTTTAATTGATAGGTTGCTATCATATACGAAAATTAATCAGATACGGAATTAAAAAAATGTAATTAATACGTTTTTAATAGGCGAAAAATCAATTTGAGATTGCATTTTTTTAATACATTTAAATTTACAAATAGTAACATATAAAAAACAATATAAAATGGGCTTTAACATCTTTCAATTTTTTCAACCAAAAGATAAAATATTCTTTGTGCTTTTTGAAAAAGCAACTGCTAATTTAATTGATATTTCAAAAGCTCTGGTTGAAATGGTAACAACTACTTCTTTGGATAGAAGAAAGGAATTGATCCGCGAGATCGAGCGTTTGGAGCATGTTGGTGATAGTATCACCCACGAAACCTTTCATGAATTAAGCGCTAATTTTATTACGCCTTATGATAGAGAAGATATTCATTCTTTGATTTCCGCAATTGATGATATTGCTGATTATGTGCATGGTTCTTCAAAGCGTATTGAGCTGTATAAAGTGGAAACAATGACTCCGGCAATTGTTAAACTTGCTGAATTAATTGAAAAATGTTCTGAGGAATTGCATAATGCAGTATGTGAATTAAAGAACATGAAAAATATTAATAAGATCAAAGAAGCCTGTGTTCGTATTAACAGCATTGAAAATCATGCCGATGATATTTTTGATATGGCAATTGCTAAATTATTTGAGGAGGAAAAAAATGCAATTGAGATCATCAAAATGAAAGAAGTTCTTTTAGCACTTGAAACTGCTACCGATATGTGTGAAGATGCGGCAAATGTTCTTGAATCTATTTTGGTGAAGAATGCTTAAACAAAACAAATTGGAGAATTAGAGATTTAGAATTTGGATTTTACTGCAAATCTCTAACTCTCTAATTCACTAACTCTCCAATTCACAAAATCTCTAAATAAAAAAATGACTATATTAATCGTTATTATTATACTTGCTATTATTTTTGACCTTATCAATGGCTTTCATGATGCAGCAAATTCAATTGCAACAATTGTTTCCACAAAGGTACTTAGTCCCTTCCAAGCCGTTATTTGGGCGGCATTTTTTAATGTTGTTGCTTTCTGGATATTTGATTTGAAAGTAGCGGATACCGTTGCAAAAATTGTGCATACTGATGCCATTAATTTTGCTGTTGTTGCTGCCGGTTTGATTGCAGCAATTTCCTGGAACTTATTAACCTGGTGGTTTGGTATTCCTTCCAGTTCATCTCATACATTGATTGGTGGATTCGCAGGAGCTGCTGTTGCTCATGCCGGTTTTGGAGTTGTGAACCAGGAAAAGATCCTTATTACATTTGCATTTATTTTTCTTGCGCCAATTATAGGTATGATAATATCATCGATCATTACTATTATTATTGTAAATATTAGTAAAAAGGCCCATCCCGCCCGAGCTACGCGTTGGTTTAAACGTTTACAGCTCGTTTCATCCGGCTTATTCAGTATAGGCCATGGTGGTAATGATGCCCAGAAAGTAATGGGTATTATGGCTGCAGCCTTAATGGTGTATGTGGCTCAATTAAAAGCACAAGGTTTGCCAATACCTGAATGGGCCCATATCGAGCAAATTGCAGATGCCAAAGGTAAAATGTCAATTCATCACATTCCAGGCTGGATACCTATTGCATGCTATACAGCAATTGGTTGTGGGACAATGATGGGTGGATGGAAAATTATAAAAACAATGGGTACTAAGATCACTAAAGTAACCCCACTTGAAGGGGTGAGTGCGGAAACAGCTGGTGCACTTACACTTTTTATGACTGAAAAAATGGGTATTCCTGTAAGTACAACGCATACTATAACCGGTTCAATTATTGGTGTTGGTATCACAAAACGTATATCAGCCGTTAAATGGGGCATTACAATCAGCTTGCTTTGGGCGTGGGTTTTGACGATACCTATCAGTGGGTTGTTAGGCGCTATTTTGTTTTGGTTGTTTGATTTTATGGGAATAAAATAAAATTTTGATTTTTTTGCTCCGTTATTTTTGATTTTAAATATTTTTTTTATTCCTTCTAAATTTCTATTTCTCTTTATTGGTATATATTCCGGGGCTTTTAATTTGATAAAAATTAAAAGCCCTTTTGTAATTTTCTTAGTTTAAATCCACTTTTATTAGCTATTTCCCTCCATTATATATTTGATTTTTTACCTGATGTTTTTTGTATTTTTGTATTTTAAAAATTTCAATTCATTGGAATTTTCAATATTATGATCATTTTCCCGTTATAAAATACCTTGATATAAATACGAATTAAATATGAAAATTAAAAAAAGTTTGTTCCTTCTGTCTTTCGTTTTATTTACCGGCAGTGCCTTTGCACAGTTGGTAACAGAATATTGGGATGTTGCTCAAACAAAAAAGAAAAGCGAGCAGCAAATGAAAGATGGAATGCAGCACGGTAAATACATCGCGTGGTATGCAAATGGTGAGGTTGCCAAGGAAGGCGTTTTTCTTGACGGAAAAGAAAATGGAAAATTTCTTTCCTATTATGCCGATAAAAAAAATAAAACGGAAGAAAATTATAGTAAAGGAAAAAAAAATGGTGCTTTTAAATACTGGTACAATAATGGAAATAAGGCACAATACACTTTTTTTAAAGAGGATAAACCCGATAGCATATGGACTGGATGGTATGAAAATGGAACATTAAAAAGTGTTGAAAATTATTTAGCAGGAAAAAAAGAAGGAGCCTGGATCTATTATTACGGAAGCGGACAAAAAGAAAGTGAAGGCGCGTTCAAAAATAATGTTGCCGAAGGGAGTTATACTGGTTGGTACATCGATGGAAAAAAACAAAAAGAAGGTTTTTATAAAAACGGGAAACAAGTTGGCTTATGGAAAGAATGGTTTAAAACAGGTAAGCCTCAGCAGGAATTAATGTATGAAAATGAGGAGGTACTCTTTATTAATCTTTGGTCGGAAGCTAATGAACAGATCATAAAGAATGGGAACGGTAAACTCACTATAGTATACGATAATGGTAAAAACAAAGCCGAAGGTGATTATAAAGATGGCCGTATGGATGGAGAGTGGATGTATTATACAACTGCCGGTGACAAAGATTATGTAGTTACTTATAAACTTGGGAAGAAAAACGGAATTTGTACAAACTGGTTTAAAAACGGAACTGTAAAAAGTCAGGGGCCTTATGTTAATGATAAAAAAACGGGCTATTGGAAATGGTTTAACGAAGACGGTAAAATTGAAATGGAAGGTTTGTTGGTCAATGATCTCCGTAATGAAAAGTGGATGAATTGGTTTGATACCGGCATAAAGGAATCGGAAGGTTATTATAAAAATGATTTGTTGGATAGCCTATGGACCTATTGGTATAAAGATGGATCGAAATGGAAAGAAGGTAATTTCAAATTAAATAAAAAAGAGGCGACCTGGACGGTTTGGTTTGAAAATGGTCAAAAGCTTCAAGAAGGCAAGTACAGTGCCGGAAAAGAGGAAGGAACCTGGATGGCGTGGTACGATAATGGTTTAACAAAAGATGTAGGGGATTTTAAAGCCGGAAAATTAGATGGTAGTTGGAAAGGTTGGTTTCCGAATGAGAAACCTAACTATGAAGGTTTTTATAAAGACGGTTTAAAAAATGGTAAATGGAAATATTATTTTGATTCGGGAAAAACAAAAGAAGAAGGGAGTTATAAAGCCGGCAAAAAAAACGGACATTGGATATTCTGGACCCCTCAAGGTATTATGGATAGTGAAGGGAATTACAAAGACGAAAGGCCTGACGGACATTGGACCAATTATTACCCGACTGGCGTAAAATCAATGGAGCAAACTTTTACTGAAGGAAAGTTAAGTGGTAAGTGCAGTTCATGGTACGAAAACGCGAAATTGAAAGGCAATACTTCTTATAAATTAGTTCGGGATAAAAAAGGCAGTCGTGTAGAAAGTAAGCCACATGGCAAATGGATCTATTATGATATGAATGGTAAAATATTAATGGAAACCACATATAAATATGGTGTTCGGCAAAATTAATGCTGTTTAATTTAGGTCTGTTAACAACAATAATTTTATTTTAATAATTCCAATACTTTTTCAGGAGGCCGTCCAATAATTGCTTTGTTGCCTTTAACAATAATGGGACGTTCAATTAAAATAGGGTTTTCAGCAAGTGCTTTTATCCATTCACTTTCGGATAGTTTTTTATCGGCAAATTTTTCTTTATACAACGGTTCTCCTTTACGGACAATATCTTGGGCCTTCATGCCCAGCATTTTCAAAAGTCCTTTGATCTCTTTTGGTGTTGGAGGTGTTTTTAAATACTCTATAGTTTCAAATTCCACACCTTTGTCTTCTAAGATACTGCATGCTTCACGGCTTTTAGAGCAACGGGTGTTGTGGTAAATTGTTATCATTTTTTTTATTATTTATAATTTATCCTACTGCAATATATTTGACTTTCGCACCCAACGCACTATTGCAGAGATCTCTGCTCGAGGAGAGAATTCTAATTACCCATCTTCTAACTCCTAACGGGGCATCCTTGCTATAATTATTTTAATTTTTCAATTTCGATCGTTTGGAATGACTTCTCCATTCTCTCAATAAAGTCTTTGCATTTATTCGATTTACACTCAGCCGTGAAATCGAGTCTATAACCATCCATAATTGTCCATATTTTAAACACGTGAGTCAAATATTTATTATCATAATTTTCATTTAGTATATATCCAATTATATTATAATTGAATCCATTTATTTCTTTGTCTTTAATAAATATTGTGTCGATTGTAGCTCGTTCATATTTCCATTTGTTTTTCATCACATTTACTAATTCTTGTGAATTTAAAATGTTTTCAGTTTTACATTGAAATTTATTTACGTGTCTGAATGTAATTTGATATATTGAATCTGGTTCAGGTCCTTTAATCCAGCCCGATTCTTTAAGTAAAGGATAATTTTTTTTTGAATATCTATATTTATAGTCTTCACCACAAGGAGTGCAGTCCGCATCTAACCATCGGTATAAAGTATCAAGTTCAATAGGTTTGTCAAACGTTATTTTATATAAACTATCTTGTGAATAAAAAGTTGTCTTAATACAGTTGTCAACTTGTTTCTTACAACTTGTTAGAAATATAAAAAACACAAAAATGTACATTAAGCTTTTCTTCATTTAAATTGCTTCATTAATAAGAACAAATATTCTATTAATTAAAAAACGCCATGGATTACTTCCAACTCCTAACTATTCCCATACTCCATCAAAAACGCTTTAATAAAACCATCGAGATCTCCATCCATTACGGCCTGTACATTTGAAGTTTCATAACCTGTACGAATATCCTTTATCAATTTATAAGGTTGAAAAACATAGTTTCGGATTTGTGAACCCCATTCAATTTTCTTTTTATTTCCTTCAATTTTATCAATTGCTTCACGCTGTTTACGTAATTCAATTTCAAATAATTGTGATTTTAAAAGTTTGATGGCATTCTCTTTATTTTGTAATTGTGAACGCGATTCCTGATTTTTAATGATAATTCCGGAAGGCTTGTGATGCAATCGTACAGCGGTTTCTACCTTATTTACATTTTGTCCGCCAGCACCACCGGCACGGAACGTATCAAATTCAATATCTCCCGGATTTACGTCTATTTCAATAGTATCATCAATTAATGGATATGCATACACAGATGCAAAGGAGGTATGACGTTTCGCATTCGCGTCAAACGGAGAAATGCGCACCAAGCGGTGTACACCATTTTCACCTTTTAAATAACCGAAAGCATAATCACCAACAAATTCCAGCGTAACAGATTTTATTCCTGCTGCATCACCATCAGTTCGGTCGGTTTCAATTATTTTATACCCATGTTTACTTCCCCACATCATATACATGCGCATCAGCATCTCTGCCCAATCGCAGCTTTCTGTACCACCCGCACCTGAATTTATTTGTATCACGCAACTTAAAACATCCTCTTTTCCACTGAGCATATTTTTAAATTCAATTTCTTCCAGCATTTTTGATGTGGCTTGAAACTGTTGTTCTACATCATCTTCGGTGGCTTCACCTTCTTTGTAGAACTCATACAAAAGGGTAAGGTCATCCATACTCCCTGTTAAGGCAGCATACGATCTCGTCCAGTCTTTTTTGATTTTGGTAAGTTTAAGAAGCTCTTCTGCTTTTTTAGGGTTATCCCAAAAATTAGGAGCAAGAGCTTTTTCTTCTTCTTCGGCTATTTCTAGCAATTTACGATCGAGGTCAAAGATGCCCCCTTAACGCACTCGTGCGTTCCCGAAGGTCTTTTAATTGGTCAGTTGTAATCATGGCGCAATTTAAGAAATTATTGCCGATTTTGATGAAAATTCAACGTATTTTTGTAGCAATTTCATAGGGAATGTCATCCTAAACTTGGTTCAGGATCTTAAAAACTAACTTTCGCATAGATTCTGAAACAAGTTCAGAAAGACCGATCCAAGCAATAATACAATAATCCAATGCAAACAAAATATTTTAGAATCAACAAACAGGAATATTGCCATATTACTGACGATACTGTTTTTATTATCAATACAAAGGAAGTGGTACGTGTACCTTTGGAACACGAATTAGGAGAAGGCTGGGGTGTAATGAGCGTTTTGAACTATATATTATTTGCATTTCTGTTTTTTTATGCTGCGATAGCCGTAACGTTTTACGGAGTGAATTTTTTCAAACACCCTATTAATTATGGTGCACTTTTTCTTTTATTGATTTCCTTTATTCGTATTAAAGAAGGTTTTCAAAGCAGTAGAACGCCTACCATTAGCCGAAATAAAATAAGATCTGTTTATTTTAAAACTCCCGTATTTTCTTTTCCACGATTAATGATCTATTTTGAGGGACCTGAAGGGAAGGTAGTAAGAAAAATAATTCCTGTACTTTATAAAAAAGAAGCATTGCCAATATTACAGGAAGTTGGTTTGTTGAAATAAGTGGAAATTTAAAGCGAGAAAAGTCAAAATTCAAAAAATGTGATATTTTCTTCTTTTAAATTTTGACTTTTTTCTCTTTTGAATTTAAAATCATTCTTCTTTTAAAATATCCCATATTAGATCTTGCTCAAAGCCGCGTGAAGCAGCATATTGAGCTGTTTTGTATTTGCGGACCTGTAAACTGCCCCCTTTAATTTCTTTTGATTTTTTTTCAATTAGTTGTTTTAATGTTTTTATGTAATCTTTATCATCGATCTCCAGCATTCCCTTTTTAATACAATAGTCGGAGAGTTTTCGTTTTCTTAATTCTATTTTTATTTTTATTCTTCCCCATTTCTTTATTCTGAATTTCCCTCCTGCATAGGCTTTTGCAAATCGTTCCTCATTTAAAAAATTTTCTGTTATTAAATTTGCGAGGATGTTTTCTACAGCATCAGGATAAAGTCCCCATTCATAAAGTTTATTCCGCATCTCCTGATGGCAACGTTCCTGATAAGCACAGGCCAGTTGCGCTCTGATCAATGCTTGAGCAGGTGTAAGTTTCTTTTTCGGTTTGTCTTCGAAATCCATTCGTAAATATTTATGCTGAAAACCCTTATTTGTTTCTTCGTTCCTGACTCTTGACTCTTGATTCTTGACTCTGAACTTTCAACTCCCAATCTATATCAACCCTCTTGCTTTCAACTCCAGATATTTATTAATTGTATTTACAGAAAGTTTTTTGGGATCTGTTAAAATGCAATGAATTCCATATTTTTCAAGTTCTTTCACGATCAATTTCTTTTCGTAAATAAATTTTTCAGCAATGGTTTTATTATACACTTCTTCTGTAGTTACAGCGGGTTTATCCATAAATGTCTGCAATTCTGTATTCTCGAAAAATATCACCACTAACAAATGATCTTTTGCCAACCTACGCAAATATTTAAGTTGGCGTTGCAAGCCGGATAAACTCTCAAAGTTGGTATAGAGTAACAATAAACTACGTTGATTTATTTTCGTTTTGACATTGATGTATAATTTTTCAAAATCACTTTCCTGGTAGCCTGTTTTTTGATTGTAAAGTAATTCTAAGATTTTTTGAAGTTGTGCACTCCTTCGCTCTGCAAGTAAAATGGATTGCACCTTGTGTGAAAAGGTAATAATACCTGCCTTATCTTGTTTGAGCATTGCAATATTTGAAATGACCAAGCTTGAATTAATTGCATAGTCCAATAAACTCAGGCCTTCAAATGGCATTTTCATTACACGGCCCATATCAATAACGGAATATACTTGTTGTGATTTTTCATCCTGGAACTGATTGATCATCAACTTATTTTTTCGTGCAGTAGCTTTCCAATTTATGGTTCGGTAATCATCACCGTAAACGTATTCTTTAATTTGATCGAACTCTGCATTGCTTCCTGTTTTGCGTATTTTTTTTATTCCTGAATTCGTCAGGTTATTAGATATGGCAAGTAATTCATATTTGCGCATTTGTAAAAATGATGGATATACCGGTACCATCATATCTTGTGAAAAGCGATAACGTTTTTGAATAAATCCGATGGGACTTCTTACAAATATATTCAATGCTCCAAAGCTATATTCGCCACGTTTAACGGGGTGGACAACATACTCAACTGTTTTATTCTTTCCCGATTCAATAGTCAAATTAAATTCCGTATCCCTTGCTTGAAATTGAAAAGGGATTTCATCAATTACAGTTAACCGTGCCGGAAACAAGTAACGATTTTCTAAAACAATTTGTATTAAATTGTCATCACCATTTGATAATTTATCCAATGTATTGCGTCTACCGAAAAGACCTTTATTATTGGAATATAAAATAACAATATCTACCAGCAATAATATTGGAATGATAAGCAAACCATATTCAACAAAAGGTGCAATACTACTGAAGAAAAAACCAAAAACAAGCAGCACTACTTCTGCTGCTATAACATAGTACAGCAGGTTTGTGAAGTAAATGGATTTGATTACGTTGGTCATTAGTTAGTGGTCATTAGTCATTAGGCGTGGAGTTTCAAAGATATGCTTTCAAATTCCATAGATAATTGGTAAACATCTAATTCTTCAAGTCTGTATTGTTTCATTTTTTGTTAAGAGCTTTTTATTTTTTTTGTTAACCCGACACTTAAACCCAGTGACGAATCTCCCAATTCCCATTGACCAATACCCAATGACCACTGACCAATACCCAACAACTATCTCGGTATCTCAATTTGTTCAACAATTTGTTTTATCACATCAGTAGAAGATATCCCTTCCATTTCTTTTTCGGGTGTAAGCATTACACGATGCTTTAAAACAGGAGTTGTCACAAACTTAATATCTTCTGGAGTAACAAAATCACGACCACGTATAGCAGCAATTGCTTTTGAAGTTGAAAGAATGGATAGTGATGCACGTGGTGAGGCCCCTAAATAAAGAGATGCATTGTTCCGGGTTTGATTTACAATTTTTGCTATGTACGAAATTAAATTCGGATCAATATGCAATGAACTCACCTTTGCCCTGAAATCCTTGATATTACCTGCATTTATTACCGCATTTACACAGTTTATATCAACCGTATTTTTTCTTACATGGTATTCCGAAATAATTTTTATTTCATCATCAAGAGAGGGATAATCAACTTCGATCTTAAATATAAAACGGTCAAGTTGTGCTTCCGGCAAGCGATACGTGCCTTCATGTTCAATTGGGTTTTGTGTAGCCAATACCGTGAAAGGCGCTGTTAAAGGATATGTTTTTCCATCAACTGTAATTTGACGTTCTTCCATGGCCTCAAACAATGCCGACTGTGTTTTTGCAGGAGCACGGTTAATTTCATCTATTAATATAATGTTCGAAAATAAGGGACCTTTTTTAAATTCAAACTCAGAAGTTTTTAAATTAAAAATGCTCGTACCGATGATATCTGAAGGCATCAGGTCGGGGGTGAATTGGATCCGCGAAAAACCGATTGCCATTGTTTTTGAAAGCAATTTGGCGGTCAATGTTTTTGCAACACCCGGCACTCCCTCAATTAATACATGGCCATCAGCAAGGATAGCTGCAATAAGTAGTTCGATCATATCATCCTGACCAACAATTATTTTGTTGATTTCCTGCTTAATGTTGCTAACAGCTTGTTGCAATTCGGTTAGATCAATTCGATTGTGAAATACCTGTTCTTCCATATTTTTAATTAGTTATGAGTTAATAGTTACGAGTTAAATTTGAAAAATTAATTCGAATAGTAAGGCCTGATCTTATATCGAATCAGCACATCAGCACATCAGCAAATCATCTAATCAGTTTATCGTTTACTTTGTTTTTGAAAATCCTCGATCATTCCGTTTAATTTTAAAAGTTCTTGTTGTGTTACCGTTGTTTTAATACTTAGATCTGAAAAGTAATAAAACAGATCACGTACTTTTTGTTCTTCAATTCCGGAGAGATTTACGATCCGTGTAATAAATGCATCATCATAAATGGTGGTTTTAATTTGAAATGCAGTACGAATGTGTTCCAAAAAATAAAGAATTTTTTTGTCAGCAATATTTTTATGATCTCCTGTTTGATAATACAGCGTACCAACAATATCCACAAATTGCAATGTTGTATTTTTGAATGGCTCAATAATGGGAATAATGCGTTGTTTACGCTTAGCACCAAAGATCATAAATAAAATGATGGATAAAATAAGCAGGTAATACGCTTTGAGCAATAATGAATTATTAAAAATAACCCGTAAAGGATTATCGCTTTTTTCGTTTCCGGCTTTATAATATTCGTCCCAAATGATGGATTGGTTGGGTAAATAGGATAGTGCTTTATAAACATAAGGGTAATTAGCACTAACAAAATGGTAATTGCTGAATGCTTCGGGCAGTGTATTTATAAATATTTGTCCTTTACCAATTTTAAACTTAATAAAATTAATTCTCTTGGTATGATAGCTTCCTAAAACAACACTTCTTGCAGTATCGAACGATTTAAGATAGGTACCTTCAACACCTTTGCTATATATATAATAGCTTGATTTTTGTAAAGATGGACTGTTGAAATTACTTTTTGTAGTGTCACGAGATTTATAAAGACTTGAAAAGATAGTTGAATCATTTTTGGCAAGGTTTCCTATGTCAAAATAATTGTCAGTTTTGAGTTTTAGGGCATCTGCGAATTTTCCTTCAAATTGATTAGCAGCAATAAACACATTGTTACCAAGAGAGGCAAATTTTAATAGTTCCCTGGTGTCTAATGTATCTGGTTTAAATACATTATTGATGATAATATAATTATGATTTTTGAAATTTACGTTGTTGAGGTTATTGTATAATGGGATTTCTGCATTTGAAATGTTTTGCGAAGGGAAAATAACCGGTAGCATAGAATACAAGGCTGATGTGCCAAAAGGGATGTTTGTTTTTTTAGTGTATGAAAGGCTCCAATCTATCGGTTTTGGTGTAAATAGTTGCAGCAGGATAAGAGCCGTAAAGCATACTGCTAAAATGAGACCATATTTTTTGTTTCCTTTCAGCATCAATTATCAAACATCTTAAATTTCTCAATTTCAGCTTTAAAATTGGTTTCATCCAATTGAAAATTACCATACCAAATATATTCATACGAAATAGCCAGCTCTTTGAAGTGCTTGTTATACTTACTGTTAGAAAGCTCTATCAAATAATCATTATTGGTTTTGTCAATTTTCCAGGCGATAAGATCCTTGTCGGTTAATTCTTTTAAAAGTTTTAAAAAGTGCAAACGAACTGCTCTTCTAAAATCTTTTTCGGAAAGTGCTATTGTAATTAATTCATTGAAATTGATCTTATGAATGTCCTCTTCAAATTCTTTGAAATCAATGGGTATGCTTGCGCTTTTCCCATAAAATAAAGCACGTACATTATTTTTTAAAAGCAGTACTATGATCAATACTATTGCGGCTATAACCAGCGCATATTTTAAAATAAGAAATCCAAGGGAACCTCCTTTGCTGTTAAGGAGTTCACTTACCTTTCGCCAAAACCAATCTTTAAAACGTTCCCAAAGTGTTTTTGGGGCAGGACCAATATGGTCATATTTATAGTCACTGTTATTTAATAGTTGACTCTGTTTATTGATAT
Source organism: Bacteroidota bacterium (assembly GCA_040389865.1). Classification (GTDB taxonomy): domain Bacteria; phylum Bacteroidota; class Bacteroidia; order 2-12-FULL-35-15; family 2-12-FULL-35-15; genus 2-12-FULL-35-15. Next base: position 23,628 of record JAZJZM010000022.1, on the reverse strand, counting down.
CAGCCTGGCGGACTTCAACTTTAGAAGAATCGAAGATAAGTGTATTCTTTATTTTTATAGAATCAGTTACGCAATAGCTATTTGTGCCATATAGTAAACCATATAGTAATAAAGCAGTTGTAACGTAAAAGGCTCTCATTTTGCGGCAACCTGCAAATCGGGAGAGGTTAATAGTGCTGCTCCACATTATTATTCGGTGTTTTACCTATTTCGTCAATTCGTTCCATTAAACCAATGTTATCTTTTTGTTCGGCCAGACTAAAATAGTGGAAAGCACTGATCACATATAAACCGCTGTATAATAATGTGCTGCAAAATGTACAAACGGAAGCAACGATCAGAAAAGGTATGGACACATCATTGGATGCATCCTTTAAATGACTGAACATAAGCACTATTTGATATACGGCTTGCGGAAGCGCAAATATAAAGGAAATGAGTCCAACCGCCATTACTGCACAAACCATAAGGATCCATGTCCACCAAAAATTACCACGCATTACCTGGCGTGTTCGGCCAAGGGCATTTAAGGCACTTCCGTCTTCCTTCATTTTTACCAAATAAACTACCGACAACTGCCACATTAACGGTGGTAGTATAATGAGTAAACCAAAAAACAGGGCTATTCCAAATAAAACTCCTAAAACAGGTGCTGCACTTGCAACTCCAAAAACAATTCCAACTACAAGAGCTACCGCAACTATTGCCAATAGCAGTAATAGAAAAAATACCGAAAAAATATTTCCAATATTTTTTACAACAGTGCGCCCTACATCATTTACAGTAAATCCGCCCGGGCCTTTTTCCATATAATTGATCATGAATGAAAAAACGGTTGCAAGAAGGAGCATGTTTGCAACAATTGTAGCTACAATAAATATTAAATAGCTCCAGCCAAATTGCGAAAAAAGGTTTGATTGTCCCATCCGCGCAATCGAAAGCATGCTCAAAGCACTCGATTGATAAAAAGCTCCGGCAATAGCACTGATAAGCACAAAAGGACCTGCAATATAGACCAATGATTGAAAAAATAATTTTAAATTTTGGCGCAAAAATTTTACAGAAACATTAAATGTTTCTCCAAAGTCGCGCGCTTGGCGGAAAGTGATTTTTTCTTGTATATTCATTTTTAAAAATTGATTTTTTATCGGTTATTTATTTTTTGTCCTTTTCGATACTATTATTTGAATTTGGATTTTAAGCATTCCTTATTTGTTTGATCTCCTTATTTGATAATTTGTTCAAGTAGATCGGATAAATGATAAAATACCCTATAATAAATAAAAGAGAGCTGCCGATAATTGATAAGCTTAACCACATGGGCATTTGCGAATAACGTGTAACGAAACTCTCTAAAAACCCGGCTACTATAAATACCGGAACTAAACCAATAACAATTTTCACCCCTTGTTTAGCTCCATTAATAAAGGAAGACCCTCGAGAATAAGTTCCCGGAAATAAAATGCTGTTTCCCATTACTAAACCTGCACACCCTGCAATGATGATGGCCGATATTTCTAATGTTCCATGGATCCAGATAACTAAAACCGATTGTAACAATAAACCTTTCGCATAAAAAAAATATTGAAATGCACCAAGCATTATTCCATTATACAAAAGCATAACACCGGTTCCAAACGAAAATAATATTCCTAATACAAAACATATAAATGCCACCCGTATGTTGTTGATGGTAATGCCGAAGAACATATCTATTTGATTCATGCTTTTGTAAACTGCCATTGGGTCGCCTTTGTCAATGTTTTCGAGGGTCATATTCACGTAACTGTCGCCAAGGATCAGGCGCACAAACGTGTCGTCATAAGCTGCAGAAACAATACCAATAAGCATGGCGATTGAAAATATTAAGAAGGCATACAATAATTGTTTGTGTGAGTTTTTAAAAATAAAGGGTAACTCATATTTCCAAAAGGTGATAATACGCCTGCTTTTTTCTTTTTTGTTCTTATAAATTTCCTGGTGAACACGTGCAGCAATTGAATTTAGATACTGTGTGGTTTTTGATTTTGGGTAATTTGTTTTTGAATACGATAGATCATCAGTGAGCTGAACAAACAGGTCAGCCATTAAATCGGGATTGGAGCCGCCTTTACTTGTAATAAGTGATTCAAATTGCTCCCACTTAGCAGCATTTTGATTTAGAAAAGTTATTTCTTTCACAATTTAATTTATTGTTCGGTTTTATTTAATAATGTGTCAAAGAGATCTCCCAACAATGCCTAAATGCTCTTCTGTAAATTTATAAAAAAAAATCATTAAAAAATTGTTTGGCTTAAATACTTTAGAATAGTTATTTTTATATAGTTTTTAATTTAAATGAACGGTCTTCCACCTGATTGTTATGGATAACATTCGCATACATACTACTCAAAATGTTGACATTGAATATCAGCTCGCCAGTATTGGTGATCGGATATTAGCAACCTTGTTGGACTACTTGTTTTTTCTAGCTTATTTTTTATTGATAGTATTAATAGCAGCACTTACCAAATGGGAACTTTTTGACAGTATGGCCATTGTGTCAATTCTTGTTTTACCCATTTTATTTTATGATCTGATTTGTGAGGTCTTTTTTCAAGGGAAATCATTTGGTAAGATGATCATGAAAATAAAAGTTGTTATGCTGGATGGGACACAAGCTAATTTCGGGGCTTATTTATTACGCTGGTTATTGCGAATTATTGACATGCGGCTATTTGGAGGCGCAATAGCGCTAATAGCAATATTGATCAATGGAAAAGGTCAACGAATTGGTGATATGGCAGCGGGGACAGCAGTAATAAAAATGAAACAAAAAGTGCAGTTAAGCGATACCATTTTCAATAAATTAAAGCCGGATTATTCATTAGTTTTTCCCGAAGTATCCAGGCTAACTGATCATGATGTCGCTATTATTAAAGAAGTAATGCAGGTATGTGTTCGGTCAAATAATTTCGAAGCCATCGATAAGCTTGTTTCAAAAACGAAAACAACAATGGGCGTTACCAGCAATTTGCCTCATGCACAATTTTTGAGTGCTGTTATTCAGGATTATAATTACCTCGGAAATAATTAATTAAATTCACAATTGCGTATCATGTCGAAACCAAACAGCCCGGTTTCAAATGTAATTGTAACTTTATTTACTTCAAACGAAGTCTTATCCATATGTTCACCTATATACGTGTTCAGATTTCTTTCTAAAGCTCTGTTTTGTATATCACCACCGATTATTATTTCGTTGTAGTATCCTTTTCTTGAAATGGTGTAGGTCTCTGTATGCTCACTTATGCCGATAGCGTAATTCAATAATAAAATAAAATTTAATAAACACATTCCAAATCCAATAAAGGCATACATAGCAAATTGATTATAGGCCATTTCGATATGATCTTTTACATACTTCCATTGAAACAGGCCAAGCAGGCCACAGCCAAAAAATATAAAAAATATCGAACCAATGCCGATCACAATTACAGAGGCAAACCAAAAAAGTAGGGGAATACTTATACATCCCGCAACGATCATGAGCATGGCGACATAAACACCTTTATCTCGTATGAATTTTTTTATTTTTTTTTGCAAAATGCAGGATTGTATAATTAATTCATTAGACTTTAAATGTTAAAATACAACTTAATGTTTACAAGGAAAATTGATTTTAAAAGCTTACACACAATTTTCTCGACAAGCTCGAAATGACCGCGCGCAAGGTCATTTCGAGCTTGTCGAGAAAGTGCGGTTGATTGCATTAAAGAATTAACTTATGTAAAGTTTATTCAAATATACGAAAATAGGGTGGTTTAATAAATTAGTATTGTAAAACAGGTAATCGGCAATTTTTTTAGCCACAGATTTCACAGATTTAGGGCTTGTTAAATTTTTTTTCAAATTAATTCTATCAATAATTTAATTTTTGACAATTTTTAAATTGTGAATGAAAACTACATTTTATACACAATGTCATCCCGATTGGCTTTTTAGCCAAGAGGGATCTTGTATTCCTCAGCAGTATCATTCATAAATGGCAATCCCGCAGTACTTCGGAATCATGAAAAATTCGGGATGACAAAGCGGTAGTGGGTAAATTATTTATACTACTCTGAAATTTTTCATTCTTATCTTTACCAAAATTTTTAACAATGGAATCATCTCAATCAAAATATACAAATGCTCTTATTCATGAAACAAGTCCGTACTTGCTTCAACACGCGCATAATCCGGTAAACTGGTATGCCTGGAATGAAGAGACACTCGAAAAAGCAAGGACAGAGGATAAATTAATTTTAATAAGTATAGGTTATTCGGCTTGCCATTGGTGTCATGTAATGGAACATGAAAGTTTTGAAGATGAAACGGTGGCTAAAATTATGAACGATCATTTTATTTGTATAAAAGTAGATCGGGAAGAGCGCCCGGATATAGACCAGATATACATGCTCGCTGTTCAATTGATGACAGGGCAGGGTGGGTGGCCACTCAATTGTTTTGCCCTGCCTGATGGCAGGCCGGTTTACGGGGGTACCTATTTTCAGAAACCACAATGGCAGAATGTATTGGTTAACCTTGCTGATCACTATCGGAATGATAGAGATAAAACATTGGAGTATGCCAAAAAGCTTACCGAAGGTGTTAAGCTTGCTGAGTTAGTGAAAATAAATAAACAGCAGGATGAATTTACCGCTGAAACCTTACACAAGTGTTATAACAATTGGAGATCACGTTTTGATGCCATAGAAGGCGGACCTGACAAAGCGCCAAAATTCCCTCTTCCAAATAATTATCAGTTTTTGTTGCGATATGCGTTTTCTTCCGGTCTAGCAAAAGAGGGTAGGGGAGAGGTATTGCAGCATATTGATCTTACACTTCAAAAAATGGCCTATGGCGGGATTTATGATCAGATTGGCGGAGGCTTTTCACGTTACTCGGTGGATCATTATTGGAAAGCACCACATTTTGAAAAAATGCTGTACGACAATGCCCAACTTGTAACGCTTTATACTGAAGCTTTTCAGGCAACACAAAATCCTTTATACAAACAAGTGGTTTATGATACATTGGCTTTTATTGAGCGGGAATTAACATCTCCCGAAGGAGCATTCTATTCTGCTTTAGATGCCGATTCGGAAGGAGTGGAGGGGAAATATTACGTCTGGAAAAAAGAGGAATTACAAACTATTTTAAAAGACGATTTCGATTTATTTGCAAATTATTTTAATATCAATGAACGTGGTTTATGGGAACACGATAATTATATTTTATTGCGCAACGACAGTGATGAAAGTATTGCAGAAAAATACAATTTAACAGTTGGTGTTTTGCAATCAACAATCGATAAAATTAAAAAACAACTTTTAGAAATCCGTGAACAACGAATTCGTCCCGGATTGGATGATAAAACGCTAACCTCATGGAATGCTTTGATGTTAAAGGGATATGTGGATGCCTATGTTGTATTTGATGAGTCACATTTTTTAGAGGTAGCAGTAAAGAATGCTGCATTTATTTTAAAAACACAACTGCGCAGCGATGGCGGTTTGAATCACAATTACAAAAATGGAAAATCAACAATTAACGGTTACCTGGAAGATTATTGTTTTACTATTGAAGCCTTGATCGCATTGTATGAAGCTACTTTCAGCGAACAGTATTTGCATAAAGCACATGACTTAATGGATTATTGCATTCTACATTTTCAGGATAAAGAAAGTGGTATGTTTTATTTTACTTCAGATGAAGACAAAGCGCTCATCAGCAGAAAAATGGAATTATCTGATAATGTTATTCCAGCATCCAATTCAAGTATTGCAAAATCATTATTCAAATTGGGACATCACTTCGAAAAGGAAGAATACATAACCATCAGCCGTAAAATGGTAAACAATGTTCTGGCCGAAATTGTTAATTATGGTGCCGGTTACAGTAACTGGGCAATGTTGTTATTACATTTTACTCAACCGTTTTATGAAGTTGCTGTTGTTGGCAAACAAGCTGATGATAAAAGAAGAGCTTTTAACAAACAATATCTGCCCAATACCCTATTTGCCGGAAGCCTGACTGAAAGTTCGTTACCGCTCTTAAAAAACAGGTCTATTGTAAATCAAACCCCCATTTACATTTGTTCTAACAAAACCTGCCAAAAGCCGGTAACTGAAGTAAAGGAAGCATTGGAATATCTTGTATCTAATTAATCTGTTTGAAGCTATAAGCATAAACTATATATTTTAGAATGATGCCGGAGGCATCACATGTTTATAAAAGCAAAATTCTTGTTGGATTCTTCGACTCCGGCTGGAGTCGAACACAATACCAAATATCATTTTCTATAAAGGTGTGAACGCTCCTGATACTTTTTTAATAAACTACAGATACAAATTGAGGGTTTCAGAAAGGCTGTAAACAGGTCGCCTTTAAGATTTTGGTATTTCTTTTCTTTTCCTTGCAATATGCAGGTAATAAAATTAACTTTGTCGTCTTGGCCGGGTGGTGAAACTGGCAGACATGTACGCTTGAGGGGCGTATGTCGCAAGACGTGCGAGTTCGAGTCTCGTCCCGGTCACTATTCAGATAATATCTGTAAAACAAAAAACGGTGCTGAAAATCATTTCAGCACCGTTTTTTTATTCAAAAATAGTTCTCTTACTCACTCAAATCAAAGGTTTCCAAAAATTTAGTAGTGTAATCTCCTTTAATAAAATTCTCGTCTTTCATTAATTTTAAATGAAAAGGAATGGTAGTTTTTATACCTTCAATAACATACTCACTTAATGCACGATGCATTTTTGCAATTGCCTCTTCACGTGTTTGAGCAACAGTGATAAGCTTTGCAACCATACTGTCGTAATTAGGAGGGATGGTATAACCAGCATAAATATGTGAATCAACACGTACACCATGTCCACCGGGAGTATGTAAGTTTACGATCTTACCTGGTGAGGGGCGGAAATTCTGAGTAGGATCTTCCGCATTGATACGGCATTCAATAGCATGTAACTGAGGGAAATAATTTTTTCCCGAAATAGGAACACCGGCAGCAACTAATATTTGTTCACGTATCAGGTCATAATTAATTACTTCTTCAGTAATAGGATGCTCTACCTGAATACGCGTATTCATTTCCATAAAATAAAACTTGCGGTGTTTGTCAACCAAAAACTCCACAGTGCCTACACCTTCATAACTCACAGCCATTGCAGCTTTAATGGCAGCAGCACCCATTTCATCACGTAATTTATCGGTCATAAAAGGTGAAGGAGTTTCTTCAACCAATTTTTGATGACGTCTTTGAATGGAACAATCTCTTTCAGATAAGTGACAGGCTTTTCCGTACTGATCACCTACTATCTGAATTTCAATGTGGCGTGGTTCTTCAATGTATTTTTCCATGTACATGGCACCATTACCAAATGCAGCCTCTGCTTCTTTGAATGCTGAATCGTAAAGCGCATCCATGTCTTCCTCTTTCCAGACAATACGCATACCGCGACCACCACCACCAGCGGTAGCCTTAATAATTACAGGGTAACCCACTGAAGGGGCTAATTCTTTTGCCTGGGCTGCACTTTCCAATAATCCATCCGAACCGGGAACACAAGGCACACCGGCAGCGATCATTGTTGATTTTGCAGATGCTTTATCTCCCATCGAATTGATCATTTCAGGGGAAGCTCCGATGAATTTAATATTATGTTCCTGGCAAATTTTTGAAAATTTTGCATTCTCCGATAAAAAACCATAACCGGGATGTATCGCATCCGCATCAGTAATTTCGGCCGATGAAATAATGCTTGGAATATTTAAATAAGAATCTTTACTTGGAGGTGGTCCTATGCAAATTGCTTCATCAGCAAATTTAACATGCAACGAATCCTTGTCGGCAGTAGAATAAACTGCCACCGTTTTAATTCCCATTTCTTTACAGGTACGAATAATGCGTAAAGCAATTTCTCCCCTGTTAGCTATAAGTATTTTTTTGAACATCTTTTTAATAAGTTTGAAGTTTGAAAGTTTAAAGTTTAAAAGTTTTTAAATCCACAAAACATTTAAAAATTATACTTAAAACTAACATTGAGTTTAAAGTTTGATAGTTCAAAGTTTGAAAGTTGGGTTATAGGTAAACACAACTTTAAAACTTTAAACTTTAAACTAATATTTAAGAAGGGTCTACTAAAAATAATGGCTGATCATACTCAACAGGAGTAGCATCATTCGCCAATACTTTTACAATTTTACCTTTAATTTCCGATTCAATTTCATTGAATAGTTTCATTGCTTCAATAATGCAAGTTACTTTTCCCGGAGCAATTTCATCACCCACATTTACAAATAAAGGTTTATCAGGTGCGGAAGAACGGTAGAAGGTACCGATCATAGGGGATTTAACGATAACGTATTTTGATTCATCATCACCTGAACTTACTTTCACCTCAGGAGCTTTTGTTTCAGTAACCTGAACAGCTTCCTGCTGTACTGCCTGAGTTTGTATAACAGGCTGTGATGTAGTTTGAACAAATATTTGTTCTTTATTTTTGCTTGCAGGGGTTTTAATAATAATTTTTATATCTTTTGTTTCAACCTCTACTTCGCTTACGCCAGATTTTGCTACAAATTTTATTAAATCTTGAATTTCGTTCAATTTCATTTGATATAAATTTTAGTTGTTAGTTTTTAGTTGTTTGTTGTTGGTTAATGGTTGTTGGTTAATGGTTGTTGGTTGTTAGTTTGTTGTTTAATTGTTCTTAATTCTCTAAACAATGCATATCACTATCAACTAACAACTATCAACTATCAACTAATAACTATAATCCCATTAACTATTATACGCCCATTTCAAATAAACTGATCCCCATGTAAAACCTGCGCCAAATGTAGAGAGGATAACATTATCTCCTTTTTTTAGTTGCTTTTCATAATCCCACAAACAAAGTGGAATTGTTCCAGCCGTGGTATTGCCATATTTTTGGATGTTTAACATTACTTTTTCTTCAGGAAGCCCCATACGTGATGCAGTAGCATCAATAATACGTTTGTTTGCCTGATGCGGAACTAACCATGCAACATCCTCCGACTTTAAATTATTTTTTTCCATGATCTCGGCTGATACTTCGGCCATACCAACAACAGCTCTTTTAAATACAGGCTGTCCATCTTGGAATACGTAATGTTCTTTTGCATCAATAGTTTCGTGCGATGCTGGTTTTACAGAACCACCTGCTTTTTGATGTAAGTATTTGCGTCCGGAACCATCCACTTTTAATATAGCATCCATTATGCCGTAGCCTTCTGTATTTGGTTCCAATAAAACAACACCTGCTCCATCGCCAAAAATAATGCATGTGGAGCGCTCGGTATAATCCAATATGGATGACATTTTATCTGCACCAACTACAAGTACCTTTTTATATTTTCCAGTTTCAATAAATTGGGATCCGGTGGTAAGGGCAAATATAAAGCCCGAACACGCTGCCGCAAGGTCAAAGCCCCATGCGTTTGTAGCGCCAATTTTATCACAAATTACATTGGAGGTGGAAGGGAATACAAAATCCGGTGTAACGGTAGCCACAATTATGAGGTCAATATCTAAAGCTGTGATACCGCGTTTTTTTAGAAGAAGCTCAATGGCAGGAACGGCCATATCGGATGTTCCTAATCCTTCACCCTTCAATATTCTGCGTTCCTTAATCCCTGTGCGTGATTCGATCCATTCCGAAGTAGTTGGAACAAATGTTTCAAGTATCTCATTTGTAAGAATGTAATCTGGAACATATCCTGCAACAGCAGTAATAGCAGCGGTAATTTTAGTCATTATTGAAATGCTTGTTTTATTTTATCGGAAAGTTTTGCTTCCACAATATCTTTAGTAAGTAGTAACATGTTTTTTACAGCAATATCATTCGAGATCCCGTGTCCGATCATTACAGTTGAATTGATACCTAATACAGGCGTTCCACCATAATTTTCATAATTGAAACGATCGAAATAGTCATCACTTAAACCTCTTTTCTTGATCATTGTATAGAGCGCTTCGGCTTGTTTTAATACTACGTTTCCGGTAAATCCATCACATACTATTACATCGGCCAGGTCATTAAATATATCACGACCTTCCACATTACCAATAAAATTAAAATCTTTGGTGTCTTTCATTAAGCTATGTGTAGCCTGAGAGACCAGATTTCCTTTTTCGGGTTCTTCACCAATATTTAATAAACCAACTTTTGGATTTTTTATTCCATATACATGTTCTGCAAAAAGAGAACCAAGGATAGCAAATTGATACAATACATCAGGTTTGCAATCCGCATTGATACCAACATCGAGAATTAACCCGGTTCCACCATTTTCTTTTGGCAATAAAGAAGTAATGCAAGGACGGATAACACCTGCAATAGTTTTTACACTGAACATAGAGCCTACAAGCATAGCTCCGGTATTACCATTGCTGGCAAAACCATCTATCCCGCCTTCTTTTAAAAGATGAAACCCAATACTAATGCTAGAATTGGGCTTCTGTGTAAATGCTTTAGTTGGGTGTTCGCCCATACTGATAACTTCAGAGGCATGAACAATGTCGAAATTATTGTAATCTGCCCCTTTTTCAGTAAGGCTTGAAATAATTTGCTCTTTATCGCCAATTAAAACCAAACGAACAGTTGAGGGTAAGTCGTTATAAGCTAAAATAGCTCCCGATACAGTTGCATCAGGTGCGAAATCACCGCCCATAATATCTAAACCTATTTTCATAAACTACTACGAATTACGATCTATACGAATTTACAAATCTATGTGACTATTTAAATAATTACAAAAAATGGATATATAATAATTTCCAATTATGAATAACAAATGGCTACGGATTTAAACAAAACCTGAATATTCAGATTTGTAAATTCGTAACCATTCGTTATTTGTAACTATTAAGCAGAAACTTTTTTCTCAATTGCTAGTTGACCTCTGTAGTAACCGCAACCACCGCATACACGGTGATATAAAGTTGGAGCTCCGCAATTTGAGCATGTTGAAAGTGTAGACGCTACAGCTTTGTCGTGACCTCTACGGCTATCTCTTCTTGATCTCGATAATTTTCGCTTTGGATGTGGCATTTTAGTTTATTGTTTAGTTGTTATTAGTTGATTGTTATTAGTTGTTAGTTGATGGTAGCTACCATTATCAATTGTCAATTTTACATTGTCAATTGATTTCCTTATTTTATTAATTTAAGCTAATGTTTTTCAAATCATCCCAACGGGGATCAGAAGAATCTTCTTTTTTTTCTTCCTCGATCAAAAAATCATTTAATTTTTTTAACATTTTTTTGTCACACGTTGTCTCCCCTTTTTCATCATCAGGGTGAGCACGTTTAATTGGCAAAGAAAGTGCTATATATTCGTATAAATACTGCGACAGATCCAATTCATGTTCATTGGCCGCAACAGTTATAATATCATCATCTTCATTGCCTGTGTCGCTTCCTCCTACTTTTACAATTAATTTGTAATTTCCTTCAATAGGTAAATCGTATTCGGCTGTGCAACGATCACAGTTTATTTTTACAGTTCCGCTAATATCAAAATGCAAAATCATCATACTTGATTGCTTAAGCAATGTTAGCTTCACAATAATATCACCTTGTTTAATCTCAGAATAATCAAGGCTTTCAAAGAACTTATCACTAATATTAAAATCATATAAATGCTCTCCAACACTTAAGCCTACAAATTGAATAATGTATTCTTTTGGGGTTCGCATCTCATCTGGTTTTTAAAGAAGGAGGACAAAGGTAGAAAAATCCGCTTTAAAACAAAGAAAAATTCAAGTTTTAAGTTCAGGATCCGAGTTTTAGGTCGGTAATTTCGGGTTTCAGGTTCAGGTTTCACGTTTTTTGTACCCGGAACGTGAAACCTCAAACCTGAAACTTGATTTTTTTTTAAGGTTGGCCGGTTAATTTTAGCGATCCCTCTTTTTTAGGCTAATAGTCAGAGGGTTAGCGGTAATTTCTTCGTATTGTTTACGGGTTTTGTAAATGTCAACGGCCATATAAACAGCTCTGCGGAACGATTCTTCAGAAGCTACATTTTTTCCGGCAATGTCATAAGCTGTACCGTGGTCGGGAGAGGTTCTCACAATTGGTAAGCCGGCTGTAAAATTCACCCCGGAATTAAAAGCAATGGTTTTAAATGGGATCAAGCCCTGATCGTGGTACATGGCAAGTACGGCATCAAAGTTTTTATAGGTGCCATTACCAAAAAAGCCATCCGCAGGGTACGGACCATATACCAACATTCCTTCTTCCTTTGTTTTATTGATAGCCGGTATGATTATTTGTTGTTCTTCATTACCAATCACGCCATTATCACCCGCATGTGGATTTAAGCCAAGAACCGCAATTTTGGGCTTTCTAATGGAGAAATCCTGAATTAATGAATTATTAAGTACTTGTATCTTTTTTATTATTTTTTCGGTGGTTAATTCTTGTGCTACACGTGTAACAGGGATGTGACCTGTAACTACTGCAACCCGTAAATTGTCACTTACCAGAAACATAAGACTGTTACCGGTTCCGAATTTTTCATCCAGATATTCGGTATGTCCGGGGAATTTGAAATCGGGGGATTGGATATTTTCTTTATTAATAGGGGCCGTGACCAAAACATCAACCTGGTTTTGAGAAAGGGCATACGCAGCAGCTTCCAGCGATTTTAACGCATATTTCCCTCCCGCTTCGGTTTGAGCTCCCAGTTCAATAATAACGTCTTCCTCATATACATTTATGATATTGGCGCGTTTGTGATTTATTTCCGAAATATCCTTTATCAGATTGAAACTAAAATCTTCGATGTTAAGCGCCTTACGGTGAAAAGATGCAGTTTTGTTAGAACCAAAGATCACAGGTGTGCATACTTCCAGCATTTGAGGATCGAGGAATGTTTTAATAATTACTTCTAAACCGATCCCATTAATATCGCCTTGCGAAATCCCTACAATTATTTTTTCTTCTGCCATATTTTTTTTCGAATTTACCTGCAAAACTACCAATTATAATTAATTCTAACCTATTCAATACAAATATAGCTGTCCGGAATTTCAAGATCATTTGCTTCAAATGATTGGTACAAAAAAATTGCCACCGCAATTGTTTGCGTCAGCTGGCTTTTAAAAGAGGAAAAATGTACTGAAAATTACTTTTTTGGAGCAGGCTTTAACTCCGGCTTCATAACTAATTTCAATTTTGCGGCTATATATGCGGCAATTGGACCGAAATTTTGTGAAACAATTTTTTTAGGATCATTTTCTTTCGATGAAAAGCTGGAGGATGCAATTCCTGCTGCGATATTTTTTCCTGTTTTATCTAAAATGGAATAGTGTACAGCAATTTCGCGTTGAAAGATATCAGTGGCAAGGTCATAGGTATCCATATTGTTTTTAATATCTAACTGATTAATAAAAACAAAGTAATCCGTTTGGTATTTGGTGTTCAGATAGCTCAATAATTTTTCATCATTGATCTTTGTATTCATAAATTTTTTGTCGGTGCTGATCTCTACTGCAAGCTGTCCGTTTTTAATGCCATTTTTGTGCACTAATGGAAGTTTTACCTCATTTGAATTCGCAATTTGATCATAAGAAAGGTTGGTGGATCTGTAAATATAGGACAAGTCCTTCGCCATTTTTGCGGAATCGGAATAAAACGAAACAACAGGTGAAATGCTTTGTAATTTAAGTTTAAGCTGTGCATTTAATTGTTGACGAAAGTTTTCACGAATTTGAGGGAATTTCCACTTTGTAAGTTGATTGATCTTCATATCAATATCACTCATATATAATTTCGGATCGAAAGGGACGATCATTATTTTCCGGGTTGCATCAGCAGGATTGGTTTTTGTTGTGCGTGTGCTTTCCTGTGCCAATGAAAATAGCACTATAAAATTTAAAAAAAGTAGAATGATATTTCTTTTAAAATCAGCCATTTTTGGATTGATAATGCTGCGTAAAGCCCGCCCCTTTCTTGTTTAAGAAAGGGGAACGCCCCAGGAATTTAAATCAATTTAACAAATTTAAAATACATATGAAATTGAAAAATTATTTGCACTTACTTACTAAACAGCCTTACCACATCGTTCCCATTGGCATACAATAACAATGCCAGCAGTAAAAGCATACCTGCGTATTGGGCATATTCCATTAGTTTTTCATTAGGTTTTCTGCCGGTGATAACTTCATATAGTAAAAACATTACGTGCCCTCCATCCAGTGCCGGAATAGGTAGAATGTTCATAATGGCAAGTACTATGCTTAAAAAGGCTGTGAAGGCCCAAAAACGCTGCCAATCCCATGTGGTGCTATACGCCTTACCCATGGCCATAAACCCGCCAATTTCTTTGTGGGCATCTTTTACAGTAAAAATCACTGCAAATTGTTTGATATAACTATCAAATGTTTCGTAGGCTTTATTTACACCAGCAGGGAAGGAAGCAAAGAAACCATATTCTTTTGTTTCAAGTGTAAAATAGTTATCTAACGATTTTGCAGATATCCCAAGTTTCCCTTGTTCAGTTACGGTTGCTTTTGTTACTATACTGTCGTTACCACGAAGTAAGGTAATAGTAACAGGAAGGTTTTGATTGTTTTTCAAGATCTTTACCACATCCTGATAATAGGGTGTAGAAGCATTGTTAATAGCAATTATTTTATCTCCTTTTTTAATTCCGGCTGCAGCGGCAGGTAATTCCGCATAAACACTATCAATATCAAATGGGAAGCGAGGTTCAACAAGGTTGTATTTGTGTTTGATCATTTCGCTTAGATCATCTTCAGTAACGGCTACTTCTACTTTCTGACCAGCACGTTCTACCTGTATGCTTTCTGCTTTATTGATAAGTACCTCATAAGGAACTTTATTAATACTTTGAACGGGTTTGTTATCAACCGAAAGTATCATATCCCCATCACGCAGGCCCATCTGATAACCAAGAGTATCAACTGCTACACCATATTTAACGTTTTTTGTTGGAAGGAATTCTTCTCCCCAGGTGAATAGAACCATTGCGTAAATTAACATTCCAAGGATCACATTCACTGTAACACCGCCAAGCATGATGATCAATCGTTGCCACGCTGGTTTTGAGCGGAATTCCCATGGTTGAGGTGGTAATTTCATTTGCTCTTTATCCATTGATTCATCTATCATTCCGGAGATTTTCACGTAACCGCCCAATGGCAACCATCCAATACCATATTCGGTATCTCCTTTTTTTACTTTGAATAATGAGAACCAAGGATCAAAAAACAAATAGAATTTTTCTACCCTGATCTTAAAAAGTCTTGCCGGTATAAAATGTCCTAACTCATGTAAAACAATAAGTATAGAAAGGCTTAAAATAAATTGTGCTGCTTGTGTTAGAACTTCCATGGGTTACGAATATCGAATTTTACGATTTTAATGGTTAAGGATAATGAATGTTTACGAATTTGCCGGGTTGCGGATAACGCCCTTCGACAAGCTCTGGGTGACATACGAATTTACGAAAAGTGTTTGTTAATTGCCTACTGCTAAAATTGTTAAATTGTTTTTTTATTGCCTACTGTTAAATTGTCAAATTGCTTAATTGCTCACTTGCAACTCGTCTTGTTTCTGCGTCCGTTTCAACGTAATCGGCATAGCTTGGTTTGTTAATAAAATTAACCGTTTGAAGGCAGTTTTCTACGACATCGCTCATCTCCAAAAATCCAATTTTATCTTTTAAAAATGCTTCCACAGCAATTTCATTTGCTGCATTTAAAACACAGGGGGAGTTACCGCCTTTATTCATTGCTTCAAAAGCGAGTGCAAGGTTACGAAATGTTTTTGTATCCGCTTGCTCAAAAGTTAATTGCGGGTAATTCATAAAATTAAAACGTGGGAAATTGGATTTTATTCTTTGCGGATACCCCAGTGCGTATTGTATCGGTAATTTCATATCCGGCAAGCCCATTTGGGCTTTCATGCTGCCATCGGTAAACTGAACAATGGAATGAACAATACTTTGCGGATGAACAATTACTTCAATTTGTTCGGGTTTTAATCCAAATAACCATTTCGCCTCTATTACTTCTAACCCTTTATTCATCAATGATGCAGAGTCGATCGTTATTTTGGCGCCCATCTCCCAATTGGGATGTTTTAATGCTTGTTCTTTTTTTATTGTCGCTAAAAAGTTTTTGTCCTTCCCTCTGAATGGTCCACCGGAGGCGGTTAAATAAATTTTTTCGATCGGGTTCTGGAATTCTCCTGCAAGACATTGAAATATTGCCGAATGTTCCGAATCAACCGGATATAGATTTACGCCTTTTTCCTTGGCAAGTGCAGTAACCAGATCTCCGGCAACTACCAATGTTTCTTTATTTGCTAATGCAATTTGTTTTTCCGCTTTTATGGCGGAAATCGTGGATTCAAGTCCTGCATAACCAACAATAGCGGCAAGTACCATATCAATGCTATCCATGGTCACTACTTCTACAATTGCCTTATTGCCTGCAAACACTTTAATATCATAAGCTTTTAATGCTTCTTTCACATAAAGGTATTTGCTTTCTTCAGCAATTACAACTGCATTCGGATTAAATTCAATGGCCTGTTTGATCAGTAGATCCGCATTTCCATTGCCGGTGAGTACCTCCACTGCAAAAGTGTCGGAATTAGCGCGGATCACATCTAAGGCTTGTGTGCCGATAGAGCCTGTAGAGCCAAGTATTGCTATGTTTTTTTTCTTCGTTTCCAAATGTTTTATTGCAAGTAGTTTCTAAATTAAAGCCTCATGATATATTGCCCCGTAAAATAAATTTTGATCGGAAATTTAATTATTTGGGCGTTCCTTTCTTAAAGAAGAAAGGCCGGGCTTTCCGCTTCAATCTTCTCCGATAAAAAATCGGAGAAGGATTTTCGCTACAATCCCTAACGCAATCAGTACCTCCAAAACACAGATTCGTAAATTCGTATAAATTAGTAATTCGTATCCTAAAACACCATATAATCCTGCGGATCAATGGCATTTCCGTTATACCATAATTCAAAATGTAAATGTGGGCCGGTAGTTTGTTCCCCCGAATTACCAATAATGGCAATAGCTTCACCGGCTTTTACATAATCACCTATTTTTTTTAGCAGCACCGAGTTGTGTTTATAAACCGATATTAAATTATTACTATGCTGCACCGTAATGGTATAGCCGGTTTCTGACGACCATGTTGCTATGACCACTGTTCCATCCAATGTTGTTTTTATGGCTTCGTTCTCCGGACCAACGATATCAATACCAAAATGCTGCTCGTTTGTTTTAAATGAACTGGAAACCATTCCTTTTAAGGGAGTAAAAAAGGAAAAGTTTGTGATCCCGTTTTTGTTGGCTCCGGTTTCGTATGCCAGACTGTATTGATCTTGCGACTCAATGTTTTTTCGCAATTCCTCTTCGTTTTTTGAAGCAGACATTTTTAATTTATTGTATTCTTTATTTTTATCCGGCTGGTTTTGAGTGGTGTCAAGCTTAATATCTCCCCGCAATACATTGCTGATATTGGCCATAAATGCATTTTGTGCTATCATTGATTTTTCGAGGGAATCGCTTTTGAAAGTGAGTCGGACTAAATTTCGTCTAACGCCAGTATCGGCATAGCCGGGAATGTATTCACGCAAAGGTGTGAAAGCAATAAGAGAAGTAACGATCATAACCATTACAATAGTTACCGACCCTACCAAAATAAACAAGCTTAATGGAGTAAGTTGTAATGAAAGCTTTTCTTCAAAGGTATCGTCATTCATTACCACCAATCGGTAGCGATTGCGTAATCGTTGGATGAATTTACCTTTCTTATCTTTTTGTTCGGTCATAATAGCTTACAAATATCGTTAATTTTTTTGTAAGAACAGGTGGTTGGATTTTGGCGTTTACCAAAGAGGATGAAGGAAGTATTCAATTCAAAAAAAATGATCAATAGATTATTGATGTATTTGTGGTTATAGGAAGTTTTCGGGCTGTGATTTTTCTTTCGTTAAGGAGGTTTTATTTTTAGGGAATTACGGTTATTTCATTGGTGCTAACCATATTGCTTTTATTTCCGGCCCTGTCCTTTAATGTAATTTCGAATTTAACAATTGTATGTGGTCCAAATAAGGGTGAAGTTCTTAATTTAATTTTAATTTGGCCGTCTAATGCTTTGTATTGCCCGTCAGGCGTTATATTAGGAACACGATAGCTGTAATATAAAGTATCAAATTGGGTTGTTCCAAATGAAGAATCAACGGGAGTGAAAACCCCGGTTGTTGGGTGTTTAAACAAATATTTCATTTTCAGATCATCTTCAGAAATCGCATCTCCGGAAAGGATGCCAATATCACCATCACCATCTTTAAATTTAATGAAACAGTCGGCAGAATCATTGCCATAGGACACAAATTTTTCGAACTCAATAACAGGCTGAGGTGGAAACTGCTTTTCCTTAACACATGATGTGGTAGAAGTAGCAATAAGTAATACTAAAAGCGATATGTAGAAAAAATGTTTCATTGATTATGAATAGAACATAAAATTATTAATTATTTTTGGCCAAAGCAAATTAAAACGTGTCTAAAAGTCAATTATTGTTCAATATCATTTTTTAAGGATCTTTCCAGAAATTGAAACCAAGCACCAGCAGCATTTTTAGTGTCGTCACATCTGAACAATTTAAACAGATGGCTTTGTCTGTTTTTAACTTCCAATTTGCCAATAATCAGGTTTACCGAAATTATATCACCGCCTTAAAGGTTAATACTGATAAGATAATTGACCTTGAACAAATTCCGTTTATGCCCATTGAATTTTTCAAAACGCAAATTATAATTTCAGATCTAACAAGCGAGAATCGAGAAATAAGAATCAAGGGTCAAGAAGCAAGTGGTAAGAAGCAAGAAGTAAGAAGCAAGAATCAAGAAACAATTGGTAAGAAGCAAGAAATAAGAAGCATAAATCAAGAAACAAGAAACAAGAATCAAGAATCATCGGACAAGAATCAATCAGCGGTTTTTACAAGCAGTGGCAGCATTCAAAGTAAGCACTATGTAAGTGATATTTCTCTGTATGAACAAAGTTATTTAAAAGGATTCGAACTGTTTTATGGAAACATTGAAGATTATTGTGTTTTAGCGTTGCTGCCTTCTTACCTTGACCGTGAAGGGTCTTCCTTGATTTATATGGCAGAAGACCTCATAAATAAGAGTAAACATGCCGCAAGTGGTTTCTATTTAAATAATTATAATGAATTAATTCTGAAGCTGAAAGAATTAGAGTTACAAAAGAAAAAAACAATTTTATTGGGCGTAACGTATGCCTTGCTTGATCTGATTGAGATACAGAAGTTTCAGCTAAAGCATACCATCATCATGGAAACCGGTGGGATGAAAGGAAAGCGCACGGAGATGGTAAGAGAAGAGTTGCACGCCATATTATGCGAAGGTTTTGGTGTGCAGGAAATACACAGTGAATATGGAATGACCGAGCTTTTATCTCAAGCCTATTCAACAGGGAATGGAGTGTTTAACTGTCCGCCCTGGATGAAAGTACTGATACGGGATACAAATGATCCTTTTTCTTTTTTACCTCACAATAAAACAGGCGGTATCAATGTAATTGATCTTGCCAATATTAATTCCTGTTCATTTATAGCCACCCAGGATTTAGGGAAATCGTTTTCTGATATGTCTTTTGAAGTGCTTGGCCGCTTTGATAATAGTGATATCAGGGGGTGTAATTTATTGGTTGGATAAAAAGGATGGCTGTTTAACAAAAGCCAAAACTGATATTTAAATAATAGTTTATAAGCTGATAGTGGGGTGGAATTAAATTTATATCTTCGCTTTGTCATGAAAATAAATCACATCAGTCAATTTTATCAGATCCTGCGCAGCGATAACCTTTCCTTTGTTTATCAGGGAGATTTCAGCGATGGGATTACTGAAAAAATAATCGCGCTTAGTGAATATTCTATTGATAACAGCCATGAAATGGTAGAAATGAGAAACAAAGTATCATTTGTTATTGTTGAATGTTTCCAAAATCTTGTAAGGCATGGGAATGACACCCAGATAAAAGCCAACAGAACTGTTACCTTTCCAGGTTTATTTTCTACCAGAAATGTACAAGAGAGCATTTATATTACATCAGCCAATTTGATTGAAAATACACATGTTCCTGCATTAAAAGAGAAGCTCGAAAAACTCAATAATTTGGATAAAGAACAGATAAAAGCTCTTTATCTTGATATACTCACCAGTGGAGAGCTTTCAGATAAAGGAGGCGCAGGTTTGGGCTTGGTGGAGATGGCCAGAAAATCGGAGAATCCTCTGGAATTCAACTTTGAGAATGAGAACGACAAACTTTCGCTGTTTTACCTTATGATGAAAATGCAGGGGAAAGGTAGTGCAAATGTAAAGAGCAATATTTCGATGGAGAGTGTTAAGGAGATGCACGAAATAATGCGTAAAGAAAATATTTTAATGGTTTACAAGGGTGATTTTTCACAGGAAACTGTTATTCCTATGCTAAAGATGATCGAAGATAACCTGAATAAACAGCAGGAAGAGCTTCATATAAAAAAGAAATTATATCTTGTTCTACTGGAAATTTTACAAAATATCTCCAAACATTCTGTTCAGGAAAACGGAAAAAAAGAGGCCATATTTATGATCGGTAAAAACGAACAAAAATATATTATTTGTACCGGAAATATGGTAGATTCCGCTTCCTCAGCAAAAATAAAAAACAAGATCGATAAAGTAAATAGTTTAAACAACGAAGAATTGATCTCTTTGTATAAAAAAACACTGAAGGAAAGTATATCAGATGAAAATGGGGCAGGCCTTGGAATAATAGATATTGCCAGGGAAAGTGGAGAGAAGATCGTATTCGATCTTAAGCCTGCGGTGGGTGATTTGTCGTTTTTTTCGTTGTGTGTGCAGATGTAAGGACAACTAATTTAGAAAGAAAAAAATTCATCAAAAAAGAATGAAAAATAGTTTGATCATAGAAGAAACACACGATACTCCCAAAATAATTTTGGATAAGTTAAATGGGGTTTTTGAAATTTCCGGAAGATCTTTACCCGAAAATGCAGTTAAATTCTATTCTCCAGTTTTAAAATGGATGGAGGAATATATAGTGGCTCCAAATCAGGCTACTCACTTCGAATTCAAGCTCGACTATTTTAATTCCGCATCCACAAAAAAAATCTTTGAGGTAATTACAATTTTAGAACAACTCTCCTTAAATAATCTTCCCGTTACTGTTATTTGGTATCATACTAAGGATGATGAACTTATAAGAAACAGAGGGCTGGAGATCAAAGAAATGGTAGAACTACCGTTTGAAGTGAAAATTTATTGATCTTAAAGCCTTAATCCTATTATCAGAATATCATCTATCTGATGCGCATTTTCTTTCCAGTTTTCGTGTTCCATAACCATCACTTCTTTTTGTTTTTTCATACTCAATGATTGATTGGCCAGTATTAGATCTTTAAACTGTTGAATTCCGAATTTTTTTCTGTCGCTGCCTCTGAACTGATCCATATAGCCATCCGAAAACAGATAGATACACATGTCCTTTTTTATTGGAATAACATGATTCGTGTATTCTCTTTTTAAAGGATTTTCTTTTTTTGATATCATCCCTCCGCCACCTATGGTTTGTCTATCTGCTTTTACCACGGTTAACTCATTGTCTGATACCAAGTACAAAGGGTTTTGTGCGCCAGCGTATTCCAATTGATCGTTTTTATAATCAATGCTGCACAATGCTATATCCATTCCATCGCGCGACAATGTTTCTTCTTTTTCCTGATGCAGCGCTTGATAAATCCCGATGTTTAACTGCCGGAGTATTTCTGAAGGCATTGTAATGTGCTTTTCATTTACGATCTGGTTTAAAAGGGTATTTCCTATCATGCTCATAAAGGCCCCTGGGACACCATGTCCCGTGCAATCAATGGCTGCTAAAATAATTTTATCCTCTATTTTCGAGCACCAGTAAAAATCTCCGCTTACAATATCTTTTGGTTGATAATAAACAAATGAGTCGGGGAGGATCTTTTGTATTTCGCTTTCTTCTATCAAAATGCTTTGCTGAATATGCTGAGCATATGTAATACTATCGATTATTTTTTCATTCTGTTTTTCTATGAGTGCATTTTTTTGAATGAGTTCGTTGTTAGCGCTGGTTAATGTTGTGAAGAGTTTTTTCTTTATTAAATATCTGTTGTAAAGTATAATAGCGAGTAACAAAGTAAGGATCAAACCGGCAATAAAACCATTACGTATAAATTTTTGTTTGTTTAGATCGGCCTGTTGAAGTGCTTTATCTTTAGTTAAAAGCTCAATGTTTTTTTCTTTTTCTTCAGACTCATATTTGGCATCCATCTCCGCAATTTGTTTGCCAGATTGTTCATTAAATAATGAATCTTTTAAATCTGAAAATAGTATATGATATTTCAAGGCTTGTTGATAATCACCTTTTTTGTCGAATAATTGGTATAATGACATGTAACTTTCCTTTATACCGTTTTTTTGTCCTATTTCTGTATATAAAACCAATGATAGGTTTAAATATTCAATTGCTTTTTCAACACTTCCCAGTTCCGAATACGTATCTCCGATATTATTGTAAGACATTGCAAGTCCTTTTTTATCTCCGATTTCTTCCCTTATTTTTAAAGATTTCTGGTGATAATACAATGCTTTTTGATAATCCGCTTTGTCCCAATAAATGAGGCCGATATTGTTGAAAGAAACAGCTATTCCGTATTTGTCTCCGTTAGCTTCTCGTATTTTTAAAGATTTTAAATAATTATCCAATGCGCTTTCGTAATTTTTAAGCCTTAAATAAATATTTCCTAAATTATTATAACACATTGCAATTCCAGGTTTATCCTCGATCTCATTCCTGATCTTTAATGCTTTTAATTGATTGTCTAACGCTTTTTCAAGATTATTTTGTAGCATAAAAAGAAGTCCGATATTACTATAAGAAGTTGCTATTCCTTTTTTATCTCCTATTTCCTCACTGATTTTTAAACAGTTCAAATAATTTTCATAGGCTTTTTTGTAATTCCCCTGGTTCATATACACAGCCCCAATACTAAGAAAAGCATCTTTTATTCCATTTTTCTCTCCATTTTCACGGCAGATCATTAATGACTTCAAATTAATCTCCAATGCCTTTTCGTAATTAGCCAAATTTCGGTAAGCAATTCCAATGATGTTGTAGGAATCGATCAGTCCTCTTATGTAATTAATTTTTTCAGCATTTTGCTGTGCCATTTCAGCATTTTGCAATGCCTGTTTATAGTTATCTGCTTTTAGATATTCACTGCTTATTGCATTTAAGGTGTTTACCCGAGAGGTGTCTTCTTGAATTTTTTTTAAAATAATATGAAGGGAATCAATAGTTTTGCTTGAGTTTGATCCAATTGCTGGTCGCGCATTTAAGAAGAATGCGGTAACGACAAAAATAAATGTGAAAAGATGTTTTACGTTTTTTTTCATTTTTCTCAATTACAATATACTTTATATAAGTTAAATCGTTATGGTAAGCAGCCGCAATTCTCGACAAGCTCGAAATGACC
>JAZJZM010000021.1:163025-175788 GCA_040389865.1 Bacteroidota bacterium | reverse complement strand
TTCGAGCCGATGGCTCTATTTTAACCCTTGATTCGCATTAACAACATAGAAACATAGTAAATTTTAAGAAAATAAATAATAAATACATAGATTCTATCTCTCCTATTTGGTTAAAAGTTGTTTGCGTGAGGGATTGCAGCGGAAATCCTTTCCCAATTTTTATTGGGAAAGATTGAAGCCCTTCGACTTCGCTCAGGATAAACTCCAAGCCCGCCCCGCAGCGCAGCGAAGGGACACGCCCAAATAATGAAAACGAAAATGATTTTATGAACGAACAAACTACTGCCCCTGAAGAAGCTTAATCCTTTTATTCATTACCTTAAACCATAAAGGTGGAACAAGCGCCAGTAGTATCATCCCGGGATAACCGGTAGGCATTTGAGGTGAGTTTTCAAAATTACGAAGGATCTGATATTTCCTACTCGCCATATAATGATGATCGGAATGGCGGCTTAGTTCAAACAACATAATGCGGCCTAAAGGATGGTTGGAGTTCCAGGAATGAATGGGCATAACACGTTCGTAGGTTGTTTCGTTTGTTTTATTTCTACGTAAACCATAGTGTTCAACATAATTTATTGTTTCGAGTAACACTATTCCAAAAAATGCAGCACCTAAAAAGTAAAGCATAACGAGGTAACCGAAAATCAGATAGATGAGTAAAATAAAACCCAGTTGAATTACGATAAACCGGATCATTTCATTTTTCCATGAAAGAACTGGTATCCCTTTCTTTTTTAGCATATCCCTCTCAATTTTCCAGGCCGAAATAAAGCTAAATAGGATGGAACGAAACCAAAATGCATAAAGGATCTCACCATATTTTGAAGAAGCAGGATCATGATCGGTACCAACGTGCCTGTGATGCCCCCTGTTGTGTTCAATAATGAAATGCATGTAAAGCGAGGTAAGCAAGAGCGATTTGGCTAAAAACTGTTCGAAAGGCTTTACCCGATGGCCAATTTCATGAGCTACATTGATACCAAGTATTCCGCACAAAATACCCATGGTAACTATTCTTCCGGCTATTTCATACCCCTGAAGGGGTTCATTAAAAGAGAATAAAAAGTAAAGCAAAGAAATATACTGGGCGGGAACCATGAGGTATAAAATGTAATCGAAGGTCTTATCGTTTTTTGCTGCATTTTCTTCCAGATCGGAAAGATTTTTTGAACTACCATTAAAAAACAATTCACTGAAAGGTATAATTATAAAAGAAAAGATCGGGAGCAGCCAAGTGAACCAACCCTGCATGGTTAAAGAAATTATTCCAACAAGAGGCGCTGTTAATATGGAAATATATTTGATGGCTGAAATTCGCATGCTTTATAAAGATATACCATAAACCGGTACGCAGAAAAAAAATGACGCTTTAATTAAAACAGCACCACCATTATTGGCTTGCTGTAATCTTCTGGTATTTGTTACTATTGGTAGGATCTATCTCATTCAGGAGATTCACAATTTTTGATTTTTCATCAGGGAAAGCGCCTGAAAAAACATTGATTATTTCATCCGATTTAGCATTAAAAAAAACCTGAAGGCTATAGGACAAAGGTTTTATCTGATGTATTTTCCTTAATGTTTCAAGGCTTTCCATAATTGCCAAACGCCCTGTTTCTTTATTATCAACCATCATATCCATCCCTAAACGATGGTATTTATACATACACTCACGCAAAGGAACAAAAGAAGCATCTAACATATTATTAATTAACCAGTACCTGTTTTTGTTACCATCAAATGCTTTCCAGCCTATATCATTTCCGCTTTGTGCATTATTAACAATGGCCAAGGCTTTTTGCAAATAAGGGGTTCCGCCATTTAAGGAAAATGAATCGTAATCCAAACCAATTATAAGATAAGCATAATAAGCCAATACCGATGTAAGGTTCGACAAATGGAGATTTTCAGTAAACTCCAGCGCCTGATTTTCTAAATATTTAAATTGAAAATCATTATCATTATTATTTAAAAGTACAGAGTTATAGGAAGCTTTAAAAACGGGCCTGCGTACCTGAACCTGGATGGTTGCTTTAAAATCATCGGTAGAAGGGCGTTCGGTGATATTAATTAAAATGCTGCAATCGATCCTTTCATTAATTTTAAAAGTTTCGGTGGTCCATTTTTTATTGTTCATGAATTCAAAGATGCCTGTTTGCAAGGTTTCAAACACACTTTTATCGGTACCCTGTATGGATTGCGACAATACCTGCACCTTACAGTTCAACTCCTGCGAAAAAGAGGTGTTAAAAACAAAAAGCATTAAAAATACAACTATGAGTTTGCGCACGATCTTAATTCTTAATTCCTGATTTATATTTTCTGATCACTTCTACAATATCCTTAGCCACTTCGGCCTTAGTTTTTAACTCGAATTTTATAGATTTATTGTACTTATCAAAGATCGTTATTTTGTTTGTATCCGTTTTAAAACCCGCACCCTTGTCATTCAATGAATTAAGGACGATCAGATCGAGGTTTTTCTTTTTTATTTTTGTTTTTGCATTCTCACTCTCGTTCTCTGTTTCAAGCGCAAAACCAATAAGCAGCTGATCTGATTTTTTCAGCTTTCCTAATTCCAGCAAAGTATCTTTGGTTGGAACCAGGTCAATACTTTTTGTTGCTGTTGTTTTTTTAATTTTCTGGCCT
The DNA here is from genome assembly GCA_040389865.1 of Bacteroidota bacterium. GTDB lineage: Bacteria > Bacteroidota > Bacteroidia > 2-12-FULL-35-15 > 2-12-FULL-35-15 > 2-12-FULL-35-15. The sequence goes on along the minus strand of JAZJZM010000021.1, from coordinate 173,136 downwards.
GCAACTTTTGAAGGTTTAAAATCAGCAACGGCAGCCGAAAGGACAGCTATATTAACCGATTTAAAGGCTTTTACAGAAGCAGAATATAATTCTTCAGCGGATGTAATATCAATACGATGAATGTTTGGATTGGCTGTTTTTAAAGCGTTCGGGCCACAAACCAAGGTAACTTCAGCACCCTGATCAGCAAATTCTTCCGCGATAGCAAAACCCATTTTTGCAGATGAATGATTTCCGATAAAACGAACAGGATCTATCGCCTCATAAGTAGGACCGGCTGTTACCAGCACTTTTTTTCCGGTAAAAGGTAAATTAGTAGATAACTCTTTAGAAAGGTGATCAAAGATCTCTTCGGGTTCAGCCATACGTCCTTCACCATTCAATCCACTTGCCAGTTCACCAAAACCGGGATTAATGATACTGCTACCGAATGATCTTAATCGTTTTAAATTTTCGGTAGTTGCGGGATGTTTGTACATATCCAGATCCATTGCAGGTGCGATGTAAACTTTACAACGTGCCGATAAATAAGTAGCAAGCAATAGATTATCACATAAACCATTTGCCATTTTTGCAATGGTATTAGCGGATGCAGGAGCAATAACAAGTGCATCGGCCCATAAACCCAGTTCAACATGGTTATTCCATTGGCCTGTTCTGTCCTTAACGAAATCAATTAATACAGGGTTTTTAGAGAGAGTGGAAAGGGTAAGTGGGGTAATGAATTCACCGGAGGAAGGTGTCATTATCACCTTAACATTGGCGCCTGCTTTTACAAGCAAACGAATTAAAAACGCTGATTTATAAGCAGCAATGCTGGCTGTTACACCAATAATAATGTTTTTATTGCGCAGCATCTTTTTAAAAATTAAGATTTTGGATTTTGGATTTTTAGATTTAAGATTAGGAGTGGCTTTACCCAAATCCTTAATCCTAAATCCAATAATCCTTAATCCTTATTTCTCAGTTTCAGTAGTTGGGTTACGGTGATAAATTTTATCATCGAAAAATTCCTGAATTGCAATCAATGAAGGTTTTGGTAAACGCTCATAAAATCTTGAAATTTCGATTTGTTCACGGTTTTCAAAAATTTCTTCCAAATTATCAGTTGTAGAAGCAAACTCAGCCAACTTATTGGTCAACTCTTCTTTAATTTCCGAGCTAATTTGATTAGCACGTTTAGAGATGATCGCAATACTTTCATACATATTACCAGTTTTACCATCGAAATCTCTTAAATCGCGAGTAGTAGTGGTTAAATCAGCGGTTGTTTTTTTATAGTCCATTGTTTTATTATGTTGGTTTGTTATATTTTTCTAAATTTTTCAAAGCACTTGAATAGATCATTTCAGCATCTTTTAAATATCCGCCTTTTGGAAAAGTATCTACATACTTAATGTAGGTATCCACGGCAGCTTTAAAACGTTCTTGTTTTTTTGATTCAATACTGTTCAATGCCAGTAAATAATACGATTTAATGGTTAAATAATTTAGTTCCTCCACATGTTTTGATTCCGGAAAATCTTTGATATGGTTAGCAAAAACGACAATAGCAGCTTTATAATCTATCATATTGTAATACAACATCGCATTTTCATACGATTTACGCTCCAGCTTCCCCCTCAGCTTATCCAGCATGGTATTGCATTCAGCAATTCGTGTACTTTTCGGATACTGATTTGTGAAACGCTGAAATTCTTTAATTGCCAGTTTTGTATCCACCTGATCGAGACTATAACCGGGCGAACTCAAATAAAAACAATATGCATTCATGTAAGCACACTCTTCGGTATGTACGCTGCTCGGAAAGGTTTTTACAAAATTACGGAAGTGATATCCGGCAACAATATAATCGTCTAAATTATAATTACAATAAGCATAATAAAAATGAACCTCCTCCGCTTTAGCAGTACCACGATACACACTCATCAATTCTTCAAACAGCGTAAGCGCCTTGGTATAATCTTCCTTTTTATAGTACCTGACAGCCGCTGCGTATTTAGCATCAATATCAGTACTCTTAACAAGTTTATTAAATTTGCCAAGGGTTAAACCCGCTTTTTTCTTCTTTTCTTTACTGGTGGATTCATACACTTTTTTTTCACTGCATGAAACAAAGCCCAAAAGCAAAATCAGAACAAAAGTTATATTGAAATATTTTTTCATCATAAAAGGATTGCAAATATACATTTTTTTGGTTGAAATATCTGTATTTAATGTTATTTATTGATAAAATGCCTCTTTGTTAATTAAAAAACCTTTGAAAATAGTATGTAATAGTCTAATTTCGCAAAAAAAATTTTTTGGGGCATTGTCATCCCGATTGGCTTTTTGCCAAAGAAGGAATATCGGCCCACAGTCTTCGACAAGCTCTGACTGACCGCGCGATGGTCATATTGAGCCTGTCGAAATATATGTGATGGCTTCTTCTGCGACAATATTATCATAATTTAAAATAAAGTTTAAACATATCTTCAAAAGCCAATAAACAACATTATGAAAGATCTATTTGAAAAAATCAAAGCAAATCGTGGTCCGATAGGAATGCACGCAAAAGCATCGCACGGGTATTTTACATTTCCAAAATTGGAAGGTGATATTGCACCCCGTATGATCTTCCGCGGTAAGGAACGTTTGAACTGGAGTTTAAATAATTATTTGGGCTTGGCTAACCATCCTGAAGTGCGTAAAGCGGATGCAGATGCAGCAGCTCAATTTGGGTTTGCAATGCCAATGGGTGCTCGTATGATGAGCGGAAACTCTGATGCTCATGAGCAACTGGAAACTGAATTATCCGCATTTGTTCAAAAAGAAAGTACTATCCTTTGTAATTTCGGTTACCAGGCAATGGTTTCCGCCATTGATTGTTTGGTGGATCGCCATGATGTTATTGTTTATGATGCCGAATCGCATGCTTGTATCTTAGATGGTGTGCGCTTACACATGGGAAAACGTTATGTGTTCAAACACAATGATATTGATGATTGTGTAAAACAATTAGAACGTGCTACAAAACTTGCTGAAGCACAAAATGGTTCTATTTTATTAATTACCGAAGGTGTTTTTGGAATGCGTGGCGATCAGGGAAAATTAAAAGAGATCGTTGAATTAAAGAAAAAATTCAATTTCCGTTTGTTTGTTGATGATGCACATGGTATCGGTACTATGGGCGCTACAGGCGGTGGAACAGGACAAGAGCAAGGTTGCCAGGATGGAATTGATATTTATTTTGGAACATTCGCTAAATCCTTTGCATTGATAGGTGGTTTTATTTCAAGTGATGAGCAAATTGTTGAATATTTGCGTTACAATATGCGTTCTCAGATATTCGCGAAAGCCTTGCCACTTCCTTTAGTAGTGGGTGCATTAAAGCGTTTAGAATTAATGCGTAAACATCCTGAATTGAAAAATAAACTTTGGGAAATTACACATGCTTTACAAAATGGCTTGAAAAAAGCAGGATTTGAGATCGGAGAAACCAATTCACCGGTAACGCCTGTTTATATGAACGGTTCTATACCTGAAGCAACCAATCTGATCCTTGATCTACGTGAAAATTTCAACATTTTCTGTTCAATGGTAGTGTATCCGGTAGTTCCAAAAGGGATGATCATTTTACGTTTGATCCCAACTGCTGTTCACACAATTGATGATGTGAACTATACCATTGATGCATTTTCAAAAATTGTTGGCAAACTAAAATCCGGACAATATGTTTCGGATAAAATTGCAGCATTTTAAGTAAAGAATTTGGTGTAATTTATTTTTTTTACCGCAAAGTTCGCAGAGAAATTTACGCAAAGTCCGCAAAGTATTGAATTTTATATTCTTTGCGGACTTTGCGATTCCTTTGCGAACTTTGCGGTTATTTTTTTGGGCATTCCCCTTAAACTAAAATCACTCTATCGAAACCCCATTTACATCCGTAGTTAATACTTCGGTCATATAATCAAAAAAGGGGCGCATTTTTTTAAAGGTATCATTTACCTGTTTCAAAAAATCATCAGCTAACACTTCCTTATCGCTAAATTTGTGGACAAGCAAAAATTGTTTGTAACGAATAAGGTCAATGGCTGCATTATCAGCGTCAAAGCCTTTAGGAGTGGTTTTCAACTGTTCACCTTCTAAGCTGCCGAATGTATTTATAAACGATTTGTTTTTTAATATTTTGCGTAAAGGAGTAGCATCATGCGCAAACTCATCTCTGACACGTTTTACATCTTTGGGTTCAGGAGCCCAAAAACCTCCTGCTGCAAAGGTATTGCCGGGTTCAATATGAAAATAATAACCTCCTCTTCGGTTTTTTGTTGCACGTTTAAAGCCACCAGCCCAATTGTTTTTATAAGGTGTTTTATCTTTCGAAAACCTTGTATCACGGTAAATACGCTGTAAACTCTTTTTCCCGGATGGATTTTCAATAACATCATGTTTATTCATTTCCGCCAATAGATCATCCACAAAGGCTTCTATTTGTGATAGCTCCAGCAAATACCTATCTTTATGAACAGCAAACCAATCGCGGTTATTATTTTTCTTTAACTGTTTTAAAAACTCTAAATTGGACGATTTTATTTTTGCTTTTGTCATTATGGTTATTGGTTTTTATAAGAGTAAAAATAAAGAAAAAATATAACTCAACCACTATGCACCGAATGTGAATAGGTTGGTGTAAAGAAAGACAGGGAAGTCTTTATCCATCAAATTAATAAAAACTCTGTGATTCTCTGTGGATTCTCTGTGAAACTCTGTGTAACAATTACACAGAGGAAAAGGAGCGCACACAGATAACCACAGAGAAAAATATTTTTCGAAACTAAAAATCTTGCAATAAATTTCATAGTTTCAAAAACGAATGAGACCAATGAATTTGGATTAGATAATCAAGAAATAATGTCCAATTGTTGAATTACCGTTTTTTTTTGTAAATTCACCATACATAAAATATGATCCTATGAAAAAATCTATGCAATTAGTATCAATAATAGCAGTTTTTTTAATTGCAACAGCTTTTAAAACCGGCACTATTCAGGAATTGGCTATTGGTTCTGAAATACCCAAAGCCGATCACAAAATGATGAATATTACAGGGAAAGAAGTTTCGCTGGCTGATGTAAAAGGCGAAAATGGTTTACTTGTAATTTTTTCCTGCAATACCTGTCCGTATGTGAAATTAACGGAGGCACGTATCAAAGAAGTAGCAACTCTTGCAACAACAAACAAAATTGGTGTGATCGTGGTTAATTCAAACGAAGCACAGCGTGATGCCGATGATTCTTTTGAGGAAATGAAAAAATATGCCAAAGCCCAGTCATATAATTTCAGTTATGTTGTGGATAAAAATTCCCAATTGGCTAATGCTTTTGGTGCTACCCGCACTCCACATATTTTTTTGTTTGATAAAAAAGGATTGGCTTATCGTGGAGCCATTGATGATAATATAAAAGATGCCAATGATGCGAAAGAGCATTTTTTGAAAGATGCTATTGTTGCTATTGGTGCCGGCAAAGCTGTAAAAACAAATTCTACAAAATCGGTAGGTTGTTCCATTAAAAGAGTGGAAGAATAGTGATTCTGAATAACGAAAAATATTTTTTGAAATTTTATCGATACTTAATAAAGTCCCGTATTCAACGGGACTTTATTATTTATATTTGATATTGTCCCCATTTATTTGGTTAATGCGACATATCAATTAAACGTATTAGTTTATTTATGAACGATTCTATCCCGAAGATCAAACACGATCCATTTGCAGCCTTACGTATAAAAGAATTTTTGTTCTTTTTAACCACTCGCTTTTTTTTGACCCTTGCCATTCAAATGCAAAGTGTAATAATTGGCTGGCAAATTTATCAACACACCAAAGATGTGTTGGCTTTGGGTTTGATAGGATTAGCAGAAGCTATTCCATTTATTATTGTTTCTTTGGTTTCAGGCCATGTGGCCGATTCCTTTAATCGTAAGCATATTATTGTTTTATTTACCTCCTTACTCATTATTTGTACCTCTACCCTACTCTATTTTTCATTGGATACATCCACCATCATTCAAACCTATGGTATCACTCCCATTTTTATAGTGATAGGTGGAATAGGTGTTATCCGGGGCTTTTTAGCGGCATCCTTTCCATCTTTTATGGCACAAATTGTTCCAAGGACATTGTATACCAACTCATCTACCTGGAATAGCACTATTTGGCATATTGCATCTGTTCTGGGCCCGGCAGCAGGTGGTTTTATCTGTGCAATTAGTTTTACTGTTGCTTATCAGGTGAATATTGTATTGATAGTTATTTCTGTTCTTTCATTTTTATTTATTGCTTCCAAACCATTACCCGAAAAGGAAAAGAAAGAAACTTTAAAAGAAAGTTTATCGGCAGGAATAAAATTTGTTTTCGGGCACCAGTTAATTTTAGGTGCATTAACATTGGATCTTTTTGCTGTTTTGTTTGGAGGTGCTGTGGCAATGCTTCCCGCTTATGCGGATAAAATATTACATGTAGGCTCTGTGGAATTGGGATTTTTACGTGCAATTCCGGCCTTGGGGGCTGTAATTATGGCATTAATAATCATCTATAAACCACCAACCAAAAATGCAGGTAGAAATTTATTCTTATCTGTTGGGGCTTTTGGACTTGCCACTATTCTATTTGGTATTTCCACCAATTTTTACCTTTCTTTATTTTTTCTTTTCCTTACCGGAGCATTTGATAATGTAAGTGTGGTGATACGCCATACCATTTTACAACTTTCTACACCGGATTCAATGCGAGGCCGTGTGTCGGCTGTAAACAGTATATTTATTGGTTCATCAAACGAAATTGGAGCTTTTGAATCGGGGCTTGCTGCAAGTGCTATGGGATTAAAAGCATCTGTGGCTTTTGGTGGGATCATGACAATAATAGTAGTTGCTGTTACCGCCAAAATTGCGCCAAAATTGAGGAAATTAAATTTGGATAATATAAAATGATCTTATTAAATGCAGGTGACGTTTACTATATTTTTCAATTAAAGAATCCTCTGAATTCACATGCTTATAGAATTTGTTATTCTTGGTAGGGTTCGACTCCCAGCGGGAGTTGAAGAATCCAATGGACCTGTTTTTCCAAAAACATTCGATGCCGCTGGCATTATTTACTGACATAAAGCACATTCGTTTTCATGTTTTTAAACCAGCAGAAAAGAGAGTTTGTTTTTATCGGGAATTTCCTCACCATCATTTACAATAAACTGTCCTAACCATTCTTTTGCTTTTGCTTCATTTTTAAATATTTTGGTAGGTACCACCGGTTTACTCATGTATATAAAAATGGTAGCAATCATGTTTTCTAAAGCTGAATCAACGCATATAGCCCCCGCAATTAAACCTTCACAAGCCTTTTCGGAAGCTAAAAAAACTCTTGCTTCTTTAGTGCTCTCTTTTATTGATTTTATTTTTGTTAAAAGGGGATATTTTTGTCCGGCTGCGGCAATAATTCTATCATTAATAGTTTTTTCTGCTGTATTTAAATCAATAAAAGATTTTTTCCAGGTTCCTATCAGTATACCGTTCTCCAGTTCAAACGTGCTGTATTCAGTATCTAAAAGAAGAATTTTCCCTTTGTTTTGTTTCATGTATTTTTTTAATCCTTTTTAATATATTTTGACAGCCATTCTTTGGCCTTTATTTCATCTGTAAATAATTTAGAAGGTCTTAATGGTTTATTAATTTGAATAAAAAAATTGCCTATAAGCCTTCCTAAGTCTGAATTTATTAAAAATGCACCGGCTATAATTCCTTCACAACCTATTTCTGAAGCTAAAAAATCACGCGCAGGTTTTGTAATTTTTTTCAGTGCTGTAACGTTCAATAATATTGGATAAGGAACAAAATTGGTGCATTCTAACCTGAATTTTACTGCCTGTTGAGCTGCATTCAAATCAGCAAAAGAGCTTTTCCAATTAGCCAGGAGAATTCCATCTTCTAATTCTATCCTTACTTCCTCATTATCTAATAGTAGCTTTTTCATGGTTTTTAATTAGAACAAATCTAAAATGTTTTTTTTCGATCGGTTACTATTTCATTCCCCTGTAATAAATATATTGTAACTACCTGTTAACATATTGAAGCAGCCATTTTTTTGCTTTTATTTCATCTGTAAAAACTTTAGTTGGTTTTATAGGTTTATTAATTTTTATAAAAAAATTGCCTAACACTCTTCCCACACTCGAATCTATTAAAAAGGCTGCGGCAATAATTCCTTCACTACCTTTTTCTGAAGCTAAAAAATCTCGCGCAGGTTTATTTATACTTTTTATAGATTTAATATTTATGACCATTGGATATGCAACAAAATTAGTCGCTTCCAACCTATACGTTACTGCTTGTTGAGCAATATTCAAATCAACAAATGTACTTTTCCAAATAGCAAAGAGAATTTCTTCTTCTAATTCTATCCTTACTTCATCATTTTCCAACAACAGCTTTTTCATGAGTAAATGTAAAATAAAAAAACAGAATGAAGATAATAATTGAAGAGCTTAAAAAAAATAAATATCAGGCTATAGAAGTAAAATCAAAAATGATCCATTATTAATTGATATTTCTTTTAAATCAATTCTTAGTATCATTTACCACAAACTGCTTTTAGCAATTCTTTGGCTTTTAATTCAGCTTTAAATATTTTGATAGGAATCCTTGGTTAATTCGGAAGATAAAAAATTGGCAAGCATGTTTTGAAAATAGGTCTTTCTCCATTTCAATTTTTAATCTTTCATAACAAACTGGGAGAGCCATTCTTTTGCATCTTCTTCATTTGTAAATATTTTGGTAAGCCGTAATGGTTTACTAACCCGGATAAAAAAATTGATGATCACACTTCCTATCGGAGAATCAATAAGAACAGCAGCCGCTATAACCCCTTCACAGCCTTCTTCAGAAGCCATAAAATCACGAGCCGCTTTTGTACTTTTTTTAATCGTTTTAATATCCGATAATAGGGGATATTTTTTTCCTTTTTGAAATTTTACCCTGTATTCAGTTAATTTTTGAGCAATACTTAAATCAATAAAATTAGAATATAATGTTCCTTTAACAAATCCCTTCTCCATTTTATACTCAAAAACAACCTCATGATTTCCAACCTGCAATTTTTCCATACTTCAATAGTTGTTTATAAATTAGAACTATTCCAGGAAATACCTGTAAGTAGGGATGCCGAGTAAAATTCATTTTCCAAAATAACATATCTTAGCTTCGATTTTATAAGCTATTTTTTAATCTTTTTTTACAAATTGAGCCAACCATTTTTTTGCTTCTGATTCATCAGTAAATAATTTACTTGGTCTTAATGGCCTGCTAAGACGGAGATAAAAATTGCCTATCATGCTGCCTACCGGAGAGTTAATAATAACCGCTGCTGCAATAATTCCTTCACAACCTTTTTCGGAAGCAAAAAAATCACGTGCTGCCTTTGTCGAACTTTTTACTGATATCACATTAGCAATCACAGGGTACAGTGTGCCATTGAATGCCTCTTTTCTTTCTTCAACTAATTTTTGAACTGTCAGTAAATCAAAGTGCTCTACTTTGAATTTTGCATTAACAATCCCCTCTTCTAATTCTAAGGTAATTTCACTGTTTTCTAATAGCGTCTTTTTCATTCTTTTTTAGTGCTTGTGTTTCTTTATCCTGGCTATTTTTTTGTATTTTCAACAAATTGTGCCAACCATTTTTTTGCTTTTAATTTGTCAGTAAATAATTTAACAGGCCGCAGTGGTTTGTTAATAAGAATATAAAAATTGCCTAAAATGCTTCCTACCGGAGAATCAATAATAACAGCTGTTGCATTAATTCCTTCGCAACCCGCTTCGGAAGCAAAAAAATCGCGCGCTGGTTTTGTGGAACTTTTTACAGATACTACATTGGCTATTACAGGATAAATTATTCCTTCAAATACCTTTTTCCTCTCTTCAACAAGCCTCTGAACTGTTTGCAAATCAAAGTGCTCCACTTTAAATTTTGCTGTGACAATTCCACTTTCTAATTCTAAAGTAATTTCGTCATTATCTAATAATATTTTTTTCATTAGTTTTTTTTAACTTACAAAAAAGTCCTGTATTTAGACAAAAAT
>JAZJZM010000021.1:0-162925 GCA_040389865.1 Bacteroidota bacterium | reverse complement strand
TTATGGCAAAAATCAATCACAATAACTCTTTAGATACAATTGATGAATTACTTACGGATGCTAAACAAAGAGGAGTAATTCATTTAGTTTCGGATGTAAATTCAATGTCGGACAGGAAGTTGCCGATTTTTGAAAAAGAGTTATTGAATTTTGGAACGTGCGGATATTTAGGCTTAGAATTGGATCAACGATTAAAAGACGGAGCCATTGATTTTACACAAAAATATGGAACCCAATATGGTATATCCCGTGGTTATCTATCTTCAGGTATCAATGTACAATTAGAGGATTATTTATCTCAAATGTTTGATAACAGGCATGTGCTTACCTATTCTTCCACCTCCTCTGCACATATTTCGGTAATTCCAACGCTTATAACAAATGAAGATGCCATAATTTTAGACCAGCAAGTTCACTTTAGCGTACAAACGGCTGCACAGTTGCTTCGTCAAAAAGGTGTGCCTATAGAAATGATACGCCACAGCAATATGGAGATGCTGGAAAAGCAATTAAAACAACTGAGCAAAACCCACAAAAAGATCTGGTATTTGATTGATGGTGTATATTCCATGTATGGAGACGTTGCTCCATTTGATAGCCTATTATTTTTAATGGAAAAATACGAACAATTGCATGTTTATGTAGATGATGCACATGGGATGAGCTGGCATGGAAAAAATGGAAGTGGCTATACTAATAGTAAAGTACCCAAACACGAAAAAATAATGCTCATGACCACAATGGGCAAAGGCTTTGGGGTAACGGGAGGATTAGCAATTTTTCCGAATGAGGAAACGTATAGAAAGGTGCGTATTTTTGGTGGTCCTTTAATTTATTCTCATCCTTTAGCGCCTCCAATTATAGGTGCTGCAATTGCTTCCGCAAAAATTCATTTGTCGGAGGATATCTATAGAATACAGAACGAATTGCGTGAAAATATAGATTATTGCAGTCAGTTAATCGCCAAAACAGATCTTACGGTTATGTCCCATCCGCTCACTCCTATTGGCTTTGTGGCAATGGGGCAACCAAAAGTGGGCTATAACATGGTTAAACGCTTATTAAATGATGGTTTTTTTGTTAACCTGGCTCTGTTTCCTGCTGTTTCTGTTAGAAATACCGGAGTACGCTTTTCAATTAACCGCCAGGTGAAAAAAAATGAAATAAAAGAATTTGTAGATGCCTTAGCTTACCACTATCCAAAGGTGTTGGAAGAAGAAAACAGGACAATGGATGATGTACGCAAGGCGTTTAAAACTAAAAGCGATACAAACTCTTATCTTCCTATAAATAAACAAGAAACAATTTTAAATGAAGAGTTGACGGTTCAGGAAGAAAGAAGCATAAAAGCGATCGATAAAACAGAATGGGACAAACTCCTTGGAGCAAATGGTTCTTTTGACTGGGAAGGACTTTTAGCATTAGAGGATGTATTTAGCAATAACCCGAAACCGGAAGAAAACTGGGATTTTTATTATTTTATTATTCGTGATAAAGATAAACAACCGGTTTTAGCAACGTTTTTCACTTCCGGTATTTCTAAGGATGACATGCTTGCGTTAGAATCAGTATCCATTCAGATCGAAGAAAAGAGAAAAACAGATCCCTATTATCTTACCTCAAAAACATTAACGATGGGTTCGATGCTCAGTGAGGGCCATCATTATTTTATCAATCCTAATCATCCTAAATGGAAAGATGCATTTACCCTGCTTTTGGAAAGAGTTACAAAAATTCAGGAATCGATAAATGCCAATTCGTTATTACTTAGAGATTTGGATAAAGAAGATATTGAGTTTAAAGAATTATTTTTGAAGGAAGGATTTGCCCCGGTTAATATGCCGAACTCTAACATTATTGAAAACCTGAATTGGAATACAAAAGATGAACTTATTGAATCACTATCTCATCGTAACAGAAAAAATATTAGAACTGAAGTATTTAGAAATGAAAATGCTTTTGAAATAGAATATAAGAAAGAGCTGACAAAAGAAGAAACCGAATACTATCATGATCTTTATTTAAATGTGGAACAAAGAAACAAGGGTTTTAATATGTTCGCTTATCCAAAAGACACATTAAAAAAATTATCAAAGCATCCCAATTGGGAGTTTGTTGTTTTGAAGCTTAAGCCTGAATTTGACACCCGTCCCGAAAGAAAAGCTGTGGCAGTTATTTGGTGTTACACTGGTTCGGCTCACTATTCTCCAATGATTATTGGAATGGATTACCAATACGTTTTTCAATACAAGGTATACAAACAAGCTATTTATCAGGTTTTAAAACGTGCTCGAATGTTAAATTTATCAAAAGTATATTTAGGTTTATCTGCTGATATTGATAAGCACAAATTTGGTGCTGTGCAGCATGCCAGGGTAGCCTATATACAAGCAAAAGATAATTTTAACATGGAAGTAATAGAATCTATGGCTGCTAATACGTAAGAATTTATTAAATGCCACCTATTCAATTTCAATAAAAACAGATTTTTTTGTTTGTTTTTATTGAAATTTCGGTTTCTTACGATGAGTAAATGTTGTTAATTCTCTTATGAAATTGTCCAATTATTTTAAATAACAGTTTCCTTTTCTATCTTCCGAAACAATACATTTCCAAAAAGGATAGCACTCTGCTTTTGCTTTTTTATTTTCCCATTGTAAAGCTTGCAGATTACACAGGTCATCTACCCCTCCTTTGCTCCTCGGTTGTATAAGATCAATTTCCCAGCCCATAGAAAGAGACTTAAATTCATTTAAATAAAGAACATTTTTAATCAGCGCACCGCAATTATCTAAACGGTAAATTTGAGGGTCCATACCTTCTATAATTAGTGCTTTTTCCCATACTTTTTGTATTTGATATTCGTCAAAAGATGGTTGCTGAGTTTTTTTAAGTGTGATCATTCCTTCTTTTTTCGATTTAATATTAAAAAATCATTTACACTTTTTACATTATTGCCAATTCTTAAAACGGCATGTATCAAATCCTTTTCTTCACAGTTAAGTTCAGTACACCAATTGGCTAAATTCTCTTTGTTTGTTAAATCGATCTTCGAATCTTCGTACATAAAAACAGCATTGTTTTATAATTTTTACAAAAGTATTTCATAGGATTTCAAAATTTTTAGGTGAAAACACGGTTTTTTCTACTCCGTAAAAACACGGAAAATGGTAGGTGTTTTTACGGAGTCGAAAAGGGTTCAAAAACCGCAACTGCCTGTTTTTTAGACGATTTTATTAGTTTGTTAAATTGAATCTTAAAATCATTAATTGTAAAATCAATACTTTCGCGAGAAACAATTATTAATTAAATCTAAAAAAACATCAAACAATGAGTTTTACAGGGAAAGAAAATCATGCCATTACTTTAGAGGAAGCTGCAGTATGGACAAGTAATTATCGTGCTGCAAACGCGGGTGCAACAAAAGGTCATTTTTATGGAAAAGATGCTATTCAGGCTATTATTAACCAAACAGGTTGTGTAGGAATACGTATTTATTACGCTATTGATAATTATGGGGCAAAGCAATTAATAATAGTAGGTGCAAATACAAGTGAAAATGATTTGTACACCGGATTATTGGCGGAAAGAAGTATACCTTGTCCAACACGTTGCGGAGTAACCAATCCATTAAATTCAACTACTTAGTAGAATGGTTCTTTTATTTTGACTATTTTTAAAGACGGATTAAATCCGTCTTTTTTTTATGAGTAACTCTTTTTACGATTACCTGGATAATTTTTCAATACTATTTTCCGTACTTACATTCATTGTTGGTTTGCTGTGTTTTAAATCTATAAAAGGATATTTAGCTCCCTTATTTTTAATTGTATTCGTTTCATTTATTACTGATATTATAAGTGTTGTTTATGCAAGTTCCAATATCAATAATTTTTACATTTTTCATTTATTTACTATTTTTGAATTTATTCTGATCAGTTTTTTTTATATCTTGTTTTTTAAGAAATATTTAAATGCGAAGTATTTACTTTTACCCATCCCTATATTTTTAATTGTCGCTTTTATTGATTACAAAATAAACGGTTTAAATTCCATGGATAATTTTTCTGCTTCAATAGAAGCGGTAATCCTATCAATATATTCACTTGTTTCATTTCTTTTTGTAATGCGTAAATTACTATTTGAAAATATTTTATCAGCACCTTTCTTTTGGATAAATTCCGGAATATTATTTTATTTTTCCGGAAGTTTATTAGTTTTTGCTTTTAGTAATTATGTTTATACTTACCAACGGTCTTTTTCTAATGCATTGTGGGCCATACCCCAACTTTTAAATATTTTTTATAACATTTTAATAAGTATAGGATTTTGGAAAGCAAGAGCCCAATAGACATATTTTCACTCGTTGCTATTGGAACAATGGGGATTTTAATCCTGGTTTCTTTCATTGTGCTTTTTGTTTTGTTATATCAAAAAAAAATGCTGGCCAATATAGCATTGATAAAGGAAAATGATAATATCCATCAGCGCAAATTACTGGATGCATCAATAGAAGTAGCTGAACAGGAAAGAAAAAAAATTGCCGCAAATATTCATGATGATGTTGGTATGATGTTAAATGTATTAAGATTAAATCTGACTAAAATTCAACGAAATAGGAATGACGAAACACTGACAGAAACTTTGTTAACCAATAGTAATCTATTGATTGGAGATACCCTTGCAGCGATCCGGCTCATTTCAAATGATTTGATGCCTCCTACTTTAGTGAAATTAGGTTTTATTAAGGGAATAACTGAATTGTGCAGACAGGTTAAATCATCCGGAGCAATTGATATTTATTTAAGATTAAATGTTGACCATATCCAACTCGAGAAAAAAAATGAAATTCAATTGTACCGGTTGATAAAAGAGGTGATTAATAACATTATTAAACATGCCTCCGCTTCAACTACTGAATTAACAATAAATGCTACAAATGAATTTATGACCATCACCATCACTCATGATGGAAGAGGATTATCAAACGAAATGATGCAAGAATTAGCTGAATCAAGTGATGGGATCGGATTAAAAAGTATTTTAAGCAGGGCACAACTTACCAATTCTGTTTTGCAATATATTATAATAGGAAATAAGGAGTCGAAAATATTAATTGAAACACCTTTAGTTATTATTTAATAGGTAATATTTAATATTTTAATAGGTAAAGAATAAGTAACTAATGAACCTAAAAAAAACAATAGCCGTAGTTGATGACCAATTTCTTTTTAGACAAGGGCTTATTTCTTTATTAAAGGAATATGATGAATTGGATGTAATAATGGAGGCTTCAAATGGGAAGGAATTATTAGAAAAAATGAAAGAAAAGCGGCCCGATGTTGTGCTGCTGGATTTAGAAATGCCCTTAATGGATGGCATTGAAACAACAATTGCCATAAAAAACAGATACCCCAAGGTTAAAATTATTATATTAACGATGCATACCGATGAGGAATTTATTATACATCTACTGCAAAAAGGCGCGAGTGGATTTCTGCCAAAAGATAAAGATATTGAAGTAGTGGTAGATGCAATCCATTCTGTTATCGAAAATGGTTATTATTTCGATGGACATGTTTCAAATACTATGCTAAAAGGTTTGGTAAGCTCGAAAAAAATAAATCCCTCTTTTTCAAATCAGTATTTGTCGGAAAGAGAAATTGCAGTTGTCAATTTAATTTGTAAAGAATATACCAATAAGGAAATAGCGGATAAGCTTACTATAAGTCCACGAACAGTTGATACTCACCGAGAAAATATTTTATTAAAAACCGGAGCAAAAAATACAGCAGGCATTGTAATGTATGCTGTTAAATATAACTTATTGGATTGATCTTCCTTTCAGTAGAGATCCCTGAAGCTGAATTGCTTTCATATTGATATCTTATTTTTGGCTTGGAAGGTATATCGCGAAAGAAGAACCTTTACCAAGAGTACTTTCGAAAGAAATGGCCCCTCCTAATTTTAATACACTTGTTTTTACAATGTACAAGCCCAATCCTGTGCCTTTTGATGCAGAAGTGGCACGGTAAAACATTTTAAAGATACTACCTTGCTGAGCCTCCGCAATTCCAATACCGTTATCGTCAATTTTAAATAAGATCCCTTTTTCATGGTTGGAAACATGAATATTGGCAAAAGATCGCTCAGGTCCATTTTGCTTGTATTTTACAGCATTATCGATCAGGTTTAATAAAATAGTTTGAAATAGTCCTTTTTCTGTAATTATAAATTGAGCCTGATCCTCAATAACGATATTCAGATCAATATCTTTAAAGCCCTCTACAAATTCAATACTTTTTAAAATACTATCAATTACTTCTTTAATATTGGTTTTTTCATATTCTAAAGCTCCGTATGTTATTCGCCCCAAAATCAGCAGATCCGACATGATGATATTTAACTTGGAAGTACATTCAGCAATTTTTTCAATAAAGATCGCTTTTTCCTGAGCATTTTCACTTTCATTATGCATAGCCATTAGTGCCATCATTGAAGCTACAGGGCTTTTTAGATCGTGGGAGGCTTTATATACAAATAAATTCAGTTCATCGTTTTTTTCCTGAAGTTGACTTTTTGCATCTAAAAGGGCTGTAATATTCTTAGCTACCAGCAAGGTGCCTGAATACTCCTGTTTATTGTTATAAAGGGGTGAAAATGAACACGAAACAGAGATAATGGAATTATCCCTGGCTTTAAGGTTCAAACCTAACTCTTGAATTTTATTTTGTTCGTAGGTGGTTCTAATGGAATTTCGAACACTATCAATATCACTTATTGGGAATAATTTTTCAATGGATTGGTGCAATAATTCAGCCGGGGAATAAAATAAAAGATCCTCTACAACATGATTTGTGTTTTGGATCTCACCTTTTTGGTTAAGAACAATAAGCACATCATTTATTCCATTATATATGCTATTGAGAAAAGCTTTGGAAATGGTGGTTTCGTTCAGCTCTTCCACAAGCATATTTATCCCAATTTGTACAGCCTGCAGTTGTTCGTCTTTTTCATCAATAATAGGGAGTTTGGAATTATAATCCCCATTGCCAATTTTAATCAAGAAATCCTCGATGTATTTTAGCTGCAATTGAGATTTACTACTATTAGAATCCATTACGTTAGTATAGGGATGTTAGATATTAGATATTAGATGTTAGATAATGGATTTTAGATAAAAAAAACAAGTTAATAAGGTTAGGTAAAGTTTCAAATATACCTGTTCCGACTGTTGTTGATGGCTTCCTGAATGCCAAAATCTAACATCTAACATCTAACATCTAATATCTATTTTTTAAACATTAAACCTGAAATGCATCATATCCCCATCATTCACAACATATTCTTTTCCTTCAACGCCCATTTTACCGGCATCTTTACAAGCTACTTCTGAGCCAAGGGTTATAAAGTCGTTATACTTAATTACTTCGGCTCTGATAAACCCTTTTTCAAAATCAGTATGAATAACACCTGCCGCCTGTGGGGCTGTCATGCCTTTAATGATGGTCCAGGCACGTACTTCCTTCACTCCTGCTGTAAAATATGTTTGAAGATTTAAGATACGGTATGCTGCTTTGATCAATTTATTTACACCCGGTTCTGCAAGTCCCATATCTGCAAGAAACATCTGACGTTCCTCATACGTTTCCAAACTGGCGATCTCCGCTTCCATTTGAGCAGTGATGATCAATACTTCCGCATTTTCTGTTTTTACCGCTTCTTTAACGGCATCAACATAATGATTGCCAGCTTTTACAGCTGCTTCATCCACATTACAAACATATAAAACCGGTTTTACAGTTAATAAACAACAATCTGCAATGTATACCATGTCTTTTTCTGAAAGATTCGCTGAACGAGCTGATTTGCCTTGTTCTAACAAGCTTTTCAAATTTAACAATACTTCATACGCTTTTTTTGCTTCCTGATCATTGCCTGTTTTTGCTTGTTTTTCAACACGTTTTAGTTTTGCATCAACAGTTTCCAGATCCTTCAACTGCAATTCAGTATCAATGATCTCTTTGTCCCTAACCGGATTAATGGTACCATCAACGTGTACTACATTGGGATCGTCAAAGCAACGTAAAACATGTATAATTGCATTTGTTTCACGGATATTGGCAAGAAATTTATTTCCCAGCCCCTCTCCTTTGCTCGCCCCTTTTACAAGACCGGCAATATCCACAATTTCAACAGTGGTAGGTACTACACGCTCCGGTTTAACTAATTTTTCGAGAGTAGAAAGCCGCTCATCCGGAACAGTAATTACTCCAATATTTGGTTCAATTGTACAAAAAGGAAAGTTTGCTGCCTGCGCCTTTGCGTTTGATAAGCAGTTAAAAAGAGTCGATTTCCCAACGTTAGGTAATCCTACAATACCACACTGTAATGCCATAATTTTTAATTTAGTGAATTGGAGATTTGGTGAAATAGAGATTTGGATTTAAAAACTCTCCAATTTTCTATTTCTCTACCTCTCTATTTATTTTAGCCTGTAAAGATACTAAAATTAGCCGTTTTATAAATACTTCTAAGAATTATAAAATTGAGTTTTCAACAATAAATTAATATTTTCAACAATACTCGTCAAACGCTTAAAATTAGATACTTTTGAGCGTTATTTTAAAAATCACGAAAAAACACTACTTATTGTTTTTTTTGTAAAAAATTAATAATTGTATCCTAAAGCGCTTTCATTGTATATTTTGCGTTAGGGATTGTAGCAAAAATCCTTTTCTGTTTAGAAAAGATTGTAGCAAAAAGCCCGACTCTTTCTTGTTTAAGAAAGAGGAACGCCCAAAGATTTTTTATTAGGTAATAAATTTCCCAGACACAATCATACAAATAAAAAATATGGCTTCATTATCAGAATTAGAAAAAGTTACCACCCAGGTTCGCAGGGATATTGTTAGAATGGTACATGCAGTAAATTCAGGCCATCCGGGTGGATCATTAGGCTGTACAGAGTTTTTAGTATCCCTTTATTTTGATGCAATGAATCATCAACCAAAAAAATTCAGCATGGATGGTATTGGAGAAGATCTGTTTTTCCTTTCCAACGGGCATATCTCCCCGGTTTTTTACAGTGTATTGGCTCGTTCAGGATATTTTCCTGTAAAAGAGCTTGCTACTTTCCGTAAATTAGATTCCCGTTTACAGGGCCACCCTACTACTCATGAAGGTTTGCCGGGTATTCGTGTTGCTTCAGGTTCGTTAGGACAAGGTTTGTCGGTTGCTATTGGGGCTGCTGCTGCTAAAAAATTAAACAAAGATAATGGCTTGGTGTACACCTTGCATGGTGATGGTGAGTTACAGGAAGGCCAAATTTGGGAAGCCGCCATGTATGCTGCCGGAAGGAAAGTTGATAATATTATTGCAACAATTGATGTGAACGGACAACAAATTGATGGTTCCACAGATCAGGTTTTACCAATGGGCGATTTAAAAGCTAAATGGGAAGCATTTGGATGGGATGTTCTTTCTATGAACGGAAACATTTTATCGGAAGTAGTTGAAACGCTAAAAAAAGCAAAAACTCATACTGGTAAAGGAAAACCGGTGTTGATTTTAATGAAAACCGAAATGGGGCATGGTGTTGATTTTATGATGGGTAGTCATAAATGGCATGGTGTTGCACCTAATAATGAACAATTGGCACAGGCTTTGAGTCAGAACGCTGAAAGTTTGGGGGATTATTAAAAATAGAATCAAGAGGCAAGATATTAGAACCGAGATATTAGATTTTAGAGCCAAGATTTAAGAACGCAGATATTAGCTTTAAAGCAGGATTTTTAGGACTTTTTAATTACGCTAAACAAAAAAACATATTTCAAAAAACAAATTTCAGTTTTATAAACCAAAATAAACTTGGTTCTTGACTCTTGGTTCTCGACTCAAAAACACCAAATCTACCCTGGTTTTTGACTCTTGCTTCTTGGCTCTCTTAAGGACCTAAACTATGCTAAACGATAAAATTTATATTTCAAAAACCAAAGTTCAATTTCAAAAACCAAAGCATTCCTGGTTCTTGAATCTTGACTCTTGTTATTCGTCTTGGCTATTGGTTCTGATGTCTTTGTTCTTAATTTCCCCACTAAAAGCTCAAAACAGAGGCCCTCAATCTCAACCATTAACACGTATTTTATTTGTTTTTGATTGTTCGTACAGTATGTTCGGTCAATGGCAAAGTGGTATGAAAATGGATCTGTCCAAAAAATTATTAAGTGAGTTTTTGGATAGTATCAGAGGAACCCAAAATCTGGAGATCGCCTTTCGTGCCTATGGTCATCAGGTACCTTTGCGTCCGCAACGTAGCTGTACTGATACCAAGCTGGAAGTGCCCTTTGGCAAGGATAATATTACCGCTATAAAAAACAGGCTTAAAACACTTGTTCCAAAAGGAACCACACCTATTGCTTATACCTTAGAGCAATGTGGTGATGATTTCCCCTCCCCTTCAAGTTCCAGTGTAAGAAACATTGTTATTTTGATAACCGATGGTATTGAAGAATGTGATGGCGATCCCTGCGCAGTTTCGCTTGCTCTTCAAAAAAAGGGAATTGTTTTAAAACCCTTTGTTATTGGTATCGGTTTGGACCAAACGTACATAAATTCATTTGGCTGTATCGGAAAATTTTATGATGCATCGAGTGAAACAAGTTTTAAAAACATTTTAAGTATTGTAATTTCACAAGCATTAAATAACACTTCGGTGCAGGTAAACCTAAATGATCAGATAGGAAGGCCAACTGAAACAGATGTAAATATGACCTTTTATGATGAGGAATCCGGGCTGATCCGTTATAATTATATGCATACTATTAACCATAGAGGATTACCGGATACTTTAATAATTGATCCGATCGGAAAATATACAATGGTGGTACATACCATCCCACCGGTTGAAAAAACAGGTATTGAATTGGTTCCCGGCAAACACAATATTATTGCCGTGGATGCCCCACAAGGATATCTTAATTTAAAGATGGCAGGAAATGCAAATTTCAATTGTATTATCCGTAGAAATGAAGGCATGCAAACGCTTCACGTTCAAAACTTTAACACAACAGAAAAATTTATTGTCGGCAAGTACGATCTGGAGATATTAACCTTACCCCGTATCAAGGTAAATAAGGTAGATATTGCACAAAATAAAACCACAACAATTGAAATCCCGCAAGCAGGAACCGTAGTTATTGCAAAACCAAGTGAGGGTCCCGGAAGTTTATATGTGGAAGAAAAAAACAAAATGGTATGGGTTTGTAATTTGATAAGTACTTCAACAAATGAAACTATTGTTTTACAGCCGGGAAGATATCGTGTAGAGTTCCGTCCAAAAAATGCGAAGGAAACTATTTATACTATTGAAAAAATGTTTAAGGTGGAATCAGGAACGTCAACTGCCATAAAATTGTTTTAAGAAAATCCAACGTTCCAGACAGAAATTAGTTGGATTCAATGTTATTTTAAGTTATAAATTGTTTAACATAAAAATGAAAAAAAATAAAACCATTTGTATTATTGATGATGAGGAAATTAATCAATTCATATTAACAACTATTATCAAAAATCTAAATAGTGAGATCAAAATTTTGTCCTTTAATAATGGAGAAAACGCTTTAAATGGAATAGCACAATTAATTGATTCTAAATCAGATATGCCCGACATTATTTTATTAGATATAAATATGCCAGTGATGGGTGGATGGCAATTTATGGACGAATATGTTAAACTCCATATTGATAAAAAAACGGCCATTTACATCATTACTTCATCAAGTTCCCCCGATGATAAAAAAAAGGCAAAAAACTATTCCGATATTGCTGACTATTTAACCAGACCTGTTGCAACTAGTTCTTTAAAAGAGATAATAGAAAAGGATGAATAAGTTACGAATATACTAACAATAATAAAACATGAAAAAATACACGTATACTGAAAAAAAAGATACTCGTTCCGGCTTTGGAGCAGGATTGTCTGAATTAGGAAAAAACAATCCTAACGTAGTTGCATTGTGCGCTGATTTAACAGGATCCTTAAAAATGGATGCTTTTGCAAAAGATCATCCGGAACGGTTTTTTCAAATTGGAATTGCTGAAGCCAATATGATGGGTATTGCAGCAGGTTTAACCATTGGTGGTAAAATACCATTTACAGGTACTTTCGCTAATTTCTCAACCGGTAGGGTGTATGATCAGATCCGTCAATCGATTGCCTATTCTAACAAAAATGTAAAAATTTGTGCTTCACATGCAGGATTAACTCTTGGCGAAGATGGTGCAACTCACCAAATATTAGAAGATCTGGGCCTGATGAAAATGCTGCCGGGAATGGTAGTTATCAATCCCTGTGATTATAACCAGACCAAAGCAGCAACCATTGCTATTGCTGAATATGTTGGTCCGGTTTACCTTCGTTTTGGTCGCCCGAATGTTCCGAATTTTACTCCTAACGATCAAAAATTTGAGATCGGTAAGGCTGTGATGCTCAACGAAGGAACTGATGTAACCATTTTTGCTACCGGACATTTGGTTTGGAAAGCCATTGAAGCAGGCGAACAATTGGCTGCTGAAGGAATAAGTGTGGAAATAATAAATATTCATACCATCAAACCATTGGATAATTCCGCAGTAATTGCTTCCGCTAAAAAAACACGTTGTGTGGTTACAGCCGAAGAGCATCAGATGAATGGTGGCCTGGGTGATAGTATTGCTCAGTTGCTTGCCCGCGAATTGCCAACACCAATTGAAATGGTGGCTGTAAATGATAGTTTTGGAGAAAGTGGAACACCTGATCAATTGATGACCAAATATGGTTTGGATACAGTGAATATTGTAAATGCTGTAAAAAAGGTGCTGAGCAGAAAAGGCGCGGTTGCGTTATAACATTACGCTAACAAGCTATTTTTTAGACAGTTAATAATTTTTATTTGTGTTTTATCAAAACATTTTCCTACCTAAAACCGCTTACAAAATTTCAAACTTTGTAAGCGGTTTTTATTTAGGTTTTTAATTCATCGTTACCTTCAAACAAAATCCTTCATATCTCCACCCTGTTAAAAAACGGATAACCTGAGTTCGCTTATTAAAACTATAAGAATCAGGGCTAAAGCCGAATAAAATAAACACATCTCAACCACGGTCTGAAGACCGGTGGTTATAAAAAAAACGAAGTATAAGCTAACGCAAATAGCAATTATCGCCATTTAGGTGTTGTTTAAAATTCATTCGTTATTTATAGATAGGCGCACTCTGACAGGGTTTCAAACCCTGTTAGAGGTATTGAAACACAAGGTGGGAAACCTGTATAAACCCCTAACAGGGTTTGAAACCCTGTCAGGGGCCATTGCAATAGAATAATTTCGAAACTAAATTTAAACAAGCTCTTAGGTGTAACCTTTAATTATTTATTGGTTTTTAACAACCTCCCCCATTGCGGTGAAAAAACAAAACAAACACCGCAAATTTGCGGTGAATATTTCAGGCTCGAATGGTTTTTATATTGCTTGAAAAACGCAATGCTTAAAACCTCAACGGACACAGCGTTAAGAGATATAAAAGACTTAGTAGAGAAGGGTGTTTTGCAGCGAACAAACGAAGGCGGACGAAACGCAAATTATGAATTAGCCGGCTTCAAATTAGAATAACTTTCTCCGTTATAGTTTTCTGCTTCTTCTGGATTTGAATATTCTTTTTTTCTTCCCTTTTTTCTTAGAAGATCTTTTGCCTTTAGCACCGGCACCATCGGGAGCTTCACCTTTTCCATCCCCGGTAACTGTTCTCTTTGGTTTATCTTTCAGGTTAAGGAATGTATATCCTTCATAGTTCTTTTTAGGAGCATTGTACCTCGGTTTTGATGCTTTGCAAGCAGGATTTTTAAACATTGCAATCCCCAGATTGAAATATACACTTGCCCCATAGGTATTACTTTTTACAACAAGAGGAAGCACATTATCCAAACCTAACACAAAAGTTCGGAACCGAAAAGCAAACCCAAGCTGAGGGTATATATACCTATGTAATGTAAGAGGTATGGCTACTTCAAAATTTCTGCGCTCATAACGAATCGCTGCGGACAATAAATTAGTGCGCTGCACCCCAATAATTCTTGAGGTTGTTAAACATTGAATTGCAGAAGCATTAAAGTAAAAATGACGGCCTAAATTAAAATCAGCTTGTGCACTAATAGCTGTTGGAAGGCATGCCATAATGGGCTGGTTCTTTTGTTGAGTGACATTAAAATCAGAGCGGATCACAGAGTCAATATCTGTATGTTTAAAATCTGTAATTAAGGTACTTCCGGAAACATCGCCTTTAAAGGTATTTTGAGTAAAGCGTATTGCACCTAAGTCTAATAAAGATATACCTATTTTATATTTATAATCGATGTATTTACAATTCGATTTTGGAGAATTTGCATAATAGTTCTCTAAATATTTAAGTGTTTTTTTATACGTTATACCAAAATCCACACCTATTCCTTTGCCAGTATTCCAGCCAGGTTCATTATACCTGATTTTGGCCCTGAGGTTAGCTATATCTAATTTGGTATCATCAACATGGGCATTTAGTCTAAAAACATTTCCATAGGCAATATTTATTCCGGTTAAATACTTTGCATTACCGCCAATGGTGATCATCTTATTACCATGTTTGAAATACATTTTTCCAAAATTTACTCCATATTCAACCCAGGCCATTTGGCTAATTCTTGTATTTTTTATATCAATATCAAAATTTTTAGTGGTATCGATCTTTTGTTCAACCAATAAATTAGTAAGTTCCTCGGGTATGTTGTTAACACTGGCCTCCACACGTCCCCTGATAAAAAAGCCATAGCCTATTTCCCTGTTGCTCACAACCAGTGTTGGTCCGTTAATTTCGGTTTTTGAATAAAGAAATTTTTTGAAAGGGCCGGAAGTATTCAGCTTAGGATCCTGCAAATCAGAACTCTTGTCCATCCAAACCCTGAATTTTGGCATGTACACCAAATTATTCATCACGTATATATTAGCGCCTACCAGATTGAACTGCAATAAAGTTCGCGAATCTACTGAAGATGAGGGGTTAAGGAATATGCTATTAACACTTGAATAGTTACTATTGGCCATACCCAGTTTTTCCTGAGATAGCGCTGAAAAAGAGGATACGAACGAAATAAAAACGATAAAAATTTTTCTCATAAAACAATTATGTCCTTTGCAAAAAGTCAAAGATATAATTAAAATTCATATGAGTTGAATTACGAATAAAAAAAACGAACTACAAATCTGTGTTTGTCATTTTTAATATTCAGGTTCCTAACTTCGCACAAATTCGGAATTTGTAGGGCTTATCTGATTCAATTTGCTATTTTTGCCGAATGATAAAAGCAAACGACCCTTCATTAGAGTCATGGATCGAAGTACCTTCGAATAGTGATTTTCCAATCCAGAATTTACCTTTCGGAATTTTCAAAACTCAAAGTTCCAACTCCCGTGTAGGTATAGCTATTGGAGATCAGGTACTTGACTTGTCGGTACTTAATAAATTAGGCTTTTTAGATGATTTCAAAATTGATGATTCGGTTTTTACAAATCAATACCTTAACGATTTTATAGCACTAGGCAAACCATTGTGCGGCTCAATTCGTCACCGCATATCTAACCTATTAAACATTAATAATCCCGAATTACGTGATGATAAAAATGCCCGGTATAAGGTATTGAATTTCATGAGTAATGTACAAATGCAAATGCCTGTAAAAGTGGGCGATTATACCGATTTTTATTCAAGTGTTGATCATGCAACAAATGTAGGAACTATGATTCGCGACCCGGCAAATGCTTTATTTCCAAACTGGAAACATTTACCGGTAGGCTATCATGGACGAGCTTCATCCATCATTGTTTCAGGCACACCCTTTCACCGCCCCAAAGGACAAACAAAGCCCGCTGATTCTGATTCACCCGTTTTTGGCCCTACTAAATTATTGGATTTTGAATTGGAAGTGGCATTTATCATTGGAAAACAAACACAATTAGGAGACTCTGTTTCAACTGCAGCTGCTGATGATCATATTTTTGGATTAGCCCTATTCAACGATTGGAGCGCACGCGACATTCAAACATGGGAATATGTTCCACTTGGGCCATTTTTGGCTAAAAATTTCGCTTCTACTATTTCACCCTGGATCGTTACATTGGATGCGCTCGAGCCATTTCGCACTGCCGGTTATAAACAAGAACCCAAAGTACTTCCCTATCTTGAATACAAAGGAGAGAAAAACATCGATATTAACCTTGAAGTTTCTATTCAACCCGAAAAAGGCGAAGAAAGTACTATTTGTAAGTCCAACTATAAATTTATGTACTGGACAATGGAACAACAATTGGCGCATCATACTTCAAATGGCTGCAATATTAATATTGGTGATCTGATGGCTTCCGGCACCATTAGTGGGCCAACACCTGATTCTTATGGTTCTATGATAGAACTTTCCTGGAAAGGAACCAAACCGCTTACATTGAAAGATGGTAGCGAACGTAAATTCATTAACGATAATGATACAGTTACTTTGCGCGGCTATTGCGAAAAAAATGGTGTACGTATTGGATTTGGTGAGGCTAAAGGCAAAGTATTGGCGGCTTTGTAAGTTGGCTGTTTTTTGCTTCTTGGCTTAAGTGAATTACTTTTCGGTTTGTTTGGGCGTGCCTCTTCGCTGCGCTCGAGTCGGGCTTGGAGTTTATCCTGAGCGAAGTCGAAGGGTTCCAAATCCTCGCTGCGCTCCGGGCTTTCCACGGAATTTATCCTGAGCTTGTCGAAGGAATCCCTCACGCAAACAACTTTTAACCAAATAGGAGAGATAAAATCTATGTATTTATTATTTATTTTCTTAAAATTTACTATGTTTCTATGTTGTTAATGCGAATCAAGGGTTAAAATAGAGCCATCGGCTCGAAGTATTTTGTAACAACGGATTTTAATCCGTTGCTATAGAACCTGACAATAAACAGAGTGCCTTAGGCACGGTATGTATCTTTATTAAATATACCGAACCTACGGTTCTCAATTTCTTATCTGTTCGTTTTTCAACGGATTAAAATCCGTTGTTACAATATTTATCGAGGCTACGCCTCTCAAGATCCTGCGGGTCGGGCTTGGAGTTTATCCTGAGCGCAGTCGAAGGGGGCCAAGTCCTCGCTGCGCTCCTGGCTTTCCAAGGAATTTATCCTGAGCTTGTCTAAGGAATCCCTCACGCAAACCTGCTCACCATCTGATATCAGCTTTGATTTTGAATCTTTGCGCTCCTTTGCGATTCCCTTTGCGTGCTTTGCGGTTAAGTTTTTTTACCGAAAAGTTCACAAAAAAAAATCCATTTTCAGGTATTTAAATAAACTCCCTCCTCCCCTTTTCTCAGCTATTTAAAACAGGCATTAAACGAATACTAATCCGAAACCGGACAATATTTGACTAAAATTGTAATAAAAACAATAAATGGAATCAAAACCAAAAATATTGGCTTTTGCGGGCAGTACCCGTAAAGACTCGTTTAATAAAAAACTAGTAGCAATTGCAGCTGAGGGCGCAAGAAATGCAGGGGCAGAAGTAACAATAATAGATCTGCGTGATTTCCCTATGCCTCTTTATGATGGTGACTTTGAAAAAGAACATGGAATTCCGGAAAACGCCAAAAAGTTGATGAACATGATGGTTGAACATCAGGGTTTTCTGATCGCTTCTCCGGAGTATAATAGTTCTGTAACAGGCGTATTAAAAAATACTATAGACTGGACTTCTCGTCCTGTTAAAGGAATGACTCCCTTAAAAGCTTATGAGGGTAAAGTGGCTTGCCTGATGAGCGCTTCGGACGGTTCATTAGGAGGCTTGCGCGGCCTTTCTGCTTTAAGATGGATTTTAGGGAACATTAAGGTTATGGTTTTGCCAAAACAAATTGCAGTGCCGCATGCAAAAGAAGCATTTGATGATGGAAAACTGAAAGATGAAAAACTTCATGCTTCTATCGAAAATCTTGGTAAGTCTTTAGCCGATATTCTTCGGAAATTGAAGAGTGAATAAAGAATAGCATCTCAATGCATTAACTACATAAATTTAACTGATCTTATCAGATTTGGCGGTAATGGCATCTCCGATTGGCTTGTCACCAAAGAGAATATTGTCAATCAAAAAGCAAGATCCATCGCGAAAAGCTCTGGATGACAGAATGGATTAGATAAAATTTTACTGATTTTATCAGATTTGGCGGTAATGACATCCCCGATTGGCTTTGCGCTAGAGAGAATATTGTCAATCAAAAAACAAGATCCATCGCGAAAAGCTCTGGATGACAGAAGATTTGATGAAACCGCTATTGTCCCAAATAATGTTAAAAACTTTAAAACAATATAATTAAGAGTACATTCGTTTAACTTTACAATTTCAAGAACGAAACTACTATATAATAATTTATAAATATGGATAAGATACACATACTTTGGGCCGATGACGAGATTGATCTATTAAAGCCACATATTTTATTTTTGAAAGAGAAAGGATACGAAGTACAAACGGCTAATAGCGGTGATGAAGCGTTGGAATTGGTTGAAAAAAATCATTTTTCAGCAGTATTGCTCGATGAAAATATGCCAGGCCTTTCAGGTTTAGAAACACTCAATCGTCTGAAATCAAAGCATGCTGAACTGCCTGTTATAATGATCACAAAAAGTGAAGAAGAGTTTTTGATGGAAGATGCTATTGGTTCAAAAATTTCGGACTACCTGATAAAACCTGTAAATCCAAATCAAATATTACTTTCCTTAAAGAAGACCTTAGATAACAAACGTCTTATCAGCGAAAAAACCACATCAAATTACCAGCAGGAATTTCGCCAGATCGGCATGACCTTAGGTGATCGCTTAAATTGGGCTGAATGGGTGGAGGTGTATAAAAAATTGGTGTATTGGGAACTGGAGTTGGATACCAGCAAGGATGAGAGCATGATGGAAGTTTTAAAAATGCAGAAACAAGAAGCCAATAAGTTATACTGTAAGTTCATCGAAAGTAATTATATAGGTTGGTTGAATGGTCAAACACCTAATCCTCCATTGTTTTCGCATACACTATTCAAAGCCAAAGTAGCGCCATTACTTGAAAAGCCTGAAACTACCTTTTTGGTATTGATCGATAATTTACGTTATGATCAATGGAAAATTATTCAGCCCATCATCTCTGAATATTTTAATATTGAAACTGAAGATCTATATAGCAGTATTTTACCAACTGCTACTCAATACGCTCGTAATTCATTTTTTGCCGGGCTAATGCCTTCAGAAATTGAAAAACGTTTTCCAAAATTGTGGTTGAATGATGAGGAAGAGGGTGGAAAAAATTTGCATGAAGAAGAGTTACTTCTTGAG
This sequence comes from Bacteroidota bacterium, assembly GCA_040389865.1. Classification (GTDB taxonomy): domain Bacteria; phylum Bacteroidota; class Bacteroidia; order 2-12-FULL-35-15; family 2-12-FULL-35-15; genus 2-12-FULL-35-15. The sequence goes on along the minus strand of JAZJZM010000021.1, from coordinate 143,528 downwards.
CAACTGAAACGCCTTGGTAAGGACGTGAAAACGAGTTACAATAAAATTACCAATCATGCTGCCGGAAAAAAATTATCGGAAAACATGAGCAACTTAATGCAGAACAAGTTGAATGTGATCGTATACAACTTTGTAGATATGCTCTCTCATGCCCGCACCGAAATGGAAATAATCAGAGAACTCGCTGATGATGAAAAAGCGTATCGTTCCATTACTTTATCATGGTTTGAACATTCACCGTTACACGATATTTTAAAACAAATTGCAGCTAAAAAATGTAAACTGGTAATTACAACCGATCATGGAACCATTAAAGTTACAGAACCATCCAAAGTGGTGGGTGATAAAAATGTAAATACTAATTTACGGTATAAGCAAGGTAAAAGCCTTGATTATGTAAAGAAAGATGTATTTGAGGTTCGTAATCCTGCTGATGCATTTTTACCAAAACAACATGTAAGTACAAGTTTTGTGTTTGTGAAAGAAGATAAGTTTTTTGCTTACCCCAACAATTTCAATTATTACGTAAACTATTATCGTAATACTTTCCAGCATGGTGGAGTGTCATTAGAAGAAATGGTTATTCCTTTTATAACATTGAGCGCGAAGTAGGTTACAGATAAACGAATTATAACGAATTTATGAATCTGTTAACAACTCGCCAGTCTAATATAGATTGTCGAAGAATAATCAGGTGTAAATTTTATTTCTTTAACTAAACATTATTTAATGCAAATCATTATTAATGACATATCAGACCTTCCAACTATCACAAAAAAATTACTGGAAGCCTTTCCTGATAAAAAAATATTTGCTTTTTATGGACAGATGGGGGCAGGAAAAACCACTTTTATTAAATCACTATGTGAAGTATTGGGTGTAAACAATACAGTGAGTAGTCCTACATTTTCGATAGTGAATGAATACCTTTCAGAAAAAGGTGAAAAAATTTTCCACTTCGATTTTTACAGAATTAATTCAGAAGCCGAAGCTTACGATATGGGCTACGAGGATTATTTTTATTCCAAGGCCTACTGTTTTATTGAATGGCCCGAAAGAATTGCGGAACTTCTTCCTCCCGACCATGTAAGAGTTGACATCACTGTAAAAGATCAAATTCGCACCGTTTCAGCAAACAACATTTAGATATTAGATTTTAGATGTTGGATCTTAGAACGAAGATCTAACATCTCAATACTCAAATCTAAAATCTAACACCTATTAACATCTCACCTTTGATAACTCCTCTCCTATTTAAATAAATAGTCGTTAGATTTCATAACTTTGCTGGACTTATTACAAACTTACATTCATTAAAAAAATGAAAACATCCAAAGAACTTCTTGCATCGTTAACCCAAATAGCTTTAATGCCCCAAGAAGAAACGCTTGAAGTGGGTCGTAAAAAAAGCAAACTATTTATTGGTATTCCAAAAGAAATTTCTTTTCAGGAAAACCGTGTAGCCCTTGTGCCAGATGCAGTTGCATTGCTTGTTAATAACGGGCACCATGTAGTGATAGAAACCAATGCCGGCAAAATGGCTAATTTTCAAGATCATGATTACAGTGAAGCCGGAGCGGAAATTGTATACAGTGCTGAAGAAGTGTATAAAGCAAACCTTATTTTAAAGGTAGCACCTCCTTCCCCAGGAGAAATTGAAATGATGCAGCAAAACCAAACGCTTATTTCTGCATTGCAACTTACTGTTCAGCCTGAAGATTTCCTTAAACAATTGATGGCTAAAAAAATTACTGCTATTGCTTTCGACTGGATTAAAGATGATGATGGTATTTATACTGTGATCCGTTCTATGGGTGAGATCGCTGGCAGCACCTCTATATTAATTGCAGCGGAGTATTTGAGTAATGTTAACAATGGACAAGGTTCTATTTTAGGCGGTATCTCCGGGATTTCCCCTACTGAAGTGGTGATCATTGGTGCCGGTACCGTTGGTGAATTTGCTACCCGTGCTGCATTGGGATTAGGTGCATCTGTAAAGGTGTTTGATAACTCTATTTATCGTTTAAGACGTTTACAAAGTGATATTGGCACACGAATATTTACTTCCGTAATTCAGCCACGTGTGTTGGCAAAACATTTGAAATCTGCTGATGTTGTTATTGGTGCCATGCGTTCACAGCATGGGCGTACACCACTGGTGGTAACATCTGAAATGGTAAGTGAAATGAAGGCAGGTTCGGTGATCATTGATGTAAGCATTGATCAGGGTGGATGTTTTGAAACATCCGAAGTAACTAATCATGCCAAACCAGTGTTCCGGAAATTTGGTGTTATTCATTACTGCGTTCCTAATATAGCTTCACGTGTTTCGCGTACTGCTTCTTATGCATTAAGTACCATCTTTGCTCCTATCCTTTTAAATATTGGTGAAGAAGGTGGTGTGAAAAATATGTTGCGCAAGGATGAAGGTGTTCGTAATGGAATATATATTTACAATGGTAAACTCACTAATCGTGTATTGGGAGAAATGTTTAAACTTCCTTATAAGGATATTAATCTGTTGATGTCGGGGATTTAAAAAAATATAGATTTAGAGATATAGAGAATTGGAGGATTGAAAAGATTGCATTCATTCCAAAATTCAACAAATCTCTAAATCAACAAATCAATAACTTATGGCCATTCAAGGAAAACATTCAGATTTAATAAGACGCTTAAAATTATACGGGTTCGGTTTATTGCTGGGAGTACTTGTTGTAAGCTTTGTATATAAAGGAAAAGGTTGTCAGATGCCGGGTTCGGCTAAATTGGAGGAACTTGGCTGGCAAAAACTGGAGTATAGCAAACATGCTGCGTGCAGAATGGAATGCAGAAACATCACCGAATCTGAAATAAGAGAATTACTTGGTAAAGGTGAATCTCTCGGTAAAGGAAAAGTGAATTACGATAAAAGTCAGGTACATGACAAACCTTGTCCTTCCTACGCTATAGAAGGTACTACCACTTCCGGCAAAAAACTTCGTATTGTAATTGCAGATTGTGATACCATTTCAAGAGTTATTACTGCAATTGATCTGAAAATGGAAAATGATTCGTGTGATTGTCCTTAAATAAATAATTTCTCTAAAGCTTTTTATTGGGGCGTTCCTTTTCTACCTCAGCCCCTTCCCTTCTCCAAATGGAGAGGAGCGTCCAAAGGTTTAGCCATAAACTCAGAAAAAAATGACGTGTATGAGAAACATCTTTTTAGCAACAACCTTATTAATATCTATATCGACTTTTGGACAACGAAAAGTTGACCCTACCGACACGCTCAGAATTTATGGTAACCTAAAAACCGGACTGACTTTCACGATTGTTGACTTAGACACATTCCGAACTAAAGCTGTTAACGACATAATTGTTACTAATAATCAAGGCGAAACAAAAAAGACTGTAAAAGGACTGAAAGGCTTTTTATTAAAGGAATTACTTGCTACTGCTGACTTTCAAACAGAGAAGCCAAAAGAATTAAACGAATTTTATTTTATTTTTATCGCATCCGATAACTATAAAGTAGTGTTTTCCTGGAATGAAATTTTTAACACCGAGACAGGAAATAATCTTTATGTAATCACTGAAAAAGAAGGAAAACGAATCAAAGAAATGGACGAGAGAATTTTAATTATAACAAGTACCGACTTTAAGACTGGAAGACGTTATATCAAAGGACTCGAAAAAATCATAGTGAAGCGGATTGACTAAAAGCTAGCCCCACCTTTAATATCAAGCTAGCACAAATTATCAATTGAACCCTGATCAATAAAAATACAATCAACCAGAGCAAATTTAATTTTTACTTAAAATTTTATTCGGCTCTTTAATAAACGAAATTTTAGCTTTTTGGTACTCCTCTTTAAATACCCTTTCTTTTATCTTGTTCATTGTTTCAAATGGTCCGTCAACAATTGCCATATTCGCTGCCCAAGCAGGAATAGCCCCTGCAGGATCAACTAACAATTGATATACAATTTCAACTGTTCCATCTTTTTGTGGTGTGAGTGTCCAGGATGCATTAAAATTCATTATCCGAACATAATTCGGGAAAACCGGGATATACGTTCCGGTTCCACTAGATTTTATGGAAACTACTTTTGTTATTTCATCCTGTCCTATTTTTATATTTACTATAAAATCACGGTTACTGATAGGCCAAGGTGCAATTACGGTTTGATAGTGGATCAATTCTTTTTCGCTTATTGTTTTAAGTGTACCTGATTTACCACATTTATATACCCATTCGGGATATTTTTCAAAATCATACAGAAGCCCAACAATACTTGAAATTGAGGTTTTAACATAGGCAATAGCTTTTAATTCTTTAAAGGCTGAATTTTCAGAATTTCGTGTGTAAACAGTTACGCCTTTTTCATCTTTTTTTAGTTGCCAATCAACATTCGCTGTAGAAAAGGAGGTTGCGCCCAAATAAAAGACAAAGAGTAAAATTAAAGCGATATTTTTTTTAAATAACATTTGTAATGTGTTTAATTAGTAGATAAAAAATTATTTTTTTTGAAGAAAATTTTGCGAAGTTTTAGCGAATTATATTCAATACTATACTCAGGCAAATTTTGTGCCTAAGAACCTTAAAACGGACAAGAAGAAATTCAGAAATTGCCATTAAATGTTAATTAAACTAGACATCCCATAATGCCTGACATTGCGGGTATTTTTTGTGTTCCAAAATTATTCTTTCCTTCGATAGTTCCAATAAATTTGAACGAGGGTACGACAAATATCCCTTAATGGTTAATATCACCCCTTCGGGGTTTTGCCATTGTGAAATGTTGCATTGTCCTATAATCATTGCATCCCTTCGGGATTACTAAGTATTGAATATAAAGCCCCCTTCCTTCGTCAGGATAAACTCCGGGCTGTTATTATTATAGAATAAATAAAGATTGGCTCTTTTCAAACCCCGAAGGGGTGATATCGGAAAATTTGTCGTACACCCATTCAACCTGTTTTCCGCAAAAAGGGATATTTGTTCTACATCCTATTTTATTTATCGGAAACAATACAGATTTTTTATTAATTTTCAAGCTTGATTGGATTATTAAAATAATTAAGCCCTTGATTTTCTATGCAACAAAACATCTCCTTTGTATTAGACGGAAAAATACAAACCCTTGATTTTAATGATCAATTCAAGCCTACAACTACTGTACTGAATTATTTACGAAGTAGTCCCATTCACAAAGGAGTTAAGGAAGGTTGTGCCGAAGGTGATTGCGGGGCATGCACTGTGGTAATTGCAGAATTAAACCCTGATAATAAAATAAGTTATAAAGCCTGGGATTCCTGCCTTGTATTTTTACCGATGCTTCAAGGAAAGCAACTGATAACTGTTGAAAATTTATCGCAGAACAAAGGTACTGAAAAAGTGTTGCATCCAGTTCAAAAAGCAATGGTAGAATGTAACGGAAGTCAATGTGGTTATTGTACTCCCGGTATTATCATGTCATTATTTTCGCTTTATAAAAATGAAAATGAACCAACAAAAGAAAGTATAGAGGATTCGCTTACCGGTAATCTATGCCGTTGCACCGGTTACAAACCCATTATTGAAGCGGCAGCAAAAGCGTGTGCTCAAAAGAGTACAGACCAATTTACTACCAACGAAAAACAAATTATTGAACTTTTGCTACAGATCAAAGAGCAAAGCCAATCAATTGAAATAAATACATCTGAACAAAACTACTTCCAACCTAAAACGAAAGCGGAAGCATTGGAATTAAGGAGTAAAATGCAAAATTCTGTTTTAGTAAATGGCGCTACAGATGTGGCTTTGAGAGTGACAAAACGACATGAATTATTGAATGAAATTATTGACCTATCGGGAGTTGAGGAATTAAAAAAATGTATTAAAACGGAGTACCTGATCAAATTTGGCTCCGGCATGAACCTGGAAGAGGTGAAAAAAATTGCTAAAAATGAATTTCCGGCTTTGTATGAAACACTTGCAGTATTTGGTTCGCGACAAATCAGATCAGTTGCAACATTGGGTGGAAATGTAGGATCCGGTTCACCTATCGGAGATACCTTGCCCACTCTAATGGCATACAATGCTGAAATTAAATTACAGAGCATTGATGGAGAACGAAGAATTAATATGAACAATTATATTCTTGGTTACCGCAAAACAGAACGCCAACCCAATGAGATCATCACTACCATTATTATTCCAAGGCCTTCTCCAAAAACAATTGTTAAATTTTATAAAGTATCAAAACGAAAAGACCTTGATATTTCTACTGTTAGTGCAGGTTTTAGTATAACCTTGGATGATAATATTGTGGAAGCGATAACTCTTGCATACGGTGGAATGGCCGCCATTACTAAGCGTGTATCAAAAGCAGAGGAATACTTAACCGGTAAACTATGGGTAAGGAGTACTGTTGAGCAGGCTATGGAAATGATCGCTGAGGAGTTTACTCCTATTTCGGATGCCAGATCAGGTGCAGAGTTCAGAACAATTGCTGCAAAAAATTTATTATTAAAATTCTGGAATGAAACGAATCCAATACACAAGTTGGAGACAGATGATCTAGAAATAGACAATTTTGATTAGGTAATTAAAATAGGTAATATTTAATAGGTAATAGGTAATGACTAACAATGCGAATCAAGGGTTAATTTAATTAAATTTAGGGTATTACATGATTGAGAGGCGTAGCCTCGATAAATATTGTAACAACGGATTTTAATCCGTTGAAAAAGGAACAGATAAGAAATTGAGAACCGTAGGTTCGGTATATTTATTATAGATATGTACCGTGCCTAAGGCACTCTGTTTATTGTCAGGTTCATGGCAACGGATTAAAATCCGTTGTTACAAAATACTCGAGCCGATGGCTCTATTTTTACCCTTGATTCCCATTAACAACCAATGACCAATAGGCAATATCAGTTTTATCATTTTAGTAATCGGTGCAATCATTTTTAACAAATATAGATTAGTAAATTCGTAAAGATTCGTTATCCGTAACCAGTAAATTAGTAATAATTTGTTATTCGTAACCATGAACAACTCCATTCCTCACGATAGTGCTATTAAGCACGTAAGCGGTGAATCCGTATATATTGATGATATGCAAATAAACGCTCAACTCCTTATTGGAAGGGTGGTTTATAGTTCACATGCTCATGCTAAAATAAAATCGCTTGATCTATCAGCAGCAAAAAAACTGAAAGGTGTTCATGCTGTACTTTGTTATAAAGACATACCGGGGATGAACCAAATGGGACCTGTTGTGCATGATGAGGTTTGTTTGGCAATTGATGAAGTGCTATGTGTAGGGCAAGCCATTGTGCTTATTGCAGCTGAAACAAATGAAATTGCAATTGCTGCCGAAAAATTAATTGCTATTGAGTACGAGCCATTAGAAGCTATTTTAGATATAAGAACTGCTATAGAAAAAAATTCACTATTAGGTCCTGCACGCACCATGAAACGTGGAGATGCTGATGCAGCGTTAAAAACCGCTACACACGTTTTAGAAGGGGAACTTGAAACCGGTGCACAGGAACATTGGTATTTAGAAACCCAATCCTGCCTTTGTGTACCGGGTGAAGATCAGGAAATAACGGCATATAGCTCCACACAACACCCCTCTGAAACACAAGCTATTATTGCGGAAGTACTGGGTATCGCAAAAAACGAAGTGGTAGTGGAAACACGCAGAATGGGTGGAGCATTTGGTGGTAAAGAAACACAGGGTAATTGGGTTGCTGCATGGTCGGCTTTACTTTGTAATGCTACCAAACGTCCGGTAAAAATACACCTTTTCAGGGATGATGATCAGATCATTACCGGTAAGCGGCATCCTTATCTTATCCGCTATGAAGTTGGTTTTGATAACGCTGGAAAAATTTCAGCTATCAAATTTGAACAAAATGCGGATGGTGGCTGTGCTACTGATTTAAGTCTGGCTATCCTGGAAAGGGCTATGCTGCATGCTGATGGTAGTTATTACATTCCAAATATGCATGTAATAGGTAAAGCATACAAAACAAATCACCCTTCTAATACAGCTTTCAGAGGCTTTGGCGGACCTCAGGGTATGGCTGCTATGGAGGCAGTGATCGATAGGATGGCTCGTTTCCTGAAGAAAGATGCGGCTGATATACGGAAATTTAATTTTTACGGAATTGATGCTGATAATATAACACACTACGGACAAACAGTTGAATTGAACCGTTTGCATACGATCTATGATCAGTTGATGGCTTCTTCCGAATATCAACTAAGAAGAAAAGCTGTTAATGAATTTAATGCTTCCAATGAGTTTTATAAAAAAGGAATAGCATTAACACCTGTTAAATTTGGTATCTCCTTCACTACTTCCTTTCTTAACCAGGCAGGCGCACTTGTAAATATTTATAAAGATGGGACTGTGTTAGTGAATCATGGTGGAACCGAAATGGGCCAGGGATTGAACACAAAAATAATGCAGATCGCTGCAGCTGAGCTGGGTGTGAGCGTTGACAAAATAAAAGTAAACGCTACCAACACTTCAAAGATCCCAAATACTTCTGCTACTGCGGCTTCCGCAGGAACCGACCTAAATGGCATGGCTGTTAAAAATGCTATTGATACACTTAAAACCCGTATTGCGGAAGTGATGGCGGTTGAATTTTCAAAGCAACGTCCTGAAAAACAATCCTTACCTGAAAACATTATTTTTGAGAACAATTATATCTCTGATAAGCTCTTACCACATCACAAAATGTCTTTTGCTGATGCAATGCCCTTAATTCATTTTAACCAGGTAAGTTTAAGTGCAACCGGTTTTTACCGAACTCCAAACATTGGTTGGGACAAAGTTACCGGATGGGGAAAACCCTTTAATTATTTTGCTTTTGGCATGTGCGTAAGTGAAGTAATTGTGGATACATTAACAGGTTTTCATAAAAATTTAAGAACCGATATATTGCATGATGTCGGGGATTCCATCAATCATGGAATTGATGTAGGACAGGTTGAAGGGGGCTATATACAAGGAGTTGGCTGGTGTACGACTGAAGAAGTAAAATGGAACGATAAAGGCCATTTGCTTAATCATTCTCCGGATACCTACAAGATCCCTTCAGTACAAGACATTCCGAGCGATTTCAGAACAGAATTATTACAAAGCGCTCCAAATCCAAATGCGATACGTAAAAGTAAAGCTGTTGCTGAACCACCTTTTATGCTTGCCTGTGCCACATGGCTCGCTATTAAAGATGCTGTTTCTGCGGTTGCTGATCATGAGCTGGAACCTCAATTCAGATTGCCTGCAACAAATGAAGTAATATTATTGAGCATTGAAGATTTGAAAAAGAGGATGAAAATAAATAAATTACAAAAAAACACAATCTAATGCCAAAAACAATTGTTCAAAAAGTAGTGTTTAAAAATACTACAGCAAAGGTTCTTTATGATCTATATATGGATGCTAAAAAACATTCATTAGTAACCGGAGCAGCTGCTAAAATTTCCGCAAAAGAAGGAAGTAAATATTCCGCACATGGTGGCTATATTAATGGAAAAAATCTTCAGTTGGTGAAAGACAAACTTATTGTTCAAAGCTGGAAAGCACAGGATTGGGATAAAGAAGAAGCAGATTCAACATTTATTATTTTTCTTGAGCCTAAAGGAAAAGATGTGATCTTACACATGACCCATTCAAATGTTCCGGATAAACATAGCGCAGGTGTTAAATCAGGATGGAATGACTATTACTGGAAACCTTGGAAAAAATATATTTCAGGGAAATAATAATTCTCCTCTCCTATTGTTTTATGAGATTGGCGATTGGACTTTATAAAAAAAAATCCTGACAGGTTTTAAAAACCTGTCAGGATTAACAAAATAGACTCAAGCGAATTTTACTTCATCAACTCTTCAATAATTTTATCAACGCTAACACCTTCAGCCTCTGCTTTGTAATTACGTACAATACGGTGGCGTAATATGGCTCCTGCTACTGCTTTTACATCTTCAATATCGGGCGAATACTTTCCTTTAATCAGTGCATGACATTTAGCTCCTATCACCAAAAATTGTGAAGCTCTTGGTCCTGCTCCCCATGATAAATAGTTGTTTGCAATGCCTGCTGCATGTTCGGTATTGGGACGACTTTTAGCCGCTAATTTCACTGCGTATTCCAACACGTTATCCGTAACAGGAATTCTTCGAACTAAATTTTGAAAATAAATGATCTCCTCTGCACTCAGTATTTTTTTCAATTGTACTCTATTATCAGAAGTAGTACTTTTCACAACTAATAATTCATCCTCAAATTTTGGGTAGTCTAACCAAACGTTAAACATAAAACGGTCTAACTGCGCCTCCGGCAAAGGGTAGGTTCCCTCCTGCTCTATCGGGTTTTGTGTAGCTAAAACAAAAAATGGATTTCCCAATTCGTATCTTTTTCCACCAGTTGTAATGCTGCGCTCCTGCATTGCTTCAAGCAAAGCGGCTTGTGTTTTTGGCGGTGTACGGTTTATCTCATCTGCCAAAATAATATTAGCAAACAAAGGGCCTTTAATGAATTTAAAATGACGATCCTCACCTAAAATTTCGGAACCAATAATATCAGAAGGCATTAGATCGGGAGTGAACTGAATACGGTTGTAAGTTAGTCCCAAGGTATCGGAAATAGTATTCACCAATAATGTTTTAGCCAATCCCGGAACACCAATAAGCAAACAATGTCCACGGCTAAAAATAGAGATCAATACATCTTTTACAACTTCATCCTGACCAATAATTACTTTACCTATTTCAGCGTTTAACTCTTTGTATTTAGCTACAAAGGCATCTACGGCTTCTACATCTGTTTTATACATGTTCAATTGGAGATTTAGTGATTTTTCGATTTGGAGATTTAGTGAATAGTAATTTTTCAACTCTCTAATTCTCTATATCTTCAATTCTCTATTTTATTAGTTTATCCACTTATTATTAAAGGTGCAATTTTTGTAATCATCATTAATACGAACAAAGGTATTAACTGATTTTTTTTTGATCCAGATCTGTATTGCATCTTGCTGTTTTTTAGCTAAAGCAACTGCTTGTATTTTTTGATAATCGTCTATTAAATTCGCACGATGTGGGGATGTCCTGTTTTTTAAAAACACAATGCGGTACGCTTGTTTACCATCACGTGAGGTCATTGGCATTGGTTTAGTGAATTCTCCCACTTTCAATTTATCGATAGCAAATGCAACTGTTTGGTCAATCTGGCCAATTTCATCCATTTGAAAACGAGTAGCTCCATTCATTGGATTTACCATTAAACCGCCACTATTTTTGCTTTCTTCATCATCCGAATATTTTGCTGCCGCTTCAGAAAGCGAAATGGTATCTGCAGATATTTTTGTATAAATAGTATCTAAAGATTGTTTTGCTCTTAGCAAATCGGTTGCCTCTACTTTAGGTGCAATAAGCAAACTGCGGGCATCTACTTCATCGCCTCTGCGTTCAATCAATTGAATAATAAAATAGCCATATACTGTTTCAAATACTTCGCTGATCTCATTTGGTTTAAGTTTAAATGCCCAGGCATCCCACTCAGGAACAAACTGCCCGCGTTGGATATGTTCGTACAAACCACCTTTACTTGCTGATCCGGGATCTTCGGAATACAATGCAGCCATTGCAGGAAACTGACTATCACCTTTCATGATACGTTGGCGGATATCTTCAATTTTTTGTTTTGCTTCTTTTTTTGCTTCAGGAGTAGTTTGTGGCTTTTTAACAATCTGACCCACTTCTACTTCAGCATTAATAAATGGAATGGAATCTTCAGGAATACTTTTGTAATACGTCCTCACATCATTAGGAGTAACACTTACATCAGCTGTTATTTTACTTTGCATTTGTTGTGCTAACAGGAGATCGCGGACATTGTCTTTCAGATCAATTTTAAAGTCTTCCACGGATTTACCATAAAAAGCAATAAAACGTTCTTCGGAGCCAAATTGCTGAATATAATATTGAATACGTCTGTCAAGTTCCTGCTCTACCTGGGCATCGGTAACAAACAAGCTATCTTTTTGTGCCTGGGCCAATAACAATTTTTGATACAACAGTTCTTCAAATAACTTACAGTGTGAATTTTCATTCACCAGTTCTTGCGATGAAACCATTTGCTGGTATTGCGATTCAAGTTCGGATTGCAAAACAGTATTAGTTCCAACTACAGCAATAACACGGTCTATTACTTTCCCTTGAGCAAGGATTTTCCCAGAATCTCCGAAAGGAAGGAGAACCAATGCACACACCAAAACCAAAAGCCCGGGAAGGTGATTTAGCGGGAAGTATATCCTTTTGTTCGTAACGGTTGTAATAGACTTATTATTATTTTTTAGATTTATCATCGATATAGATTTCAATTTTTTTATTATTGGCTGCATCATTGTAAATATCTTCTTTCATTTTAGTGATCAACTGCAATTTGCGCTTATTTAAAATGATATTTTTTATATTGTCTCTTTCAAAACTAAGTGGTGAAAGGCTATTACGAATTTTAAATCCTTTTATATTTAAAAAATAACTGTTGGTAGAATCAGTAACCTCTACAAATCTATTGTTTTGCAAAAACAGTTCTTTATTATAGGTTTGAATTGGGATCTCTTTCAAAAGATCATCAAATAAAAGCCATGAATTTTCATCTAAATAAAAGTTTTCAGCAAACTGATGACAGTATCCTGCAAGTAATTCTTTGTCTTTTGGACTATCAGACTTGTACCATTTTTGAAGTTTATTAATTCCAGGTGCTTTTTTGTTCACTTTTACATAAACTACTTTTATGATATTATCTTTCAGTTCAAAATTATTTTGGTTATTATTGTAATACGCTTCTATCTCCTGATTACCAATAGTGGTATCTAATTTTTGTTTTACAAGCTCTTTCTCGTATGTATAGGTAATAAGCGAATTGCGATAATCCTGTAATTGTTTTTCTACATTTTTTTGCTCCTCAGTAAGGTTATCTTCTGCCTTTTGAATAACTAAGGCTTCGCGTACCCAGCTGTCGATATATTTTATTAATCGTTCTAAACTATCTTTGGATGAAGTGCCAACGGGAATAATATCCTGAATATTATCTTTGTATAAAAAAGCATTGTTTGCACGGGCAATGACTTCACGATTCCCATCTTTATCTTTTTTTGAGGTACATGAAACAATCAATAATAATCCTAAGATATACGGGAGTAGCTGTTTCAAGGGTATGTCAAAGGTTAAGAAGGCAATTATTCAATTTTACAATTTATCAGTAAGCAATTATTTAATTTAACAATTTATCAGTAAGCAATTTTACAATTTTACGAATCACGAATTGCCTATTGTTCAATTATATAATTGCAACATTACTTCTTAATTGCCTACTGCTAAATTGTAAAATTGCCAAATTTATTTAATAGTAGCCAGGACGTTTTTATCAATTGTAACGGAATATTTTTTCTTCAACTGATCAAGCCATTGTTTTTCTAAATGATTTTGATAATCGGCAGTAACAATACCTTTTGAATCAGCATACGATTTTTGACCTGCAGGTAGTATTTTATTTACTGCAACGATCACCACTTTTTTATCTTTTTCAGAAACCATATCGGCAGAAATACCGGCTTTCCAATTTTTATCTACAAACTCATTGTCAGTTTTGCTAAACAAACGGGTTTCAACCTGCAGGTTTAATTGTGAATCTTTATTTACTTCAGCTAAAATATCCTTCTCCATTTTTTTATCAGTTAAATAGGTACGAACCACTTTAGCGATTGAAGCATCGGAGCAGCTATAAACAGAAGCATCAGCACGTTCATCCCACATGTAGTTCGCTTTGTTTTTTTCGTAAAACTCTTTAGAACCAACAGTATCCTTTACCGCTTTTGACCAAACTTTTTGATCGGTAAGTTCAAACAATAAAATACCATCATGGTACTCATCCATTAAGGCTTTAAATTCAGGATATTTTTTATCTAAGCGTGATTCTTCATAAGTAACAGCCATTTCATCAACAAATTGAACATATATTTTATTGATCAGCATCTTTGCATCCATTTTACCAAGCTTACTTTGGTGGTTTACAATATAATTAGTAAAATCAGCTTGTGTAAACACTTTATCATTAAAATTAAACATTGTTTTTTTCAATGCTATGGCTTTAGATGTATTCCAGCGTCCTTCAAATAGTGTTGAATCTACAAGAGGATAAAATTCATCGCGTGCAGAAAGGTTTTCTTTAAATTTATATTCTGATTTTACTTTTGCAATTAAGGATGCACGTCCGGCTTGAGAACGGGAATCTTTAGTTATTTTATCTTTCAATTCATTTTTCATATTATCAAATGAAGCTAAGCTGCGTTTATCAATCAATTTGATAATATGCCATCCGTATTTAGTTTTAACAGGGGCAGAAAAATCAGTTTTATTTTGCAAAGCGAAAGCTGCCTTTTCGAATTCATAAGGCATTTTATTGGTAGTGAACCAAGGCAATTCTCCTCCTTTTTTTGATGATTGTTTATCATCAGAAAACTGAGTAGCCAATTCATCAAATTTAGCACCTGCTTTTAGCTTGTTATAAATTTCAGTGATCTTCGAATAGGTATTCAAAGAGTCTTCTTTTGTCATATTGGGTGTTGTTTTCACCATAATGTGACTAACTAAAACTTCACCTTGTGCTTTTCTTTTGTCAACAACTTTAATGATATGGTAACCAAAACGTGTACGCACCGGCATCGATATATCGCCTACTTTGGTAGTAAAAGCAGCAGTTTCGAACGGATAAACCATTTGTAAAGCGGTGAAATAACCCAAATCACCACCATTTTCTTTGGACGAAGGATCATCGGAAACACCTTTTTCGGAGGCCACTTTATTAAAATCTTCTCCTTTTAAGATCCTTGCGCGGATACCCATGATCTTAGTATAAGCCTCCAAAGTATCTTTAGGAAAGGCTGTTTCAGCAACTTTCACTAAAATATGAGATGCACGAACATCTTCCTGTAAACGGCTATATGTTTCTTTTAATAATTTTTCATTTACATCCTTATCAGTTAAATAAGGTTGTGCAAGTTGTTTGCGGTAACCGGCAAGTTCATCTCTAAAAGCCTTAGCCGTATCCAAGCGCATTTCTTCAGCTTCTTTAACTTTTAATTTAAAGTTCACAAACAAATCAACATAATCATTTAGAGATTTGTTATCATTGGCAACTTCTTTCGTATTATTTTTGTGGTATACATTCCCAAACTCCGCAACCGTAACCTTGGTTGAGCCTATTGTCATAAGTACAGCATCGCTATTTTTTTGAGCACTAATATTAGTAAAAGCAAATAATGCAACCGGTAGCAATAATGTTTTTGATAAAACGCGTTTATTCATAATGAATGATTTTTTTAATTAGGGTAACAAATGTAGCTATTATTAACAGGAATCAAAAGAAAACAGCCCCTAATAGTGAGGGGCTGTTTTGTTAAAATTTGTTAAGGGGGGGCAGTTTAAAGTTAGAAAGTTTAAAGTTGGAAAGTTGGGACTTTTCTATTATTCACAAAACTTTGAAACTTTAAACTTTCAAACTTTAAACTGAATTTATCGGCTATAATTAGGTGCTTCCTGTGTGATAGTAACTCCATGCGGATGACTTTCGCGGATACCTGCACTGCTGATACGGATGAATTTTGCATTTTGCAAAGTCGCAATGTTTTTTGCACCACAGTATCCCATTCCTGCACGTAAACCTCCCACAAACTGATAAATAACCTCTGAAAGGCTGCCTTTAACAGCCACACGACCTGAAATACCTTCGGGTACTAACTTTTTAATATCATCTTCTGCATCCTGAAAATACCTGTCTTTTGATCCTTTTTGCATGGCTTCAATAGATCCCATTCCGCGGTATGCTTTAAATTTACGTCCTTCAAAAATTATGGTATCTCCGGGAGATTCTTCAACCCCGGCAAGCATTGAACCCATCATAACGGAACCAGCTCCAGCTGCCAGCGCTTTTACAATATCACCTGTAAAACGAATTCCTCCATCTGCAATGATCGGCACACCCTTGCCTTTTAAAGCTTTGGCAACATCCATGATAGCTGTTAATTGAGGAACTCCCACCCCTGCTATAACACGGGTAGTACAAATAGAACCCGGACCAATACCTACCTTTACAGCATCGGCACCCGCTTTAACTAATGCTAATGCAGCTTCAGCTGTTGCTATATTACCAACCACTACTTGCAGATCAGGATACGCTTTTTTTACTTTTTTAAGAGCCTCAAGCACGCCTTTGGAATGGCCGTGTGCGGTGTCAATCACAATAGCGTCAACATTTGCTTTTACCAATGCATCTATACGATCTAAAATATCAGATGTAACACCAACTGCTGCTGCAACACGCAAACGTCCCAAACTATCTTTATTTGAATTAGGGCGCACTTTAACTTTAATAATATCACGATAGGTAATTAAACCAACCAATTTGCCGGTTTTATCAACTACCGGCAACTTCTCGATTTTATGATGTTGAAGGATCTGTTCCGCTTTTTTAAAATCGGTTCCTTCTTTAGCAATAACAAGGTCTTTACTTGTCATCACTTCTTTTATCGGTCGTTTGTGATTTTTCTCGAAACGCAAATCCCTATTAGTAACGATGCCAATCAATTGATTTTTAGCATTTACCACCGGAATACCACCGATCTTAAATTCTTTCATCAGGTTTAAAGCATCTGTAACATTGGCATTTTCAAGCAATGTAACCGGATCGAGTATCATTCCGCTTTCGGAGCGTTTTACTTTGCGCACCTGATCGGCCTGCTCCTGAATACTCATATTTTTATGCAATACACCAATACCGCCTTCCTGCGCAATGGCAATAGCCAGTTGATATTCTGTAACGGTATCCATTGCCGCGGAAACCAGTGGGGTATTCAGTTTAATTTTTTTAGTGAAATAGGATGTAGTCTCTACTTCACGTGGAAGTATCTCTGAATACGCTGGTACTAATAGTACATCATCATAAGTAAGGCCTTCACCTACAAATTTATTTGGATCTAATTGCATAAGATAAAATTTTGGAATTTGAAGCCGGTATTTTGGAGAAAAAACGACACAATATTTGAATTTTTTGGGTTAAAATTCCCGCAAATATACGATTTTAATTTTAAAGATGTTACCAAAGCCCTGAGAGGGGGCATAATATTGGTAAAAATTGAATTTTTAAATAAATTAGGCCTATTTGATTACGAATACCAATGCTTTAATGCGGGCATAATTAACAGGATAATTATCCTCTATTTTAAAACCCATATCATAATTAACTGATTAATATTCAGCTAATTATGATATGGATTATTCTAAAAATCGTTGTTTAACTTCCGGGGTTGGAACCATACAGGAATCCCGTTTACCGAAAAATTTATAACGTTTTTTTGCAATAGAATTATAAATAAAGTCGCGTATAAAGCCTGGAATTACAATGAAAACATAAAAGAACTGCCATAGTCCACCCAAATCTTTCAAAACATTAAGACCAGCTGCAGATCTAATAAAATAGTTGTCGCCTTTAATATAAACGAAAGAATGAAAATCATCTTTTGGTAATCCGAATTTATGCAGTAACGTTTGTCCGCTTGCCGATTGCAAAGAGGCGAATTTGAATTTGGCTTTTGGATCTCTTTTAATTAGAAATTGAACCAATCCATTGCACAAATTACATACACCGTCAAATAGAATTATTTGGTTGTTATTATTCATTACTGTTTTATGATGCCTAAGTTAAATACTCAAACCCCGAGTCTAAAAATAATTAATATTATCAGTATTGCTCTTATTATTATAACCTTATTTTTTATTTGATAATTCCCATCGCAAAAAATGAAATTCTGTTTTATAATAGACTTTATTTAAGTTAAAAATGCATTTTAATGTTTACAACGAAATTGAGGGTTAAAATGCTTGCACACAATTTTCTCGACAAGCTCGAAATGACCACGCACGCAGTCATTTCGAGCTTGTTGAGAATTGCGGCTGATTACCTTAACAGTTTAACTTATAAAAAGTCTAATATTTTAAATTTTCCGCAAAAACTAAAATATACCAAGCTTACTTTTTTTCAATTCGGCTATTAAAATAATCATGTCAACGAATTGAATTTTAATGCTTAAAAGTTCGGAATACTTTTGAATCCTAAATTTTATTTAATGGGACCAATTAAATGAGATCAAATTGAATTGCCAAAGCATTAAAATCCACAAATAAATCGATAAATAAAATTATGAAAATAATTGTACCAATGGCGGGTATTGGGAAGCGGATGCGCCCACATACATTAACAACTCCTAAACCACTTCTTCCGATTGCCGGTAAAGCAATAGTTCAAAGGCTGGTTGAAGACATAGCAAAAGTATGTAACGAATCAATAGATGAGATCGCATTTATTGTAGGGAATTTTGGAAAAGAAACAGAAGAACAGTTAAAAAAAATTGCTGAAAACATTGGAGCTAAGAGCTCCATCTATTATCAGGAAGAAGCACTTGGAACTGCCCATGCAATATTATGTGCAAAAGAAGCTTTAGATGGGAAAATAGTTGTGGCTTTTGCCGATACACTTTTTAAAGCCGATTTTAAATTAGATGATACTAAAGAAGGGATCATTTGGGTTCAAAAGGTTGAGGATCCTAAACCATTTGGAGTAGTGAAAGTAAATGCTCAAAATGAGATCACTGATTTTGTTGAAAAGCCTGAACACTTTGTTTCTGACCTCGCCATTATAGGAATATATTATTTTAAGGATGGTGCTAATTTAAAAGCTGAACTTCAATATTTGCTCGATAATAACATCAAGGATAAAGGCGAGTTCCAGCTTACCAATGCCTTGGAAAATATGAAAACCAAAGGAATTAAATTCAGTCCTGGTAATGTAACCGAATGGCTCGATTGCGGGAATAAAAATGCAACCGTTTACACCAATCAACGGGTATTGGAATTTAATAAATCACAAAATAATATATCCGAAACGCATACTTCCACCAACTCTGTGATCATCCAGCCTTGCTATATAGGTGAAAATGTAAGCTTAATAAATTCAATTGTTGGCCCTCACGTTTCAATTGGTAATAATTCGATAATTGAAGATTCCATTATAAAAAACAGCATAGTTCAAAAACATACAACTATATCCTGCGCCAATATTCACAATTCAATGCTGGGAAATTATGTAGATTTTAAAAATAACCGAATTGAGTTAAGCATAGGGGATTTCAATACGCAGCATAATCAGATCTAAATAGTGTCTGTCCATACTATCGGCATTAAACTTAGTACGTCATTGCGAAGGAGGTACGACTGAAGCAATCTCAAACAAGCATATGAGATTGCGGAGTTTATCCAGAGCCTGACGAAGGGGGTAAAAACCCTCGCAATGACGCTCTGTATGAGAGTTTTTTTTATTGAACAAACGATGCTGAATCATGATTTTGAAATCCTTCATTAAGAAAATAAATTTAATAAATATAAAAAGCTAAATAAACATTTAAAAATTTAATTTATGAATAATCAAAATTTAAACCTCGGTAAATATCAAAAGAGTATTGATGCTCGATTAAAAAAAATGCAGGAAGAAAATTTCGCAGAACGACTGTGGAATAAAGATGCCAGCCTGTGGAATGAAGAGAAATTACAAAATGGAATTTCTACTATTTCATTAGGATGGCTAAATGCAGTGGATAACATGTTAGAAGCATTGCCTGAAGTTGAGGAGTTTTGTAATTCAAAATGTATGTCGGAATTTAATCATATAGTACTTTTAGGAATGGGAGGAAGCAGTATGACTCCGTTGGTTTTTCAAAAAACATTCCTAAGTGCAAAAAAAAATATCAAATTAATTGTTTTGGATACTACCGAACCAAAGCTTATCAGGGAAATAGAAAAAGAAATAAATATTACCAAAACTTTATTTATTGTATCCAGTAAATCGGGTAATACCGTAGAAGTCATGGCTTTTTATGATTATTTTTATAATCAGGTTTATAAAATAAAAGAAGAAAGGGCAGGTGAAAATTTTATTGCAATAACGGATAAAAATTCACCTTTAGCCGGTTTGGCGAAGAGAAAAAAATTTCAAAAAATATTTATTAATTTTCCTAATATCGGAGGAAGGTATTCGGCACTCTCCTATTTTGGTATTGTTCCAGCGGCATTAATGGGTGTTGATGTAAAGGAATTTCT
Source organism: Bacteroidota bacterium (assembly GCA_040389865.1). Lineage (GTDB taxonomy): Bacteria > Bacteroidota > Bacteroidia > 2-12-FULL-35-15 > 2-12-FULL-35-15 > 2-12-FULL-35-15. The sequence goes on along the minus strand of JAZJZM010000021.1, from coordinate 123,316 downwards.
TCAGCGAACCCAATTAATGATAAAGAGTTGTGGGCCACAAATTCCTTTGTCACAAAATCCAGGTATCGTTTTAGGAGCCGCAATCGCTGAATTGGCTTTACAAGGATGCGATAAGCTTAATTACCTCATGTCACCGTCACTCTCTACTTTTGGATTATGGTTAGAACAATTACTGGCAGAAAGTACAGGTAAGAATGGTAAAGGTATTTTACCAATAAATGGCACACCTCTCTCTGAAGCATCCACTTATGGGAAAGACAGCTTCTTTCTATCTATGGAGCTTTCAAAAAAGAATGAACTAAAATCAAATAATTCAACAAATTATATTCCCAATAACTTTCCGTCAATAAACATTACCATTCAAGATGAACTAGATCTGGGCCAGGAATTTTTCAGATGGCAAATTGCAACCGCAACAGCCGGGGCTTTATTGGGGGTAAACCCTTTTGATCAACCGAATGTACAGGAAAGCAAAATTTACACGAATGAAATATTAAAAAAAATTGAACAAGATGGAAAACTGCCGGAAATAGAAGTTGCATTGATCGAAGATTCAGTTCGTTATTATGAATCGCATAAAAAAATTGAATTATCAGATGATGAAACAAATGGGAAAATATTACTGGAAAACTTTTTTGCCTTAACAAAACCAGGAGATTACATTGCCTTGCTTGGCTATTTACCGGAAGAACCGGAAATACAAAAATGTTTTTTGGAGATACAATCTAATTTACAGGAAAGTTTGCACCTTCCGGTAACCACCCAATATGGGCCACGCTACCTTCATTCAACCGGACAATACCATAAAGGAGGACCTAATACAGGATTTTTTATTCAATTCATTTGTAACTCAACTGATGGTATTCAAATACCTGAACAAGCTTACACTTTTGATCTACTAAAAAGGGCTCAGGCTATTGGCGATATGCAGGCTTTAATTGAGCATGGAAGAAAGGTTATTCTGATCGATCTTGGAAAGGATTTTATAAATGGAATGAACACTTTTAAAAAAGTAATAAAAAAAATTCAGCCACTTGAAAAGCCATTAAATAAGCCAACCTTAGCAAGCAAAAATGAAAAGAAAAAGCTGGAACTTGCTTAATTGGGAGCTAACAAAAAATTAGAAATCGGTTTTTGTAGTGTAAGATATTTAATGCGGTATCAAACATGATAACATTGAAATTATTATGTAAGTCTAAAAATTAATTGAAAAAGTTTTTTGACAAACCACCTTTTCCTATTTAAAACTATTAAAAGTTCGCCATCATCGAATATAATGAAGCTGACAAACATCCATCATTTAAATTTGATATCAAAAACAATTAATAAAATATTAAACAATATTAAATTACGTGATAATGGAAACTATTGAGGAGAAAGGCCTGGAAACATTAAGAGAATTAATTATAATTAATAATGATCGCTATGAGGGCTATAAAACTGCTACAAAAGAAACTGACGATGCTAGTTTAAAGAATTTATTTTCAGAGTTTAGCAGACAAAGTAAAAAGTTTTCGGACGAGTTACGAAAACTGATACCACCAAATGAGAAAGCTCCTAAATATGATGAAACTAAAATTTTTGGTGACCTGTATCGATCCTGGATGAATATGAAAAATGCTTTAACTGAAAATAATAATGAAGCTATCCTATTATCATGTGAATTTAGCGAAGATATTATTAGGAAAACCTATGATGACTTTATAATGGATCCGGATGTTCCAGGTGCGGTTTCAGTTTTGGTAAAGAAACAAAGGACTGAGTTAGATCAATGTTACGATTTAGTGAGGATGAAACAGAAGTCGTTTTGATCTTTAAAAATAAAACCAATATCAAATTACAACACCGCAATCGGATATTAAAATTTTACGTTCAACTATTTAAAATGTTGGATTAACGAAAATTGAAATGATCGCATTAATTCCAATGTAGTTTTGACCTGTTAATAATCATTATCTAAAACAGTTCAAATTTAAAAACAACGAAACAAATGAATTCAGGAAAGGTATTATTTGGTGTATTAGCAGGCGCAGCCGCTGGTGTGCTACTTGGTGTATTATTTGCCCCAGAAAAGGGTTCCACAACCCGTAAAAAAATTGCAGATACTAGTAATGATTATGCAGGAGAAGTGAAAGATAAGTTTGATGATCTTTTAGCCAGTATAAATTCTAAACTTGAAGATGTTAAACTCAATATTAAAGATCTGTCAGAAAAAGGAAGATCCAAATTTGAAGATATTAAGAAATCAGGTATGAGTGATAAATTCTCACAAAACGGTTAAAACTTTTTCAGGCCTGTTCAAATGAAAATGATCCTGGAATGAAGGCACAAAAATCACAGAAAAATAGTTGTGAAACCTTGTGCCTTCATAACAAGAGCATGAAAACAATTTTCATTATAAAACTGAGAAAATAAAAAAAACAATTATACAAGAGTTCGTAATTAAATTTTCAATATTTCTATGAAAGCCAATTTGGGGGTATTAGATAAAGTAATAAGAGTTACCATTTCAGTTTCAGTTCTGGTTTTATTTTTTACAGGAATTATTTCCGGCAACAGTGTCGTTATCGGTTTAATATTTGCTGCAATCTTATTAGTTACCAGCTACATGAGCTATTGCCCTATTTATGGTGTATGTGGACTCAATACAAAAAAAAAATTAAACGATAAAGTGTACAATAGTAAAAATCAAAATTATTTTAACAAATAAAAAAATCAGCAAAAACTTGACCCTTTAAAATAAAAATTATCATGAAACCATTCTACATAATTCTGTTTTTCCTTTGCTTTTCATTATTGTTTAATTCGTGTAAAAAAGAAGCAGGAGGAGGAGGTACATCTTCTATAAAAGGAAGGGTTTATGCAAAATATTACAATAAGAATTTCACATTGTTAGCAGACTCTGCTTACGCCCCGGATATTGATATCTATATCATTTATGGCGATGAATTTTCTTATGGAGAGCGCAAAAGAACATCTTATAATGGTTCCTACGAATTTAAATTTTTACAAAAAGGTTCCTACAAAATATATGCATATACCAGAGATTCTACAGGAACTTACAGAAATTTTGTTAATCAATATGCTAATGACCTTGCAGTTATTAAAGAGGTGGAGATAACAAAAAATAAACAAACAGTAGAGGTAGCAGATATTAATATTTTACAATAGACCTCAATCAAAATCCACCCCAATGATGTTAAAGTTTATCACCGCATTTATTCTTGTTAATTCCTTCCTAAATTATTCTCTGGCTCAGGGGAAAAAGGACATTAAAAAAAATAAAATTAAATCCATTACTGAATTTGTTACAGTTACAGAAAATGGGAAAGAAATTTCCTATAAAGCCTATTATGTTGTCTTTAATAAAAATTCGGAAATTATTGAAGAAACAGAATACACTAGTAATGGAAGTATAAAAAAAGGAGAAACAACTAAGTACGATGTGAATAATAATAAAATAGAAGAAACCTATTTCGAACAGAAAGAAAGAAAAAACCCAAAAAACAATTCGGAACCGATCGAAAAAATTAATATAAAAACAGTTTATAAATACAATGTTCACAACGACAAAATAGAAGAAGAGGAATTGGATATCGTGAATGCCAAACTAAATAAAAAACATCTTTTTTCTTACAATAAAAAAGGCGAAAAAGATTCAGAAGAGACATACAACGCAGAAAAAAAAATAATAAAGAAAGAAACTTTTATTTACAATAATAGAGGATTAAAAGCGGAGAAGCGAACCTTTAATGGAAACAATGAACTGGAAATCTTAAAAAAATATGTTTACGAGTTCTATTAAAGATTCACTTATTCCAATAATTATTTAATATTAACACAAATAGCTGATGAAAAAAAACATAAAATTATTAATAAGTGTACTCTTAATAGGATTTATTCTAATACCTCAGTTTAAAAGTTTTTCTCAGGAAGATAATAAAATATCATCAACATCTATTACGGATGAATCATCCTCACAAGACAATTTAAAAAAAGATAAAAAAGCACAAGCTGATAGTTTTTTTTCCGTTGAGATAGATAAATTATCCGATAAATTTTTTACCCGATTAATAATAAACCTCATTGCAGTTCTAATTCTTATTCGATTTATTTATTATCCAAATTATAGGAAGAGAGAATTATTCTTTACTTTTTTCACCTTTAATCTGATCATTTTTATGATCACTTTTCTTCTAAACAAGGTTGACATGGGATTGGGTGCAGCCTTTGGTTTATTTGCAGTTTTTTCCATGTTGCGATATCGCACCGAAAATATTTCAGCTAAAGATATGACCTACCTATTTTTAGCAATTGCAATTGGACTGATCACCTCCATTAGTAAAGCTTCTGCCTTTGAGTTGAGCATTTTAAATGGCTTAATACTATTAATTACATTTTTTCTTGAAGGAAGTTTATTCCAGAAAAAAGAGTTTTCACAATCAATTCAATATGAAAACATTGAATTAATTAAACCAACTCGTCATGCCGCATTGATATCAGATTTAAAGGAAAGGACGGGGCTTAACATTCATCGTGTGTCAATTGGAAAAGTTAATTTTTTAAAAGATACTGCTGTTGTTAAATTATACTACTATGAAGACAAAGCTCCTGTTGCTATTCCCGCATCACTTGCTGAAATTGATAATAATAAATAATTTTATATTCAACAAATTGAAAAGAATAACTGTACCATTTGTTTTATTAAATCTGTTTTGTCTTACACAATTATGCTATGGACAGAGGAATGATGCGAATTTGTGGGCATCTGTCACCTTGCAAAAACAAGCAAGTCCAAAGTTCCTTGTGCATTTCCGTCAGGCTGCAAGGATCGGTCAAAATATTACCCAATTAAATTATTCTTTTTCGGATATAGGCGTAACGTATAAACTCAGCAAAAATATCAAAACCTCTTTGGACTATCGATTTATTAGCAAGTTGAATAAAACACAAGAATTAAGTCTTCGTCACCGGCTTTACTGGACCTTAACTTTAAAAAAGAAGATAAAACCATTTACATTAGTATACAGACATAGGATCCAATATCAGTTAGAAGATGTGAATAGTAGCGAAACCGGTGATGTTCCTCGTTATTATACACGAAGTAAAATAACTCTTAAATACGATTTAAATCGATTTACTCCTTACGTTGCATCGGAACTATTCACAAAAATTGTTGACTGGGATCAATTGGTATCGAAGAAATATCGATTATTTGCCGGATGTAGTTACATGTTCAACAAAACCGATGAACTCAATTTATATTATTTAATTGACAAACGTATAAATCAAAAAAATCCTTTAACCAACTACGTGATTGGAGTTGCATATACCCATACATTTTATTAAATTAATTTTCTCCAATTTAATAATGTATAAAAAATAATACAACCTTCCGGATTTGTTTAAGCACTAGATGCTAATTTAAAACATCATTGTTCACGCTTTTGAGGGGTAATGAAGCAATCTCACACTAGTAACTTGAGATTGCTTCGATCGCGAAAAAGCTCTCGTAATGACGGTAACTAGTAAAATTTTGTAGAAACTGAATTCTTGCAATGAATTGCATAGTTTTGAACTAACGAACTGAAAAAATAAATAATTTTAGTAATGCACTATCCGCAAACTGAAAGCAACGGTTCGCTTTCATATGATTCAATTTTATTAATAGAAAGCCCGGGGCTGCTTTCATAATTATTAATTTTATTAATGATACGCAAATTGGGTTTAAAATTATTTCGTTTGATCTTGTCGTAAAGAAATATCACACCAAAGCAATATTTACTGATGGAACCTGATCTGACACCCTTTTTTTTCATTAATTTGATAAAGGGGGAAGGTGCCAATTTTTCCTGCTTTACTTCAGCTATAACCACCTTAGCTAAGTTTTTTTCGTCAAAATCATTCTTAAATTGAAGATTAACATCCAGGGTAAGCCTTTCCTTGGAAAACTTGTTTACCAAAGTGATTCTTGAACAATTTGACCATAGTTTAGGGACTAAATTTTTAGCCAAAAAATTTGTTTTTTCAATTAAAAACTGTGCCGCTTTGCCTTCGATGGTCAGATCTGTATTTTTTCGTTTAATTCGACTTTTTATAGTCCTTCCTTTGTTGTTTTTAAATTTAATTTCAAAAAAATGAAGATTGGAATCTACATAAATACGGTGTCTGATTTTATATCTACATGGTTTTCTTCTGTGATGAGCCATGTACATTTCAAAATCAGGTGTATCATAATAAAGTGTTTCATATTTACTCGCGCGGATCCCGTTTATGTCTAAAACTCTATAGTCATTACAAATTTCTTTTAGAAAGTCTCCAAGCTGATCAAACCTAAAAACAAATTTAGTGTCTGTTCGGTTCATCAATGCAACACTTTCCATGTCAGAAAGGCTTATTGGTTCAAAACCGGAAAGTATGTTCATTAAATTTTCCAAGGTAATTATAAATAAAAATATTTTTAAAATTGTTACGCTCTTTTGATTCGCAAAAGAAAAAAAAGGACTCGATAAACTACTTAAATTACTTTTTTAAAACCAGAATACTATCTCGACAAAATCATACTTGTATTTTCAATTTTATCGCCAATTATAACCTGTAGTGTATATAAACCTGTAGGAAGCGATTTATCCAACTCTACAATTTCTTTAAAATTGTTATCTTTAATTTCATATTCTTTATTGTAAACTTCCTGCCCTAAAATATTCACGATCTTCATCTTCACTTTTTCTTCGGCTATTAAAGGCATATTTAACACTATTGTGAAAAGCCCTGTGTTTGGATTTGGAAATATATTCATACCCAATTTATCTAACTGATCAGATGAATTTGAAATAATTTGTTCCTGTTCAGTCCCTTCATTTACGGGGATCTCCAGTTCTTTACATACATTTTCGGTAACGGCTACCAAAGCTGACCACGCATCAATGCCACCTTGTGTTACCTGCACTTGATAATTTCCTGATGTTGTTGCTGAATAAGTTGAATTAATTGCTCCCGGAATGTATACCTGATCTTTTTTCCATTGATACGAATATCCTGAACATGTATTGGCAAATAATTTTACATTTCCACCAGTACAAAATGTTGTAGGCCCACCTGGAGTGATAGTTGCCGCTAGTCCGCTTTGGATCTTAACTAACGTAGGTGCCGACCATGAGATACATGAACCTTGAATAACTTTTACCTGATATGCACCAGTTGTAGTGGCCGTGAATGAAAAATTTGTAGCAGCATTGATATTTACACCATCTTTTTTCCATTGATAAATATAGCCTGAACCAGTATTAGTTTGTAAGGTCACGGAACCTGAACACATTGTTGTTGAACCTAATGGTGTGATTATCGGTGTTGGACAAGTAGTTACAATGATATTCACAAGAGCTGAAGTACCAGTTTGATTTGTGTTATTGGTGGCTATAGCTTTTAACACATAATTTCCGGCCGTTACATTTAACCAGGTAAAACTATAGGGTGCTGTTATATCTTCTCCAATTTTAGAAGTACCCACATAAAATTCAACTTTTGATATACTGCCTCCATTTGATGAAGCCGTAGCATTTATGGTAATATTTGATGGGCTTGGATAACTACTATTACTTGTAGGAGAAGTAATAGTTACAACAGGGGAATTACTATTTGAAAAAGGTGATAATCTGGTGCCTGGAATAGGTCTTTCCAATGTACCATTAGGAAGTTGCCAACCAACAGCTAAATTATCACCTTCTATTCCTTCTCTATGTATAGCTTCGATATAATATTTTTTTCCGGCAGTAAGACTTATCAAACCAGATTTTTGTTGTGGATATTTAATCCAATTTCTTGAAGATGTGAATCCGGGAACAAATGCAATTTTTATTTTATTGACAGGTTGATCATTTGTACTTAACCACAATTCACTATCGTTATCACTCGCTATCCAAAAAATATAATTACCCGTAGAAGGGGGGCAAATATATCCTCTGATTCTGCTACCATAATAAGCCCCTACCTGGGTTGGGCCCTCAAAAATACCAAGCTGGCTGCTACTTGTGGGCGTGGTATTTACAGGGACATCAGAAATTGAACCTCCGGTAACATTGGCCCAATAGTCTCTGGTGATAGTACCTGAAGCTGTGCATGATGAAGTGCCGGTGGCAGTAAATACAGCAGTATATGTTTGATCATTATCCGTGATCAAAATATTTTGTGTGGCATTTCCTCCATGTACCCAATGATCAAACACATAATTGATCCCGTTTAAAACCTGAGGTGTTTCCGCGCCCAAAGTACGTGTCATACCTGATATTGATAATACCGAATAAGGTGTTAAGTGTCCCAGACCTTCAAGTTGAAGTTGAAGACCAGCGGGTTGAGAAACTAAACTTAAAGTTGACGTAACCGGATGAATATCTACAAAGGCAGTATCCTTCGATCCTTGAGAATCTGTTACATAAAGGATCAAACGAAAATAAACATTGGCCGCGGTTTCTGCACCAAACGAAGCGATAAAGGAACCATTTTTTATACCTGGCGTAATGTAGGGACCTGGATGTATATGCAAATCATGGTGAAATTCAACCTCCCAGCTAAAAGCACTTGCGGGTAAAATACCATTTTCCTGATCAGTACCATTTCCTGAAAAACTGATCGTATTTCCATCACGATAGAAGGTACCACTGGTAGGGCTAATGATAGTTGCCACGGGTTTAGCGTTAAATGCTGTAACACCAAGTGTAGCTGCGTTGCTAGTCACATTACCAAAACTATTGCTAATGTATACACTGTATTGTCCCGCATCAGTTGTTTGAACATTATTAATCGTATAGGACGAAGAGTTGGCACCGGAGATATTGGTTCCATTTTTTTTCCATTGATAGCTAAGAGGATTTGTTCCGGAAGCAGCAACACTAAATATAGCTTGTTGCCCTTGAGAAACGGATAAATTATCGGGTTGGTCAGTAATTACAGGAGAATTATTATTACTGTAAATAATTTTATATAACGAATTCGTACTTATACTAAAATAATACAAGTTCCCATCTGTACCCACTTTAATATAATTCAAGGCATTTGCCAGGTTAGTGGCAAAATTAATTTTCTGTGCTCCATTTGAAAGGTCAAGGTAATTAATCCAATGGTTACAATAATCTATAAAAAAATATTTACCGGTATACTGACTTGGGTAATTGGAATTTGAAGGATTGAAAAAGGCTCCTCCAGTTATTGCGCAACCGTAATCAGTTCCTGTGGCTTCATGATGATAAGTATAAATAGGATTGGTATATGCTGGATTTGTAGTCATTCCTTCTGAACCAGGCCAGCCGCAATTTCTTCCGGCAACCGTAATATTATTAATTTCCTCCCATGCTCCTTCTCCCACATCATTGGTAAAAAGTTTATTTGTTCCCGGCTGAATGGCAATACTCCATGGATTTCTGAATCCATACGCCCAGGTTCTTTTTGCAACTTCTGATCCTGCAGTAAAAGGATTTCCGGGAGGAATACTAAAATCCGTATTTATCCTCAAAACACTTCCTTTATAATTATTTAAATCTTGCGAATAACTGTTCACATTATCATTACCCAATGCTAAAAATAGTGTCCCGTCTTCTCCAAAAACCATCCCTCCCCCATTATGAATTGAGTTTATGACTGTTTCAAAATTATAAATCTCTACTTCACTTCCGGCTAAGGCAACATCCCCATTGGCGGTAAACCGGCTCAATCGATTGTGAATCGGACTTGAAGCCGTAGTATAAAAAATATAAACGTAATGATTGTTATTAAAATCAGGATCTATAGCTATTGAGCTTAAACCTCTTTCATTTAATTGATTAACGGATACTTGTAAAAAGGAGGTAGAAAGGAGAACGCCATTCTTTATAATTTTAACTCTCCCCGCTTTTTCAGTACAAAATATCCTTCCATCAGGTGCAAATGCCATTGAGGTAGGATATATAATAGATGCGACTTTCACTTGGCTAAAGCCTGCAGGGAACGTTTGAGCATGAATGACTCCTGGAAAAATGAAAATAATGTAAGAGGCAATACAAAAAAAACAATCTTTTAATAATTTAAATTGTGGATCCCTTATACTTGAGCTGTATTCTATTGATTTCATATTTATTTATTTTGCATTAATAATGAAAATTATACACGATCATAATCGATCAGTCCAATTGATTTATTAATTTTCAATTTTCTGAATTGCATTGCACTTGATTTGACCAATTAATTCAAACAATTTTTCAAATTGAATAGGCTTCTTGAGAAAAAACTCAAAATTGATATTTAATTTTTTCAACATCTCATCTCCTTCACCAAGCGAAGACATTACAATTACAGGAACATTAGCTGACAGAAAACTTTCCCGCATACTCAAAAAAGTTGCACCGGAAATGATCGGCATCATCAAATCACAAATAATTAAGTCGAAAGTATTGTCAACAATAATATCCACTGCTTTACTTCCATTTTCAGCAATATCTACATTGTAACCCATCTCCTTTAATTTAAAACTGATGGCAGTTAAAATCATTTCATCATCATCTATTAATAAAATATTCATCAGATTTTTATTTCGTATTATTTTGATACAATTTTTTTCGAGTCTTTTTTTAATATCGAATATTGGGATCTCGATTCGAAATCCGTTCAGTTTTAAAATTTGGTAATTTTGGGGCAAATTTATTATCAGTAGAACAAAAGTTTATGTTCTTTTCGTTAGGCGTCAAGTTTAAATAGACAAACTCTGATAATTAATGGCTGACTTAAAAGCTATGATATTGAAGGGTTTCAGAAATGTTATTATGTTAGTTTTTTTTAACACCAGCTTTTTGAATAGGTTTTAAGAAAAACTCTAACTTTTCGTCCAGTTGTCTGCTGTTAATTATTCCGAATTTATATTCCAAAAACAAATTCTTCAAATATTGTTCGTCATATTTAGCAATAGAAGGCACTGGCTCGTCTTCAAAAAGATACCTTTCTTTCCCGAAATCAGATGGTCTTAATTTTTCAATTTTAAGCACCAACCAACTTGCAAATAAAAGACTAAAAATGAAAAACATAGGCTTAATAAGAAAGGTGTATTTTTCCAATTTTGGACTCATAATTACTTAATGTTTAAGCAGAAATAATTTTCAATAACTCAATTTAATTCAGGATAAACCGATCATTTTTTTTACAAACTGTAATTTTTAAAACAAAATCAGTCAGACTCTAAAGGCTTCCATTGCGCTGCACGTATCATAATACTAAGAGAAACAATATTAAATATGCACCAAAAGAAATTTGTAAAAAAACCGGAAACACATGGATGGTATCCTTTAAATACCAATACGCTATTATACATTATTCCTAATACAGTAAGCGAAATAATAATGATATGCGGTAAAATATGTTGGGTGTTTTTAGCAAAATGTTTACCTTTTGGAGTAACATTAAATTTCACTTCCTTACCTTTCAGAACAGAAAATAATGCCATTAACATAAACCAAAAACTCGATATATAATATTGATCGCCTCTTTTTGTAGATATTCCCCAACAGCCTAATGTTATAGTAATGGTATTCATTAGTTGAAAGGGGAGAAAATATTTTAAAAAATCAAAGCTATACGTCTTTACAGGTAATGAAAGGGTGAAAAAAAACACAATGGGACTTAACAAAAAAACCATAATCCATAATGGTGCAAAATATGACCATATCGTACTGAAATAACAAATCTTTTGCCCGAGCGAAAGGCCCTTTATAAGTACAGGATTATCTTTAAATGCTATATCCAAAGACCCTGCGGCATAACGTTGGTGTTGTTTTATCCAACTATCCAAATCCTGAGTGGAAAGCATTTTACATTCTATATCAGCATGCTGAATGCTCTCCCAATTATTTTCCTTATCTGCATGTAACATGATGGATGTATAAATGTCTTCAGAAGCATGAAACTTAAATGGAATTATTTCCTGCTTCAGTAGCAAAATATTTTTTTGATCATTTATTTCAACGCTATTTATTTTTTTACTAATTAAATCTGTTTCCAATTTTTTTAAACCATCTGCGAAATCTTTTATCGCCAGGCTCATGGTTGCTTCCCTCCGGTGAATGGACCCCGCACCGCAACAAAAGGCTGCATTGTAAAAATTTCTTTTTCTTAATATTGCATCATAAAATAGACGAGGATCATTTCCAAAAATATCTTCATTCATTTTAATTCTTCCAAACATAATGTTGACAAAACGAGATAAATGTTTGTTTTCAATATTCAATTTGGAAATGATAATTGTGCTTAATTTTTGCGCTTCTGTAGTATCATAAAACCATTGGGGAGTTTGAACCCATGCAACTTTCTCTCTTCGAAAATAACCGGAAGTATTGATAAGAAAATTAGGGAATACGCGTGTATCGGCATCTAAAATAACAAACAAATCACCTTTGGTATGTTCCAGTGCATTTTTAAGATTCCCTGCTTTGTAACCTTCATTATGTTCTCTTATCTTATACTCAACACCTTCTTCCTCTGCCACAATTTTCATGTTTTCTTTTGTTGCATCCCTCCCATCCCTCCGTCCATCATCTAAAACATAAATTTTAATACTTACATCAAAAAAAGGGTATTCCATATTTTTGGCATCCTGAATACTTTGACGCACCAATTCAACATCTTCATTATACGTTGCTATAAAAACATCAATTTTAACAGGCCGTTCCGTCCTTCCATCCAGATCCTCTATTTCTGAAAGATAATGGACGGGTGGCGCTTTTTTTGCATCTTTATTCGACCAGAAATTAATAACGATCATCACCGTGCTAAAAAAACTTAATGATTCTGCCAATACCAAAGGCAAAGCAAACCACAATGCTTCTGTATTAAGCGAATATCTCCATCTCCAATGCAAATATGCAATACCTAATGTAACAGTTATAATCCCAGTGAATTGAAAGAGTAAAGTCCTGTATTTATTATCAGGAATAGCTGAATAAGGCTTTCTATCTTCAAATTTATGAAAGTAAAACTGTTTCATTGCTCAAAAAAATTTAGGAACAATTAAAAATAAACTCCAGCCCCATTGATTTAAATTTATCTTTAATTTTTTCTCTAACATTCACAAATTTAATTGCCACGCCTTGCTTCAAAAGGCTTTTTATCAGATCAATAAGATTTGCTATTCCTGTATTGTTAATGAAATAAACATTTTTAAAATCAAAATATTGAGTTCCCTGAAAATAGATGCCGGCAAGTTCATTGCTTGAATATTCGCCTCTTTCCTGAAATACTTCTTCAAATTTTATAGTTACGATAGTACGATCAAATGAATCTATATCCGCGGAATTCTCCGTTTCTTCATTTGAAGCATCTTCCAAAAGCAAATTTATTTTTTTTCCTGATTCCATTTTTAATTATTGAGACTTGAAATAAAGCCTTGAAAGAACTGATCTTAACTATCTTCCATGACTTTTAATTTTATTGCTAATTCCAGTCAAAACTACTTATTCTTTATTCCTTCAATTTCTAATTTTCGTTCATTCGTTATTTCTTATAGCCGAAAAAATAAAAATGTAGTTCATTAATAGGAATATAAATATGAATTTTTCACTCTTATTTTTAAATGCACCTTTCTTTAAATCTTTCTCTTTTTTTAACTCAATACCAAACAATAATTTTCAAGGATTCGACTATATAAAAGAACAGACCAACGAAAATTAAAAATGAACCGCATTTTGAAACATATTTTTGTATGAATATCTATTAAAAACGAAAATGAAAAAAGTATCAGTATTTATATTGTTAAATCTGTTTTTTTTCAAGCTACAAGCTCAAAATTTTGATTGGGCAAAAGAAGAAGGATTGTTTGCTTATGATTACGGATATGGGATCTCTACAGATATTGTTGGAAATATTTATATAAGTGGTAAATACGAAATGGATGCGAATTTCAGTGATACTATTTTAACCTCGTATGGCAATCACGACATTTATCTCGCAAAATATAATTCGACTGGTGAGTTAATTTGGGCACGAACAGCCGGTGGTATTTACGGAGATTATGCCCATGCTCTGGCTTGTGATAGGTTAAATTATGTATATGTTGCCGGTGAAATTGAAGGTTTTGAAACTCCAATTAATTTCCAAGGTTCCGCAATTACATTGAATTCCACAGGATCCAATGATGCTTTTCTATCTAAATATGACCTGAATGGAAACCTCATTTGGGCAAAACATGCGGGCGGATATTATGATGATGAAGCTCTTGGAATTACTTATGATCCTGCGGGAAATGTTTATATATGTGGTTTTTTTACAGATACTGCAACTTTTGGCGGAACTACAATTTACGGACAGGGGAACAGGGATATTTTTATTGCAAAATATGATATGGATGGAAATTTCCTGTGGGTGAATCAAGCTGGAAGTACTGGAAGAGATGAAGCAAAGGCAATTAAATGTGATAGTTACGGAAATGTTTATTTAACGGGGATGTACAAGGATAGTGCACTATTTGGCTCTACTTTATTATCGAGCCCTCTTGGGTACTTCAATATATTTTTAGCCAAATACGCCCCGGATGGCAGCCTTATTTGGGTAAAAGATGCAGGTGGTGATTATGATGATGTTGCCTGGGCGATAACTTTAGATAATGCTGATAAAATTTATATTACTGGCGAATTTAATGCCTCAGCATATTTTGATTCAATTCAATTAATTACTACCGGTCAGGGGAATATTTTTGTTGCCTGTTATAATAATTCCGGGAACGTTGAGTGGGTAACATCAGCTGGAGGTCCTTTGGTTGATCGGGCAAGAGGAATAGGGTGTGATGGAACCAATATATATATTACCGGGCAGTTTAGTATGTCAGCCAATTTCGGTGCTTACTCAGTTACAGGAATTGATAGTTCTGAAATTTTTATGGCCAAACTAAATAATACTGGAGGTTTCGAATGGGCCGTTTCTGTTGGCGGATCACATGATGTTACAGAATTGCTGGGTTACGAAGCAGGAAATGGAATTTGTGCTGAAGCTTCCGGCAATGTTTATACCACTGGAACTTTAATAAATGGTGGTGATTTCGGAAGCACAACTTTATTTCCATATAGCAGAACTGATGTTTTTTTAACAAAAATTTCACAGGGACCTGATATAACAGCCCCTTTAGCGCCTGTTTTTGATCCCTTAGACAATATGACCAATGTTCCAAACAATTCAAATCTTGTACTCACCTTCAATGAAGTTGTGCAAAAAGGAATGGGTAATGTAATTATAAAAGAAGGTGGATCTATAACTCAAACTGTTGATGTTACTGGATCAAATGTAATTGTATCCGGCAATATAGTTACAATAGATCCCGGCAATTTCACTCCGGAAGCCAATGTTAGTGTAGAAATGGCTCCGGGAGTATTTAAAGATCTGGCAAACAATAATTACATCGGAATAAGTGATGAACTAATATGGAATTTTTCAATATCCGCTGCAACTCTTGTTAACAATTATAATTTAGACAACCATTTTAGCATATACCCAAATCCAAGCCAGGGTAATTTTACAATTAATTCAAATCTGCCTGATGCGCAAAAAATTGAAATGACAATTACCAATTGTATTGGACAGGTCATTGATAAAAAAAAATATAAATATTCTTCTCAATTAACAGTTGATTTATCTGCGAAAAAAAAGGGGATCTATTTTATTGAAATAAAAACGGATGATCGATCTTTATTTAGGGAGAAAATTCTTTACCAATAACCGATGAAAATATAATTATACTATCAATAAAATTAATTTAAAATCTAAAGCTACACCTATGAAAACTTTAAACAAAATTCAGTATCAATTGCTATTCATTTTCCTGTTCTTGGGTTTATCCTTTTCCATTAAATCACAGGTAACCTTTCAAAAAGTATTTTCAGACGCCTATGCCATGGACGGCCTGGATGTGATTCCTGCAAAAGATGGAGGTTATATTATTACCGGTATGATCACAAACGATATCATCAATGATATGGACATCTATATTATCAAAACAAATAGTACAGGTGATAAGCAATGGACAAAAACGTATGGAGGTAATAAGCCGGAGTACTCTTTTGGCATCTTACAAGCTACCGATAGCAGCGGATATTTTATTATTGGATACAGTCAAAGTTTTGGTGCAGGGGATTATGATACCTGGCTTCTAAAAATAGATAATGACGGGGATACATTATGGAGCAAAAGATATGGAACCTGGGGCAACGATCAGGGTCAGGAAATAATACCAACATCGGATGGTAATTATATGATCACCGGAGCTACAAGCAGCCCACCCAACAATAATTACCAGGCATACTTAACTAAAATTGATCCGAATGGAGTTGTATTATGGGAAAAATATTATGGGGGTACAAACTACGAAATTGGAAATTCAGTAAAACAAACTCCTGACGGAGGTTATATAATGCTTGGAATTACGTATAGCTATGGGGTTAATGGTAATGCATATTTAGTAAAAACAAATTCAACAGGAGATACTGCATGGACAAAAAATTTTGGAGGGAATCAATTGGATGAAGGAATTTTCATAGTCGTGAATAGCGATAGTACCTATACATTCTGCGTAAGAGATAGCAGCACCGCAGGAAAAAACATTGATGTTCAGATCATTAAAACTGACAAAAACGGTATTGTTATCTGGGATAAGCATTACGGAGGCACTGAAAAAGATACTGATAAAATGATCCAGAAAACTTCTGATGGCGGCTATGTAGTTTCTGCTATTACAAGAAGTTTCGGACTATCTCTTCCAGATATGTGGATACTTAAACTTGATTCGAATGGGGATACATTATGGACAAGAAAATACGGAGGAGCGGATAACGAACATTGTTATTCTACCAGACAAACTTCAGATGGTGGGTATATTGCCGTTGGAAAATGTGAAAGTTTTAGTAGTGAAAATGGTATAATGTTTCTTAAATTGAATTCAACCGGAAAGCTTGGACCAGAAGTTGGAATAAATGAAATTTATGCTGATAACACACTTGATGTATATCCCAATCCGGCAAGCAGAATTTTCAATATTAATTTTAAAGAAAGTTCATCTCCCGCAACACTTAACATCAGTGATACAAAAGGACAAGTGATCTTTTCGCAGGTACTTGATGGCCCAAGCCAAGGTCGAAATAAAACGATTGATTTAAAAGATAACGCACCAGGAGTATATCTTTTAACAATTAGATCAACAGAAAAAATAATTACAAAAAAAATTATTTTACATTAAGAGCCTGTTTAAATTTGATTCAAAGTAGCTTCTAACCTTCCCACAATTTCTCGAATCGCTCGAAATGACAGCGCACATGGTCATTTCGAGCCTGTCGAGAAAGGTGCGCTGGCTTTTATAAGCAATATTGTTATTTTTTATATAAAATTTAAACAGGCTCCTAATAATAAAAAAACCGATTGCAACTGAACAAATATTCAATTTAATTAAAACAATTAAATACTCTAATCAGTATGAAACAGACTACACCAATTCAGGAATCTCGAAATTCGGACATTATTAATATGAAAAATTTAATACTGCCTAATCAGGAAGATATAACGATCTTCCTTGTTGATGATGATGCAATGTATTTAAAATCATTAGAGTTTCAGTTTCGACAAAATCCAAATTTAAAAATCGAAACGTTCCTAACAGGTGAAACTTGTATTGAAAAGCTTTTTTTAAAACCCGATGTAGTTATTCTCGATTATATTTTAAGTACACCAAATAAAAAGGCTTTAACCGGACCTCAAACATTAGTGAAAATAAAAAAAACTCTTCCCAATACACAGGTTATTATGCTATCGGCTATGGAGTCGGCAGAGGTTGCCACCAATAGCATAAAACTTGGAGCGTTCGATTATGTTATCAAGGATCAAAATACATTTTTAAGATTAAAAGCATCTATTAAAAAAATTTTAGGCATATTTTCAAAAGAAAAAGAGTTGATTGTTTGGGACTGGTAAATGCCTTGATCCGTAATAAAGATCTTGTTTTCTAATAAAAATTTGCAATAAAAAAACCCATCCTGCAAATGAACAGGATGGGTTTTATTTATGATTAGCACATGAAAATTATTTATTAAAAATAATTTTTTTAGTCGCAATTTTATTTTTCGTCTTTACATTCACAATATAAATACCTCCCGGATCATTTTCAGAAAATCCGATTTCTTGTTTTTTACCAGAGAAAATAGAATATTTGTGATAAATTGTTTGACCAATGGTATTGGTAACTATAATTTCAAAATCACTTTCTTCAGAATTTTCAGCTCCCAATTCAATAATATAATTGCCATTGGTAGGATTTGGAAATACATTTATCTCAAAATTATTTCCTTCTACTATTTCATGATCTGCTACCGATGAAATGATAGATGAATCATCTGCTGAATCTAATGTCGGGTCAATACTTTCCTTTGTCAGAAGTCCTTTACAGTCATTTATATTTACATTTAATGGTGCTGACCAATCTTTTACTCCATTTTTAGCTATTCTTACCTGATACTTGCCTGATACCGATGCAATATAGCTTGAAGATTTTGCTCCCGCTATATTTACCCCATTTTTTATCCATTGATATTGATAGCCCGAACATGTGCTGGCATACAATACAACCTTTCCACCAGAACAAAAAGTGGTAGGGCCGCCTGGCGTGATAGAGGCAAATAAACTACTTTGAACCTTCACTATCGTGGGTACCGACACAGCTATACATGAACCTTGAGTAATTTTTACCTGGTAAGATCCCGATGATGAAGCCGAATATAATGCATTGGTTGCACCTGCAATAGGATTATTATCTCTCAGCCATTGGTAAATTAATCCGGCACCTGTATTGGCTTGTAAGCCCACAGAACCCGAACACATGGTTGTAGCTCCTAAAGGTGTGATCGTTGCCAATGGAAGAGGCATAACTGAAATCGCGATAGGAGCAGATGTACTTATTAAACCTCCATTGGTTATAACAACTGAATAATTCCCCGTTGCTGTTGCAGTATAGGATAAGTTAATTGCTCCAATGATAGCTATATTATCTTTTTTCCATTGATAGGTATTTCCCGCACCCGTATTGGCATTTAATGTAACACTGCCTCCTGTACAAAATGTGGTAAGACCTGCCGCAGTAATTGTTGCTGCTGGTAAGATAGTAATTACTACTGCCTCTGATAACGCATTGCATAATCCCTTATCAATTTGAACTTGATATGATCCTGCTACTGAAGCCGTATAAGATGCATTGGTAGCTCCACTTATAGCCATATTATCTTTTTTCCATTGATAAATATATCCTGTTCCTGTACTCGCGTTTAATACTACATTACCACCGGTAATAAATGAAGTTGAGCCTACAGGTGTTATTATTGCTGCAGGAATAGGACTTTCAGTAATTGTAATTGCTAAAGATGTATTGCTTAGTCCTGCAATGGTTATAGAAACCGAATAACTTCCTGATTCAGTTGCAGTGTAAGATGAACTGGTAGCTCCACTTATAGCGATATTATCTTTTTTCCATTGATATGTATTTCCTGTACCTACGTTCGCATTTAAAATAACACTTCCACCGTCACAAAAATTGGTTGGTCCTGCAGGAGTAATTATTGCTGTTGGCAGAATTGTAATTGATACCGGGCTGGACCAATCTATACAAGTACCTTGCGTAATTTTTATTTGATAACTGCCCGCCAACGTAGCCACATAGGATAAATTTGTTGCACCACTAATATTTACTCCATCCTTTTTCCATTGGTATAAATATCCTGTTCCCGCTGGGGCATTAAGTGTTACACTACTTCCCGCTGCAAACGATATTGGTCCGGCAGGAGTTATTGTAGCACTTGGCATTGGCGAAACCGTTATTATCACAGCCGCGGATGTATTGGTGATACCTGACGCGGTTATAGCTACTGTATAACTGCCGGATGCTGTGGCTAAATAAGATGAACCGTTAGCTCCGCTTATAACTACATTATCCTTTTTCCATTGATATGTATTTCCTGGAGTTGCATTTGTATTCAATGTTACACTTCCACCGGCACAAAATGTGGTAGGCCCTGCAGGGCTTATCACGGCTGAATTTGAAACTATAGTAGTTACCACTGCAGAAGAAACAGCACTGCATATTCCCTGATTAATTACTACATGATAGCTCCCCGCTGTTGAAGCTGTATAAGATGCAGCTGTAGCCCCTACAATTACAACATTATCTTTTTTCCATTGATACGTATATCCGGTTCCTGTACTCGCATTTAATACTACACTTCCACCTGTTGCAAATGAAGTTGGGCCGGCAGGTATAAGTGTTGCTACCGGAAGCGGACTTACCGTAATTGCAATTGCTGACGATGTATTGGTAACACCTGCTACTGTTATAGCAACCGAATAACTACCTGATGCAGTTGCTGTATAAGATGCATTGGTAGCACCGCTAATAGCGATATTATCTTTTTTCCACTGATACGTATATCCCGTACCTGTATTGGCATTCAACAGTACGCTTCCTCCTGCACAAAAACTGATCGGTCCGGAAGGTGTTATCGTTGCTGTTTGGGAAGAAGACAAAACAGTAACCGTTGGAGGAAGATTTAAATTAGCATTTCCCAAAAGCTTATATTCACTTTTTTTAATGATATTTCCATTCGCATCAAACAATAACAAAGTGGTTGACTGATTTTGAATAACATCAGTGAACTCTTTTGCTAATCCTGCATTCGCATTAATTTTCAATGCACTTGTTCCTGCTATTGCCGTGGTATTTAACCGAACAGTATACGTAAAGTTATTAGTAAGATCCTCGTTCAATATCATTACTGCAACCTGCTGCCCATCCTCACTTGCAAACGATTTAACGTTCACCTGATTGGTGGTACCATTCACATAATTTCCTTTAAAATTATCTGCAAGCAACTTAAAATGATAATACAAAGGTTTTTTGTTACCTGTCGAATTATCTAAAAAACCAATATTGAGTGCAGTTGAACTTCCTTCTATCACACTCCATAAATTAAAAAAGTCAACACCGTTCTTCATTCCAACGCCCATCATTTCAGCAACAAATTGTCCGCCAACAAAACTATTAGCTCCTACCCCGTTTAAATTGTCAGTGCTGGAATTTTTATAATCGACATTCGCCTCTGTTATAGCAGTTTTTAACGCTGCTGCCCCTGTTCTGCCATGATATGAATTAGCTGTTGCTAGCCTTGCATTAAGCGCAATTAAATTATCTTTCAAAGAACCTGCAGAAGTTAATTTTGAAATAACCTGTGCCCTGGTTTGAGTTCCGTTAAATGGATAAGTATGAAAAGAAAGGATATCCAGGTAATATCTTCCTGCTCCGTCTTTCCCTGTAATATCACTTGCTCCACCGGGAGTGGTTAAACCATTAATAATAGCTTGATCATACCATGCCGTTTCAGGCCCTATAATAAGTATGGAAGGATCCGCATTTTTCATTGCGGAAGCAAATGGTTTAAAATAACTTGCTACTTGTGCAGCAGTAGTATAGGAATAACTTAAATTGGGTTCATTTCCAATGATCCAGTATTTAACATTTTTTCCCTTCACCACATTTATATAGTGTACAATAGCTGCCGCCTGTTGAGCTGTATAACGATTATTAAAAAATGGAACCTGGATCATTGGCTCCATTCCATTTGCACGAATGGAATCGATCATTCTGATATATTGAAAATTAGTTGGCATATTTCTATCAGCGCTGATACCACCAAAACGAACTATGGTCGAACCACTGGCTTTAACTTTTGGCCAGTTTTTATGCAATTTGCCATTAAAATAACAGGGAGGTTCCGGACATGCAAAATAATTCCCAATAGTGTCGGGCATCCATGCATTTACCCCAAAAAAATCATTTGAAATAGTTTGAGACCTTGCACTCTTAATAGAGAATAGTATACTCAATGCTAAAAAGCCGAATTGTAATGTTTTTTTCATTGTCTTCATGTTGTAATTTTTTTAATAAATGGTAATAAACTATTCTTTGATCGTTCCAGGTTATTTTATTTTTTTTCGACAAAAAATTTCCATAACGGGCTCCGTCTTTTGAAACTTGCAACAAACGTATTTAGCTGTTTTGGCTATTTTATACCAGTATTAGGCTACTCATTTAATCACTTCAACTACAAAATTGGAGGGAACTCTTTATGTAAACGAATTCATTAAATGGAAATTGTTTGCCAACGATAATTTAACAATTGTTGCCTATTATTTTTTATGTTCCGGCTATTATTTTTCTTTATATCTAAAAGGCTGTCTAAATTTGATTAAAAGCAGCTTCTAACTTTCCCACGATTTCTCGAATCGTACGAAATGACAGTGCGCATGGTGTCGAGAAAGGTGCGGTGGCTATTATAAGCAATATTGCTATTTTTATATAAAATTTACGAGGCGTGATTTTCACACACCACTTTCACCTTGACAATAAAAACCATACATTTGCCGTTACATAAACAATTTTGAAAAGAGCATTCAACATATTGATTTTAGCATTTTACACATTTGGGACTTTGTGTTTGCCAATGGGTAACTTTGTTATGCTCAAAGACCTTCCCGAAATGTTTCGCCATTGCAAAGCGACAGAGGACAGGGACTTAAACATTTTTGAATTTCTTACAGAACACGTTTCACCAATCGGACAGTTAATTGAAGGAGCAGAACACGAACCTGAAGAGGATGGAGACAAACCACACGAACCAATTCAAACCATTAATTGCGGACAGACAATTGCATTTGTTATTTCTCAGTTTTCGTTTTCAATTACCCAGTTTTATCACATTGATGTAAAACAACACCCTATTCATAACGACACCTTTTTCGCATCAAACTACGCTTCTAAAATATTCCGTCCTCCAATAGTTGCTTGAGTTTTTCCTGCTTGCTTTTTTTACGCAACAATTCAAATTTTTAAATATTTAATCAAGTAACAATGAAAAAAACAATTTTCGTTGCTATGGCACTTGCGTGTGCCTATGCGACAAGTTTTGCCCAAAGCAAAACACCAACAGTTGTAACAACAGCGTTCAATCAAAAATTCCCAAACGCTGCTAAAGTAAAGTGGGACAAAGAAAATGCTCACGAATATGAAGCATCGTTTGAGTGGAAAGCTGAAAAACTATCCGCCAATTATAGCGACACAGGTGAATGGTTAGAAACCGAAAGTCCAATTGCTTTTAATCTCCTTCCCGAAAAGGTGCAATCTGCGTTTAATTCTGCTCACAAAGAAGCAACAGTTAAAGCCCTTGCCAAAATCGAAACTTCAAAAGGAATAACAAAATTTGAAGTTGAGTTTAAGCAAGGTGTAAAAACAATTGAACTGTTTTACACTACTGACGGAACAGAAATAAAAGAATAACAAACCAAACAGCAGCAAGCCTTTGGCGTGCTGCTGTTTTTAATTTTAATCATAATGACAAAATATAAAATAGCAATCACAATAATTTCATTCATCATACTTTCAATTTCAAAATCATTCGGACAAACCAAGGCAATAAACGTTTCGGGAACTATAAAAGACAAAACCGAAAAAACGGCTTTACCCTATGTGAATGTAATTTTGAAAACAGCAAAGGACACAGCATTTGTAACAGGCACAGTAAGCAACGAGGATGGGAGGTTTACCCTTTCTAACATTAAGCCCAATAATTATTTTTTGGAAGTTTCCTACATCAATTACACAACCCAAAGACAGATTTTATACGTTGGGACACTTTCGGAATTTTTAGAAGTGCCGCCAATTGAATTAGAGGAAAGCACCAAAACTTTAAGCGAAGTAACTGTTACTGCCAAGCAAGATGAAGTAAATGGAAAAATGGACAAGAAAATATTCTCCGTAGCCAACAACATTAGTCAAAGTGGTGGTTCAGTTTTACAGACTATGCAAAACTTACCCGGTATAACCGTGCAAGACGGCATAGTGCACTTGCGGGGAAGCGACAAAATAACCGTGTTAATTGACGGCAAACAAACAGCCTTGACAGGTATGGGGAGTCAATCGGGCTTAGACAATATTCCCGCATCTGCGATTGAAAAAATTGAAATCATCAACAACCCTTCTGCTAAGTATGATGCAAACGGAAACGCTGGCATTATCAATATTATTTACAAAAAAAATAAGAAAGACGGTTTTAACGGGAAAGTTGGTTTGACAGGCGGTTTAGGTTCATTGTGGCTGCGAAAAGAAAATTTGCCAAGCATCCGTCCGCAATATCAATTCACGCCTAAAGCAAATCCATCTTTGTCGCTTAATTACAGAAAAAACAAAATCAATATCTTTTTTCAAGGCGATTATCTCTACACCGAAACGCTAAACAAAAACGAATTTGTAAAACGGACTTACAACAACGGAACAGTAATTAACCAACAAACGAAACGAAACCGAAACACACATTTTGCAACAGCAAAAGCGGGTGTTGATTACAACATCAACGACCATAATATGCTGACAGTTTCGGGCTTGTATGGTTTGGAAAAAATTATTGACCACGGAGACGAACCATTTTTTAATTCCGACCTTTCTGAAAGGCTTCGCCTTTGGCAATTTTTAGAAGATGAATTAAAAACTACTGTAATGGCATCGGCCGCATACCAACACAAGTTTAAACAGTTGGGGCATTTGCTTAATGTAGGTTTTAATTACACGTTTCATCGTGAGGACGAGAAATATTTTTTTGACAACATTCTGCCAACCTACAATGGCAAAGACGCCTTCAAACTCATTTCAGACGAACACGTTGCTGATTTTAATTTGGACTATGTACGACCACTCAAATACGGACGAATTGAAGGCGGTATGAAATTCCGTTGGCGGGAAATCCCTACAAATATGCTTTTTATTCCAGGGCTTAATTCTCCATTAGATACAACCGCAGGAGGTGTAGCAACCTACAAAGAAACTATTCCTGCACTATATGCAAACTATGTTTTTGAAAGCAAAAAGTTTGAGACAGAAATTGGTTTACGAGTGGAGTACGTGAACATAAATTATGTTGTAGGTTCAACACATCCTGTTTACAAAACCAACGGCTACAACTACACCCAACCGTTTCCAAATGTTCGCTTTGCCTACAAAATAAACGACAACAACAGGCTAACAGTTTTTTACAACCGCAGAGTAGACAGACCAAACGAAGTGGACATTCGTATTTTTCCAAAGTATGACGATGCTGAAATTATTAAAGTTGGTAATCCTGCACTTCGTCCTCAGTTCACAAACACGTTTGAATTAGGCTACAAAACCAATTGGAAAAAGGGATATTTCTACACAGCCGCTTATCACAAGTTAGCTGACGGAACAATTACACGAATTGCAAGCACCGTTCCCAACAGCACTTTGATTTATTCTGTTTTTCAAAATGCAAAACGAAGTTACAATACAGGTTTAGAAATTGTGCTTTCAGAAGATCTTGTAAAATGGTTTTCGTTCAATATCAACTTGAATGGCTATCACAACAGAATTGATGCTTTTACAGTTGAAAATAAATATCCAATAGCAAATACGTTCACTGCAGACGAGCAAAAAATATTTTCAGGCAACGCAAAACTGAATACCATTTTTCACTTGCCAAAAAACGTTGACATACAAGCTACTTTTATCTACTTAGCTCCCGACATTATTCCGCAAGGAAAGATTGGACAAAGGTTTTCGTTAGACCTTGGTATAAAGACAACTATTCAAAAAGGGAAAGGCGAATTGTTTTTAAACGCCACCGACCTTGCAAACACAATGGTTGTAAAACGACAAATTCAAGGCAAAGATTTTAAATACACCGCCACCGACTATTACGAAACACAAGTAATACGACTTGGTTACAGTTATAAATTTTAGCAATGGGCGACAAGAGAACAGCCTAATGTGTAATAAGGGGGAGGATTATGAATACAAAAACGCATAAAAAAAGCGTCCCATAATTGTATGGGACGCTTTTTTGCATTTAATTCTAAAACGCCTGACTATCTACTTTACAATAACTTTTACAAAATTTCGTCCCATATTGGTTTCCAATTTCACAAAATACATTCCTTTTGCAAGCTGTAGATCAGCTGAATTTATTACTACTTCATGTTTACCTGCAGCCTGATCCGGGTTAGCATACAAAACAATTACTTTGCCCAATACGTCAGTTAAAGTTACATCCACTTTTGAGTTAGTATTTAACTGATAAGTGATGGTTGTATTATTCGTAAAAGGGTTCGGAAATACGGCTAATCCATTGGAAGCAATTTGTTCATCAATGGAAGTGAGCAGTATAGTTTGTCCATTGCTGGTAGATACAGTTGATTGTAAACCGGCACCATCCTCTGCCTTAACAGAAAAATAATACATTTGCCCCGCCACTGAACTTAAACCTGTGGCAGTAACAGCCTGGTTAAACCAATTATCGGTATAGTTAACAATATTGGTTGCCCCTGGTGTTGTTCCTATCGCATACCAATAACGCGAAACGGCCGAATTAGGATCTGTGGATGCCGTCCAGTTGGCCGATAGATCGGTTAATGAAGCAGTCACACTAATGTCAGCTCCTGTTCCATCATTAATAGTACTAACAGCCGATGGTGGTGTCCAGTCAACATTGATATTCTGATAAAAAATAGCGGATAAATTGCCCGCTAAATCAGCGCAAATGGATTTGATCTTGCCGGAGCAGGTAGTAGGATCAGGGTTTTGGAACCGGATATCATTTGTGCTTGCAGCTCCTACAGTTATAGCGGCTGATGTAGCTAAACGGGAACGGTATACTTTTAATTCATTGATAGCAAAATTCGCCTCTGCGCTCCGGAATGAAATCGCATTTCCGGTAGAGATCGGAGAAGGATCTGTCCAGCTGGTAATAAATTGATTATCCCTGTAAATCCTAATTTCTCCGCTTACACGATCATAAATAATTTTATAATCATACCACTGATTTGCAACAGTTGTAAATGGAATACTTATTTGTGCTGTACCATACACATCATTCACAACTTTGTAAATTTGCAGTAAGGCATCATCTACACGGAACCAAACAAAATATGAATTTCCACGATTGGTAAGGCTTCCATTGTCAGCAAAGAAATGAAAACCTGCTCTTTTTGTTGTTCCTGTGCCATCAATTTTTCCGTAAAAATTATACAAATATCTATTTGATAATGTTTGATCCAACGTTGCATAAATATTGGTATTGGTCGATACTTCATCTGCCTGAAACAACGAACCACCATTAATACTCCAGGTTCCAACCGCACTTGTCCAATCAGGATGAATAGCAAGGTCAAAATTGTCAGAGAAAAAACCATTGTTTGCATTAGCACGCCATTCGGTACCATTATAATCAATCACCTGGTAATAACTTTTTTCTAATCCGCTACCACCAATTTCATCGGTATCAGTAAAATTTGCGGTAAAATTAGTAGTTTCCCATGCATTGGGGGTACTTATAGTAGTAGTAGGTGCTGTAACATCTGCTTGTGGCGGAGGTACTGCATTGCTTGTCCAGCTTGCTGCCCAACCGGTAGATGTAGTAGCACAATCCGAACGAAATTCAATTAACAAGGAACCTCCATTGGAAGTGACAATGCCCGGACCGGTTGTACCCGAATATTTACCGATAAGCGGGGATGCAGTGGTAGCACCATCATAAATAAATAAATAATCCCAATTTAATTCTGTATTAAAGGATGTAAAATTAAGAGTAATGGAAGTTGCACCGGATGGTTGAATTAAGGTTAGCGTTCGTTCATCATCGGAATAATTATTTCCTGCTCCACCGCTGTCATAAGAGTTTCCAGACACACCGCTTACTGTGGTTATAGTAGGATTGTTGTTAATAAGCAAATAATACCTTGCCCAATTCCAGTTAGGGCCCGGATCATTGTGCGATTGGCCGGTAAACATTTGATGCCCCTTAATTTTTGTACAAGCTCCTAATCCGCATGATGATGCACCTCCGGAGCACCCTGGTCCATAATAGGTTCTTAAAGGACTGATACCATAACCACTGTTACAAATATCTCTTACCAATGCAGCAGATTGTGTATACATTGCTGTAGTGTACCAGGAAGCATCTGTCACATAGCCTTCATGTTCGATACCAATCGTATACGGATTTTCACTACCTACATGCCAGGCTTTTGCCGATTCAAGAACCATTTGAGTGATCTGTCCATCACTTGAACGAACAACGTAATGTGCAGAAACACTTGATCCGCAGTCCTGAAACCAGGAGATACATCCCGCATAACTACCTTCCGTATCGTGTATCGTAACTGCTGAGATAGCTGTGCCGCTGCGGGAGCTGTAATTACAAGAGCCGGCAGCAGCCCATAATGCAGGAGCATAATCAGTTGATTGAAGTGATTTAGCCTGAAATTGCTGCCCATTTTTATTATAAACACTTTCATCAGTTACCGTTACTCCCGTTGAACTCAAAACAGCATAATTAGCGGCACCAAATATAGCGTTGAAGTCAATTTTAGGATTCGGAAAAACATATAATTGCTGATAATTTACATTGTTTAAAAATTGCAAATAACCATACAATTGTGTGTTAAGTGCAAAATTTTGTCCTTTTGTTTCCTCAGGTAACTCACTTAAATTAGCCAATACAGGTACTTGATCAGAAATGGCGTTACTTGTTATATTCAAAGAATTCTTAACTGCCACATAAGCATCCGCATAGGCTAAAATATTTTTTTCAGGATCACTGATAATTTCATTTGTTTTATATCCTGATAAATTTGAAACCAATGCAAGATTATTTCTAAAATAATTTTGGCCGTCAAGCGTCAAACCCATAACACCATAGGTATTGGGTATGCCACTGCAACTTTCTGATTGTGAAGAAGCATGCTGAATATGCTTAAAATGGGTATTGCAAAATGCAACCGCTTCTAATATTCCTTTCGGAATTTCAGGATGATTCTGATAGGCTTTATTAAAAGATTGAGCATAATTATTTAGAACAACTACGTCCGCTTCATTGCTTTGTCCAAAGCAATAGCAGGTAGATAATAAAAATGCAATAAAAAATAATGATTTTTTCATCCTTTATTTTGTTAAATGGTTAATTGATTAGTAAAGATAATTATTCTAATTTATTTAAGCAATTAAAGTGTTAAGGTACTAGGCATCTAAATTTAGCAAAGCTCAATATTTTCAAATTCATAGTTCCGTAGGAACGAATGATATTGTAACAATGGACTTTAGTCCATTGAAAGGGGAAACAACTAAATAAACAAGTTCCGTAGGAACGAATCATTTTTTAAGAATATGCCCCGAGCCTAAGGCTCTCTGCCCTTAATTGACTTACCTTGGTGGATGGACTAAAGTCCCTCCTTACAAAATAAACCGAGCCTAAGGCTCTTTGTCGAAAGGTTTAAAAATAAAGAAATTTAGAAAGCGTGTTGTCCTGATAAGGTACTATTCACTATAATGATAAGGTTATATTTTTTTCAAAATGTTTATGTCCGAATTATAATGAACTTAGAAAAATGAACATAAAAAAATTTATATTTCCTTTCATTCTGTACATACTACTTTCAGGTTATACATTTTACTTTCTGCCATTACCTGAATAAAATAAATTCCTTGCGAAACAATGCCGGTATTATCTACAGGAAGATTTATAGTAAATGCCCCGGTATTGTTGCTTGAATAAGCAATATAAACTTGTTCGCCCAATAAATTCAGTATTGTAATTTTTAATGGAATGTAAAGTAGGTTAAACTTCAACGTAAAAGATCCATTGTTGGGATTAGGATAAACCGACAGTGCATCAAGCTCCTCAAGAGGGATAGCCTGAGTTTTAAGATCCGTAGGAATAATTATTAGGGTAGCCGATGATGATGTACACCCATTCCCATCAGTAACAGTTACACGATAATTACCAACTTGAGTAATAGTAAGATTTTGCTGGATCTCCCCAGTTAAGATATTATCATTAAAATACCATTGATTACCTGTTGCGTAATTTGAGGTTAAAATAACTCCATCTTGTGTAATGATAGGTTGCGTAGGTAAAGGATGAACAGTTACAGCGGTTACGGTCGAATTTGCCAGGCAGCCATTTCCATCAGTAATTGTTACCGAATAATTATCTGTACTTGTTACCATTATGGATTGAGAACTTGCCCCATTACTCCATAAATAAGTATTGTATCCTGCGCCAGCATCTAAGTTCAAACTCCCTCCCTGACAAAAAGTTAAGGCTCCACCTGCAGTAATCAGGGGTGCTGCAGGTAAAAGGTAAACTGTAACTGTTGTTAAAGCCGAACTTGCCAAACATCCGCTGCTGATACTAATTGTTACCGAATAACTATCCGAGGCTGTAACATTAATGGTTTGAGTAGTTGCCCCGTTACTCCATGAATAGCTTGTGTATCCTGCGCCTGCATCCAGCGTAACGTTCCCTCCCTGGCAAAAAGAGATTGGTCCACTTGCTGCAATTATCGGTGCAGCCAAGGCAGCAGGTACTGTAAAACTGTTTCCACTCGTGTGAGTGGTTCCATTCCATATCCGCCAGTAATACGTTACGTTTGGTTGAAATGACAGTGAACCCGGGGTACAAGGAGCAAAACCTATATCACATGCAAAACCTGAGGGACCTGTTGTTGTAGTTAAATTTGCAACACTGGTATTATAATAAAAGCTAAAGTTTGGATCAGAAGAAACATCAACCTTCCAATCGCTGCCCGAATTCGACCAGTTAAAAGCAACATCACCGAAACAGCCCATAAAAACCTGAAGGTCTGTTGGAATAATACATGGCTGAAAAATAAAACTATTTCCATTTATATGAGAAGTACCGTTCCATATCCGCCAGTAATAGGTGGTGTTAGGGAGGAAAGTAATGGCAGGGGAAAATCCGGAAGGAGCAGTTGTTGTAGTAAGGTTACTTACATCTTTATTTGAAAAGGTAGAATAATTTGCATCAGTGGAAACATCGATAAACCAACCATTTCCTGAATTCGTCCAGTCGAAGTTTAAATTACCTATACAATTCGTTGTAACCTGCATATTGGTTGGAGAAACACAGATAAAACTATTTCCAATTGTATGGGAAGTACCGCTCCATATTCGCCAGTAATAAGTAACGTTAGGAAGAAAAGTGATGGAAGGAGAAAATCCCGTGGGAGCAGTTACTGAAGTAAGATTACTTATATTCTTACTAGAAAAAACACCAAAATTAGGATCACTGGAAATGTCTATAGACCATGCCGTTCCGGAATTTGTCCAATTGAAATTTACACTACCTAAACAGTCAGGGGTAGCTTGAAGATTTGTTGGAAAGGCACTACCGGGGCAGTTTACCTGGTTTTTAAATGCAGCAAAAGAAAGTTTCTGATCGGCAGGTGCAAAACTTCCAAATTCATAAAGCCCCCAGCTTGCACCCGGCCAATCGGTTAAACTAAAAAATATTGCTAAAGCAATGCGTGAATCGGTTTTCAATAAATTAAAACCGGTGGTTAAATTGTCGGCTTGCCCCTGATACCCCACAGCATTCGACTCCCATCCAAATTCCGAAACCCATATTTTTTTTGAATTAGATCCTTCATAACTAACAATACTGTTCCAGAACGCATTGATATTAGTGTTCATTCCCGGCACAACTACTGCAGGATCGGAGTCACTTTGAGTTGTGTAGATATGCATTCCATAACCATCCAATGGATAAGTGCCTTTATTTGCAAGGATCCAGGTCCAGTCAAAATCACTGATTCCATAACTGTATGTTGATCCGATGTATGAAGCACCATCATCCGCAGCATGTGTAAATATAGGGCCTGACACTAATTTAACCTGCCACGTTGGATCAGTATCATGTCCGTTATAATACTTTGTTTCCATGTAAACTTCCTGCAAAATTTTTGCAAACCATTTAGGATGAACTATAGCCGATCCATTACTCCAGTTGTTTGGTTCATTGTACGACTCGTAAGTGGTCACTCTCGTTCTGAAATGACCAACAATATCTACAAAATTGGTTACGTATTCCGATATCCATGCATCGGTGGCTACTTGGTTTGTACTGGTAGCTAATTGCAGCACTGCACCGGGATTGGAAGATGCCTGATCACTTATTAATCCATATACCTGAACACCTTGATTGGTAAAGCCATTCACAATTTCATCATAGGTCTGTTTCCACGTTTTTCCGCTGTGTAATGTTTGGTCGGATGGTGATGACCATGGTCCCAAAATAAAATTCAAACGCACCCAGGGAGTGCAAGTGGTACCCACAACAGCAAATGTTGCATTCGCTTGTATTGCTCCTGTAGTCGGATCAATGGGTTGATTACAATCAAGCCCTATACCTGTTTGCGAGAATGTTTTAAGTAGAGAGAAACAAATAAAACAGATTATAAAAGTAATTTTTTTCATCTTTTTGATGTTGTAATGATTAATTTAATAGTTGTTGAGTTATCAACTGCGCTTATAAAACGTATGGAATAAATCCCATCTGAAAGTCCTAATTCATTTATATCAATGCGTAAGCTATGGTTTCCGGCAGTTTGATAACCATCACTTAGCAAACTTATTTCACGGCCCAGCACATCAAAAAGTTTAATCGTAACCATTCCCGGATCAGACAATACATAGTGAAGGTACGCATCTTCGTGTGCCGGATTAGGATAAATTTTAACTGATGGCAAATTATTTCCCTGGTCATCTATTCCCGTAGCTGCATTTGTGCAGGTCCAGGTTGCAGAAAAACCATCATTGTTAACAAAAGGATCCGAAATAAAATGCAATGTAATTGAGCTCCCTGTTGAGAATATAGTTCCTGGCGAATTCAATGCCGTATAGCCACCAATAAGCGCTGATGCGCTTGAGGGGCCATCATATACATACAATGAATCGGAATTTGATTCAAGATCAAAACTTAAAAAATTGATCGATACGGAACTTGCATTGTTTGGAGAAATAGTGAACGTATAATCCTCATTCCCGGTGTAGTTTCCTCCCGATCCACCCGAATCTTCAATATTCCCTGAGCAATTAGTGTCAAGTGTACTGCAAATTGGTGTAGTGAATGATGAACCGTATGTATGATCAGTACCGTCCCATATACGCCAGTAATAGGTTGTACCGGGCATGAACCCAAGGTAGTTTGCACAATTCGGGTATTCACAAAATCCTCCCGGACAAACAATTGAATTAAGGTTAGCAATACTCTTATTAAAATAAGCGGTAAAATTACTGTCAGTAGAAATATCCATCACCCATCCTGGACCCGAATCATTCCAATTAAGAGTAACTCCTATCTGCGGACAGCTGGAATTTGTGACCGAAAGGTTAGTGGGAGGGATACTTGAACCGCAAATAGAATAACCAATAGTTGCAATAAAATAATGGTCTATGATCCATTGACTATTTTGTCCGTTTTGCGCCCAATATTGTGTACCCCACTGACACATTCCTCTTCCATGCCCTGCAGGACTTTGGCCGCAGCACTGATTATCCGAAAAGCAACTATACGCTCCACTCCCACCGGCATTACAATCAGTACAATTAAAGGACGTACCTCCCTGATTATTTTCAGCAGAATATTCCGACCGTGCCGGATCTATGCCGTTTGCAGTTACAATTTGCCCAACAGTAGCTTGCGCTGCACTTTGCGCATTGGTATATACCGCTGATCCCCATACCTGGTTACAAGTGGAAGATGCGATATCAAAATTCACATTTACCGGATTATTAACGTACCATCCCCCATAGCTTCTGTAGGGTACAGAACCGGCTGCCAATGATTCAAATTGCCAGCTCGATATCCATTCGTCATCAATACCACTTTCCGAATAATACTGTAAACTCATTACATTTACACCACCGCAACTTGTGCAGGAGCAACCTGTTCCAACCCTGATTGTTGTAGGTATAACACATCCGCTTGCAACGGAATTAATATCTGTTTTCATTTTTTTGGAATTACTTTGAGGAACAGACTTTTCATACATCTCTGTATCCTGTGGTGTTCCATCCAAAATATGCTGCACGTATTTTTCTGAATCCTTACCACTCCCCTTTTTGAGCGCAATTTTTAATTTTATCTTATCTGGAAGTAGCAAAATATTTTCGATTGTTTTTGAAGTATAGCCTTCCATGCCAAATGAAAAATCACTTCGTACTCCTTTATCTTCGCGTTTTGTAATGGCAGCAAAATGATTGAGACTAGCTAAAAAAAATCCTTCTTTATTTGTCCTGACAGAACGCTTTTCAGCAGAAAGTTCAACATTCACATCAGCAAGAGGCTTTCCGGTTTCAAAATCCACTACATAACCTTCCACTATTGCCGATTCATATTTCTTATATTTTATATAGGTTTTATTCAGCCTGTCCATAATAATATTTACGTTCAGGGATTCTCCCCTTTTTATAAAAAAATAAGTGGAAAGCGGATGATGGCCGTTTGCGGATATTTGTATTGTATAGTTCCCCTCTTCACCTTCAAAAAAAAGATGCCCGGCTTCGTTGGTTTTCAAACCAAAGGACTTTTTTCCATTGCTGAATAAAATTTCCGCTGGAGTTCCATATCCATTTTCAGCGTCAGAAACAAAAAATGAGAGAGTACCTCCATTAGGTTCCTTTGAGAATAGTTCCAAAGAATGAAACAGGATAATGCTGAATAGAAAACCTACAAAAAAATAGTGAGTAGTTTGTTTTTTCAAAAGATTTATTTTTTTAGTAAAAATATTGAAATTCAATGAATTAACAAATTAAAGCTTGATTATTTTCAGGTTCAATGTTGTCATTGAAAAATATACTTGATCCAATCCGAAATAAATCTTTTTGGTATCCAAAACAAAAAATTCCTTTTCAATTTTGAAGATTTTAATTTTTGTCTTTGATTAAAGCAAGTTAAACGAAAATCGAAATTAAAGGCTAAAAAGCCACTATACTTTTAACAAATAATTTAAAATTAAAAACAATGGGAAATTTGAGAAATGTATTGGCAGCAATCGCTTTTCTTGCAATACACACCAATTTACAAGCACAGCAATGGAACTGGGCTAGCCAGGTAGGAAAGGATTTTGTATCTGATTCTTACGAGCCACAGGTGAGAACAAATAGTGCAGGTGATCTTTTTACTTCCGGTACATTTCAAAATTTTGCAAAGATCGGTGATACCATTTTTTATATTGATTCTTCTTTTTATCTCTACAGGGGCAATTATGTCGCACGATTTAATAATGCCAATCAATTGATATGGACTCAATTCATCGGTGGACAGAATACCGCCTTGGCCGATCTGTCAATAGACCAAAACAATAACACCTATGTTGTTGGTATTTTTGCAAACGACCTGATACTTAACGATACAACTCTTACCAACGGAGGAGATTACGAAAGTTTTATTGCCGCCTTTGATCCACTCGGACATAGAAAATGGATAAAACGATATCCCACTATTATCAGTAACATAGTGAATGACGGAAACAATAATCTGATTTATGCTTATTCCACACCTTTTTCAAATGTTCCTGTTTTGGGAATGGGAAAAATTTCTCCTTCGGGAAATGAGATATGGTCAAAGACCTATTCAAGTTCGGCTGCCACCATTAAAGGCTTAAAATACGATTCAAATAATAACATTTACTTAGCTGCCACCTTTGATGGCAACGAGTTTAAAATTGGTACAACATTTTATTATCAAGGTACCGGCTATCCTTCAAGCAGCTGCCTGATTAAATTAAATGCAACGGGTGTTACCCAAAATGTTGAAATTATACGTGGTGCATCTCTACTTGATTTTGGTTTAGATGACCAAAACAATATTTATACATTGGGTACATATAACAAATCGATGAAGATAAGGCAGTTTAGTTTTGATGTACCTGAAACGTGTTTGCCTCCGGTCAATTGCGAAGAGTTTTTTATTGCGAAACTGAATACTGAGGGAAGTGCTTCATGGGCACGCAAAAAAAAGCCAGAAGAACCATTAACATTAAAAGCATTAACAATTTCTGAAAATGGAAGTTTTTTCATTGCAGGAGCATTCAAAGAAACACTTGTTTTTGATGGAGTAACACTAACAGAACAGCAAACCAGATCTGCAGTATTTATATATAAATTTAATACCAATGGTATTGCGCAATGGGCCGAAAAAAATTCCGGTGGCAATCTTACTGACTGTTTTGCGTATGATATAGCTTATAGTGAAAATAAATCCATTTATTTAAGTGGCAATTTCCACAATTTCAATAATAATTGCTGGTTCGGCAATGATACTCTCCCCCAAACAGGTTTTTACACTCATATTTTTTCAGCAAAAATGACTGACAGCCAGCCTGAATGTATTCCTCCACCGGCACCTACCGCATCAAACAAAATAATTTGTACAGGCCGAGCTGCTACTCTTTCGGCTGTCGGTAATGGCACGCTTGGCTGGTACAGTGCAGAAACGGCTGGAACCTATCTTGGTGGTGGAGATAATTATACAACCCCTG
This sequence comes from Bacteroidota bacterium, assembly GCA_040389865.1. Taxonomy (GTDB): domain Bacteria; phylum Bacteroidota; class Bacteroidia; order 2-12-FULL-35-15; family 2-12-FULL-35-15; genus 2-12-FULL-35-15. The sequence goes on along the minus strand of JAZJZM010000021.1, from coordinate 86,884 downwards.
TATTAACTGCAAACAAAACTTACTATGTACAAGACAGTACCTGTTCTCCAAGCTTAACGCGCAAGGCAGTGCTTGTAACAGTTAATCCATTACCAATTGTAACTGCTAATGCAAGCGCCACAGCAGTATGTGCCGGAACTTCAGTTACATTAACAGGTGGAGGCGCCACCACATACGCATGGACCGGAGGAGTGATGAATGGTGTTGGATTTATCCCTACCGCCACCACTACTTATACCCTTACAGGGACAGATGCAAATAATTGTTCAAATACTACAACAAAAACGATCAATGTAAATCCAATACCAATTGTAACTGCTGATGCAAGTGCCACCACAGTATGTGCCGGAACTAACGTTATATTAACAGGTGGAGGCGCAACCACATACGCATGGACCGGAGGAGTGATAAATGGTGTAGGTTTTATTCCTACAACTACCTCTACCTACACCCTTACAGGAACTGATGCAAATAATTGTTCGAATACTACAACAAAAAACATCAATGTTAATCCATTACCAATTGTAACTGCTAATGCAAGCGCCACCACAGTGTGTGCCGGAACTAACGTTATATTAACCGGTGGAGGCGCAACCACATACGCATGGACCGGTGGAGTGATGAATGGTGTTGGATTTATTCCTATCGCCACCACTACTTATACCCTTACAGGAACAGATGCAAACAATTGTTCAAATACTACAACAAAAACCATCAATGTTAATCCATTACCAATTGTAACTGCTAATGCAAGCGCCACATCAATATGCGCTGGAACAACCGTTATATTAACAGGTGGAGGGGCGACCTCTTATTCTTGGACCGAGGGAGTAATCGATGGTGTTGAGTTTATTCCTGCTTCCACCACTACATATACCCTTACTGGAACAGATGCAAATAATTGCTCAAATACTGCAACTACCACCATTAATGTAAATCCATTACCTGATGTGACCACAATTTTAAATGAAACTACCATTTCTGTAAATCAAAATGGAGCGGTATTTCAATGGTTGGATTGTAACAATAACAACTCCCCTATTGCTGGCGCAACGGATCAAAGCTATACAGCAACTGTAAATGGTGACTATGCAGTAATTGTTTCAATGAATGGCTGTTCAGATACTTCAACTTGCGTAAGTGTAAATGTTACCGGAATTGGCGAAATAGTAAACAATAACGATCAACTGATCATTTTTCCAAACCCAGGGAATGGCACGCTTACCGTCACCCTGAGCGGAGTCAAAGGGCAATCAACAAGCGATGGGGTTTATACCATCATCAATGAATCTGGCCAGCAAATACAACTATTTGAATTGAATAGTGGAAATAAGTTCTCCATAAATATTGAAGACCTAAGCATTGGTATTTATTTTATTGTTGGATTTAATAACAATCAAATGATAAGGCAAAAGGTGGTGGTGACGAAGTGAATTAAAAAACAAATTTCCGGAAAATCGAAAATAATGTCAAATTGATTGAGGGACAAAATTTAATTCTCTTATTTTAAAACATTAGGATGTTTTTTATCAATACTCTCCTTTATTGTTAATAAAATAAGCCAAATAACAATAAATACTGGTATCCAGATAAGAACAGATAAAGCTAAGGCAATAGCGAAAGACATAATTGGAAAAAGTGCGGTCATAAGAGTAAGTATGCCATAAAAAATGGAAATTGCAACAACAAATAGTATTACCTGAAATATAGTATAGTTCTTACCATCAGATTTGGTAAGTTGAACTGAAGCATCATAATTGTTTTTAAAAGACACTTCATGTTTTTTAATTGAATAAAAAACCTCACTCTTACCATTATTAAATTGGCTTTTTTGATTGTTAATCAAAACACTTGTTTTGGACTTCTCTACATTCTGTTTCAAAGATTCATTTCGTTTTTTTTGAACAGTTTCATTTAACTCTTTGTCCGGCAAATGCACCTTCCCCATACAATACAAATCAGGCTCGTAATTGGCATCAACAGTAGACTTTTCAGTATCGATAACTTTTCGAGACGATCCTTCAATAAAAAAACCGGGACGATATTTACGCTTTTCAATTCCGGCATTTTTTAAAACACTACATGAACTTAATAGAAAAAGGGAAAGAAATAAAAAAAACGACCTTTTTTTAAAAATCGCTGTTTTTCCAATAGTAAGAGTAGTAGTAAAATTCATTTTTTATATTCAATTAATTAAAAAAAGGAATAATTACCAACGGGTTTAAATATTTATTTTCGCTTTTTTTAATAACAAACATTAAACATTTTAATTTTCTTCAAGAATATCAACGATCTTATCCAACTTTTTACTGTCGTATTTTCCGGAGGTAGCGTATACGATTTTTCCCGTTTTATCAAGTACAAAAAAGTAAGGAACATCCTTTTTCTCAAAGTCTAATTCCTTTTTATAGGTTTTAGAACCTTCATAAAATAACAGGTGAGGATATAATTCTTTATCGGTTTTGGATCTTATTTTTTCTTTAGAACTTTTGCTTGTTACCTGATTTAATCCTGTGAACATAGGAATGAAAAAAAGATTGATATCATAATCAAAACCAACATCAAAAGCTCCTGCATTGGAGTTATCGGGCTTTACAACAAATTTATTATAGACCGGGGTGATCCAGGTTTTTAGATCGGTTTCTGCATCATTGCTGAAGGCCATTCCCAGAACAGTGTATTTATCTTTTGTGGCAACAGGTAAACTTATTTTTTCACCATTGTAATTTTCACATTCCATGGTAGGGAACAAGTTTCCTATAACACTTCCATCGTTCTTAAATGCTAATGTTGCTAAGGCAACAACAAAAATCAACAGGATCGTTTTTTTCATTTTTGAGGGAGTATTATTTTATATTATTTCTTTAAAAGCTCTATTTCAACTCGTCAGGCAATGTTTCTTTGGTCATTTCTGTACCGGCAATTTTCAAAATAAACATCGCTTTTCCATTTTCAAAATCGGTTCGCATTTCCTTTGTTAATACTTCCATCAACAAATTATATTCCCCAACCAATTGTGTACTCAATCCAATTACTTCAACCCGAATATTCTTATTCCCTTTTAAACGTAATACAAAATCAATTATTTTCTGCTTGTATTGATCCGATAAAGGATACATGCTTATTTCAATTGTTGCGATCATTTAATTTAGTTGATGGTTGATAGTTCTTTGTTGATAGCTGCCAATGTTGCGTTAGGGATTCCTTCGACAAGCGCTCAGGATAAATTCCGCGTAAATCCCCGCCCGAACGACTGATGTCTTTCAGTCGGGCAGGCTTTTCTGTTTAGAAAAGATTGAAGCCCTTCGACTTCGCTCAGGATAAACTCCAAGCCCGCCCTTTCTTTTTCAGAAAGGGAACGCCCCAATAATTATAGAATATTAATTCCTTAATTAAAATACCAAGAAAAGACAACACCAAAAGCGCATTAAAAGAACTAAACATTCAATTCAGCAAATTTTTTGTCGGCTTTAAACTTTTTTGCAGCTTTCCCTTTACGGATAATTTTCACATGAACAATTGTATCACCTTGCACTGTAGCATTTACAACATCCTGTCCACTGATCACATGCCCGAAAATAGTATGTTTCATATCCAGCCACGGAGTAGCAACGTGAGTAATAAAAAACTGACTTCCATTGGTTTTTGGACCCGAATTAGCCATTGCCAATACTCCTGGACCGGTAAATTTTAATTCCGGTAAAAATTCATCTTTAAAAAAATAGCCGGGTGCACCCATACCATTACCAAGTGGATCGCCACCTTGTATCATAAAATTAGCGATAACACGATGAAATTTTAATCCATCATAAAATGGTATACCAATCGCTTTAGCTGTATTTTTAATTTTACCTTCAGCAAGTCCAACAAAATTGGCAACTGTTAAAGGTGCTTTTTCAAACTCTAATTGCACCAATATTTTTCCACGGTTAGTTTCTATTTCGGCATACAAACCTTTTTCCAGTTTCGGTTTCTTTTCTTTACCTGCAAAGCTGCTGAATGCAACTAATAAAAACGAAAATATTAAAAGTGATTTTTTCATAATTAAATTTGGTTTTAATTTGATTGTTAAAAAATTAAACTTATTTACTTTTTTTTGCCGCTTCCATCAATACACATTTACCACAAGCTTGCTTTTTTTTAATACTATTATATATTCGGTTAATTACATAAGCCAAAGCAAGGGCTAAAACGATATATATGGCTATTTGCTGGATCATTAAACTGATGGTTTTGCAGTTTCAAATTTACGAAAAATATTTCCCTTTACAGCGTGTTTTTTTTATATAATTTTACCGTGATTCAAATCTAAAACAATATATGATCACTGCAGAAACTCCTATCCGTTATGATAGAAAAAAACATAAGGACGATACCTTGATTTTTCTTTACAAAGGCCTGTTAAAGCCACGAATGATTGAAGAAAAGATGCTGTTACTTTTACGTCAGGGAAAGATTTCCAAATGGTTTTCAGGAATTGGACAAGAGGCTGGTTCTGTTGGAGCTGCAATGGCTTTGGAAAAGGATGAATTCATTTTACCGATGCACCGTAACCTGGGTGTATTTACTTCTCGTAATATTCCTTTGAACCGTTTATTTTCTCAGTTTCAGGGCAAACCGGGTGGTTTTACTAAAGGCCGTGACCGCTCTTTTCATTTTGGCACTCAGGAATACAATATTGTTGGAATGATCTCTCACCTTGGCCCGCAATTAGGCGTGGCTGATGGCATTGCTTTGGGTAATGTATTGAAAAAAAATAACAAAGTAACACTCGTTTATACAGGCGATGGTGGTGCAAGTGAAGGTGATTTTCATGAATCGTTAAATGTGGCCGCTGTTTGGGATCTACCTGTAATATTTGCTATTGAAAATAATGGATATGGCTTGTCAACGCCAAGTAACGAACAATTCCGATGCAAGCAATTTATTGATAAAGGCATAGGCTATGGTATGGAAGCTGTGCAGGTAGATGGAAACAATGTATTGGAAGTATATGATGCAGTTAAACGTATCGCGGAATCCATTCGTAAAAATCCTCATCCTGTTTTACTGGAACTGATGACCTTCCGTATGCGTGGACATGAGGAGGCTTCAGGCACTAAATATGTTCCGAAAGAATTGTTGGAAATATGGGGTAAAAAAGATCCTTTGAATAATTTTGAAAGATTCCTTTTAGAGGACGGAGTATTGACAGAAAAGATGATTGAAGAGTTTCGTGCTGAGATAAAAGAGGAAATTGAAACAGGACTGGAGATCGCATCAAAAGAAACATTACCCCCTCCCAATACAGAATTAGAGTTGCGTGATATGTACTTTCCTTTTGAGTTAAACGAGACAAAACCACAAGACAACAAAACCAACAAACGCTTTATTGACGCAATTTCTGACGGATTACGTTTTGCAATGCGGAAGCATCAGAATTTAGTATTGATGGGACAGGATATTGCGGAATATGGTGGAGTATTTAAAATTACCGAAGGGTTTGTAGAAGAGTTTGGTAAAAAACGGGTACGTAACACTCCTTTATGTGAAGCAGCCATTGTAGGCAGTGGTTTTGGCTTATCCATTAATGGAATGAAAGCCATGGTAGAAATGCAATTTGCCGATTTTGTAACGGAAGGATTTAATCAGATAATAAACAATCTTGCTAAATCACATTACCGTTGGGGACAAAATGCCGATGTAGTGATACGAATGCCAACCGGTGCAGGTGTTGCCGCAGGACCATTTCATTCGCAAAGTAATGAGGCCTGGTTCACACATACTCCCGGATTAAAAGTTGTTTATCCTGCTTTCCCGATTGACGCTAAAGGGCTATTATTAACAGCTTTTGAAGACCCCAACCCTGTTCTGTTCTTTGAACATAAAGGCTTGTACAGAAGTTTAACCGGAGATGTACCTGACGATTATTATACTATCCCTTTTGGAAAAGCAAAATTAATTTATGAAGGTAATGATCTGACAATAGTAACCTATGGTTTGGGAGTTCACTGGGCAATAGAAATACTTGAAAAACATCCTGAAATTAAAGCGGATCTGATCGACTTACGTACCTTATTACCTTATGATAAAGAAGCGATAATAAATTCTGTAAATAAAACAGGCAAAGCGATTGTACTTCATGAAGATACATTGTTTGGTGGGTTTGGCGGTGAACTGGCTGCTGTTATTTCCCAAGAATGTTTTGAGAAATTAGATGCACCTGTTATGCGTTGTGCAAGTTTGGATACCCCCGTTCCAATGAATGCAGATCTGGAAATAAACTTTTTAGCAAAATCGAGGTTTGAAAAGCAATTGGTTGATTTGTGGGAGTATTAGTAACTGGCTCTCGCAAAGTCGCAAAGACGCGAAGCCTGAGGGTTAGCCTATAAATACTTTGCGCCTTTGCGTCTTTGCGAGAAATAAAAATTGCAAGTACAATCTATGACAAAAAAAGAACGTTTCGAAAAAGTGATCACCTATTTCAGCGAACATCAACCGATCGCTGAAACAGAATTACATTATAAAAATCCTTACCAATTGCTGGTAGCAGTGATACTATCAGCACAATGCACCGATAAGCGGGTGAATATGGTTACACCAGCCTTATTTAAGGCTTTTCCAGTCCCGGAAGTAATGGCTGCCGCTAGCAGTGATGAAGTGTTCCAATATATAAAAAGCATTAGCTACCCTAATAATAAAGCCAAACACCTTGTGGGCATGGCAAAAATGCTGATGGATGATTTTAAAGGAGTAATTCCATCAGACGTAAATGAATTACAAAAACTACCCGGAGTTGGGCGTAAAACTGCGAATGTAATTGCCTCAGTAGTATACGAAAAACCAACAATGGCAGTGGATACGCATGTTTTTAGGGTAGCCGCCCGATTGGGATTAACTACTAATTCAACAACACCCTTAGAAACAGAAAAACAATTGGTCAAATATATTCCTAAAGATAAAATAGCCATTGCCCATCATTGGCTGATTTTACATGGCCGTTATATTTGTGTTGCGCGCTCCCCCAAATGTGATATTTGCCCATTAACAGCCTATTGCAAATATTACGAAAATCTACAAAAAAAGATCAAAATGTAATTCCTAAAACAAAAAAAAGAGATTCAAATTTGAATCTCTTTTTACTTTATTAAATTACAAAAAATAATTAGCTCAACACTTTCTTAACCAAGTCAGCAGCTTCTTGCAATGTTATTGCTGAAAATACTTTCAAACCCGATTCATCAATGATCTTTTTCGCTTCAACAGCATTCGTTCCTTGCAAACGTATAATGATAGGCACATTGATAGTACCCATATTTTTATAAGCATCTACAATCCCTTGTGCAACTCTGTCGCAACGAACAATCCCACCAAAAATATTTACAAGAATAGCTTTTACTTTAGGGTCTTTTAAAATAATACGGAATGCTTGCTCAACACGTGTAGCATTTGCGGTACCACCTACATCAAGGAAGTTTGCCGGATCGCCACCTGAAAGTTTAATAATATCCATTGTAGCCATAGCCAAACCTGCACCATTAACCATACAACCAACGTTACCATCCAGTTTCACGTAGTTAAGGTTATGTTCACCTGCTTCCACTTCCGTTGGATCTTCCTCTGTAACATCACGTAACGCTGAAAGATCAGGATGGCGGAATAGAGAATTGCCATCCAAAGACACTTTCGCATCAACAGCAATAATTTTATTATCAGAAGTTTTTAAAACTGGGTTTATTTCAAACATAGAAGAATCAGTAGCTTCATACGCTTTATATAAGGATGCAATAAATTTTGTCATTCCTTTAAAAGCTTCACCATTCAAACCAAGGTTGAAAGCAATTTTACGACATTGAAAATCACGTAAACCAACTTTTGGATCGATCTCTTCTTTAAAAATTAAATGAGGCGTGTTATGAGCAACCGTTTCAATATCCATACCACCTTCGGTTGAATACATAACCGTATTGCGGCCTTTAGCACGATCAAGCAATATACTTACATAAAATTCTTTTGTTGGAGTTTCACCCGGATAATACACATCCTGAGCAATTAACACTTTGTTTACTTTTCTGCCTTTTTCACCGGTTTGAATAGTTACAAGTGTATTTCCAAGGATATTAGTAGAAATAGTTTTAACAGCATCCAATGATTTTGCAAGCGCCACACCATGCTGATCTGTTCCAACAATTGTACCTTTACCACGTCCACCTGCATGAATTTGCGATTTTACAACCCACCATCCTGTACCGGTTTGTTTTTGTAATTCTTTTGCAGCTTCAACAGCCTTTTCTGGTGTATCAGCAACAATACCTTCCTGAATAGTAACTCCAAAACTTTTTAATACTGCTTTACCTTGATATTCGTGTATATTCATAATAATTTTTAGATTTTAATTTTAGAGTGAAACTAAGCAACAAATATAAAAAAGATTGTCACAGGTTCATAGATTATTCTTTTTATTGTTTTAGAGATTAGGGCGTGCCCCTTTGGGTCGGGCTTTTTACTTCAATCTTTCTCCAGCAAAAAGCTGGAGAAAGGATTTACGTGGAATTTATCCTGAGCCTGTCGAAGGGATCCCTCACGCAAACAAAAGGAAACAAATTGGTCGATTCCATTCGAAATTATAACAAGTCCAGTTATTTTGAGCTGACAATGTTGTTTCGTTAAGCTGCCATCGCATATATTTCGACAGGCTCAATATGACCAGCGCGCAGTCAGTCAGAGCTTGTCGAAGACTGTGGGCTGATTTTTTTCTTAAAAAATGATATTGTTCGAGCGGAGTAGAGAAAGTGGGTGGCAGAATTAATAAGACTATTTAAAAGAATAATTGGTTAATCGGTGAATTTGTGGCGCTAACTATTACCACAATTTTAAAAATAAAAATCCCTCAACAATTGCTTGAAGAGGGATTTTTGAATAGATCTATTTTCTTTATTCCTGAGTTTCTTTAGCTTCGGTAGCTTCAGAAGCTCCTTTTTTAGCGTAACGAGTGCGGAATTTATCAACACGGCCTGCTGTATCAACCAATTTCACTTTACCGGTATAAAAAGGATGTGACATATGAGAAATCTCCAATTTAATAATTGGGTATTCATTACCATCTTCCCATTTAACGGTTTCTTTGCTCTCTACGCATGATTTAGTTAAAAAAGAGTAATCAATACTCAAATCTTTAAATACTACTAAACGGTAGTTTTCTGGGTGAATTCCTGCTTTCATTTTAATTACATTTTATTTTTAGGATTGCAAAGATAGTTATTTGAATCTAATTTGCAATGTTTATTTTAAAAGATATTTTTTTTTCTGAAAAATGATTTCTGCCAAATGAAAAATAACAGAATTATTTAGGTAATTGGTTAATGTGACCAGCCACAATTCTCAACTAGCCCCGAAACCGCTGCGCTCAATGCCATTATTTCAAAGGTTTTTCTTACTTAAGCTCTGCCCTGAACTGACAGCGCATGTAGTCATTTCGAGCGATTCGAGAAATCATGGGAAGGTTAGAAGCTGCTTTGAATCAAATTTAAACAGGCTCGTATATTTTCAAAATAAACACCCTTATTTTTTTAGGTTGTGAACATTTAATTAAATAGTTATTAACATTTTGGTGAAATATTATTTATTTAATACACTCAAAATCAAATACTTAATAATATTATAGTCGTTTTTTTGTGAAATACTCCAAAAAAACGAAACCTTTCTGGATATTTTTCCGTTTCGACCATTGTACGTAATTTATCCTTAACTGGTCGTAAAAAAACGAAATGCGGATAAACTCAAAAGTTAAATACGTTCCATTAAAAAAAAAATTATGGACTAATTATAAAAATGAGTGTTTTAGTTTTATTCGAATAGAATTAAAACAGCGTATTGTTCGCTTAGTAAACAACATTAATACAACAATTGTAATTGAAAAGAAAATTTTAACTAAAACCAAACAACCATGAAAAAATTTACAAAAATTTCCGCAGTCGCAATCTTAATGATTGGATCTAGTTTAAGTGTTTTTGCACAAGCATCGGCTACAGCTACTGCTTCTGCTACCATTATTACACCAATTGCGATTACCAAAACAGTCGACATGAATTTTGGTAATGCTGCGGTTCAAGCCGGTACCGGTGGAACTATAGTATTAACTCCAGCTGGTACCAGAACTGTAACTGGAGGTGTAACACTTCCCAATGTTACCGGTACAGTTTCTTCAGCTTCTTTTAATGTTACTGGTGAGGGTACTTCTACTTATAGTATTACACTTCCGGTTGCTCCACTTACAATAACGAGTGGTATCAATACTATGACTGTTTCTACTTTCACAAGCACGCCTACACCAACAGGAACTTTAACTGCTGGTGCACAAACGTTACTTGTTGGTGGAACATTAAACGTTTCAGCTGCACAAGCCCCTGGTACTTATTTAAGTGGTACTCCATTTACAGTTACAGTAAACTATAACTAAACTCTTTTAGAAAAAAAGAAAACGTCATGCAAAGGCATGACGTTTCTTTTAACTAATAAAATCTAAGACGTTAAAAGTTTAGATTTTTTTTTCAGTATTTCAAACACATAACTATTTGTCAGCTATCCCCCCTATGTAAAACTGATTTTACAATACAAGTTTATTAAAATGATTTTTGGGGTAATATTAAAAAAATAAATAAAATTAAAATGAAGCTTAAAAAACAAGGTATTAATGAAATGAGACAATTGAAAATGAACAATTATCGATCTTTAATTCTTCATTACCCTTCAATTTTTATATTAACAGCATTATTACTGGCGCCTTCCATAAAATCGGCTGCACAAGGCGATTTGCTTGTTTTCCCCAAGAGAATAGTTTTTGATGAAACAAAAAAATCCCAATCAATAAATATTAGTAATACCGGGCGAGATACGGCAAGGTATATTATTTCATTTGTACAAATACGAATGAAAGAAGATGGAAATTTTGAAAATATAACACAACCGGATCCCAATCAGTATTTTGCTGACCCTTATCTTCGAATTTTCCCTCGCCAGGTAATTCTAGGTCCGAACGAATCGCAAGTTGTAAAAATACAGTTACAAAAAACTGACCAAATGGTACCGGGTGAATACCGCTCCCACCTCTATTTTAGATCAATGCCGGATATTAAACCTTTAGGCGAAAAAGAAATTCAAAAAGATACTGCTTCAATTTCTGTCAAATTAATTCCCGTATTTGGAATTACTATTCCCATTATTATTCGCAAAGGAGAAACCACAGCACAAGTTAGCTTATCAAATATATCGTTTCAAAAAGTTTTTGATTCTATTCCGGTTCTTAAACTTAATTTTAACAGAACCGGGAACATTTCGGTTTATGGCGATATTACGGTAAACCTTATTTTACCCAACGGCAAAACAACAAAGGTTGGCGAAGTAGATGGATTTGCCGTTTATACACCGGGAATGATAAGAAATTGTAAAATTGAATTAAAAAAAGGAGTTGACTATAAGAAAGGGAAATTGCTTATAACCTATGCGGCACCAAGAGAAGATAAAGGTTCAAAATTAGCGGAAGCGGAGTTTGAATTACATTAATAAGCCCGCCTTGTCGCCACAGATTACATGATAATGACTGAATTTTTTTATGAATATCAATAACAATGAATGAAAAAGCTAAAAACAGGAATTTTAGTAAAAAGAATCTTCTCCACTCCTTGGAGGATGTGAGAGGCTTCTTCATTCTGTTCATTTTTTTTGTTTGCAATGCCTCCCCCCTTTCATCTCAACCAATTGGAATTACCAAAACAGTAGACATGAGTTTTGGTAATATTGCAGTTATTTCTCCCGGAACAGTAGTTTTAGATCCTAGCGGTTCAAGAGTTGGAACAGGCGGTGTTACCCTTCCTGCAATTGCCGGAAGTATTATGGCTGCTTCATTTGATATTACCGGTGGTCCCAATCTTACTTACGCTATTACCCTCCCATTAAACTGTATTATAAGTAGTGGCGGTAATAACATGACAATCGATACTTTTACCAGTACCCCGTCCGCAACAGGAACATTAAGTGGTGTTGGTACTCAACAATTAAAAATTGGGGCAACTTTAAATATTGGAGGGGCGCAGGCTCCCGGTAATTACATGAGTGGTGCACCATTTACTATTACTGTAAACTATAACTAAATAAGTTCTAAGCCCCAATAAACTCAGCAAAAAGGAGGTGGGAGTTTGCCCACCATACTCTAAGAGATTGAGAACAAAGGGAAAGCCAGACAGGTTGAATAGCCAAAAGCCTCTGATTACTTTTTACGAGGCCACAAGAGGTTGATAATCATGGAAATAGAGCTTAATGATCCACATATAAAAACACTTAACCCTTCTCCGCTTTGGGAAGGTAGGACGGATCATTTCTGCCAGTTCCAAACATTGCAAAAGGAAAAAAAATCCACACAACTATTAAACAAAAAACGTAGAGGTAAACAAGTCCTTTCCATCCCGGGAAGCTTAGGGTTAGTTATGGTAATTTTCCTTTCCTTTTTGTTTATCCCTTCAAAAATATCCGCTGAAAATCCAGAAACTGATTATTCGATGGAACCGGACGAAGTATTAGTATTTCTTTACGTGAAAAATTTAGGTACTTGTGAAATTCCTGTTGCTATCAGGGGGCAGGATGCTTACCTTCCGGTAGTTGATGTTTTCAATTTTTTGAAAATAAGATCCATTCCTGGAAATGGATTTGATGTAGTATCGGGCTTTTTTATAGACCAAAATAACACCTACCAAATTGATAGAGTAAACAACTTTATCATATATCAGGGCAAAACATATACCCTAAGCCCTAATGATTTTATTGTTACTGAAACAAACCTGTACCTTAAATCCAAGTATTTCGAGCAAATTTTTGGTTTAGAATCCAAATTTAACTTCAGAACCCTTACCATATCGTTAAAATCCGAATTAGAACTACCTGCGATTAGGGAGATGCGATTAGAGCAAATGCATTCAAATTTTGATCGGCTAAGAGGACATATGAAGGCGGATACAAACATTGCAAGAACATATCCCCTATTTCATTTTGGAGCTGCGGATTGGTACATAAATTCTAATCAACAGATGAATGGGAAAACCAATACACGGCTTAACTTAGGTCTTGGTGCTATTATTGCTGGCGGTGAGTTCAATAGTTTACTTCTATATAATGCTAATCAACCGTTTTTGGAAAAACAACAATATTATTTGTGGAGATATGCTAATAATGAAAATAAAATAGTACGACAGGTTCTTGCCGGAAAAATTGCATCACAATCTGTTTCATCCGTATTTAACCCTGTTATCGGCTTGCAAATAACCAATGCCCGCACTATTAACAGGAAATCATTTGGTTCTTATACATTAAGCAACTACACAAAACCAAATTGGACCGTAGAACTATACGTCAATAATATTTTAATTGATTATGTAAAGGCCGATGCATCGGGTTTCTTTACTTTTGATGTACCCCTTATTTATGGAAGTACGGATGTTACTTTGCGCTATTATGGTCCCTGGGGTGAAGAATTAACGTCCAAACAAAGTTTTAGTATTCCGTTCAATTTTTTACCTCCTAAGGAATTGGAATATAAAGTGAGTTCTGGAGTAATCGAAGATGGAAAGAACAGTTTACTCGGTCAGGCCAGAGTAAATTATGGATTAACCCGGTTTGTTACCATCGGTGGAGGTATTGAATATAACTCCTCGATTAGCACAACAAAAAGATTTTCGTTCTTTAACACTTCAATACGTTTGGGATCAAATATGCTATTTTCAGGAGAATTTGTTGATGGAGTAAGATATAAAGGACTGTTAAGTTATCATATGCCTTCTGATCTTCAATTAGAACTGTATTATAGTAAATACAATCCTGGTCAACAAGTAATAAAATTAAATTATACAGAAGAAAGAAGGATCATGGTGTCGAAACCATTCAAATTATTATCCATGCCGGGTTTATCACGCTTTACGCTCAGCCAAAATCTGATCCAGCAACCAAACACAGATTTGCCAGCCACAAAATATACTATTCCCGAGTTTTCATTATCCTCTGCTATTCATGGAATAAGTATGAATATTACTACTACAGCATTTATTATTGACAAAATTAACTCCTCAATTTTCAGTGATGCCTCAATATCCGCAACTCTTCCGGGAGGAGTTCTATTTACTCCTCAAATAAGATTTGATTATATACAAAATAAAATTAGTATAGTTAAATATAGTTTTGAAAAAAGTTTTAAAAAATACGGTGTAATAAACGCATCGTATCAACACAATCTCATTAATAAATTAACACTTTACCAGATTGGTTTCAGATATGATTTTTCTTATGCCCGGGTTGGCTTTACAGCATTTCAAAGCAACAACTCAACTACCCTTTCGGAGTTTGCAAGCGGCAGTTTGATCTATCAACCTCAAGTAGATTATGTGGATCTTAATGTAAATACCAATGTTGGCAGAGGCGGACTGATCTTTTTACCATTCCTGGATATTAATAATGATGGTAAAAAAGATGCGAATGAGCCTAAGATAAACGGGCTTAATATTATGATGAGTGGAGGGGGGATTCAAAAAATAAGTAAAGATACCACTATTGTTATTTCAGGTTTGGAGCCATATACCGACTGTTTTGTGGAACTTGATGCAAACAGTTTTGAAAATATGGCCTGGAGGATCAAGAAGCCCAAAATGAATATTGCTATTGAGCCCAATAAATTAAAATTGATTGAAATTCCAATCTCAATTGTTGGTGAAGCTGCAGGTACAGTTTACATAAAAAAGCAGCAGGCAGAAACAGGATTGGGGCGAATTTTAGTTTGTTTTTATAATCAAGATTCGGTGTTAGTTAATAAAACATTGACAGAATCGGATGGCTATTTTAGTTTTTTTGGCTTACTGCCCGGCTCCTATTATGCAAAAATTGATCCGGAGCAAATGACTAAATTGCAAATGATCTCCAGCCCATCCTCTATTCCGTTTATAATAAAAAGCGGTATTGATGGAGATGTTGTTGATGGCTTAAAATTTTTACTTCAACCTAAATTGAAAGGGATTTCTAACTCTATCCCCGAGAAACAACTTGTTACAAAACTTGACAGTTTGCCTGATTTAGTTAAAAACAAAGCCAATACAGATCAACAAGAACTAAAAGTGGAAAGCCAACCACAAATTTCAGATACTCTTAAAATGCTTTTAGCATTGATGGTTAAACATCGGGAGGATTCAATAAAATTTGCTAATAATGCTCAGGAGCCAAAGGTTATAACCCCTTCACAAAATTCTGACACGCTCAACCGATCTTTGACAACGATATCTAAAAATCAAGAGGATTCAACAAAACTTGCGATCAAACAACCGGAGATAAAGGTATCTGCCCCTACTTCATCTTCCGACTCACTTAAGCTTTTTGCTTTAACAGAAAAAAAGCAAATTAAAGATAAACAACTCCAAAAAGATCCTCTGCCAAATGAACTGGGAAATTTTGAAGTACAAGCCAGAGCACATACACAACTATCAGATGCTAAGATTACGCAAACAAAACTGAGCAAAATTTTTAAACAACAAATAATTATCGTTAACGAAGGTGGATTATACAAAGTGCGTATTACCGGAATAAATAACCGGAATGAAGCAACTGCCCTGATCCCTGAACTTGAATCACAGGGATTTGCTGGAGCCTTTATTATTGAACCTTCGCAAACAAAAGAGATACCGGTTAAAGCTGTTGAAAGTGAACTACCAAAAGAAAAAGGAAGTTTTGCTATGCAAGTCAGAGCATATAGCCAGCTATCAAACGCAGAGGCCGTGAAATCAAAACTTAATAAAGTTTTTGATCATCCTGTTATAATTTTGAACCAGGGAGGACTTTACAAAGTACGTATCACTGGCTATGATAGTCGTGATGAAGCTGAAGCGATACGTACTAAACTTAACGAACTAGGATATACTGATGCCTTTATTATTACTCCCGACAAAAATACGGGAAGTATAAAATCATCAGGAAAACAAGCTGGCGATCCATCGTTGGATTTATTGATTGAAGAATTAAAAAAGGAAAATAAATCCGAAAAAGTTTTATCTCCGGCTGAGTTAGCCGGTGTGGAAGAAGTAGTTGTTAATAAAACCGATGTTTTCAAACGAGCAAAATTTGGCGACAAGCCAATTTATTCAATTCAGATAGCATCACATGAAAACGGGCTTCCTCAAAATACTTTAGCCCTTATTGTTAAATCGCAAACTAAAGTGGAATCTAACACAAATAAAAACAATGGTATAACAAAATATTTCTCCGGCAGCTATAGCGCTTATAATCAGGCAGTAAAAGCCAAAAATAAATTAATCAAGGATGGATTTACTGCCCCATTTATTATTGTAATACATAAGGGAAAAATAATTTCGGTTGAGGAATATAACAGTCAAAAAAAATAATCTAAGGTCTTTTCAAATTTTTATTTTCTTATTGATTTACCGGTTATTTATGCAGGTATATTCTTGAATTCGTTTCCGTTTTACTTATCGGTTTTTTTATTCTTTTTAAGATATTCAACGATCATTACCGCTTCCTTAGCTTCTTTCACATCATGCACCCGAAGTATTTTCGCACCTTTTTCTAGGGCAATGGTGTTTAAAACAGAAGTGCCATTTAACGCACCCTCAGGCTTGATTTCCAATAACTTACAAACCATTGATTTTCTTGAAAATCCAACTAATACCGGAAATCCAATTGAATTGAATTTTTCGAGATTGCCAAGTAATTGATAATTATGTTCGAGTGTTTTTCCAAATCCAAATCCCGGATCGAGGAGTACTTTTGAAAGGCCCAATTCTTTTAATTCTTTTAATTTGTCGGTAAAAAAAGCAAACACATCTTCTGTTACATTTTCATAATGCGGGTTTTGCTGCATTGTTTTGGGTGTGCCTTGAATATGCATTAAAATATAAGGCACCTTCAATTTAGCTATAGTTGAAAACATCATATCATCCATAGTGCCTCCCGAAATATCATTAATAATATTAGCGCCTGCATCAATTGCTTTTGAGGCTATTGAGGCTCTGAATGTATCAGCAGAAATCAAGACTTCAGGAAACTGTTTTCGAACAGATTTTATAACGTTTACCAAGCGCTCCATTTCATCCTGTTCCGACACATTAGTTGCACCCGGCCGGGTAGAATACGCACCAATATCAATGATATCAGCACCTTCGTCAATCATTTGTTGAGTATGCCCCAGCCACTGAATTTCGGTCGTGAATTTCCCTCCGTCAAAAAACGAATCGGGTGTTATATTTAAAATACCCATTATTAATGGGGGGGAATTGTGGTTAAAAATCTGTTCTACTTTTTCATAAAAAACTGTATCTTGCGCCCGCATTTAGAGATTTATTGATTAATTATTTGGAGATTTGCTAATTTAGAGATTTAGAGAATTGAATGCAGTAAAAGTTTATGAAATTAACAAATAATTAAATCTCCATTTCTCTTTTTCTCCAATTCTCTAATTTATTTTATTATTATGAATAAAACTGCTACTCAATACGAAACTGCAATTGCTTTATGCAAAGATATTTTCATTAAAAAAATGAAAGATTACGGTACTGCTTGGCGCATTTTACGCACAAGTTCAATTACTGATCAAATTTTCATCAAAGCCCAACGCATCCGTAATATAGAGGATAAAGGTACTCAAAAAATCAGTGAAAATATCCGGTCCGAATATATCGGCATTATTAATTATTCCATCATAGGCTTAATTCAATTGGATTTGAAAAATGACCTTCGAATGGAACTGCCTGCTGATGAAGTTAGTAAATTATTTGACCATCATGCAAATGAGGCAAGGAATTTGATGGAAGATAAAAATCATGATTATGGAGAAGCTTGGAGAGATATGCGAGTAAGCTCACTAACTGATCTGATCTTAATGAAACTATTACGTATAAAACAAATTGAAGACAACAAAGGGGAAACACTTATATCGGAAGGGATTGATGCTAATTTTCATGATATGATCAATTATGCTGTTTTTGCCCTGATCAAAATAAGTGAAAAATAAGAAACGAGTTTAATTAAGGGTTTTAAAGCTTAAATGCTCAAATAAAAACTCTCAAAAATAAAATAAAATGAAAATAATAACCAACATCGCCCGAATTCTAACAGGATTATTATTCATCTTTTCCGGATTTATAAAAGCAAATGATGCAGTAGGTTTTGCCTATAAACTGGTTGAATATTTTGAAGTATTCGGAACCCATTTTTTTATTCCAATAGCCTTACCTTTAGCTATTTTTATCTGTGTTTTTGAAATAATCTTAGGTTTTACTTTATTAATGGGAGCAAAAGTTCGTTTAACACTTTGGCTGCTTTTGTTAATGATCGTATTTTTTACTTTTCTTACTTTTTACTCGGCATACTTTCAAAAAGTATTGAGTTGCGGTTGCTTTGGCGATGCTATTCCGCTTACACCTTGGCAATCGTTTACAAAAGATCTGGTTTTATTAGTATTGATAATTATTTTATTTATCGGTAAACAATTCATTACCCCTATTTTCGGACAACGTTTTGAAAATGCTCTGCTGGTACTTGTAATTGCTGCTTCTACCGCTTTTCCTATTTATACGTACAATTATTTGCCTGTTATCGATTTCAGACCTTATGCCATTGGAAAAAACATTCCGGAGCAAACAAAAGGGGTGCCTGATGAAGTAAAATTCTTTTATACCTTGAAAGATAAAAAAACAGCCGAAACAACTGAAGTTGATAAATGGCCAGAAAACTGGGATCAGAATTACGATTATATAAGTAGCAGAACGGAGGTAACTAAAAAAGGAATTGATCCTAAAATTAAAGACTTCACAATTTCAAACCTTGAAGGTTCTGATTATACTCAGGATATTATTGAAAATCCGAACTATAATTTTTTATTGATCTGTTATGACTTAGACAAAACAGAAACAGATGTATTTGGTAAAGTTAACGATTTTGCAGCCCTTTGTAAACAAGATAGCGTCCCATTTATTTTACTAACAGCATCCACAAAAGAAACCATTGAAAAGTTTAAACAAGAAACAAAAACAACAGTTGATTTTTATAATTCAGATGGAACCGTTTTAAAAACAATGATCCGCTCTAACCCGGGATTAATGTTAATAAAAGGAGGAACTGTAATTGATATGTGGCATTATCACTCTTTTCCATCGTTTAGTGATGTGAAAGAGAAATACTTTAAGAAGTAAGAATTGTGGTAAAATTTATTATTAAGCGTTTATTTTATGGCTTCCTGGTATTGCTTGGGGTTATTACAGTAGTGTTTCTTTTATTTAATGTATTGCCTGGCGATCCCGCCCGTATGATGCTTGGTCAGCGTGCTGATCAGGCTTCTATTGATGCTATCAATAAAGATCTGGGACGCGATAAGCCCATTACTACCCAATTTTTGATGTACCTGAATGATCTATCGGTGATCTCAATTCACGACCCTAACAATAAGGATCATTACCTGTATTTGAATCCGGACAAATATTCATCTTATCAAAAATTATTTCCAATAAGCAGCACTAAAACTATAGTACTCAAATATCCTTATTTAAGGCGATCATACATCACTAAGCGCAAGGTGTCGGATATTATTATTGAAACGCTTCCCGAAACAACTGTATTGGCGTTTTCTTCAATCGCTTTTGGATCTTTTTTCGGCATTTTGTTAGGTATATTTTCAGCCTTAAAAAAGAATTCGTGGTTTGATAAATCAGCATTGATTTTTGCCATTTTTGGTATGGCACTACCATCCTTTTTTATCGGCCTGATCATCGCCTGGTTTTTCGGTTTTATCTTACGAGATTTCACAGGCTTAAACAATGTAGGCTCCTTATATACTACCGATGATTTTGGTGAAGAACACCTGTCTTTAAAAAATCTGATATTGCCAACTATTACACTTGGTTTGCGTCCATTGGCTATTATCATTCAGTTAACACGCAGTTCATTATTAGATATACTTTCACAGGATTACATACGTACTGCAACAGCAAAGGGCTTAACTTTTTATAAAGTGGTTTTTAAACACGCCTTAAAAAATGCGCTTAACCCTGTAATTACAGCTATTTCAGGCTGGTTTGCCGGACTCATGGCCGGTGCAGTGTTTGTTGAAATTATTTTTAACTGGAAAGGTATCGGCTATGAAGTGGTAGATGCGCTCAACAAAAATGACTTACCTGTTGTAATGGGTGCCACACTTGTATTTGCTGTTATATTTGTTTTAATAAATATTGCGGTTGATATTACTTATGGTATTTTAGATCCGCGTATCAGGGTACAATAATTAATTCAACAATTTGACAGTAGGCAATTAAACAATGTGCTAACAACTATTAACTAACAAATAACACAGATTCGTAATTCGTTAAAATTCGTAATTCGCTGAAAAATTTATGAGAAAAAAAATAGTAGTAGGGAATTGGAAAATGAATATGACATTTAATGAGGGAATACAACTCGTTGATGAAATTACTAAAGAATTGGTTCCACATTCAACAGATCATGTTTTAAAAATAGTTGCTCCACCTTTCATACATTTGGCAGCATTATCCGAAAAATTAAGATCATTGACCGGGTTTGAGGTAGCGGCTCAAAACTGTCATCATCTTTCAAATGGTGCTTATACGGGAGAAGTATCTGCAGCGATGATCGCTTCCACCGGTGCAAATTATGTGATCATAGGGCATTCTGAGCGTAGATTATATTTTGGCGAAAACACTAGCCTGCTTACCCAAAAAGTAAACATAGCATTGGCAAATAAATTAACACCCATTTTTTGCATAGGCGAAAATCTGGTGGAGCGTAATGCAAATCAGCATTTGGAGGCTGTTCTAAAACAATTAAAAGAAGCTTTGTTTCATTTATCTCCAGCTGATTTCAGTAAACTAATTATTGCGTATGAACCTGTATGGGCTATTGGAACAGGAGTTACAGCCACAGTTCATCAGGCACAGGGAATGCACAATTACATTCGTTCCGAAATAAATAAAAAATACGGAAAAGAAGTATCTACCACTATTTCCATACTTTATGGAGGAAGTTGCAATGCAAAAAATGCTAAGGAATTATTTGCATGTATTGATGTGGATGGAGGATTAATTGGAGGAGCATCCCTAATAGCGGCCGATTTCGCTGCTGTAATTAATTCTGTAGTTGCATAAAGAATCCTCCCACCCTCTCAATAAAAAGAGGTTTAAAAAGAGTTATTAACAATTAGAACATTTAGCTTTCTTTCCTTTTTTGAAATCAGGAGGCCTTGAATATTTACATCATGAATTATATTGAACTTATTGTTATTGTTGACCCTAAAGAAACAGGAAGCGATGTATTGATCGCTGAACTTTCTGAGATCGGTTTTGAAAGTTTTGTTGATGCCGACAATGGTTTTTCTGCTTTCATAAAAGAAGAACAGTACAATGAAAATGAGGTAAAAACAGCGTTTTTAAACTATTCCGACTTTTTTAAAATAAATTTTAGTACCAAAATTATTCAACAACAAAATTGGAACAAAGAGTGGGAGAGCAATTTTCAACCAATTGAGGTGGATGGGAAATGCTATATCAGGGCCCCCTTTCACCCAGCCCAAAAGAGTTTCACATACGATGTAATAATAGAGCCGAAAATGTCGTTTGGAACAGGGCATCACAACACCACTCAATTAATGATTCAAAAATTAATGCAGCTGGATGTCAAAAATAGATCTTTGTTGGATATGGGCTGTGGCACAGGAGTATTGGCGATATTAGCATCCATGATCGGTGCAGATCCAATAACAGCAATTGATACCGATGACTGGAGCTACGAAAATAGTATTGAGAATTTACAAAAAAATAATATTAACAATGTTTTTGTTCATAAAGGGAATGCGGAAATTTTGGCTGGGAAATTTTTTCATACTATTTTAGCGAATATCAATAAAAATGTATTATTGAATGATATACCCGTTTATGTTCAATCTCTCGAAAAAAATGGTAACTTGCTGTTAAGCGGCTTTTTTGAAACGGATGTGAATGAATTAAGCGAGAAAGCTACTTCTCTTGGTTTAAAATTAGAAGAAAAGATTGTAAAAGACCAATGGACAATGTTACATTTTACTAAAATAGTCAATTAGTCATTAGGGGGTAGTCATTAGGTATTAGGCTACACGAAATACCAATGACCAATGGCTATTAACCAATAAAAAAATAAATTTATTTAGATGAAAAGTTTCAAATATATCATATTACTATTTATTGCATTTATTGTTACGCAAAACGCTGTTGCTCAAATCAACCCAATTAAGCAATACACTGAAGATCCGATAAAATTTCTTGAAGAAATAAGAACCATGTTTGAAGTAACGAATATGGGTAAAAAAGAAATAAAAGAATATATGGAGCAGTTCACATTGGCCTGGAACTCCCCTAAATATAACGCTAATTTAAAGAAAGCAACCTACAACTCCTGCAATCAGATGATCAAGAAAAAGTTGCGTATTTTACCCGAATACAAAAGCTATCTTACATCAGTAATGAACTTTGTAAATTCAAATCAAAGTGAAGATAATTTTACCTCCTGGCAAGAGTGTATCAACAAAATTTTGAATGGTAAAATTATAAAATACTATTCTGAGTATTTAGAAATGAGTGAAAATTTGTTTGCATCAAACACTTTTTATAAATCGGCAGTAGTAGAATTTGCTTCAAATAACAATAATTATAAGTTTGAGTATGATAGTGTTCCTATCATAATTTTCCCAAGTTTAAATTTACGATGCTTTAATAATCAAAATGATAGCGGTGTTGTTTATAATACTAAAGGAATTTATTATCCATACACAGGAATGTTCGTTGGAAATGGGGGAAAGGTAAATTGGGTACGCACCGGTTTAGAAGACAATATGGTATGGGGTGAATTAAAAAAATATCAGATATCACTGAAAACAAGTGGATTTACAGCAGATTCAGTTGTATTTTATAATAATAATTATTTTAAAAAGCCACTAATTGGACGTTTAACAGAAAAGGTTGTTTCCGAAAGAGGAAGTAATATTTCATATCCTCGGTTTGATTCGTATAGCAAGCGAATGCAAATTCCGGATATTGCTAAAGATGTTGATTATGATGGAGGTTTTAGTATGCGCGGTTCCAAATTTTTAGGGTCGGGTAGTAAAGACGAAGATGCCACTTTAATTTTTAAAAGGGAGGGTAAAAAGTTTTTGGTTGTTGGTGGAAAAACAATTGGAATTACAAAAGATAAACTGTCAACAGAAAGTGCCAATATCAAATTTTATTTTGATAAAGATTCCATTACACATCCAAGTGTGAACATGAAATTTATGGTTGGTACCCGTATGTTATCTCTGATTCGCACAAATAATGGTGTTTCCAAATCACCTTACCTGAATTCATTTCACAAAATTGATATGTTTTTTGAAGAGTTATCCTGGAAGATAGACGACCCTAAAATTGATTTGCGAATGCTTGTTGGCAATTCAACGGAGGACGCTATGTTTGAATCATCCACCTATTTTCGTTCCTATCTTTTTGATCGGCTGAAAGGAATGGATCCTATAAATCCATTGATCCAAATGCGTGATTTTGTTAAGAAAAATGGAAACTCTCGCGATTTTTCCGGTACTGAATATGCACGGTACTTAAAATTTTCACCAAACGATGTTCTACCTAATTTAGTACGTTTATCTACATTAGGACTTATTACTTATGATACGGAAGATGATGAAGTACATGTGAATGAAAAATTATATGATTATATCGCTTTTCGTTCTGCAAAGCTCGATTATGATGTAATTCAGTTTCCTTCCGTTGCCCGTGGAGCCACTAATGCAAGTATCAATCTGTTAAATTATGATATGACCATTTTTGGAGTGCAACAAATTTTCATGAGCGACTCTCAAAGTGTAACAATTTATCCTTCTGAGCAAAAAATTATCTTAAAGAAAAATCGCGACTTTACCTTTGGAGGAGTTGTTCATGCCGGTCGTTTTGATTTTTTTGGTAAAGAATTTTCTTTTGATTATAATAAATTCATTATCGACCTTAAGAATGTCGATTCACTTCGTTTAACAGTTAAATCCCGTGAACCGGATGCCTATGGTGAATTTCCATTAGTGAAAGTAAAAACGGTGATCGAAAAAATCAATGGTAATCTGGAAATTGATAATCCCGACAACAAATCAGGTATAAAACGATTTCCAAAGTTCCCGATCTTGAATAGTTTTAAAGATTCCTATGCGTATTATAATAAAAAACAAATTCAGAATGGTAAGTATCCAAAAGATAAATTTTATTTCCACTTAGATCCTTTTACCATTGATAGTTTGGATAACTTTTCTAACGAAGGACTTAACTTTAAAGGAGAAATGGTTACCGCAGATATTTTTCCTGTATTTAGGGAATCTCTGAAATTGCAACAAGATTATTCATTAGGATTTATTACTCAATCCCCTCCCGCAGGATACCCCGTATATGGTGGCAAAGGAACCTATAACAGTGCTATAAAGCTGAGCAATCAGGGGTTAAAGGGGGCGGGTACGCTTAACTATGTTACTTCTGTAACAACTTCAAACGAATTTATATTTTATCCCGATTCCACCAAGGCACTTGCCCAGGTTTTTGATATAAAGGAACAAAAAACAAAACCTGAATTTCCAAAAATACATGGTGAAGATGTAAAAGTACATTGGATGCCTGCAAAAGATTTAATGAATATTTCGAATAGTAAAGAGAAAAAATTTGTTGCATATAATGGACAATCTGAATTTAATGGTAAATTGTCCCTTACCCCTCAAGAACTTACAGGTGGAGGTGCCGCAGACTTTTCAAATGCGAAATTAGATGCCAAATTAATTCATTTTAAATCTGCTTTATTTGATTCTGATACTGCTAACTTTATCTTGAAAGATGAAGCAACAGGCGTAACGGCATTTTCCACAGCCAATGTAAATGCACATGTGGATTTTGCAAAAAGAGTTGGCGAGTTTAAGTCGAACGGTAAAGGCTCCATCGTAGAATTTCCTGCAAACCAGTATATTTGTTTTATGGAGAGTTTTAAATGGTTTATGGACAATAGTGCTATTGAAATTGGCACTGATAAAGGACAAACAACAGATACTAAAAGCGATTTGGATCTGGAAGGCCCTGAATTTATTTCTGTTCATCCTAAACAAGACTCCTTGCGTTTTCATGCATCTTCGGGTAAATATGACTTAAAAAAATTGGTTATTTCAGCAAAAGGGGTAACCTATTTAAATGTGGCTGATGCACGTATCTATCCTGATAAAGGTGATGTAACAGTGGATAAGGGGGCAGTTATACGTACTTTCACCAATTCAAAAATTATTGCAAATGCCATTACCAAATATCACAATTTATATAACTGTACAGTAAATGCCTATGCTCGTAAAAGTTATGCAGGATCGGGCTTTTATGACTATATAGATGAATTGAAAGCAAAACGGACCTTTTATTTCAGCGACATTGGAGTTGATACTACCTTTCAAACCTATGCTGAAACAGAGATCCGGGATACTTCAAAATTCGGCTTAAGTCCTAATTTTGAATATAAAGGAAAGGTAAAGTTGAAAGCAGCAAGTACTTTTTTAGTGTTTGACGGATCAGCACGTATAACGCATGATTGCGCCTCAACTCCCAGAACATGGTTTAAATTTGAATCGGAAATTGATCCGAATTCAATTTATATCCCAATTTCAAAAGAACCTGTTGATGGTGCAGGCAGATCAATTGCAGCATCAATAATGGTTACCACAGATTCCACACATTTATATTCTGCCTTCTTATCGCCAAAAAAATCAAATAATGATTCTTTCGTATTGCCTGCTGATGGTTTTTTATATTTTGATAAAGGTACCCGTGAGTATCGCATATCTAATAAAGAAAAACTGGTAGAAAACTCTTTACCCGGAAATTATTTAAGCTTAAATACAGCAGAGTGTAAAGTTTATGGAGAAGGTAAAATTAATTTAGGCGGGGATTTCGGCCAGGTACAGATTGAATCCTTTGGAAGTGGCAGGCATCTTTTAAAAACCGATTCAACTTTGTTTGATATGATAATGTCTATCGATTTTTTCTTTGATGATGGTGCAATCGGCAAAATGAGTGATGCTATTTCCACTTCTACCGATTTAAAAGCAACTGATCAATCACGCCCGGTATTTGAAAAAGGGTTACGGGAAATGTTGGGTAAAGAACAGGCAGATAAACTTATTTCGCAGTTGAATCTTTACGGCTCCTACAAAAAGTTTCCGGATGAGTTAAAGAAAACATTATTCCTTAATGATGTAAAAATGAAATGGAACAATACTACACGTTCTTATACATCCATTGGACAGATTGGAATTGGTAATATTAACAAAACTCAAATAAATAAATTTGTTGATGGAAGTATTGAACTGATTAAAAAACGCGGGGGAGACATTTTAAATATATATTTGCAGGTGGATGAAAACCACTGGTATTATTTTAACTATACCCGAGGAGCAATGTTGGCTGTATCATCGCTGGAATCATTTAACACAAGTATAAAAGAGTTAAAACCTGATAAACGCAAAAAGGCAGGCGAAAAAGGAGTTCCGGACTATAATTTTAATATTTGTCCGCCAAGCAAAAAAACTTTGTTTTTGCGCAAAACTAAAACTGTTGAGGAATAGTGCTAACATCAACTAACATATTATTTTTACTTGGTGCATACCTGTTGGGATCTATCCCAACGGCTGTATGGATAGGAAAATATTTTTACAATATAGATGTGCGTGAGTACGGAAGTGGAAATGCAGGCGCAACTAATGTATTTAGAGTTCTCGGTAAAAAAGCGGGTATCCCTGTCTTATTGATTGATGTATTAAAAGGTTTTGTAGCTGTAAGTATAGCGAATGCAAGTGACTATACAGTAGGCTCTAATCAGTTCATTAATTTACAGTTAGTATTAGGCATTGCATCTTTGGTGGGTCATATTTTTCCAATATTTGCATCATTCCGTGGCGGGAAAGGTATTGCTACTTTGCTTGGGATTATATTAGCGATCCTTCCTTTTGCAGCATTTATCTCAATAGGGATTTTTATAATCGTACTTCTTGTTTCCAGCTATGTATCATTAGGCTCTATGACTGCGGCTGTTGCATTTCCAATAATTGTGATCCTTGGTCTCAAAACAACCACACCATCTTTAATTATATTTTCAATATTAATTGCTATAATGGTTTTAATAACTCATCAAAAAAATATAGAACGTTTACTTCGCAGAGAAGAGTCGAAAGCTAAGTTGATAAAAAAAAAAGTAAAACCTGACGACAACAATTAATACAGAATAATTAAAAAATTCAGGTATTTGGAAATTAGAAGAGTTCTATCATTCAATGGTTAAATCATCAAAACAACAGATCCGCGAAAAGTTTAAACTAACCACTACCCTATCCTTCAATTGTAAAAAAACAATACTAGTATTCGCGCTAATTTGTTTTGGTATTACTATCAATGCTCAAACTGTCATAACCATCAACGGTCAGGCATACGACAAAGACAGCAAACTGCCATTACCCAAATTAATGATCATTAATAAACGAACAAACTTAGGAATCTTTGCGGATTCCGAAGGCAAATTCTCTATCAATGCATTACAATCCGATACCATCATGCTATCGGCACTTGGCTTCAAACTCAAAAAAATAACTTTAAAGGATTCTACCTCCAAAAAACAGTATTACATTAATATTCCTCTTGAAAAATTATATTTCACATTAAAAGAAGTAAGTGTATTTGCCTCCCGAAACTTAAATGAAATTCAAAAGGATATTGATAAACTCGGTATAAAAAAAAGGTATACAGTTACGGGGATTGATGCAATAGAAAGCCCCATCACTTATTTATACGAGCGATTTAGCAAGTTTGCAAGGTCAAAACAAAAAGTTGCAGAGTGGGAAAATGAAGATTTCAAACGCGACATTTTAAAGGATCTATTTCGATTATATATCAAACATGAAATTATTGATCTAACGGAAGAAGAATTTGATGCTTTTATTAAATATCTGAATCTGAGTGATCAATTTATTCAAAATGCTTCGCAATTAGAGCTAACAATGGCTATAAAAGGCAAATACGAAAGTTTTAAATATCGCTGGAAATAGCACAAAGTATCTGGATGTTGGAGATTAGATGTTGGATGTAACCATTTTCAATTATCTAATATCCAATATCTAACATCAATTATTCAATGAACCTCTGGAATCAAGCGCCATTTATCCGTTTACTACTTCCATTTTTAGCGGGTATTATTACTGCGGTTTATTTTCCATTTCAGCTAGAATATAGCCTATACATTATATTAATAGTAGCCCTAATTATTGGCTTGTTAATATTAGTCCCCAAGTTAACCATTTCCTATAAAAATTCATGGTGGTTCGGTTTGCTTGTAAATTGCACCCTGTTTATATTTTCATATCACTTAACTATTCTTAATACAGAAAAATTTTCAATTGATCATTTTTCGAGATCTATCAATAGTTCTCATTTCGTTTATGCCAGACTAACAGAACCCTATTTAGAAAAAGAAAGATCGTTGAAAGTTGTTGTAGAAGTACTCGAGATAAAACAAGGAGAAAAACCTGTGGTGAGCGGAGTTGAACCATGGAAAAACGCCTGTGGCAAAGCAATGGTTTATTTAAAAAAAGATTCACAATCTTTGAAATTAAAGTATGGCGATGAAATAGTCATGAAAGTTGATTTCAAAGAGGTCCCTGCACCACAAAATCCGGGAGAATTTAATTATAAACGTTTTTTGGCTTTTCATAATGTATATCATCAGGCTTATATAAAAAATAGCGATTGGGCTTATAGTGGTCTGAATTCAGGAAATATCTTAATGCGTCATTCCATAAATTTAAGAGATGGTTTATTGAATGTCCTTAAAGCAAATCATTTGTATGGTGATGAATTTGCAGTGGGTTCAGCTTTGTTATTAGGCTGTGTAGATAAGCTGGATGCGGATATCATTTCAGCATATTCAAGTACCGGGGCACTTCATGTATTATCGGTATCGGGATTACACGTTGCAATTGTTTATGTAATTTTTAATTGGCTGCTTTTCTTTTTTGATAAATTTAAATATGGAAACATAATCAAAGCAATTTTACTTATTCTGTTGCTTTGGTTTTATGCCGCTCTCACTGGCATGTCTCCATCAGTTTTGCGCGCTGCTACTATGTTTAGCTTTATTATTATTGCAAAAGCATACGATAGATACACCAATATCTATAATACATTGGCAGCATCCGCTTTTTTACTGTTGCTCTTTAATCCATTTTTAATAATGGAAGTGGGTTTTCAACTTTCTTACCTGGCAGTGATCGGAATTGTTTATATCCAACCAAAAATATATAATTGGTTTGAAGTAAAAAACTGGTTACTCGACCAGATCTGGACAATTACTTCTGTTTCAATTGCTGCGCAAATAGCCACATTCCCCTTGGGGCTGCATTATTTCCATCAGTTTCCAAATTATTTTTTGTTGTCCAATTTAATTGTGATCCCAATTTCAACTGCCATTATATACCTGGGTATTGCATTATTTGCATTAGCTAAAGTTTCAATGATAGCAGGTTATCTGGCAATAGGCTTTGGCTGGTGTGTTTGGTTATTGAACCAATCGGTAATTATAATTGAAAAATGGCCTTATGCTTTGCTTCATAGCATCTCCATTTCAGTGACGGAAACCTGGCTTCTTTATGGATTAATTATATTGTTTTTCTTCTATTTCGCCAATAGAAAATTCAACTATCTGATAATTGCATTAACTTTTGCCATAGCCATATTATGTTCACAGTTAATCGAACAACATCAACAATCTCAACAAAAAAGTTTTATCATTTACAATATTCCGAAAACAAGTGCGATGGATTTCATCAGTTCTAAAAGCAATGTATTCCTTACGGATACCGCTTTTGCTAATAATAAAAGTGGTCAATTATTCCGGGTAAAGCACAATTGGTGGGATTTAGGAATAAATAAAACTACCATCGTTTCAAACAATTTCAAAACAAATGATCTTATTATAAATAATAATTTCATACAATTTTATGAAAAACGAATAGCAATAATAAATGCAAAAGGGATAATAAAAAATACGAAAACCTTAACTTTAAAGCCATTATCCATCGACTATCTGATCATTTCAAAAAATCCATTCCTCAATTTTTTAGAAATTGAAAAACAATATGATTCAAAAATTATCATTTTCGATTCATCTAACTCCGAATACAATATTAATAAGTGGAAATCTGAATGCAATAAATTAAACCGATCTTATTACTCAGTAATGGATTCAGGCGCATTTGTAGTTAATTTGTAGAATGATTAATTAACATTTTGAATGAAAACGCTGATTCCGCTGACGGTTATGAAAGGACACAAATAAAAAAATCATATTTAATCATATAAATCTGTGTCACCTGCGTTCTATTCTCTTTCCTATATTGTTACAAACCAATTTAATACTTTAAATTTATACCATGAATTTTAAAATTGGTGATAAAGTTAGTTTTCTAAACGAAAAAGGTGAAGGAACAGTAAGTAAATTGATCAACAAAACTACTGTTGGTATTACCATTGAAGATGGATTCGAAATTCCATATGCGGTTTCAGAACTGGTATTAATTTATAATGGAGTTGAAACTGAACAGCCTATGGAAAAAACTATTCACTCTATTGTGTCTTCCCAAATAAAATCGAATCAGCATCAATCTGGTCTTGAAAAGAAGGTTCAGGGGATTAAAAAACCGGAACAAGAAAGAATTTCTGTTGCCTTCTCCCCTGAAAAGGTAAACGATATTACCAACTCAGACATCAATGTATGGCTCATCAATAATACAGCCTATCAATTATTGTTTACTTATTCTTTGTTTCAAAACGGCAATTTTAAAACCCTTGAAACTGGTACAGCCAAACCCTTCGAATCATTATTAATTGAAACGGTTGACAGAAAAGAATTAAGTGACTTTTCTACTTTTAAAATTGAAGCATTATTTTTTGATGCAAAAGAACATGAGCATCAGGCTCCAATAAGTGAAATGGTTAAATTAAAACCAATAAAACTTTATAAAGAAAATGCTTTCACTGAAAACAGTTTTATTCCGGAAAAGGCTTTAATAATGGATGTTTACCGTATAAATGACTATTTTGAAGAAACTAATTTCCAAACAAAACTTGATCTGTCAAAAATATTATTTCAGAAACAATCCCAATCAGCTTCGCCAAAAAGATCCAAGCAACATACCATCAACAACCCGGCCTACGAGATGGAAATAAATTTGCACATCGAAGAATTATTGGAGAATTATAAGGGAATGAGTAATGCGGAAATAATTTTAGTACAATTAAAACATTTCCAAACAGCCTTAGACACCTCTATCAATGAGCATTATAGAAAACTGGTCATTATTCATGGTGTTGGCAATGGAAGATTAAAACAAGAAGTTCGTACTATACTATCCTCCTATAAAAATCTTCAATTCCATGATGCTTCCTATAGCAAATATGGGTTTGGAGCTACCGAAATTTTAATTAGTTGATTGCCGAAAAAGGGATTACGGATATCGAATTTATACGAATTTGCGAATTTATATGTTGAAAAGCAGCAAACACAGATTCATAAATTCGTAAAGATCCGTTATTAGTAACATTTGATTACCTTTGCAACTGCAGGCTGTTCTATCGCTGCCCTTCTACTAATGAAGGGGAGAGGAAAGTCCGGGCAACACAGAGCATCCCACTTCCTAACTGGAAGGTCCCATTTATATGGGAACAGCAAGTGCCACAGAAAAATACAGCCTCGCAGCAATGCGGGGTGATGGTGAAAATGTGAGGTAAGAGCTCACGGGAATAGCTGGCGACAGTTGTTTCGGGTAAACCTTGGGAGTTGAAAGACCAAATAAACCGAAGTTTTAGAGCTGCTCGCTCAATTCGGAGGGTAGGTTGCTTGATCCTTTCGGTGACGAAAGGGCTAGATAAATGATAGAACTCGACAGAACCCGGCTTATAGGCCTGCTTTTTTATTTAAGCCCCTCCAGATCTGCCCTTTAGGGAGGTTAAGAGGGGCTTTACTTTTGGTTATTGATATATCCTAAAATATTATATATTTTTGTACACATTAAATTAAAATACCGACATTTTATAAATACTTAACTTTTTAAAACAGAATGGCACAAGTAGAGTTAATTATGCCTAAAATGGGCGAAAGCGTTGCAGAAGCAACAATCATTAAATGGTTAAAAAAAGAAGGCGATCAAATTGCTGCTGATGAAACAGTACTTGAAATTGCCACTGATAAGGTTGATACCGAAATCCCATCAACCGCTGCCGGAACCCTCATTAAATGTTTATTTAACGAGGGAGATATTGTGCAAGTTGGAAAGGCTATTGCAATTATATCCACGGATGTAAATGCTTCCGCTGAAGCTCCGGAAGTAAAAACGACTGCTCCTGCTCAGGCAAACACAGTAACAAAAGAACAAGTTTCTTCACCGGTTGCAGAAATGAAAACTATTGAAAGAAATTCGTCATCCGGTAAATTTTTCTCCCCTCTTGTACGCAATATTGCAAAAGCGGAGCATATTTCAGTGGCTGAATTAGAATCAATTTCAGGAACTGGCGCTAACGGAAGAATCACTAAAAATGATATTTTAGCGTATATCCCCAACAAAGGAAAACAAACGGCTATTGTTCAAAATCAACCCGAACAGCCACTTGCAAAAGTAATAGCACCTACCAATGGAAATGGAGCTTCGCACAGTAAACCTGCCATCAGTTTAAATGCAGGCGATGAAGTGATTGAAATGGACAGAATGCGCAAACTTATTTCCGATCACATGGTAATGAGCAAGCACACTTCAGCCCATGTTACTTCATTTGTTGAAGCGGATGTTACCAATGTAGTACTTTGGCGCGAAAGAGTAAAAAAGGATTTCGAAAAGCGCGAAGGCGAAAAATTAACCTTCACTCCTATTTTCATTGAAGCCTTAGCGAAGGCGATCAAAGATTTTCCGATGATAAATATTTCTCTTGATGGAACAAAAATAATCAAAAGAAAAAATATAAATATTGGTATGGCAACCGCTTTGCCTTCAGGAAACTTAATTGTTCCCGTAATCAAAAATGCGGATACATTAAATCTGATCGGACTTACAAAACAAGTAAATAGTTTGGCAAACCGTGCACGTAACGGCAAGCTTAGCCCTGACGATATCCAAGGCGGCACTTATACCATTTCCAATGTTGGTTCCTTTGGTAATGTAATGGGCACACCAATTATTAACCAACCACAGGTTGCAATTTTAGCAGTAGGTGTAATTAAGAAAAAACCTGCTGTAATTGAGACCGAAGCCGGTGATCTAATTGGCATCCGACATTTCATGTACCTTTCACACTCTTACGATCACAGGGTTGTTGATGGTTCTTTAGGTGGACAATTTGTGCGCAGAGTAGCCGATTATTTAGAACAATGGGATACTAAACGTGAGTTTTAAAAAAGGATTTGAGACAGGAGTATTGAAATTTTGTAATATTTAAAATGTAATAAGTAATATTTCAACCCCGCTCTTAAATATTACATCTTATATATTACATATTACATTCTTTTGGAAAAACATATTTTAAGTAAATCAACCTTTCTACGCGGCCTTCAATGTGCCAAATCATTGCATTTGTATAAAAATTTTATTCAAATGCGCGATCCCACTTCACCCGAACAAAAGGCTATTTTTAGCCGGGGTAACAATGTTGGATTACTTGCCCAGCGCCTCTTTCCTGGTGGTGTTGACGCAACTCCTCCAAAACGTTCGGATAATATTGCTGCTGTTGAAAAAACACAGCAACTTATTAAGGATGGTGTAGAGATAATATATGAAGCCGCCTTTCAACATGGCCAGGTGCTTGCAATACTTGATATTTTAGTAAAAAAACCTGCCCGAACGACTGATGGCGTTCTGTCGGGCGGGGATAATCAATGGTACGCTTATGAAGTAAAAAGCTCCACTAAAATTTCTCAAACCTATTTGCTTGATGCATCCCTACAATACTGGGTGATCACCAACTCCGGAATACCTCTTGAAGATATTTCTCTTGTCACTATTAATAATCAATATGTTAAACAAGGCGATTTAAAATTAAACGAACTTTTTAATTTTACTTCAGTAAAAAAAGAAGCCTTAAACAATCAAGTGTTGGTAGAAGAAAAAATAAATTCTTCCATGCTGGTTGTTGCCAATCCACAAATGCCGGTGATTGGAATTGGGGAACATTGTTTTAGCCCATATAACTGTGATTTTATGGGTACTTGCTGGAAAAATGTTCCTAAAAATTCGGTATTTGAAATAACAGGAATACAAAAAGCGGAGCAATTTAATTTATACAATCAAGGATATAAAACAATAGCTGAAATTCCGGAGGTCAATGCCTTGGATAAAAATGCGAATATTCATATTCAAGCATTTAAAAAAGGCGAAGCGAAAGTGGATATCGCTTCTATTAAAACATTTTTAGACAAAGTGACCTACCCGGTGTTTTTCATGGATTTTGAAAGTTTTATGCCTGCTGTTCCAATATACAATAATACCAAGCCTTACCAGCATATCCCTTTTCAATATTCTTTGCATTATAAAAAAGACAAAGAAGCGCCTGTTGAACATTTTTATTTTTTAGCCGAACAAGGTGCAGATCCTCGAAAAAAATTTTTAGAAAGCTTATTAAAACATACCGAAAATAACGGGACTATTTTAGTGTATGATGCATTAATGGAGCGCAACATATTGAATAGCTTAAAAAAAGATTTCCCTGAATATACTGCCCAAATTGATGAACGTTTGAAACGTTTTGTTGACCTGATGTTACCCTTTCAAAATCGGAACTATTATCATCCGGCAATGAAAAATTCTTATTCTATAAAAAACATATTACACGCCCTGGTTCCCGATCTAAGTTATACAAACTTAAAAATATCGAGTGGAAGCATTGCTATGGTAGCCTTTGAACATCTTCAAACCGAAACAGATCTATTCAAAATTATTGAAACAAGAGAAGATCTATTGGAATATTGCAAGTTAGATACCTTATCAATGGTGAGAATTTTTGAAATTCTGGAAAAACAAGTGTAAGTCCCTCTGTTCCGAAAAATTTAGAATTGTATCAAAAGTCCAATCATTACTGATGATGCCGCGTTAGGGATTGCAGCGTAAATCCTTTTCTGTTTAGAAAGGAT
The DNA here is from genome assembly GCA_040389865.1 of Bacteroidota bacterium. Taxonomy (GTDB): domain Bacteria; phylum Bacteroidota; class Bacteroidia; order 2-12-FULL-35-15; family 2-12-FULL-35-15; genus 2-12-FULL-35-15. The sequence continues at coordinate 51,610 of JAZJZM010000021.1, read as the reverse complement.
TGAAGCGCAAAGCCCGCCAATTCTTTTCAGAATTGGAACGCCCAAATCCCTTCAACAATCAAATAGAAATGATCTTTGCTTCTTCAACAATAACATTCAATTCACTTATCATCATTGCTGTTGCGCCCCACACGGTCAAGCCCTCTATTTCATAATAAGGGGTTTTTATTTTATAACTGTTGCTGTGCGTAATTGTTTTTTCGGATCTGATTCCTTTATCATTCAAACTAAACAGATCAACAGAAATAATTTTTTGAACTTCATACGCATCCATAACAAAATCAGGTTGTTTACTAACAAAACCTATAAAAGGAGATACCAAAAAATTACTTGGATTTATATACAGATCGGTTAGTTTACCAATAATTTCAATATCATTGGAGGGTGCTCCTACTTCTTCAAAAGTTTCACGTAAGGCTGTATGCGACAGATCGATATCTGTTTCTTCGAACTTACCTCCGGGGAATGCCACTTGTCCGCTATGCACCCCATCATAAACAGGACGCTGGATCAATAATGTATGAATGCTTTCCTCCACCGGAAATAATAAAATCAAAACCGCACTCTTTTTGGGATTGTATTTTAAAGGATCAATATGCTGAATACGCTGCCTTGTTATGGGCGCCATCAAAAATTGAGCGTCCTCTCCTGGCAACGGTTTTTGAAAGCGTACTTTTAATTGTTCGATGAACTTAACAAACATATTTTTTGAAATTCGACACTTTATATTTTTTACTAAATTAATAATTCTTTGCCAGATCTATAAATTCAAATAATTTACTCTTTTAGTTTTCAATGAAATTCAGGACCTAAAAACAATGAAAATCAACTATTTACAAAAAAAATGAAACTAAATATACTTAGAGGACGTACAAGAATCCAAAATTTAAAATTTATGGCCCATGAATCCAGAACAATTACAACAAATGGTTAAATGGCTAAATATTCAAATCCAACATTTGACTGACTCTATAAAGGATGCCCATCAATCAAACAATTACGGCAGGGTTATTCAATATGAAGGAATGCGTGAAGCGTTTGAAATATTTCTAATCAAGTTTACAAGCACCAAAGAAAAAAAAGAAAAAATCATCGATAATCAACCAAGAACTACCACCTAAACTACATCCCCATGAAGCCAGAACAAGTACAACAAATGGTTCAATGGTTAAATCAGCAACTTGTTAATTCAAATGAATCAATCAACGAAGCTCATCAAACCAACAATTACTGCAAAGAAACACAGTTTGAAGGAATGCGTGATGCTTTTATGAGATGTTTGAATAAACTTAAAAATGCTTGATCATATCATTAATCTTCCCAAATAACCTTGAGTAAAAGAACGTCCGTTATTTAAAAATTATATTTTTATTTAACACGGCTGTATCGTTTCGTTATGCCTACCCCAATAAGACAACTATAATACCATCCCGAAAAGAAATAAACCACAAAAATGCAGGTTTAATTTTATCCCCTTATAAACTATTCAGATTTTAAATACGAAGCAAAAACATTGATATTACTGATTAATCCTGCCAAACGGCTTTTAAAGGCTTACTGTAATTGATATTCGCGGTGGCTAAAAATAAACTTCCTTACCAATATTTTTTTTGAGCTCGTAACAAAATTATTGTAAATTTGACCAGTTATCGATAAAATTGACCGATTATATGAAAAATGTAACCAATTATCTATAGTGCCGTATAAGAACTCGAATTTCAAAATTTAAGATTTATGAATCCTGAGCAATTAGAACAAATAATTAATTGGCTAAATCTGGAAATTGAACGTTTAAACGTGTCTATCGATGAGGCTGATAAAACAAATAATTGCGGAAGGAAAACGCAGTACGAAGGAATGCGTGATGCTTTTGTGCAATTTTTAAAAGAGGTTAGCAATACAAAAAAAGAAAAAGTGAAGATCGATAATAAAAATATTAGAACTAACATTTAAAACTACATCCTATGAATCCGGAACAAATACAACAAATGGTTCAATGGCTAAATCAGCAGGTTATGCATTCAACCGAATCCATCAACGAGGCCCATCAAACAAACGATTATTTTAAAGAAACACAGTTTGAAGGTATGCGTGATGCTTTTATGAGATGCCTAAACAAAATTAAAAACGTTTGATTATGTAGGTAATATTTAATATGTAATATAGTAATATGTAAAAGTTATTGATGGAAATAACACAGCTTAATTTACACTACCTTATTACATATTAAATATTACATCTTTTCCTCTATTTCCTTCCCGGATAAACTTTCAACGCTTTTTCTAAGCAGATCATTGCAGCTTTCAAATCTTCTTTATTCAAAACATAAGCTAATCTCACTTCGTTTATTCCCGATCCCGGAGTGGAGTAAAACCCTGTAGCAGGCGCTAACATTACGGTTTCACCATTATATTCAAATGATTCCAATAACCATTGACAAAATTTATCAGAATTATCAATTGGCAAACGGGCAATGCAATAAAAGGCTCCGCTTGGTTTCGGACAAAAAACACCTTCCATTTTATTTAATTCTTCTATTACAAAATCTCTTCGTTCAACATATTCTTTTTGAACTTTAACAAAATATTCTTTTGGTGTATTTAAAGCTGCTTCCGCTCCTATTTGTCCGAATGTTGGCGGACTTAAACGTGCTTGCGCAAATTTCATAGCGGCAGTCATTACTTCTTTATTTTTAGAGATCAATGCTCCTATCCGCGCTCCACAAGCGCTGTAACGTTTCGAAATAGAATCAAGCAGAACCACATTATTATCAATGCCTTCCAAATGCATTACCGAAACGTATTCTTTTCCATCGTAACAAAATTCACGGTATACTTCATCCGAAAGTAAAAACAGATCATACTTCAACACCAGTGCTTTCAATAGTTCCAGCTCCTCCCTTGAATATAAATACCCTGTTGGGTTTCCGGGATTACAGATCATGATCCCTTTTGTTTTCGGAGTAATTAATTTTTCAAATTCTGAAATTGGAGGCAAAGCAAATCCAGTTTCAATAAATGATTTAACAGGCTTTATAATTACATCGGCAGCGCATGAAAAACCGTTATAATTAGCATAAAAGGGCTCAGGAATAATAATTTCATCACCCGGGTTAAAACAAGCCATCATTGCTATTGAGATAGCCTCAGAGCCACCGGTAGTAATGATGATCTCATTTGAATCAATATTGATCTTAAAACCATTATAATAGTCTGCTAACTTTTTTCTATACGATTCGAATCCTGCCGAATGTGAATATTCCAACACTTTAATATCTGCATTTTTAATTGCATCCATCATTACTTGTGGTGTTTCAATATCAGGCTGTCCGATATTTAAGTGATATATTTTCCGCCCTAATTTTTTTGCGGCCTCTGCAAAAGGAACTAATTTACGTATTGGAGAAGAAGGCATACTATTGCCTTTAAGAGATATTTTTGGCATTTTATTTATTTTTAATTGCCGTCAAAGTTAATGTTTTAGATAGATAACTGTGTACCGGTTTGATTAAAAATTAAAAACTTCTTATGAATGGGCACATCCTAAAACTACAAATCCCTCTCTAAAAATTTAGAGAGGGATTTGAGAGATACTACTTAAACAAAACAAATTATTTTTTCATTTCAACCGGAGTTGCAACTGCTGGAGTTGGAGCCGGAGTTGGATCAGGGTTAACAACACCTTTAATTTTAATTACTTTAGAAGGGGTGTCAGCATTGGAAGTCAACGTAATTGTTTTTTCAAACGCACCTACTCTGTCTGTAGCATATTTAACTTTGATAACAGCTGATTCGCCCGGCTTAATTGGTTCTTTCGGCCAATTAGGAGTTGTACAACCACAAGAACCAACTGCATTAGAAATAATTAATGGTTCTTTACCTACGTTTGTAAATTTGAATTCACGGTTACCATCAGCATTATGCGCAACAGTACCATAATCCATTACTTCTGTTTCAAATTTAAATTTTGGAGCATTTGGGTTTAAAGGATTTGGTGTAGTTGTTTCCTGTGCATTGGCACCGATTGCTACACATAACATTAATCCGATTGATAAAAATGTTTTTTTCATTGTTTGGGGATTTTAATTATTAGTTATTATTTATATTTATTTTCTGTTTTTTAATGTTTTTCAAATGGAGTTGCTCCATCTTCTTTTTTTCCATTTGCAGGAAAAGCTTCTTCAGTTGGAGCAGCCTGAACAACTCCTTTAATAGTGATCACCTTTTGAGCCGTTTTAGCATTTGAGTTGATAGAAACTGTTTTGGTAAAACTGCCTGCTCGCTTTGTATCATAGGTAACTTTAATTACTTGTGATTCACCCGGCTTAATAGGCACATTTTTAGGATAAGTAGGAACAGTACATCCGCATGAACCTTTAGCATCACTAATGATCAGGGGTTCTGTTCCTGTATTTTTAAATTTAAATTCGTAGGTTCCATTTCCAGCATATTCAATTGTACCAAAGTCATGAACATCATTTTCGAAGGTCATTTCAGCCAGACTTGTACTAACAGCCTGAACGGCAACTGAAGGTTTTTCGTTTGTTTTAGCAGCTGTTTGCGCCTGAACAAACACTGTTGATACAACTACTGCGCTTAATGTAAGAATCACTTTTTTCATGGTAGAACAAAATTTAATCGTTATTTATTGTTAAGGGCTAAATTTCTTATTTTGTTTTATCCATAATCATGCCAAAAAAGAAATTCAGGAAAATATTTTATTAACTTTACGCCAATTAATAAACGAAGTACGTAAATTATTATGGAAATTCCAAAAACATACGACCCAAAAATTACAGAGGATAAATGGTACGCCCATTGGCAAAAACATAAATTCTTTAAATCAACGCCCGATGAACGAGAACCATACACCATAGTGATTCCTCCGCCCAATGTTACCGGAGTATTGCACATGGGGCATATGCTCAATAATACTATACAGGATGTTTTAATACGTATGAAACGGATGCAAGGCTATAATGCCTGTTGGGTACCGGGTACCGATCATGCTTCTATTGCTACTGAAGCAAAAGTTGTTGCTTTATTAAAAGAAAGAGGAATTAAAAAATCCGATCTCACGCGGGAAGAATTTTTAAAATACGCTTGGGAATGGAAAGATAAATATGGAGGGATCATTCTTAAACAACTCGAAAAACTGGGTGCTTCCTGCGATTGGGACCGTACCCGGTTTACTATGGAAGATGATCTGAGTGAAGCCGTAATTGATGTTTTTATCGACTTACATGCTAAAGGCCAGATCTACCGTGGGGTAAGGATGGTTAACTGGGATCCGCAAGGATTAACGGCTGTTTCGGATGAAGAGGTTATTCATAAAGAAGTAAATTCAAAATTATATTTTGTAAAGTATAAAATTGAAAATTCGGAACCTACCGAATATATTACTATAGCAACAACCCGTCCTGAAACGATCTTGGGAGATACCGCCATATGTGTTCACCCGGAAGATGAGCGTTACAAACATTTGAAAGGTAAACGGGTGATCATACCAATTATAAACAGGAGCGTACCTGTTATTTTTGATGATTATATAGATATTGAATTTGGTACAGGTGCATTAAAAGTAACGCCTGCTCATGATATTAATGACTATAATCTTGGTGTTAAGCATGGCCTTGAAGTAATTGATACCATTGCTGCTGATGGCAAAATGAGTGAAGCAGCACAGTTTTATATTGGTGAAGATCGTTTTGCGGTTCGTAAAAAAATTGCGAAAGATCTGGATGAAATGGGATTAATTGCGAAGGTGGAAGATATCAAAAATAAAGTTGGATATTCCGAACGCACTGATGCTGTTATTGAACCTAAGCTAAGTATGCAATGGTTCTTAAAAATGGATACCATTTCCAAACCTGCATTGGAAAATGTATTGAACGGTGAAATAAAATTAATTCCCGAAAAATTTACAAACACCTATAAACATTGGATGGAAAACGTACACGACTGGTGTATCTCCCGTCAATTGTGGTGGGGACAACAAATCCCTGCATGGTACGATAATAAAGGGAATACAGTGGTTTGTAAAACTAAAGAAGAAGCATTAGAAAAGTTAAAAGTTAAAAATTCGCAAGTTAAAAGTGAAGAAATAAAACAAGACGAGGATGTGTTAGATACCTGGTTCTCGTCCTGGTTATGGCCTATCAGTGTGTTTGATGGGTTCAAAAACCCTGATGGTGCTGACATTAAGTATTACTATCCTACTAACGATCTGGTAACAGCTCCGGAAATATTATTTTTCTGGGTGGCTCGTATGATCATTGCAGGCTATGAATACCGTGGAGAGAAGCCTTTTACCAATGTATATTTAACAGGGATCGTTCGTGATAAACAGGGACGCAAAATGAGTAAATCATTAGGTAATTCTCCTGATCCTATTGAATTAATTGAGAAATATGGTGCTGATGGTGTAAGAGTTGGTATGTTATTATGCTCTCCTGCCGGAAATGACCTGCCTTTTGATGAAAGCATGTGTGAGCAGGGCCGTAACTTCTCCAATAAGATCTGGAATGCATTTAGATTAATTAATGGTTGGGAAGTTGACGCAAATGGAAAACAATCTGAAGCAAGCAAAATTTCTGTAGAATGGTTTGATGCTAAATTTAATGAGCAATTAAATTTAATTAATGATCTGTATTCGAAATACAGGATGAGTGAAGCATTGATGACCACTTACAAATTGGTTTGGGACGATTTCTGTGCCTGGTATTTAGAAATGATCAAACCGGAGTTTGTTGATGGTAAATCGTTACCAATTGATAAAGCAACGTATGATGCTACAATTATTTTCTTTGAAAAAATATTGAAAGTATTGCATCCCTTTATGCCTTTTATTACAGAAGAGATCTGGCATTTAATTGCTGAACGTAAAGAGAAAGATTGCATCATTGTTGCGGAATGGCCGATAGCAGTGAAGGAAAACGCAGATATTTTAAAGGATTTTGAAGTGGTAATGGAAGTAATTTCGAATATCCGAACTATACGTAAACAAAAAAATATTTCACCAAAGGAAAAATTAAAAGTATTTGAAAAGGTAAATCAAGGCGAGATCATAAAATCGTATGATGGAATTATAATCAAACTATGTAATTTAAGTAGTTTTGAATATGTAAATAAAAAGGTGGATGGCGCGCTGTCATTTGTTTTGAAGCATGCCGAATTTTATGTTCCAATTTCGCAAAACATTGATATAGCTGTTGAAAAAGAACGTTTAGCGAAAGATCTTGAGTACAACAAAGGGTTTTTAAAATCGGTAGAAATAAAGCTGAGCAACGAGAAATTTGTAGCAAATGCAAAGCCTGAGATGATTGCCAACGAAAAGAAAAAACAGTCTGATGCTGAAGCGAAAATAAAAGCGATCGAGGAGCAGTTGATGAGTTTGAGTTAATAAAATAATTGTGGCATAAATAGTTTGCGCTCCCTTCTCTTTATGGATTGTTAGACCTGCCAGGTTTATATTAAGAACTTATGTTACGCAAAGCCCCATCGGGGCGAAATATTTGTAGAATATTAAAAATCCAAAAAATAAGCCCCATAGGGGCGAAATATTTCGCTCCTAATGGAGCTTAATTGATTTTGGGAGGGGATGTTTTCTACAAAGATCTCGCCACTCTGTGGCTATTAAATGCGTAAATCAATTAAGAATTAAAGTGTGATTGTTTTTTATTGATGATCCCAATTACTTTCCCTTTGAATTTTGTTCCTACGAAGGGTGTGTTAGAAGATTTAGATCGAATGCTCTTTTTCTCAAAGATCCATTCAGCTTCAGGATCAAATAAAGTGATATTTGCTTGCTGTCCTTCAGCAATTTTAGGTTGTTCGAGCTTTAATATCGTACGTGGGTTTGTTGTAAGCGCATCAATAATTGTTTCCAATTTTATTTTGCCCTTGTTCGTATTGATCAGACCAAAAGCACTTTCCAGGCCAATCATTCCATTAGAAGCGTAATCAAATTCGATATCTTTAGATTCGATATCCTGCGGCCGGTGGTCGCTGGTGATCGCATCAATTGTTCCATCGGCAAGTCCTTTGCGCAGGGCTTCCATATCCGATTTAATACGTAAGGGAGGGTTCAGTTTATAGTTGCTGTCGAAGCCCAGCAAAGATGTATCATCCAATGCAATGTTGTATGCATTTATAGATGCGGTAATTTTCAGTCCGTTTGCTTTCGCTTGTTTGATAAGGCTTACTGATTTTTGAGTAGAAATATTTGAAATATGAATAGGTGCATTTGTGTATTCTGCTAAAAAGATATTCCGGCCAACCATTAATTCTTCGGCAAGTGCCGGGATCCCCTTTAAACCAAGTATTGTTGAAGTGGTACCTTCATTCATTTTACCATCTTGAGAAATGGATTTTTCATCGCAATGGGTGATAATTAAGCTTCCAAAATTTTGTGAATAAAGTAAAGCCCGCATTAACAATCCTGCATCCGTGATCGGTTTTTTATCATCAGAAAATGCTACCGCTCCTGCCTGCTGCATATCATACATTTCGGAAATATCTTTTCCTTCCTGACGGTATGATACTGTACCAATTGGATGCACATCCACAATGGAATTGACCGTTTTATTTTTAATATACTGAACATCGCCTTTGGAATGAATTGGAGGATTTGTTGATGATACAACGGCTACCCCTGTGTACCCACCTGCAATAGCTGCATTTATACCGCTGTTTAGATCTTCTTTATGTTCAAATCCGGGATCACAGAAACTTACCTGCATATCCAGCCATCCTGCCGACAAATGAAGGTTTTTAGCTTCAATTACCTTAACATTCTTTTGAGGGACTATTTTTGATTTAATGGAGCTGATCATTCCATTTTCAATTAACACATCCACTACTTTACCATTGTATGGCGACTTTGAGTCGATAATGTGAGCTGATTTGATGAGTATATTCATAGAATGCTGTTTTTTAACCAGAAATTACACTATATTTTGAACAATTCTTTTGTGCCATCTGTGAAATCTGTGGCAAACCTTTTTTTACTTCATAAAACGTAATAACAAACCTTCAACAGCTAAAAATAACAAAGCCAAAACAATACAGAGTTTCCAAAATTTTTTACCTTGTTCTATCTCCATTAAGGATTGTTTTAGGCCTTGTGTGCCTGTTTCCAGGATATTGAAATTATTGAAATTTTTATTTACCAATTGTTCTTTTAGTTCATCAGAGGTAAAACAATTTAAATCGGATTCCTTACGATTAAAGTTGAAGGAAAGCCCTGAAATTAAATCTTTACCGGCAAATAAGTTATAATTACCGGCATTGGTAATTTGATTGTGTACCAATATTTCGGTTTTTGCATCCATTACTTTATGCTCAGGAATGATGTCAAAATCAGATTTTAAGTTACGAATGTGAAATACATTTTCGCCCGTTAAAACATTTGCAGATTCTATAACTTCATCAGTTCCAATGGTATAAAATAATGGTTGAGTACTCTGGCTATAGATCCCGATCTTGTATAGTGTAGGAACAAAAATAGCATGCTTACCAAAGTTGCTAAAATCCGGTTGCAACGACACGGATGAGAGGTATAACTTACCTTTATCTACATCATACTTACTTAAAAAAACATCATCATTTTGTAACCTGAGTAAATACTCTTCGTTGCTTTTTGTTATTTTTGAGATCCTATAATGCTTGTTTACAATAGGTAAATTAAGGTTGGTGGCACTGAATGTTTTTTTATCAAATACATCTTTATAAATATCATGTTCCAGGTTCACTTTATCTACTTTGGTATTTACGGTATCCAACCCTTCGTAATAATTGGCATTTGCGGCCAATAAAAATTCTCTGTACGAATTCAAATCGCTTTGCGGATTAGGGAATACCAACACACTTCCACCATTACTCATAAAGCGTTTCAGCTCCTGTGCCAAACCTGATGTGATCGTTTTTAATTCATTTAATACGATCAGTTTATTATTGAATAGTGAAGAATAATCAAGTTTGTTTTCTGGGGAATTTTTCAGGATAAATAAGGAGTCGGATCCGAAAAGCTTATTCAGATAAGGGCTTTCAGACTTTGTAATTTCCGTACTTGAAGAATTTATACATAACACCGGAATATTTTTAGCCACTTCAAAGCTGAAATAAAACGCATCATCAAACGTAACCGGGTAATCGTTCAATTCAATACGGCAATGCTGCATACCTGTTTCTTTAGAGGAAAAAGAAAGAATTATTTCCGTTTCTGATTCTTTATCAATGTTAAAACTTGCCGGTGTTTTTTGAATTTCATTGATAAATAATTTAATAGAATTGTTTTCTAAAACTTTATCAGACACATTTTTAATGCGAACATGCAATTTCTCTATTTGGTTGAATTGCCGCACGGGAGTTTCAAACCAGCAGGTATCAATATACACATTGTCTTTTTGAACGGCAATTAATGGAACAAAATTAAAGTTGATAGCGGTATCATTTTTAATTTTGTCAATATTTACAATGCTTTTTTGAAAGTCGGAAACGATAAAGGATACTTTAATTTCATTTCCTTTGTTTTGTAAAACATCCATTTGCCGGGTTACTATTTCGGAGAGACTATGGCTGGCTGGACTTATTTTTACTTCATCCAACAGTTCAATAAATTCTTCTTTATTCACTAAACGTTGATGTTTACCTTCAAAATCATTGGTAAGCAATTGAAAGCGGTCGGTAGGTTTATATGCGGAAACAATTTCTGAAGCACGTTTTTTAGCATCGTCCAAAAGTGTTCCATTTACATTGATCGCATCCATGCTAAAGGAATTATCAACAAAGATGCTTACAACCTTATCGCCAACCACTACTTTTTTGTTCTCAACAGGGATAAAAGGTTGAGCAAAAGCGAAGACCAGGAAGGTAATAGCCAGAATACGTGCAGCTAAAACTAATAAATGCTTGAGTTTAGATTTAGCCTGGGTTTCCTCTTTAACTTCTTTTAAAAAGCGGATATTGCTGAAATAAACAGTCTTGAACTTCCGGAAATTAAATAAATGAATAATAATAGGAATGGCGATTGCCGAGAGTGCAAATAAAAATGCTGGATAGGTGAAGCTCATCAAAAGACAAAGTTAATACTTTTTTGCTTGGTTTGTAACTCTTTATATGAATTTTTGAATGCTATTTATCATCCTGGTTTTTCAAGGGATCTTGTTATTATTGATGAACTTTACTATATTTATTAGCAAGGTCCTCCTCTTTAGAGATGTATTGATTCAGTTAAAGGATTGAATTCTTTCTGCTTAGCCCGGATGCATCAATCCCGATAAAAATCGGGAGCAAAATCTCAGTTTTTTCTTTTGTCTTGAAACAAAAGAAACAAAAATTCAAGAAAAGGTCATCGGCTCACGCACCAAGCTGACGCAGCCCCCGCTACCTTTTCTGGCCCACACTCTTTTACGATTGAGAATTTTCTCAGTCCGAAGTGTATTCGTAAGTTTCATTTCAATGATAGTATACTATCTTTTTCTTAAAATTAAGAAGTCAATTTTTAATTGATTTGGGTTTCTTGAACGAAAAAATTACATTTGTAGGGTTTAGAAATTTATTATGGAAAAAGAATGTCCTGAATGTGGTGAACAAATAAAAGGTAGGGCAGATAAAAAATTCTGTTCGGATCTTTGCCGGAATGCTTTCAACAATAAATTGAATAGCGACACTACCAATTATGTAAGGAACGTAAATAATATTTTACGAAAAAACAGGAGGATCCTGGGAGAACTTATTCCTGCAGAAACTGCAAAAACGACCAAAACTAAATTGGTACAAAGTGGTTTTAATTTTCAATATTATACCAATGCCTACACTACAAAAAAAGGTACAACCTATTACTTTTGCTATGAATATGGCTATCTGCCGATAGAAAATGATTATTATTTTTTAGTAAAAAGGAAAGAATAATTTTTTAGATATTGGATGTTAGATGTGAGATATTGGATGTTAGATGTTAGAGTTGAGTTTCGCTGATGCTTTGAACTTCTTTTCGCTTTTTTTCAATTCGATAAACCAAAAACAAACTTAAGGCAACCGTTGCGAGGCTCGTAGCAACATATAGCCATTCACCTTCTTCAATTCCTACTTTATCAGCATTATCAGGAATAGCTCCTCTATTTACCAGCCAGATCAAAACTACCGCCATTCCATTATTAATGAAATGCGCTACTATACTTGGCCACAAAGAGCCGCTCCACAAAAACAGGTAACCTAAGTAAGCCCCCATCAGCATGCGCGGCAAAAATCCAAAGAACTGCATGTGAAATGCGCTAAATAAAATAGCACCGATCCATACGCCAATGTGCTTATTGCGAGTACAATCTATCAATACTTTTTGCAGAATACCCCGAAAAAAAAGTTCTTCACTAAGGGCGGCCATTAATGCAATAACAATTAAATTTAAGATGAGTACACCCACAGAAGTACCTTTAGTAAAGGCTTCAGTAAGTATTTTTGCTTTTTCTTCGCTTTGCAGCATCCATGTTTCTATTCCGCTAAGCGCTTCAGGTAATTTTAAATGCTGATTAGCATCAGATAACCAGTTTATCATTGGCATGGCAAGTAACATCCCTATTCCGGCAATCATTAAGGTGGTAATTGCCGGCTTTGTGGTAACACCTAAATAGTGAATACGTGGTTTGGTCCAGAAAACAGCAAACAGAATGGCAGGAAAAACAAAAACAACAAGTACGCTCAAACCTTGAATTATTTTCAAGGTTGCAATGGTAATGGGGTTATCCAGGTTCATTACAATATCATCATCACCACCTAAAACAGTGAGTAAACCCAATGCGAAAATGTATATTAAAAGGAAGCTTAACTTAAGCCATGATTGGCGTTCTGGTTCAATATTTTGCATTAATGTCTTTATTTGGGTAATTTTGCAGCAAATCTACAAAAAGCAATTGTACAATTTTACAATTTTGCAGTAGGCAATTTTTGCAGTGGAAGTAGATAATCGAAAAAATGGTAAAAATAGGTAACATAGAATTAGGCGATTTCCCTTTATTGCTGGCTCCCATGGAAGATGTGAGTGATCCGCCATTTCGTGCGGTATGCAAAAAAAATGGAGCTGATCTGATGTATACCGAATTTATTTCCTCGGAAGGACTGATTCGTGATGCAGCAAAAAGTGTTCAGAAACTTGATATTTTTGAATATGAACGTCCTATCGGTATTCAACTGTTCGGATCTGATATTAACTCAATGCGTGAAGCAGGCATTATTGCTGATAACGCACATCCCGATCTGATAGATATTAATTATGGCTGCCCTGTAAAGCAAGTTGCTTGCAGAGGCGCTGGTGCTGCCCTTTTACAGGATATCCCTAAAATGGTGCTGATGACATCGGAGATCGTGAAGATCGCACATCGCCCGGTAACCGTAAAAACACGTTTGGGATGGGATGATACTACAAAAAATGTAGTTGAAGTAGCGGAACGACTACAAGATATAGGTATTTCGGCACTTACCATTCACGGACGAACACGAGCGCAGCTATATAAAGGCGATGCCGACTGGACCTTAATTGGCGAGATCAAAAATAATTCACGTATTAAAATCCCAATTTTTGGAAATGGTGATATTGATTCACCTGAAAAAGCCAAAATAATGAGAGATCGTTATGGTGTGGATGGGATCATGATCGGTAGGGCCAGTATTGGTTATCCATGGATCTTTAATGAGATAAAACATTTTTTCAAAACAGGAGAACACCTTGCTCCGCCTACTATTACTGACCGCGTTAATGTCTGCAAGGAACATTTGGATTTTTCTATCCGATGGAAAAGTAAACATGCCGGAATTGTGGAGATGCGCAGGCACTATACCAATTACTTTAAAGGTTTACCTAACTTTAAAGAGTATCGTACTAATTTGGTTACTACTTATTCGTATGACGAGATCATCAGTATTTTAGATGAAGTAGAGAAGAAGTATACGGAGATGGAGATTGTATAGTTCTTTTTAACACAGAGTTCACAGAGTTTTTAGAGTTTCACAGTTTTTCAACATAGAGAACACAGAGAAAAAAAGAGTTTCACGGAGAAGGAAATAATTTTTCTCTGTGAAACTCATACAACTCTGTGAACTCTGTGTTAAAATTCTGTGTTAAAAAATTGTATTAAAACGCTAAGTGCCTCTTCGTGAATATCCTCACGGGATACCAGGCAGCAAAAAAGCCTATCAATAATACTGCCCCTGTTATCATTACAAAATCAGTTAGTTCCATCTTGATGGGGTACGCATCTACTACGTAGCCTTCGGTAAATCGAATTAAGGAAAACTTTATCTGCAACCAGCAAACAAAAGTACCAAGTATAAGCCCTACTGCTGCACCAATGATGGTTATTAGTAAGCCTTCCATTAAAAATATCCTTCGGATCAATTGAATATCGGCTCCCATATTATGCAAAATGGTTATATCTTTTTTCTTTTCAATTATCAGCATCGTTAATGAACCGATCACATTGAAAGTGGCTATTATCAAGATGAATACGAGAATGATAAATGTCCATAATTTTTCAGATTTTAAGGTTTTGTATAACAAGGCATTTTGCTGCTGACGATTTTTCACTTCATATTTATCACCAAGTAGTGAATGAATTTGTTGTTCAATTTTTTCTTTATCGGCCCCCTCTTTAAAGCCCAATTCAATAGAACTAACTTCGGTTGTATAATCGAAGAGCTCCCTTGCCTTATGAATATTCATGATCACATATTTGTAATCAAAATCATCATTAATTGAAAAAGCACCTGCCGGATAGGCTTTTAACTCGTTTAATCCACCTTCGGCATCAAAAGTGCTTACAATGCCACGTTTGGGAGCATATACAGAAATCGGAGTAAACTCATCATTTGGTCCGTTTTGTAAAATGTAACTGATCCCTTTACCAATAACAATATTGTTTTTTTCCAAATTGAACTCTCCATCACTTACAAGAGAATCGAAATTGGTCATCCTTTCAAAATCAGTGCTAACACCTTTTATTGTGGCAATACATTGTTTATCATTTAATTTTAATAATGCGTTGCCTTCCATTACTTCTGTATAATAGGCAATGCCTTCTATTTTTTTTAATGATTGAAATTCGGTTGGATCGGGAATAAACGTTTTCCCTTGTTTCAGAGTAATTTCAATATCCGCATCAAATGAGTTATAGAGCGATTGTACCAAATCCGACAAACCATTGAATGCCGAAAGCACTATTATCAGCGCCATTGTTCCAATACAGATCCCTGCCACAGAAATGCCCGAAATGATATTTATGGCATTGTGTGATTTTTTAGAAATCAGGTAACGTTTTGCTATGAAAAAAGGGAGGTTCAGGGTTGAGAGTTTAAAGTTAGAAAGTTTAAAGTTTGAAAGTTTAAAGTTTGAAGTTTGAAAGTTCAAAGTTCTAAATTCAAAGTTTTATTAATAGTGTTGAATTTTGCTTTAAAGTTTTGGTTTCAAAAAATATTTTTATAGGTTTTCAAACCTTACACTTTTGATTTTTTTAACTTTAAAACTTTATAACTTTGAACTTTAAACTAATTTATTTTTTCAACAATTCATCAATACGCATTGCATAATCCAATGAATCATCAAGAAAAAACACAAGATTAGGTATGATACGTACTTGCTTTTTGATCCTGGAGGATAGTTTTATTCTAATATCCTTGGTATGCACCTGAATTAGTTTTAGTAATTCTTTGGTATCCGGAACATTAAATAAACTTACGTATACTTTTGCAATACCAAGGTCGGGGCTTACCCGAACCTGTGTAACGGTGATCAATGCATTACCAAACAAAAGGCGTGTTTCTCGCTGAAAAATTTCACCAAGTTCTTTTTGTATTAATCGCGATACTTTTAACTGACGTGTTGAATCCATGTGGGAAATATAATTTTATTCTTCAAAGAAGAACAAAATTAACAATTAACAGCGACAAAGCTTATATTTGCGGCATGAAAAATATTTTTGGTGTACTCCAATATATAAAGGGGTACTGGCGCTATGCCTTTTTTAATATTACATTCAATATTCTGTCGGCCGGTTTTTCTTTGTTTTCTATTGCTATGCTGTTCCCCTTTTTGCAGGTCTTATTTTCTGACGACAGCAAAAAAATGGAAGAATTACAGAAAATGGTGAAGCCCGAATTTCACCTTTCCTCCTCCTCTATCATTGATAATATAAATTATATATTAGCAAAGGATATTGAGGCACACAGCCAAATGCACGCCCTGGTTGGAATTTGTATATTTATTATCATTACCATTTTCTTCAAAAATTTATTCCGTTACCTAGGAATGTTCTTTATCGCCCCTATACGAAATGGTGTAGTAAAAGACATGCGGAATAACCTGTTTCAAAAAATACTGGTATTGCCACTAAGCTATTATTCCGATGAACGCAAAGGAGATATCATGTCGCGCATGACATCTGATGTTCGGGAGATCGAATGGAGCATTATGAGCTCATTAGAGATGATCTTTCGTGAACCGGTTACTATTGTTATTTCCCTGGTATTTATGTTTTTGATGAGCTGGGAGCTTACCGCAATGGCGCTTATATTGCTGCCTATTGCAGGTATTGTAATAGGACGAATTGGAAAGTCACTTAGACGCACTTCTACAGAAGAAAAAGAAAAAACAGGTACATTAATGTCCATTATGGATGAGACATTAGGTGGATTACGTATCATTAAAGCGTTTAACGCTGAAAATAATGTAAAGCAGAAATTTGTAAAAGTGAACAATGCCTATACCAACCTGATGGTAAAGGTGTACCGGAGAGTTGACCTGTCATCCCCATTAAGTGAATTTATGGGAATTACTGTATTTGTTACCATTTTATATGTGGGAGGCCAGATGGTGCTCGGGGAGCATCCTACTATGAGTGGAGCTGTTTTTATCACTTACCTTGCCCTGTTTTCACAATTGATAGCACCTGCAAAATCCTTTACTACCGCTTATTATAACATTCAAAAAGGATTGGCTTCTGCCGAAAGGGTTAATAAAATATTAAATGCAGATGTAACCATTAAAGACCCTATTAATCCAAAAAAACTGAATAGCTTCGAAAAAGAAATTGAATATAAAAATGTATCATTTGCTTATCGCGAAAATGAAGCCGGTTGGGTACTCAATAACATCAATTTTAAAATTGAAAAGGGTAAAACCATTGCCTTGGTTGGGCAATCGGGCTCAGGGAAAACTACGATGGCGGATATGCTGCCTCGTTTTTATGACCCGACACAAGGTGAAATTTTAATTGACGGAGTTTCTATAAAAGATGCTAAACTTACCGATGTGCGTGCACTGATGGGCATTGTAACACAAGAGTCCATTTTATTTAATGATACTATATTTAATAACATTTCCTTTGGTATGGAAAACGTTACCGAAGAGCAGGTAATAGAAGCCGCAAAAATTGCCAATGCACATGGATTTATTTCAGAAATGTCCTTAGGCTATCAAACTAATATTGGCGACAGAGGCAGCAAATTATCAGGAGGACAGCGCCAAAGGGTAAGTATTGCAAGAGCTGTATTAAAAAACCCTCCTATATTGATATTGGATGAAGCAACCTCTGCTTTAGATACCGAAAGTGAACGCTTGGTACAAGATGCTTTAAATAAACTAATGAAAAACCGCACCTCTGTGGTTATTGCTCACCGCCTATCCACCATCCAACATGCTGATGAAATAATTGTTATGCAAAAAGGTGAAATTATCGAACGCGGTACCCATACTGATCTTATTGCCAAAAATGGCGCTTACCGTAAGTTGCATGAATTGCAGTCGTTTATTTAAAAATCAAAAAACAATACTTTCAATAAAATCACAAAATTATAATTAGGGATGTTGGGCTAATTTGAAGGTAAAATTAACTATAGGCGTTTATATTCGAAAATGTCAAATCATGCAACGTTAAGTATAATAAACAAAGTGCAAAAAAAATCATACATTTGAAGTATGGCACAAATTGACTTTTGGACAAATCTGGTCGCGAACCTCTTGACAATTATTGTGTCAGGAATTGCACTTTATGTTTTTTTTTTCAATAGAGAAAAAATAACGTCTGCAATTAATTTTATTTTAAACTATTCCAACCAACTTACCTTAACCGACCTTAAGTTTAAAATTGAAAAATTAAATGAGTATAATTCAAATGACCCGGACCAAAAAAAAGAGGTGATAAATATTCTTCACGAAATAGAAGGGCAAATATTAGGCAACAAAAATTTAAAGGAAAAACTAAAAGAACAACTTGATAAAATAGTAATTTTTACATGTAATTCAAAACTTTTGACCGAACCTAAAAAACGAAGTTTAGTAAGTGAATTAAAAGAAAGCATAAGAAATTTAGATGCCTCAAATTATAATGACATAATTAATTCAAATAAAGGATCCAAACGATGAAAATAGTTCAAGTGATAAACGCAATGATTACTAATAAGTCTAAAATTAGTAATGTTCTTCGTAATGACAAAGAATATTTTTTTCTTTATAATGGTAAATATAAATGGTCGATTACAAAATCTGACAACGAAGAAAAATACTATATCCATTTTTATCCTGCCGATGATTTGAGTTTACAGGAATTGTCGCAGTGGGGAGATTGGGAAGGATTTAATTATGTAACTTATTCGTCAGAAGACTTAAAAACAAAGGAAGCAGTTGAGTCATTTCGAGAATTATATCAACTAGTTGTAAACAAAGTATTTGGTATTGACGATATATTTGACAACATTATTAACGATGTCAATTAATTTTAATTAAAAATCAACTGCTATAAGGACCTAGAAGCTATTTGGTTGCTATTTATGACAAATTAGCTTTTATAACTCAAATAGATCGCAAAATTGAGGGTTTAAGATCGCCATTTTCGATTTTTAAAACAATATGGATGTATACAACCTTAGATAAACTTTTTACCCCTTTTGATCAATCAATAGAGGCATATTCCTTGCCTGAACGATTCACCTATCCATTTGAATATGAGCCTCATCCGCTCAGTCTGCTCGCATCCGAGGAACTTCAACTTTATCTTAACCAACAAAAAGAATGGAAACACAACTTTGGCTTGGTTGATCCGAAAGAAAGGGTTATTATTGGAAAGATGTTCGGTGTTTTAGTAGTTAAAACCGAACAAAATAAGATAGGTTACCTGGCTGCATTTTCAGGTAAATTAGCAGGTGGTAACCATCATTCTAAATTTGTTCCGCCTGTTTTTGATATGCTTACAGAAGGCAGTTTTCTGAATAAAGGCATGACAGACCTTACCAGTATTAACCAGAAAATCAAGGCATTAGAAGAACTAAAGACAGATGAAAGCATAGCTAAAATTGATGAACTTCAAAAATTGCGAAAAAAAAACTCCACCGCTCTTCAGGAAAAACTCTTTGATCAGTATCATTTCCTGAATCAAGCAGGTGAGGAAAAGAGTTTACGTGAGATCTTCAAAACCTTTAACAACACTAATCCGCCCAGCGGGGCCGGAGAATGTGCTGCTCCAAAATTATTGCAATATGCTTTTCAGCAAAAGATGAAACCATTGGCAATTGCCGAATTCTGGTGGGGATTATCGCCAAAATCGGATTTTTGGAAACATGGCCATTTTTACCCGGCCTGTCGTGAAAAATGCGAGCCAATTTTGTCGCACATGCTTCAAGACATTGAAATGGATGAAAAACCTGAATAAATTTGGGTGAAAATCCAGTTAAAGAAATTGAAATATTAAGATCCTGAATAACAGACTCACCACAATATCAATAACCTAGGGCAAGCGCATCTAAAATTAGCAAAACTCAATATTTTCAAAAGTCATAGTTCCGTGGGAACGAATGATATTGTAACAATGGACTTTAGTCCATTGAAAGAAGTAACAACTAAAAACAAGTCCGTAGGAACGAATCATATTGTAATAATATGAACCGAGTCTACGACTCTTTGTGTATGTCGGATTTACTTTAGTGGATGGACTAAAGTCCATCCTTATAAAATAAACTGAGCCTACGGCTCTTTGACGCACCGCTCCGCCATCCTATAAAACCAAAAAATATTAATTTTATAGTAATACAAGTCCAATTTTAAATACCTTAATTTTACAATTCGTATATTCGTGAAAAATCCCGCCTGAATTACCTAAGGGACATTCAGTGGTGGGACGTAATTCGTAGTAAAACTATGGAAGAAGAAATCAAAAATGCAATAGAAGTACTTCGTAAAGGAGGTGTGATACTTTACCCTACTGATACTGTTTGGGGCATTGGATGCGATGCGCGTAACAAAGATGCTGTTGCAAAAGTTTTTAAAATAAAAGAACGTGCCGAATATAAAAGCATGGTGATATTGGTGTGTAACGAAACCATGATCAACCGCCATGTTAAAGAAGTGCCGGAAGTTACCTGGGAATTATTGGAATCAGCAGAAGAGCCATTAACCATTATTTACCCTGATGGGAGAATGCTTGCAGAAAAGCTTATTGCGGCAGATGGCAGTATTGGTATCCGTTTAGTAAAAGATGATTTTTGTAATACCCTGATCCATAAATTCGGAAAACCGCTTGTTTCAACTTCAGCAAACATAAGCGGAGAAGCAACTCCAACGTCATTTAGTGATATCAAACTCGACATTCTAAACAAAGTGGATTATATCGTAAATTTCCGTCAGGAAGAAACTAATAATGCAAAACCATCTTCTATTATTAAGGTTGCTTTGAATGGAGAAATTAAAATTATAAGAAAATAATGGTTACTAATAACGAATAAAAAACGAATTTACGAATCGATGTTTTTCTCTGTGTATAAAAAATCATAATGAATCGAATGGGTTACTATTGTTTACAACCGCAGATTCGTAAATTCGTATACATTCGTTTATTCGTAACCAATAAATTAAAAAAAATGAAAAGTTTATTCAATAAAGCAGACAACCAAGAGATACTTAATCGTATAAATAAACTTACTCCACAATCTCAAGCTCAGTGGGGAAAAATGAATGTTTCGCAAATGCTTGCCCATTGCCAGGAACCTCTGTTGGTTGCTTATGGTGATCTAAAATTAAAGCGTGGATTGATCTCAATATTATTGGGAAGCATGTTCAAAAAAAAAATGACAAAGGATGAAACGCCATTTACTCGCAACCTGCCTACAGACAAAGCTTTTATTTTTATTGACCAACGGGAATTTGAAAAGGAAACCAACAAGCTGATTAGCGTTGTTAAAAAATTTGAACAGGTCGGACCTCAGGGTATTACAAAGGACACTCATCCTTTTTTCGGTAAAATGACTCCTAACGAATGGGATATCATACAATGGAAACACCTTGATCATCATTTAAATCAATTTGGTGCCTGATCTGTGAAAACAAAATTAACTCATCCTATTTTCAAGATAATTTCGGAATGTGCAAGCGAAATGAATATCCCTGCCTATGTTATTGGCGGTTGGGTACGTGACCTTTTGCTCAACAGACCATCTAAAGATATTGATATTGTTGCCATTGGAAGCGGAATTGATCTGGCACAGAAAGTTGCAAAAAAATTAGGTAATAAATATCATGTTAATGTTTATAAGAATTTCGGAACAGCTCAAATTGTTTATGAAGATTTTGACATTGAATTTGTTGGTGCACGAAAAGAATCCTATCGCTCCGAAAGCCGCAAACCCATTGTAGAAAACGGAACTTTGGAGGATGATCAGAACAGAAGAGATTTTACGATCAATGCACTTGCAATTTCATTAAGTGAAAGTAATTATGGAGAATTATTGGATCCATTTAAAGGGATAGATGATATGAAAGCCGGCATCATCCGCACTCCATTAGATCCTGATATTACATTCTCTGATGACCCACTCCGGATGATGCGAGCCATACGTTTTGCAACACAACTTAATTATACCATTGAGCCGAAATCACTTGAAAGTATAGCTAAAAACAAGGACCGGATAAAGATCATTTCGAAAGAACGTATCACTGATGAATTAAATAAGATCATCCTTGCTCCTATTCCTTCCATTGGTTTTAAAATATTATTTGATACCGGTTTGCTTCATCATATTTTCCCGCAAATGGTATTGTTATATGGTGTAGACAACAGAAATGGACAATCTCATAAAGATAATTTTTACCATACTTTGGAAGTACTTGATAACATTTGTAAAACTACAGATGACCTATGGTTGCGCTGGGCCGCTATCTTGCACGACATTGCCAAACCACAAACCAAACGCTTTGAACCCGGCCATGGCTGGACCTTTCATGGGCATGAAGACAAAGGCTCCCGAATGGTCCCTATCATTTTCGCTGAATTAAAACTTCCGCTCAACGAAAAAATGAAATATGTACAAAAACTTGTATTGCTTCATTTGCGGCCCATTGTACTTGCAAAAACTGAAGTTACGGATAGTGCGGTACGCAGGTTATTATTTGAAGCGGGTGATGATATTGATGATCTGATGAAACTTTGTGAAGCAGATATTACTTCTAAAAATGCGTATAAAGTTCAAAAATATTTAAAGAATTTTGAAGTGGTCCGCCATAAGCTGAAAGAAATTGAGGAGAAAGATAATGTTCGCAATTGGCAACCACCCATTAGCGGAGAAGATATCATGAAAGCTTTTAATATTGCTGCCGGCAGAGAAGTGGGTATCATCAAAAATGCGATACGTGAAGCCATTTTGGATGGTATTATTCAAAACAATCCTACAGAAGCTCTTCAGTTTATGATACAGGAAGGTAAAAAATTAGGACTGAAAAGTAATTGATAATTATCAATTATTAATTTTCCATTATTAATTGATATTTATTATTTTTGCTTTTATAATTTTAAAATAAAAAAAATGGCTGTTTATCGTTTTCGGGTATCATTTGAAGACAACGAAGATATTTATCGGGAAATAGAAATAAAATCTGCTCAGACTTTTGAGGATTTTCATAATAGCATTGTGCAATCAATTAATTTTGACAATATACACGATGCCTCCTTTTTTAGCAGTGATTATTTGTGGCGTAAAGGAGATGAAATTACCTTAAAACCAGCAAATAATGATAGTAATAAACATCGTAACACCGATGTTGCAACACGGTTGATGAACAAATGCAAAATGGCATCTTTAATAGAGGATCCGCATCAAAAATTTGTTTATGTATATGACCCAAAAGCGAGCTGGACCTTTTTGGTAGAATTGGTAAAAATAGTAGCTGATGATGCCAAAGTAACATACCCAATTTGTGCTAAAACGGTGGGTGAGGCTCCAAAACAATACAAAATATCAAATGTAGTGCCTGCTATTTCCGATGAGGACGATTTTGATGATGATGATGAACCTCATGGTGATGATGAAGCTTACGTGAATGCTCACAGCGATGATGAAGTAGCGGTATTAGAGGGTGAAGAAGGGGAAGAAGAAAACGCAGGAGAAGCTGAAGAAGAACATGCTGATGAAGATGACGAATTTGGTGATTCAGAAGATCATGGTGATGAGCATCGTGAAGAAGATTAATAATTTTATTTACAGTTTGGATTATTAGGGCGTGACCTTTGGATCGGGCTTTTCAATCAATCTTCCACGATAAAAATCGTGGAAGGATTTCCGTGGAATTTATCCTGAGCCTGTCGAAGGAATCCCTCACGCAAACCATATAACCTAAAGCTTTGCGGTATATCAAGAGGTAATTAAGCATTTTGCAAATCAGCCCATTTTCAAATTAATATGTCTGCCAAAAACTTAATAGTAATTGTAGGCCCAACAGCAGTTGGTAAAA
This sequence comes from Bacteroidota bacterium, assembly GCA_040389865.1. Classification (GTDB taxonomy): domain Bacteria; phylum Bacteroidota; class Bacteroidia; order 2-12-FULL-35-15; family 2-12-FULL-35-15; genus 2-12-FULL-35-15. Next base: position 27,850 of record JAZJZM010000021.1, on the reverse strand, counting down.
CTGCTATGAGTATTGCTATTGCGAAGGCATTTGATTGTCCTGTTGTTTCAGCTGATTCGCGTCAGTTTTTTAAAGAAATGAACATTGGCACGGCTAAACCAACAGAGGCTGAAATTCAAGGAGTCACCCATTATTTTATTAATTCACACAGCATTACCGATGATTTTAATGTAGGAAAATATGAAACCGAGGTCATTGCTTTATTAGAAAAATTATTTCAAACCAACGACAAAGTAATTTTAGTTGGAGGCTCAGGATTATATATTGATGCGGTTTGCAAAGGATTTGATGAATTGCCGGAAGCAGATGAAGAAATAAGAAATAAAATAAATTTACTGTTAAAAACAGATGGGATCGAAGGTTTGCAAAAACTTTTAAAGGAGCTAGACATTAACTATTATAATAAAGTTGATCTACAAAATCCACAACGCTTAAGCCGTGCACTTGAAGTATGTTTAACAACAGGAAAGCCTTATTCAGAGCTTCGTAAAGGGAAAGTAAAAAAACGAAATTTTAATATTATTAAAGTTGGGATCAACACTTCACGTGAAGTGCTTTATGATCGTATAAATAATAGAGTAGATGAAATGATGAAGGATGGTTTACTAAATGAAGTAAAATCATTACAAGAATTCAAACATTTAAATGCTTTGCAAACAGTAGGTTATAAAGAGCTGTTCGACCATTTGGAAAATAATTTAGATTTAAATTCTGCCATTGAATTAATAAAACAAAACTCACGAAGGTTCGCAAAGCGCCAATTGACCTGGTTTCATAGAGATGAAGAAATAAAATGGTTTGAATCCAACCAATCCGAAGAAATTTTAAGGTATATAAATTCAGTGAAGGAGTAAGCTCAAAACAATTACGATCTGGGATGAAACTGAATGATAGCCTGGCGCAGGTAATCTCTGTCGAGATGGGTATATATCTCCGTAGTAGTAATGGATTCGTGACCAAGCATCTCTTGAACAGCACGTAAATCGGCTCCTCCCTCAATTAAATGTGTGGCAAATGAATGCCGAAAGGTGTGCGGACTAATATGTTTTTTCAATCCTATTTTATGAGCCAGTTCTTTAATAATTATAAATATCATTACCCTCGAAAGCTTCGCTCCTCGCCTGTTTAAAAATAAAAAATCTTCATTATCTTTTTTAGGAACATAATGACAGCGAACCTCATTTTTATAAATAGTAATTTGTTTAACAGCCTCAGTTCCAATAGGCACAAGGCGTTCCTTATCACCTTTACCTGTTACCTTTATGAAACCATCATTAAAATATAAGTTTGACATTTTCAGATCTACCAGTTCACTTACCCGCAATCCGCAACTGTAAAGTGTTTCAAGCATAGCCTTATTTCGCTCTCCTTCCGGTTTACTCAAATCTATGGCCTCAATAATTTTGTTAATGTCATCAAAACTCAATGTGTCAGGCAATTTACGACCAAGTTTGGGAGCTTCGAGCAATGCTGTCGGATCATTGCTCAACACATTTTCCAATAATAAATATTTATAAAAGCCTTTTATTCCGCTTATCACCCGTGCCTGTGTTCCGGCACTCATGCCTAACTCATTGATCCATTTCAAAAACTCCTGCAAATGCTTTAGCTCTATGTCTTTAGGGCTAATTTCGTATTTTTTAAATTCAAGGAACTGGATCAGTTTCTCCACATCATGCAAGTAGGCTTCAATGGAGTTTTTCGACAAAGATTTCTCCAAAGCCAAAAACGATTTAAACCCATGTATGTATATTTTCCAGTTCATTTTCTATTACGAATTTACAAATACATATTTTGGGTTATCTTTACATTTGCAAAAATTAGCTAACAAACAAATGTTACTTAAATAATAAAAAACAATAAGCTTATTGTCTTTTATGGAATTCAGTGCATTTTCAGTAAAAAATAAATATGAAACTACTTATTATAAACGGCCCCAACCTTAATTTATTAGGTACACGAGAAACAACTGTTTATGGTGATCAAACTTTTGAGGAGTATTATAAAACATTGGAAAACAAATTCAAAAATGTTGAATTGGCCTATTACCAAAGTAATGTAGAAGGTGAACTGATCAATAAATTGCATGAATTTGGTTTTACCTATGATGGAATTATTTTTAATGCTGGCGGCTATACCCATACTTCAGTGGCTTTGCGCGATGCGATTGCAGCTATAAAAACTCCGGTTATTGAAGTACATATATCCAATGTATATGCCCGTGAAGATTTCCGTCATACCTCATTGATTGCACCCAAATGCAAAGGTTCTATTACCGGCTTTGGGATGGATTCGTACCGATTGGCGATAGAGAGTTTTTTGTAGAATGGGCCTACTGAACGTTGTATTGTATTAATGCGCGGTGAGATTGGAACGCGGATCTGGCAGATTTTTATGATTAAAATGATTTTTTTGTTAATACGAGTTCTATGATATTAATGCTCGATGGTATGATTGGAACACGGATCTGGCAGATTTTTATTATTAAAATGATGCTGCAAATTTCCGCTTGTATGCCGCGTTAGGGATTGAAGTGGAAATCCTTTTTGTTCTTCACAAAAAGATTGAAGCGGAAAGCCCGCCCCTTTCTTTTCAGAAAGGGGAACGCCCAAAAGAAAAGCTCTTTACAACCTATTTTTTTACAATAAAATCTACATACCCTTTATATCCAGTACTGTATATTTAACTAATAAAAAGTCTATTTTAAAATATATCTTTGTAAATTGACAAATCTAAAACCAATATCTAATACCTAAACCCGATTATTACCGGGAAGAAATAATAAAAATGGCAGAAAAAGAAGTAAAATATAACGAAGACAGTATCCGTACGCTGGAATGGAATGAGCATATCCGTTTGCGCCCGGGTATGTATATTGGTAAGTTGGGCGATGGCTCCTCCCCTGATGACGGTATTTATATCCTGCTCAAAGAAACCATCGATAACTGTATTGATGAATTTGTGATGGGTAATGGACGGAATATCGACATTACAGTTAAAGATAAAACTGTACGTGTACGAGATTACGGGCGTGGTATCCCATTAGGGAAAGTGGTTGATGTGGTTTCTAAAATAAATACCGGTGCCAAGTACGATTCGGAAGCATTTAAAAAATCGGTTGGATTAAATGGTGTTGGTACTAAAGCTGTAAATGCATTATCCAGTTATTTTAAGGTACAATCTTACCGTGAGGAGCAAACAAAAGAAGCCGTATTTTCTGGAGGAAATCTAACAAAAGAAGAAAAAATTGTTGCTTCTGATGCCCGCAAAGGCACAATGGTAACATTTATTCCTGATGAAAAAATATTTGGAAACTACCATTTCATCAACGAGTATGTTGAGAAAATGCTGTGGAACTATGCTTATCTCAACAGAGGTTTAACGATCAATTATAACGGACAAAAATTTCATTCTGAAAATGGTTTGTTGGATCTTTTGCAACAAAATATTTCCGGTTCTATCTTATATCCTATCATTCATTTGAATGGGTATGATATTGAAGTTGCCTTAACACATAGTAATCAGCAATATGGCGAAGAATATTATTCTTTTGTAAACGGGCAACATACCACGCAGGGCGGAACTCATCAAGGTGCGTTTCGTGAGGCAGTAGTAAAAACTATTCGTGAATTTTTTAAGAAAGATTTTGAAGCAGTAGATGTTCGTACCTCTATTATTGCTGCTGTGAGCGTTAAAGTACAGGAGCCAATTTTTGAATCTCAAACAAAAACCAAATTAGGCTCTCAGGAAATTAGTCCTAAAGGTCCATCTGTAAAGGCTTTTGTGGGAGATTTTTTAAAAACAGAGTTAAATAATTTTCTTCATAAAAATACCGAAACAGCGCAAGCTATTCTTGGAAAGATCATTCAGAATGAGCGTGAACGTAAGGATTTGCAAGGTATTCAAAAACTTGCACGCGACAGGGCAAAAAAATCAAACCTTCACAATAAAAAATTACGTGATTGCCGCATTCATAAAACATCAAATGATGAACGTAAATTAGATACTACTTTATTTATTTGTGAGGGAGATTCGGCAAGTGGTTCTATCACGAAGACCCGTGATGTAAATACACAAGCGGTATTTAGTTTGAAAGGAAAACCATTAAATGCGTTCGGTCTTACAAAGAAAATTGTTTATGAAAATGAAGAATTTAATCTTTTGCAAGCAGCCTTAAACATTGAGGATGGAATAGAAAATTTGCGTTACAACAATATAGTGGTTGCTACCGATGCCGATGTGGATGGTATGCACATCCGGTTATTGTTAATGACCTTTTTCCTTCAATTTTTTCCTGATCTTGTAAAAAACGGACACGTTTATATTTTGCAAACACCACTTTTCAGGGTTCGTAATAAAAAAGAAACCATCTATTGTTACAGCGAATTAGAGCGCAGAGCAGCAATTGCAAAATTAGGATCAAAACCTGAAATAACCCGATTTAAAGGCTTAGGTGAAATTTCACCGGATGAATTTAAATTGTTTATTGGCAAAGATATCCGTAAAGACCCTGTTATTATTGGTAAAGACAGAACTATTTTAGATATGTTGAGCTATTATATGGGTAAAAACACACAGGAACGCCAGGATTTTATTATTGAGAATTTGGTGGTGGAGAAAGATCTCGTTGAGCAGAATTAATAACTGTGTTTGATAGGACGCAGATTTTTATGATAGTTAAGATAAAAAATGATTGTTTCAAAGCTGACGATAAAAAATGAATTGTAATTGAATTCAATCAGCGAAAAGAAATATTAGTCTAAAAAAATATAATGAGCAACGAAGAAAACATAAACGAAGAATTGACTGGTGATGGAAATGACTTACACAATGTAATTCACGTTTCAGGAATGTATCAAAATTGGTTTTTGGATTACGCATCGTATGTAATCCTGGAACGTGCGGTACCTTATGTAGAAGATGGTTTAAAGCCTGTACAGCGCAGGATCTTACATTCGATGAATGACCTGGATGATGGACGTTACAATAAAGTAGCGAACATTATCGGGCACACTATGAAATATCACCCTCACGGGGATATGTCTATTGGTGATGCTTTGGTGGCCTTGGGACAAAAAGATCTTTTAATTGACACACAGGGTAACTGGGGGAATGTATTGACAGGTGACAGAGCAGCAGCTCCCCGTTATATTGAAGCGCGTCTTTCAAAATTTGCTCAGGAAGTGGTTTTTAATCCAAAAACTACTGTTTGGTTAACAAGCTATGATGGCCGTAATAAAGAACCCGAAACATTGCCTGTAAAATTCCCATTGCTATTGGCGCAAGGTGTTGAAGGTATTGCTGTTGGTTTAGCCTGTAAAATGTTACCACATAATTTTAATGAATTATGTGATGCTTCAGTAGCTGTTTTACGTGGTAAAAAAACGGATATCATGCCGGATTTTGCTACTGCAGGTATGGCCGATTTCTCCAATTATAATGATGGTTTGCGTGGAGGCAAAATCCGTGTTCGTGCGAAAATCGCTCAACTCGATAAAAAAACATTAGTAATTAATGAGATCCCGTTTGGAACCACAACCGGCTCCTTGATCGATACCATCGTATCTGCGAACGATAAAGGTAAAATCAAGATCCGTAAAGTAGAAGATAATACTGCCGAGAATGTAGAGATCGTTATTCACTTAGTTCCAGGGATTTCACCTGATAAAACCATTGATGCACTTTATGCATTTACCGATTGTGAACTTTCCATATCTCCCAATGCTTGTATCATTGAAGCTGACAAGCCTCGTTTTGTTGGGGTAAATGAGATGCTTAAAATTTCAACGCACAATACGCTTGAATTATTAAGAAGAGAATTGGAGATTGAAAAAGCAGAATTGCAGGAAGCCTTTATGTTTGCTTCTCTTGAGAAGATCTTCATTAAGGATGAAATGTATATTGATTTTAAAAACTACTCTGACAAACCGGCTTTGTTTACCTATTTGGATGGTCGTTTTGCGAAATATAAAAAACAATTCATTCGAGAAATTACCAATGACGATTTTGAGAAGCTGACACAGATACCGATGATACGTATCACCCGTTTTGATTCTGCTAAAGCAGATGAAAAAATGCGTGCCTTAGATGCCCGTATCCTTGAAATTGACCATCATTTAGCAAACCTGATTGAGTATGCCATTGAGTATTTCAAAAATTTAAAAAAGAAATATGGTGTTGGCAGAGAACGTAAAACGGAAATTAAATCGTTCGAAAACATTGTAGCTACAAGTGTTGTGCTTGCCAATGAAAAATTATATGTAAACCGTGAAGAAGGCTTTGCAGGTTTCGGATTAAAAAAAGACGAATTCATTTCTGATTGTTCAGATATAGATGATATTGTTGTTTTCCGTAAAGATGGAACAATGATGGTTACCAAAGTTCAAGACAAAGCCTTTGTGGGTAAGGACTTGATACATATTGCCGTTTATAAAAAGAATGATGAACGCACCATTTACAACATGATATATCGTGATGGAAAAAATGGTGCTGTGTTTATGAAACGTTTTCCGGTAACCGGTGTAACGCGTGATAAACAATATGAATTAACAAAAGGAACTGCCGGTTCGGAAGTATTGTATTTCACTGCTAATCCGAATGGCGAATCAGAAATTGTAGAAGTTTTGTTAAAACCTATGCCGGGATTACGTAAAGTGCAATGGGATATTAATTTTGCTGATCTGGCAGTGAAAGGCCGTAGCTCAATGGGTAATGTGGTTACAAAATATTCTATCAAAAAAATTATTTTAAAACAAAAAGGTGTATCCACACTTGGTGCACTTGATATCTGGTTTGATGATACCGTACAACGTTTGAATACCGACAAACGGGGAACATTTCTAGGGAGTTTTGGACCTGATGATAAAATATTAACCATCATGCAAAGCGGTAATTACAAAGTTATCGGGTTTGATCTGTCAACACATTTTGATGAAGATATGGTGCTGATCGAAAAATTCAATCCTACTAAACCTGTAACGGCTGTTTATCTTGATGGAGAAAGCAAAACCTATTTTGTTAAACGTTTCCTTGTGGAACCAATGGATAAAAAAGTTTTATTCATTAGTGAAAGTGAAGGTTCTAAATTAGAGATCGCCACCACGGATGCTATTCCGGTTCTGGAATTAAAATTCAGCAAGGTAAAAGATAAAGAACTGCCGGATGAAAAAATTAATTTAGTTGATTTCATTGGTGTTAAAGGCTATAAAGCAAAAGGAAATAAACTCTCTTATTCAAAAGTAAAAGAGATAAACTTATTAGCACCTGTTGAAGTACCAATAGATGAAGATGTTTTAGAGGAGTTTGAAGAAAGTGGAATGTCACCATTGGAAGCCTTAAAAAAATCAACGACTCCGGAAAAACCAAAAGAGAAAAATATTATTTCAATTGATCAGATGATAAATGCAGAAATAATATTACCATCCGAAGAAAAAAAGAAAAAGAAAAAAATGGGTGAAGATGATGAAGATTCACAGGGGACGCTTGATTTGTAGTTATTTTCGGGAATTAAATGTTCTCGCAGAGTTTCGCAAATTAAATGCAGAGTTTCGCTGACGGCAACCAGGCTGGATGACCGGGTATTGTGTGGCAGCCGTATTTGGTTCTTTTGATTAATGGTTAAAATCAGCGAAACTCATTGGAAAATTCGCGTACATCTGCGAGAAATAAAAAGCATTAACGAAAATCATTATTAAAATTTTTGCAATATTTTTTTGTCATGGACATGAATATCATTTCTAAAAAGAAACAATTTTACCCGATTAATGAATCTTTGAAGGAATACTTATTTAACTATAGCCGCCTGGTAAAAATCCCATTTACCTATAGTGAATTATTACGTTATTTTTTTAGCATTCCACAAAAAGATAAACATGGTAAGGATACTCTTTGGCAAACTGTAATGTTTCAACCTTCCGAAATGGAAGATATTCATCATCGTTTAGTAAAAATGTATGCAATGATGAAATTTGACGGGAATGAATCATTGATGGAGCACCTGTTGGTTGACAGGGTTGATTTTTGTGCATTTGGAAACTCTAAACCTTTTCGTATCTGCATTGTAAATCAATATAACGATAATCATGATTATTATTATGTAAAGATCGCTGACGCTTCGCGTGTTTATGGTTTGGAATTCGAAGATCTTTTATCACCAAACCGTATCAATTTTTTAGTTGATCAGGATACGCTTGTTGAAGAGCATATAGTGGGTATACCGGGAGATATGTTTATGAAACCGGAATACAAATGGATAGAAGTAAATGAAGTACGGATGGCAAAGGAATTTGTCAAGTTTAACGAGCGCTGCTTTGTACGATTATTGGGCGATATGAGGGCCTATAATTTTGTTATTGATGTAACGGCTGATTTTGATGATGTTCAATACCGCTTTCGTGCTATAGACTTTGATCAGCAATGTTATGAGGGTAAAAAAACAGTGTATTTACCTCAGTACTTTAAAGAAAATAAACATTTTGTTGATCTTTGTATAAAGCAGTTAAATGAAGAAACAATGCAGCAATATCAACAAGAAGAAAGGACTCTTATTGCTAAACGCATTAAACGCTCTAAAAACAGAACCAACCTATTGTTAGATGCCATGAGTAATGACACACTTTCATTACCGGATAAAGAAGATACCCTAAAAAAAGAATTAGCAAAACATTATGCTCATCCACAATTTTTAAAATCCCGTAATATGGGCGATATAATGCGGGTAAGCCTGGATCTACTGATCGATAAAAATTAGATATTCTCTAACAAAAAAGCTGATGCTAATTACCAAAGCTTTGGCAAAAAAATAATTACCCCTATCACAACCGCTGCAATGGCGGAAATCAGAACCGCTCCAGCAGCTACATCCTTTACTTTTTTGGCCTGTATATTATAACCGGGTGAAACAATATCTGTTAAAAATTCAATGGCCGTATTCAACATTTCAGAAATGAACACCATTGCAATTGCAGTAGCCAATAAACACCATTCCGCATTATTTACCTTTAAAACAAATCCAACAACAACAACAATAACCGTTGCAAAAGCATGAATCCAGGCATTGTGCTGTGTTTTAAAAAATGTGATTATGCCTTCAATTGCAAAACCAAAACTTTTTATTCTGTTGGAAATTGAAAATGATTTATTGCCGCTCATGTTTATTATGATTTATCAATGAAAATAATGTCCAATAACTCACTAACAAAAATATAGAAAAAATTAATGTAACACCTATCATTCTTGGATTGTTCAAAGGATGTATCAACAAATTAAAAATATCAGAAAACAAATTGATCGGATTGGTAATAATATCCCAACTGTTCCAACGTGGGTATCTGCCCAAATATATTCCAAAACTGCATAAGATCATTAACCCGGTTATAAAAGCATGTACATAATTTAGGGAAAAACGATCTTTTAAAAACCGTTGAATTTCAAATAGCGATGCGAAACCTAATAGCAAACCATTCCATGAAAATGATAGTATTAATATCAGATCAAACCAAAGCGGGATACCTTCCCGTAAGCGCAGATGAAAGAGGTCTGTAATAATATATGGTGAATTTGGAAAGAAAACCAACCATAAACAAAACCAACAATTTAACCGGATCCGTGAATTAGATCGTTTGCTGACCTCTGTCAGAATTAAAGCACATATAAAAGGAATCCAGGCAAGAAATAAATTCCAGATCAGCGAGGCATAGTAGAAGTTCCCTGTCCACGCCATTCGTGAGTATAAAAGTATTAAACTCATTGCAGAAGATACTGCCATTATTTTAATTAATTTATTGTTCATTTGTTTTTTATTAGTTGATAGTTTTTGGTTATTAGTTGATAGTTGTTGGTTTTTGACTGTTCTTTAACCTTTTTAAAATAAGGAGTATTGCAATTAAAATAAATCCTTCACCTGTTCCGAATAGCAACCAGTTAAACTGTTTCGGAATATAATTGCTAACTTCTTCAAACAGATTGGTATTACTCGATAGTGTCCAAATGACTTTGTTAGTTCCATTGGCAGATAAATACATGAAATAATCCCACATAAAAGAACAGATCACAGTAACACTTCCTAAAATCAGGAACATCCAGTTTATAAAACTGATGTGAACATGTTTGTCTTTTTCCTGATGATAGACAATGATCAGGGTAAGAAAAACCATAGTGAGGGAAACAATACATGGTGCAATTACAGGCCCAACCCAAGGAAAAGGAATAAGGAATAATATATCCCATGTTAATAATGATTCAGGCCAATTAAGAAGCACCTTTAAAAAAACATAATAAAAAATATCCCAAATGGCGAAACTGTATATAAAAAAGGCAAACCGTTGTACAGCATTTTTTCCGGCCATAATACCAGCACCAATAAGCATAATGATAGTTGCTGCTTCGCGCCAAAACTCTGTAATGGCAATATCCGGTGAAACGGGTATTAGTGGAAATTTAAATCCCTCGGGATAATATATTTTTCTCAAATAAACAACCACTGATGATTCCAGATAGCCCATGGCTATGCTGAATATGGTCAGATGTAAAATTGTTTTGGTAATTGGTTTCATGTTTAAAATTTTTAAAGACTCCTCTCCTATCGTTTATAAGGGTTTTAGACCTGTCAGGTTTTAAAATCTGACAGGTCTTGTTATAATTATTTAATTACTGCTGCACTGATAGCGGTTTTAGGCAATTCTTTCTTCAATTGTTGGAGTACTTGTTTGCTGACCGTTCCAACGTACAATTGTTTTAAACCCTTTAATTCATATAAAGGCGTGTAATCGTTGATGTTATTGTTTGATATATATAATGCCTGAAGGTTTACAAGCTTTTTTATAAAATCAATATTATTTAAACCGCAATTATCTATTGAAAGTGTTTTGAGATTGACCAATTGAGCCAGTGTACTAGTTTCTTTCAGCTGATTATCACTAACATATAGTTCCTCCAAATCAGTATAAACCATAAGGGGATAAAGTGTTTGAAGACGATTTCGCGATATGTTCAATGACTTTAACGCTTTAAATACCGAAGCATTTTTCCTTTCTTCAGTGCTTGTATTTTTGAAATTAAAATACGTTGTTATTGGATATATATTTTCTAATTGATTATCTGAAAGATCGATAAACTCAAGGTTAACAAAAGAACTCAAGTCCCCAAATAAAGAGGAATCACTTATTGATATCTGATTGTATTGAAGATTTAACCTTTTTAATTTCGGAAGTGCAGGCAATTTATATTGTTTTGATACCAATGCTCCGGAAAGATTTAATTCAATTAGATTGGGTAACCTTAATAGAGGTGAATAATCATTGATAGTATTATAATTCAAACTAAGTGTTTCAACTTTTTTCAAAGCCGGAAGTGTTGTAAAATCAAGCTGTTTATTATCCGATAAATCAAGTGAAGAAAGATTTGGTGCATTCTTTAATGGAGAAATATTTTTAATATTATTGGACGATAAAGAGAGTATTTTAAGATTATTCATTGCGGGAAAATAATCGATTGAATCAAATTGGTTTGAATTCAAATACAAATTTTCCAAATTCGAAAACATTTTTAATTCGCGCAGCTCATTCAAATTATTATTTGAAAAATAAAGCGATTGAAGATCAGTAAGCATTGCAAGAGGTTTTAATGATCGCAGGTAATAATTCTGCAAGTCTATTTCTTTAATATTTTGTTTCATTAAAGACAACTCATCGTAAACACGTTTTTTTTCAAAACAGACCGACTGCCATTCCATTTTATCCATTTCGTCAAGAAAACGATATAACTTATAATTCAAAGCAGGTTTATAATTTATTTCAACATAATTATAGGAATCGCCTCGTGTATCGTACATATCACCAGTGTTTGCCTGATTCTTTATCGAATCATTTAGGGCCAGCAATTGAGGAATATTTCTTTCCGAAAGGGAGACTAAATAAGATGCGTCCAACGATTTATGTTTTTGTTCGGCCCTGTTAATATTAAAATTTGTAACGATCACATCCCAATTAATAAAACAACTAAAAAGGAGTACAAAATAAAATAGCCAACCATTTGTACGAAACAAATACCAATTACTTTTTGCTTTTAAAATTTTCACAAATGTGGTCATCAATCCGATCAGGACTAGCAATAGCCAGATGTATACACCAATTCGTTTATATGTTAAACTGTATTCGTTGATGTATAGATTATTTCGATAAGCCGTTGAAATGATCATAAATGCATTTTGTATGATCCATAAACCAGCCAAAAGTTTCAGCGATCTATTTCCTTTATAAAAATTCAAGCCACCACGGAAATAATAAAGAATGATAAGAATGGCAATGATGATGGAGGTGATGAGCGCCCCTGTTCCTTGGTGTACAAATGCCGAATAACTTAGGTCTTTTGGCAATGCACCATCAAACCATAAAAAATTCACATCCAGAATATTTACAGTGAGCAACAAGGTATTAAGCAAAAGCAATAAAATTATCCCTGATAATTTTTCATTATCTATGCTTAAAAAATTGGTTAAAGAACCATTCCCTTCAGTACTTTCAATAGAAAGAGAATTAGAAGCCAGTTGATCTTTATTGGCAATTACTTGTATGTTTTTATGGTAAAAGAACCCATACATTAAACAAAAACCACCCAGTGTGAAAAATATCCAACCGGCAGAAATAAAATCAAGATTTATTTTTTTTGTTAAATTATCAAATAAAGGATTGGATGCCTTATACATAAAAAAGAATATGATGGCTATTAAAATCGGCACAATATAAAGTATGAGCTTTACGGAGATCGGTTTACTTTCTGTTGTTATTTTTTTCTTCTGACCGCGCTCAATGGTATCCAATATCATAAAAATGCACGAGGCTCCTATCGAATATAAAGAGAAAAAGAAAGAAGTAAGAATTGATGTGTTAGGGTTGATACTAAAGGCAGAGAGGACACTTAACGAAATAATATTCGCCAAGAATGATAAACCGTTTCCATAATAGGCGATGCAAAAAGCGCTTAATACGGCACCAATGGCTGCAACAATCGAGCTTTTATTTTGATACACTTTTTTATTTCGTAAAAAAAGTAAAATAATAAGAGAAATTGTAAATACCAAAAAATTAATTCCTAAATTTTGTTGGTAAAACAGGTAACTGTAAGCAGCCACCGATGCGATTAAAATCCAGTCGTTCTTTTTCATGTTTGTTTTATTAAATTGTGATTTGTGTATTTTCTAATTGTTTTATAAGCTTGTAAGTAATATAAAGTGGAATAATTCCAAATATTCCAAAGGAACAATCGATCAGTTGCCAATAAAAAGGGATATGTCTTATTGGCCCGGCAATAAGTGCCAGAGGAAAAATCATTACACAAGCGATCATTCCAAATCGTATTACCCAAATATTACGAACAGGATCTTTTAGAGGGCCAATGAATACTGTTGCAATAACAATATGTGCAAATGCTAACCAATCAGTTCCATAAGATAAATAAGGATATTCAGCGTTCGTTTCTTTTACAGCATTATAAATTGTGCTGAGCCAATTTTGTATGAACTGGGGAAAGGATGAAGAATGAGCCATAAATATTGAAAGCTCCATTTCAATTGGAAATGCAGTAATTCCGCTTACTATTAAAAAAACGATGAATAAGATTATCCAACTTTTAATTCTTATTCTTAATTGCAGTTCTGTTAGTTTTTTCATAATAATTTTTATTAAAAGTACTTTGCAATTCAAAGTGTAAGCGCAAAAAAATATCAATCCCTGTTTTTAATTAATTGTTCCAATGCATCCAAATGTTCATTGAATGCTTTCTTTCCCAATTTAGTAACCGAATACGTTGTATTTGGCTTTTTGCCAACAAATTGTTTTTTCACTTCCAGGTATTCAATTTTTTCCAATGCAGAAATATGGGAAGCTAAGTTACCATCCGTAATGTCAAGCATTTCTTTCATGGAACTAAATTCCACCCAATCGTTAACCATCAGTATAGACATGATGCCCAAACGTATCCGGTTTTCAAAAGCTTTATTTAAATGTCGAATATAATTTTTCACGATTATCCTTTATTATTGTTGGATATTGGATTTTAGATATTGGATTTTAGATGTTTGATTTATACTTAAAATCCAACATCAAATATCTAACATCTATTTGTACTATCTAAAATCTATCTACCTCTCATACTTGTAATACATCACAGCACCATAAACAATATGAAGCACACCAAATCCTGCGGCCCAAAACAATAATCCATAACCAATATACAATGAGGCTAACAAGCCCAATATAATTTCACAAATTCCTAAGTAACGTATATCATTCAATGTATATTTACTTGCATTAATTAAAGCAAGACCATAAAATAATAAGGATGAAGGTGCCACTAATCTAACCAAACCGTGGGATAATAGAATAAAGCAAAATAAGCCACCGGTTATTAATGGAATCAGTAAATTAATTAATAAACGTTTTGAAGTAGCATCCCATATTTTAATACCTTTCTTTTTTGAGCTTCGGATGGTTAACATAATTCCAACAGTTACGGAAGCGAGTAATACTACAAAAGCATCAATTAATAAAAAAACAACAATGTCAATATAAGCACCATCGTCTAATAATCTATATATTCCGTTTTGAGAGTTTAATTTTATATAAGCTGCGTATGCACCACAAAGGGCAAAAACACCTGCAAAAACACCCGATAATCCGCTTAAAGAAATAAAACGGGACGAACGTTCCATCATTGAACGAATATCCGTTATGGTTTGTAAATGCTCTTTTGAATCTGTCATAATTTTGATTAATTAAAAGTACTTTGTACTGCAAAGTAAATGCAAATTTCTGTTCTGACCAAATTTTTTGTGAAATAAATACAAAAACACTGATTATCACACACTTAAAAATTAAAAACAATTCTCGATTTATGAAAAAATAGGCTTTTTTGAGTTTGGGAGCAGCGAAAAAGGAACAAAATCCCGAAAAAACGAACTCGAGGACTATTCATTAAATGTTAATATGATTTTTTATTAGTAAAAACAATTACTGTATTTTTGCGCAATAATAGAAATGCACCATAAGTGCATCCTTAAATTAAATAAATTTCATTAATACCACAGCATGAGAACTACTAAAAACAATGCAATTTATAGGTTACCAATGTTCCTGATTTTCATGGTCATTTACTCGATCACCTGTTCAGCACAAAAACCTCAAAAATCAACCCTTCCTTCCCTTAACCTTGTTCCAAGTGGACTTGCTAAAAGTAGTTTCCAACTTAATTCTGATAAAAATCAAAAACTAAAACTTGAAATTTCAAAATTCAAAGAGGAAAAAAAGTTGTTGGATAAAAAACTTAAAGAGTCAACTGCTGATGAAACTAAATCGGAATTAGCATTACTTGTAAGCAAAGAAAACGAACTAAAAGCAAAAATAAATCTATTTAATGCTGAAATTGAAGGAGTTGTGTATAATGATCCTTCATTGGACAAACTTTCTGCAATCACTTATTATACCCTAAAAAACGATCAAAAATTATGGGATGAATTCCAAAAAAATATCGTTGTAGAAAAAACGAAACTTAAACAGGATAAAGTTAAAATACGCCAGGAGTTAACTAAAATAAAAACTAAAAAACTAAAAACTAAAACTTCATTTAATGAAGGAATTGTATTAAGCATGTACGCTGAACAGGAACTAACTAAAAAATTAGAAGACAGTCTTAAAAGCCCTTTTACCGGTATGATGTATAAAGAAATGACTGAGAACAGAGAAAAAAACATGACCGATTCGGGGGTAGTAATTGTTTCATTTGTTATGCCAAAACAACAAAACGATCCTTTGGCTGCAGCAAGCCAAAATGATGGTCATGTTCCATCAGAAGTGTTTTCTTTAGCCGGTCCTAAAGCTAAAGCGGAACTGAATAAACTTAAAGACAAAAAATTCAATCGTTTAATAGCCCATAGCAATGGAGCTACAGTGGCTGAGTGCCTTTTAAATGATTCACTCATCGAGGTAAAAGAATTAAATATTATTGGTGGAGAAAAATCATTACTTAACGGACAAGCTTTACAACGGTTATTGGACAATGGAACGGTAAAACGCGTTGTACTTTGGATCAAGCTTGATGATCCGGCTATTTGGATAACCAACCTAACGGATGAAAATATTACAGAACGTACTCAAAATTTTATGACCTATAAAGCCAAGGTTGATAAAACAGGAATTAAAATACAACCTTCAAAAGTTGAATATAAATGGATACTTGGAAGCGAAAGCTTGTCTTTATTAAGTGCCAAAGATCCTCAGTTCATTTCAACTTATTTTAGAGAAATTTCAAAAGACCTAAGGGCAAATTAATACAGGCTTAAACAAAATTGAATCGTACAAAATAATGTACTCTACTTTTTCGTTAATTGATAAACGGTTTTTGCCTGTTAACCAATAAATTAGTTCCGCCATCTTTATGAATGGCAATGAATATTTATTCGTAAATTTGTATCCGATTATTATTAATAAATTTGTTAAAAGAAAAGAGGTCTGAAATGAATAATATTTTTTTACTGTTAGCATTCATATCAAGTAATACCATTTTTTCGTCATGTGTTCAAGAGTCTACTAATCATGATTTGGAAAAATCTAAATCAGAAGAACCATTAACAACTAAAATAAATACTATGGATACCGCAATTTTTGGAGCAGGATGTTACTGGTGCGTAGAAGCCCAATTTC
Organism: Bacteroidota bacterium; assembly: GCA_040389865.1. Classification (GTDB taxonomy): domain Bacteria; phylum Bacteroidota; class Bacteroidia; order 2-12-FULL-35-15; family 2-12-FULL-35-15; genus 2-12-FULL-35-15. The sequence continues at coordinate 11,156 of JAZJZM010000021.1, read as the reverse complement.
AACTGTTAGATGGTGTACAATCTGTTAAATCGGGTTTTTCCGGAGGTACGGTTAAAAACCCGTCTTACAAAGAAGTATGTACAGGAAGTACAGGACATGCCGAAGTTTGTCAAATTGTGTATGACCCGGCTAAAATCAGTTATGCCGAATTATTATCCGTATTTTGGAAAACCCATGATCCTACCCAGGTTAATGGGCAAGGGAATGATCATGGAACCCAATATCGTTCAGTTATTTTTTATGAGAACGAAACTCAAAAAGAACTGGCCGAAAAATATAAAAAAGAATTGAACGCTTCCGGTGCCTGGGATAAGCCAGTTGTGACTGAAATAAGTCCTTTAACAATATTTTACGTTGCCGAAGATTATCACCAAAATTACTTTAATCAAAATGGGAATGAATCCTATTGTCAATTTGTGATTCAACCCAAAGTAGAAAAATTCAAAAAAGTATTTAAAGATCAATTGAAACACTAAATTGGTTTCAAGCTTCAAGTTGACATACTATGCTTTTCAAGTTTCAAGTTCTATGTAATGCAACGAGCAATTAAGGTTTTAAACCAGAAACCTTTAATTAACAATACAAACCTGAAACTTGAAATTTGAAATTTTATTACTACAATGCTTGAAGGTAAACAACTAATTATTGCAACAAAACCATTCGCGAGCGAGATCCGGTGGAAAAGTTGGTTTCATACAATTTCATCTCTTTTATTGCTGAGTGGATTTATTATTGGTACAATTTATATCCCTAATATCTGGGGCAGAATACTTTGCAGCATTTTCAGCGCTATGCTGCTTGCCCGCTGTTTTATTATCTTCCACGATTATCAGCACCATACCATACTTCATAAATCACCTTTAGCCAACGTTCTATTTACTGCTTTTGGAATATACATGCTCACCCCTCCAAACATATGGAAGCGCTCACATGATCACCACCACAACCATAATGCTAAGCTGTTTAGTGCAAGCATAGGCTCTTTCCCTATCATGACCAAGCAAAAATTTATGGAAGCTTCCAAAACAGAGCGCATGGTATATCTATCGATCCGCCATCCGATAAACATGTTTTTTGCCTATTTTACTACATTTATGTACGGAATGTGTATTCAGTCCTTTTTAAGCAGCCCACGCAGACATTGGGATTCGCTGGTAGTGCTTGTAATTCATTTCAGCATTGCCATTTTCCTTTTTGTCCACTTTGGATGGTTAACCTGGTTCCTTGCCTTCTTTTTACCATTCTTTCTTTCACACATGCTTGGCTCTTATCTTTTTTATGCACAGCATAATTTCCCTGAAGCTGTTTTCAGAAATAACACAGAGTGGAGCTATGCAAATGCCGCCTTGGAATCGTCCAGTTATATGGCAATGAATCCTTTTTTTGAATGGGTTACTGCTAATATTGGTTATCATCACATTCACCATCTGAACTCCCGGATTCCATTTTACCGCTTGCCCGAAGCAATGGCAAAAATCCCTGAGCTGCAAAATCCAAAAGTTACAACCCTCAAACCATGGGATATAGCTGCTTGTCTTCGCCTTAAATTGTGGGATCCCGATTTGAATAAAATGGTTCCTCTTTCCAAAATGCCCTAATGGGTTTACCCGATAAAAAATGAAACATTTTTTTGTATCGAAAACATTACCGTTTTGGTTGTTTACCATATCCGCTATTTTAGTATTAACCATTTCCCAGCTCATACAAGATGGGGTGTTCATGGATGGGATGCTTTATATCAGCGTTGGCAAGAACTTAGCCGATGGCTTAGGTACTTTTTGGGAACCTCATTATAGCTTAACCTATTATACTGTTTTCCGGGAGCAGCCCCCACTCTACTTTGGGCTATTGGCAGCATTTTACAAAGTTTTTGGAACAAGTATGTACGTAGAACGATTGTTCTGTTTCGTTTGTTTTACATTCACCCTTATTTACATCCATCGAATCTGGAAAACATTATTTTCTGATGATGAACAAATAAATAAAAACAGTTGGTTGCCTATTCTGTTTTTTATTACCATTCCTATTTGCTTTTGGTCCTACTCCAATCATGTTGAAGAAACGGTAATGACCTTATTTACAACCATGTCGGTTTACTACTTAAGTAAAGTTCTTTTCAAGAAAGAAAACATTATTTTCTATTTAATACTTGCCGGAATATGTGTTTTTCTGGCCAGTTTAACCAAAGGCATACAAGGACTTTTCCCTATCACAGCCGTTTTTTCATACTGGATGATAAGCAACAAAGATATATCCTTCAAAAAAAACATTGTTTACTCACTTATTCTTGTTGGCACACCCGTTTTAATATATACAGTACTCATTTTTTTCAATAATAATATTTACGATGTATTTAAACTATACTTCGAAAACCGCTTGGGCAGAACCTTTAATGATGTAGAACGCACCACCACCGATAATAGGTTTGAAATAATGGTCCGGTTGTTTACAGAATTGATCCCGATGTTTATTTTAATGCTTTTTATCTATTTGTTCAGCAAAAAATATAAGGTTGCAGCAATAAAAAATGGACATTTTTCAAAGATCATCTGGCTATTGTTAATTGGATTTTCAGGCTCTTTGCCTTTAATGATCACACTTGAGCAACGAGGTTTTTATTTACTTACCACCTTACCTTTTTTTACCATGGCTGGTGCAGCCTTCCTGGCTAATAGAATGGGGATTATTGTAGAAAAAATAAACGTAGAGGGCAGTTTTTATAAATATGCTAAATGGACAACTTTTATCATACTGTTGTTTTCATTAGCATTTACGATCTCAAAAATTGGTGAAACCAAACGGGATAAAAATTTATTATCCGATATTTATAATATTGGTAAAATAATACCTCATGGGGAAATAGTTAACATCGCCCCTGAAATGGTGCAAGACCATAGCTTAAGAGAATATTTTATACGAAATTTCTATATTAATACAGATCACGGCACCACACCTTGTGAGTACTTTATTATCAGAAAAAATTTGTCAAGTAAGGTGGTACCTGATAGTTATCTGCTATACCCATTACAAACAAAAGAAATTGATTTGTATAAGCTTGCTAAGTAAGTTTAAATAGCTTGTTTAGTGCAAAGGCATCTAAATTTAGCAAAGCTCCATATTTTCAAAAGTCCTCGTTCCGTAGGAACGAATGATATTGTAACAATGGACTTTAGTCCATTGAAAAAAGGGTAACAAAAAAACAAGTTCCGTAGGAACGAACGATATTGTATAATATGAACCGAGCCGAAGTTTATCCTGACAAAGGAAGGGACTCTTTATATATGGCGGAGATACGTTTGCCCCGATAGCTTATTTTATAAATAACCAAAATAAAAATATTATTGTTATTTTTGCCCTTAAGCTAATATCTATATGATAAAAAATAAAAAAGTTGTAGTTGTATTACCGGCCTATAATGCCGCTTTAACACTCGAAAAAACATACAATGAGATCCCTTTTGATATTGTAGATGAGGTAGTGCTTGTAGATGATATGAGTAAGGATAATACAGTGGAAGTTGCTGCCCGTATTGGCATTAAACATGTTATCCAACATAAAAAAAACAGGGGTTACGGTGGTAATCAAAAATCATGTTACGATAAAGCACTTGAGCTGAATGCTGATATTGTAGTGATGCTTCACCCTGATTATCAATACACTCCGCTTTTAATTCATTCCATGGCAAACATTATTGCCAATGATCTGTATCCGGTGGTTTTTGGTTCACGGATATTAGGTAAAGGTGCTTTAAAAGGCGGAATGCCCATGTATAAATACATCTTTAACCGTTGTTTAACATTATCACAAAATATACTGCTCAATCAAAAACTTTCTGAATACCATACAGGTTACCGTGCGTTTTCACGCGAAGTATTGGAAACAGTAGACTATGAAGCCAACAGCGATGATTTTGTTTTTGATAATGAAATGATCTCTCAAATTTTTATGGCCGACTTCGAAATTGCCGAAATCACTTGTCCCACTAAGTATTTCCCTGATGCATCTTCCATCAATTTCAAACGCAGTATGGAGTATGGTTTAGGTGTATTGCGTGTTTCTTTCACTCATTTTTTCTATAAGATGGGAATGAATAAATCGAAGATATACAAGAAAAAAAAGTAGTAAACGTCCTTAAATATTCAAGCAAAATAGCATTAAACTAATAAATCCTGACAGGTTTTAAAAACCTGTCAGGATTATAGCACTTATTTCTTAGCCCTTACTCCTTAAAACTATCCCTTACCCACCTGCCTCACAAAAAACACAAATCCATTTTTGCGGTAAATTTCTTTTAGATCAGGATAACCTTTTGCGATTTCTTCGGCAGATGTAATTTTACTCACAAAATAGGCGGGTTTATCAATTTCGGCCGTTAGTAGCCAATCCAGGCTATAGCTGCTTTTATTCGCCTGTTCTTTTTTATGGGAATAAAATAAATGCGCGTAACTTTTAAAGCCAAGGGTTTCTATATAACAATCTTTATTTTGCAGGTATTCATAAAATTCAATAGCTGCTCCTTGAGAGTATTTTTCGATACGGGGTGCTATTACTAATGATGCCATATTTACGGCAAGCAGACTGATTATAAAAATCCCGATCACGCCTTCTTTTACCTTATTCCTGTTAATTAATACTACCATCCCTCCTACCCCAACTATCAATGCCACTCCTATCAACCATTCATAGCCTGTCCAATTTACATTGGCTTTTAAATTCTCCACAGCAAACTTGTCTTTGATAATATCAGCACTGATAATTTGTTGTTTATACTTATCCAGAAAAGGCAATGCCGAAATAGCAATGCCAATAAGGCTTGCGATCACTATTAACAAGATGCTTGTATATTTTCTCCAAACCAGTTCCCCATTCACTAATTTATGAACCACATAAGCAGCAAGGAAGCTTAAAGGGAAATAACATAAGGACGAGTAGTGAACAATTTTTGTTTTCACGATACTGAATAAGATCAATACCACCCAAAACAAGATCATCATCCATAATTTAAAATGTTTTTGATAGGGGGTGTCTGAAATGAGTTGGGAGTTGGGGGTAGAGAGTTTGGACTTGGGAGTCAGGAGTTGGAAGATGGAAGTTTTTCTCAGCTCTCCGTTCTCCAAACTCCGCTCTTTTTTAAAAGCTCTCAATGCGAATAACGATAAAGGAAAACAACCGATCAGTAAAACGATCCAATGGTAAAAAAAGGGCCCTCCGTGACCTGCGTCCCGGGTATTAAACAATCGCACCTGGTACACAAAAAATTCTTTTATAATGGCCGCATTGCCTGTTAAAGCCAGCATCAAAAACCATAATCCACCAACAAAAGCAACTGTTCCTGCAAAAATAAAGATCTGTCTGAAGCTTATAATTGGCTGAAAACGTTTGATGATCCAATAAACACCAACACATAAACCAAAAACCAACACAGCAACCGGACCTTTTGTTAATACGCCCAGACCAATGAATAGTGCTGAAAGTAATAATAGTTTAGTACTCTTATTGTTTATGTTAACTTGCGAATTATTATTACTAAAACGAATAAAATAATAAATTCCGCTAAAAATAAAAAGGTTGAACCAGGGGTCGATAATGCCCGATTTAAAATAGAAATGCGGTAAAAATGAACCTGCATAAACCAATGCCCATATCAATCCAAATTTTTCATCCACCAGTTTTCTGCCAATATTAAAAAATACCAACAGGGTAAAACAACCTGCAATAGCATTCGGTAAACGAGCAGCAAATTCATTGACCCCCAAAATATTCATTGATAATGCCTGCATCCATATAAAAAGCGGAGGCTTTTCCCAAAAGGGCTGAAAATTAATTTTTACAGAAAAATAATCGCCTGTAACAAGCATTTCACGGGCACATTCTGCAAAATTTATTTCATCCCAGTCGAATAAATGCACTGCTCCTAAAAAAGGAACAAACAGTAATAAAGCTGCTACGGCAATTAATATATTATATCGTAAAATGGTTAATTTCATTGTCTTTTAAATGATGTAATAAGCGATCCTTCCATCCAATTTCTGTTTCTTTTTTGAATAAAATAATATACAACAAATGTTGTACAAATACCTATCAGAGAGCCTGCATAAACATCCTCAAAAAAATGCTGTGATAAATAGATACGCGAATACCCTACCAATAGGGCAACAATAAAGAGGCTTAATTCCAGCGTTTTATTTTTCACCAGTAGTGCCAATGCAAAATACAATGAAAAAGCGCATGTAGCATGCCCTGAAGGAAAGCTATAGTATAAATGATTCTCGACTCCGGGTACAAAATACAGATCCTGAATACCTTCAAAAAATTTTTTCGGACGTACTACATCATTAAATACGGTTTGTTTCAGTAGTTGAGTAATTATTGAAGCAATAATATTGGATAATCCTACAATAACAGCGTACCTATATTTAACCGCCATTAGAATAATAACCGTCAATAGCACCATAAAGCCATCTCCCAAATTAGTGATGTAGTAAAAGAAGGTATCGAAAAAGGGAGAATGTATGGTGTTGAAGCCTAAATGCGTTTCTGTTTTTGTATTTATTACCAGCAATATAGCACCTGATACAATAAACAGGATATAGGGGAGTAAAAAAGAAACATTGGTTTTGAAAATAGCTTTCACATCAATAAAAAAATTAGAGATTTTGAGATCTACTGATTTAGAGATTAAAAAAAAATCTTCAAACAGGCAAAATTTCCAAATCTCTAATTCTCTAAATATTTTTTATGTTAGTAAGATCCGATTACGTGTAACAATTGATTTATTTGGCTATCCCAAAGCAGTTTAGATGTTTTTTGATCAGCTGCTTCGTCTGCGAAATCAGTAATGATCAGAGATATATCACCTGTAAGTTCATCGCGTTCAATGCGGAACTCAAAATAGGTACCTTCTGGTTTATCAAGCCATTGCAAACGAACAAATTTTTCGTCCTTAAAGCCCAGTAATTTTGCTTTTTGCTCACTACCTTCCCAGAAAAAAGTAAACACACCATCATGAATATTTACATCATCGGCAAACCATTCTGCTAAACCACTTGGTGATGTAAGGAATTCATAAAGTATTCCGGCAGAAGTATGCAAAACATACTCCAACTCAAATTTCCCTTTTGGTTCTTTTTTAGGTATAAAAGCTCCTTTTTTATCCGTTAACTTGGCTACAGTCAACGAAGCCATAGGATTAGTGAATGTTCTTAATTGTTTAGGTACTTTAGAAGGTTTTTTTAAACGTTTGGTGCTATTGATAAGCTGTTCTATCAAAATATCGTTTTCAACGATAGGCTCATCATCATCATCATTTTTATTTTTTGGCTTTCTGCCACCTTTTGATTTCTTAGCCGGTTTTTTATAGGCCTCCTCATCCTCATCTTCATCAATCCGCTCTTTCTTGGATTTTTCAGCTTTAGCAGGTTTTTCTTTTTTTGCAGGTTTTGCAGGTTTTGCAACTTTTTCAGCTTTAGTTTTAGCAGGTATTACTAAAGCGCTTGTTTTTTTAACAATTTCCTTTTCAGCCTTAGCAGCTTTTGGGGCTATCACTTTTTTTCCGGCTTTAACAACCGGTTTTTGTATTTTTTTACTTTCTACGACCTTTTTAACAGATTTAGCTGTTTTTCCACCTTTAGAAGCCGCTGGTTTAGGAGCTGCAGCTTTATTAGCTTTTTTTACCGGCTTAACCACCTTTTTAGCAACAACTTTTTTCTTCAGCACTTTTGGCGATGGCTTAGAAGCCGATTTTATATTTTTACCCACTTTATTCGGTTTCTCTTTTTTGATGGCTTTCGCTACTTTAGCAGGTTTAACAGCTTTTTTCACCTTTTTGATTGTACTTTGTTTCTTTGCCATATTAATTGTATGTTTCTTACAAATTGACGCAATATATAAAAAAATTCCATTGGTCAATGAATGCAATTTGTTAAAAATATACAAAAGCTGTTTTTTGTGAATGAAGAAATGTTATATTTGCGCCCTCAAAAAAATATGGCGAGGTAGCTCAGATGGTTAGAGCGCAGGATTCATAACCCTGTTGATAAGTTCTTTATAATGCTTATTTTACAGGTGATTGATTGATTTTAAGAGGGTGCGGTTTCCACATGGTTTCCACATTTTTGGAAGAAAATAAGTCGGGTGGATAACCCTGCAACCGATGAAGGACAAGGGGTATAGAAAGTTTTAGTTTAGAAATTGAAAATACAGAATAAAAAGTTCATTTAAAGAAGAAAAATAAGAGGTCGCAAGTACTATATTTGCAAAAAAAATTTGGCGAGGTAGCTCAGGTGGTTAGAGCGCAGCATTCATAACGCTGAGGTCGAGAGTTCAAGTCTCTCTCTCGCTACAAAAAAGAAAAGCCCGATCATTCATTTGATCGGGCTTTCTTTTTTTGAAGAATTTATTATTTGCGGAGCAGCTCTTTTTCGATGTCAAAGAAAAATCCGGGATTAACACCATAATCTATAATCATGGCCCATAACAATATCATGGGGACTTCCTGGACACCGGTTGCTATTTTAGTCATTACCTCTTTCCCATAGCCATACTGCACAGCAAAATCGTCATAGGTATTGAAAATTCCTTTTTGCTTTAGCTTATTGTATGCCTCAATAAACTTATGGCTTACAATATTTTTCTCTTTAAAGTCCCCGGTAAATTTTTTTGACTTTTTTTTATTGTCTTTTGCCATCCTGTGTAAATTTTAGCAGCAAATTAGATTTTTATCTCTTAATGTAACGTGTTTATAATGCTTTATAACTATCGTTTATTCTGTTGATTACTTTTTTTGATTTTTGTCTGATTCCATGAATTTAATCAGCTTTTCCTGCGTCTCAATTATTTTTTTATCCTTACCTATCTCTCTTTCGTAACGGTCAATCGTTTTTTTTAAATCCAAAATCTCATTGGTCATTTGTTCATTTTTCTTTTGAAGATCATCAAAGTTTTTTAATATTTCCTTTCGATCTTTAGCAGGCATTCCCTGCGTTATCTTTTCTACCTTGTAATATACATCTCCATTATTAGCTACTGCCTGCCCTGTTAAAAGAACATTATTTTGTCCCCCATTAATCGTTCCTCCGTTAATGGTAGTTTCTTCCCGCTGAAGTTTCTCTGCCTTTAAACCATCTTCAGCAAGGATATGATTGGCATTTATACCAAGCATGTTTACGGCCTTCCAAAGCATTTCAATATCCACATACCTGTTTTCAGAAGGATTTTTAATCTTGGAAAATTCTGCCTGGTCTTCATCTATCCGCATGGCGAACTCTCGCTGGTTTCTTACAACATCTTTTTCTATCGCCTCTAATACCGTTTTGAAAAATCTGTCTGAAACCATTCTCTTAATGGAAACATCAGATTTATTTTTTTTGTTTATAACAGCCTGTTTCATAGATGGTTATATTAAAAATGTTTCTTTTTCGGAAATATTATTTGGAAATATTGCTTTTTATACAATACATTTGCTTCCTTTTACGCAACAAAATGTTGTCAAATATACAACAAACTTAGAGAAAAAGAAATAATATTTTACCAAACTGAGAAAAATGTTTACACAAGAGGATGTTAATATCATTGCAAACGAGCTGCCATCAAGCGCTGTAATTGAAATTTCAAAGAAAACAGGAATTTCCCGCCCTACCATTTATAGGTTCCTAAAAGGTAATAAAATCCGTTCCAGGTTCCAGGAACGCATTTACATAGCCGCATTAAAAATTATTGAGCGTGATAAAATCAAAATGCAAAGGATAAAACAACAGCGATCAAGGATTCTGAGCGAAAATTTTGATGCCGATTAATCATTTATTGAATTATTAAAAATATCCGCTATGGAAATAATTGTATTTGAAAAAGAAACTTATTACAGGATGCTTGCAGAGATGAAGCGAACTGTAAAGGATGCTGTTAAAGAAATTAAAACAGAATCTAAAAAAATGACCGATGATGAACAGTGGATAGATGGAAAAGAAGCGCAATTCATCTTAAAGTGTAAAGGTGATAAACTCCGGCAACTAAGGGAGGATGAAAAAATCAAGGTCAGTAAGCATGGTAGAAAAATCCTCTACTACAAACCAAGCCTGTTTGAGTTCCTTGAAAGCAACACTGAAAAAAAATACGTTTAATGAAACACTTAGAAAATCGCAGCCAAACATGGTTCAAAATCCTCACACCGGAAGGACGGGATTTAGATAATGAAATGAAAAAATGGTTTCTCCCTGAAGGGGTGAAAAAAGGAGAATGGTTTACTTCCGGTTGCAGAATAGGAACCTGGCTGGTTTCAAACCCAAAAGAATTTATGCAGAAAACCAATCGGGTTTTTGTTGTTGAATTAGATGGCGAAGAACCAATTATTGAACTGCCTGGAATTATTTGGGTTAGAAAAGTTCGATTAGTCAGGGAAGCGACCAACCTCGATCTCAAACGCTTTGGAATCTACAGAGCTTTCAAACAAATCATTTAATCCATACATCATGCAGCAATACCTACAACGCTCAAAAGCAAAATTCAAAACGATTATGGAAGCATGGGACGACATTAGTAAAAACACCAACCTCACACACAAAAATGTTGGTCCGGTACACACAAAAAATTACTGGAAATGGAAAATTCTCCGGGCGAATATCAATACACAAAAGGAATTAGTATGCAAGTAAAAGCACTTATATGGACACATATCGGAAAAGAGCATTGCCTCTGGACTGGTAAGATGGACGGGCTGTTAAGCCATATCCAGTTTTTTATAACACCTACTGGCCGGGATCCGGAAGAATATTTCATACGAACAGATACCAATGGTATTCCCAATGAAACCTGCATTGGGCTGGAGAACACAAAAAAGAAAGCCCAGGATTTACTGAATAGTTATGCAATCGGAATGATGTTCCAATGAAAAATATTTTCAGAACAATAGTATCAACAATGAATAAAACATTTTACCTGGTTAGGATGCGAAAAAGCTATAATATACCTGATAAGAAAAACTATAAAGTGATTTCGTTGGGCTTAGGACAACAGTCCACAGCACTTTATCTAATGAGCAGTATCGGGTTTGTTGAACGGGCTGATTTCGCCATATTCTCTGATACCGGCTCCGAAAGTAAAGCGACCTATGAACATTTAAAATGGCTAAAAAACTGGCAAAAGGAAAACGATGGCATACC
>JAZJZM010000020.1:30936-53704 GCA_040389865.1 Bacteroidota bacterium | reverse complement strand
AAAACCCTTGATTAAAGGGGCTTTAGCCCAATTAGGGAAAACTACCGAACTATTGATATATATATTGAACGTAAAAAATCATATTTAATCTTAATCAATCTGCGTCATCTGCGTTCCATTCACTACATGGTTAGTACAATTGCATTTAAAATCTGTTTATGAATTATATCGACATCATTCTTTGCATCCCATTGGTTTGGGGACTTTACAAAGGCTTTACAAAAGGTTTAATTATTGAAGCGGCCTCATTAGTTGCTTTCGGCCTTGGTGTTTGGGGCGGCATCCGTTTCTCGGATTTTTCAGCAGGCAAAATCAGCGGGTGGTTCAATTGGCAATCTCCTTACCTTCCAATAGTTTCTTTTGCCCTTACTTTTTTAATAATTGTTATCGTTGTATATTTTATTGCAAAGCTCATACAACGCATGGTTGAAGGAATGGCACTGGGCGCCATCAATAAGATTGGTGGAGCAATTTTTGGTTCCTTAAAATTTGCTTTAGTGATGAGTGTTGTAATATTTGTTTTGAATGCGATTGAAAAAAGTTATCCGGTTATTTCATTCGAAGCGAAAAAAGGATCTTTGTTGTATGAACCAATTGGTAAAATTGCACCTCTGCTTATTCCTACTTTAAAGGATAGTAAAATAGGAGAATTAATTCCGACAGAAAAAGATATTGATGTGGATGTAAACATTGATTTGAAAGAGAAAAAATAATTTATACACTCGCCTTTAAACAAGCTCAAAACCAGATAAAAAAATTCAAAAAAAAACGTCCCGCAATACTGCGGGACGTTTTTGTATTTTGTATCTTCTCAGAGAAGGTGTTAAAGACTAGCCATTCAATGCTTCGGCACCACCAACAATTTCTAAAATTTCGTTTGTGATCGCTGCCTGACGAGCTTTGTTATACATTAATTTTAGCTCTTTAATAAGCGTACCTGCATTATCAGTTGCTTTGTGCATAGAAGTCATACGTGCGCCATGTTCTGCTGCGTGTGAGTCTAATAATGCTTTAAACAATTGTGTTTTTAATGAACGGGGGATCAAATCGGCTACAATGAATTCTTTATTCGGTTCAAAAATATAATCGTTTGACTTAGTTTCTTTAGTAGTTACCGGAGCTTGTACAGGCAAGAACTGTTCAACAGTAGTAATTTGTACCGCAGCATTTTTAAATTGATTATACACCAATTCTACTTTATCAAATTGTGAATCAGTAAATAAAGACATTATTTTTTCGGCAACAGGTGCTACGTTTGCGAATGTTAAACTATCAAACAATTCGTTTAAACCACGTGGCATATCAGAACCAACAATTCCATACTCCGTTTTCTTAAAAAAATCAGCTGCCTTTTTGCCGATAGCTAAAACACTTACTTTAGCACCGCTATATTGCTCTTTCGCCAAACGGTTCGCTGCTTTAATTACATTCGCATTAAAACCACCACACAATCCACGATTAGAGGTTATTACTACTATCAACACATTTTTTACAGGGCGCTGTTTTGAGTAAACACCATCAGAGCTGTCCAAACTTGCACTTAGGTTTTCTAAAATTTCTTTTAGTTTACCTGCATATGGGCGCATTTGAACAATGGCATCTTGTGCTCTACGCAATTTCGCAGCGCTAACCATTTTCATAGCGCTGGTAATTTGCTGTGTAGAACTTACAGATGTAATACGGTTACGAACCTCTTTTAAATTTGCCATCTTTTATTGGATGTTAGATTTTAGATATTAGATTTTAGAATAACATCCAAAATCCAATATCTAATATCTCTCTACTTTTTATATTTACCTGATAAATCTTTTGCTACAGCCTCAAGAACGTTTGTTATTTCGTCAGTGAATTTGCCTGCTTTTAATTGATTCAACACGTCTTTATGTTTTGCTTCCAAAAAGGCGATATAATCTGCTTCAAATTCTTTCACTTTATTTACCGGCACATCACGCAATAAACCTTTTGTACCACAATAGATAATTGCAACTTGTTGTTCTACACGGAAAGGAGAAAACTGAGCTTGTTTCAAAATTTCCACGTTACGTGAACCTTTGTCAAGTACTGATTTAGTAGCAGCATCAAGGTCAGAACCAAATTTAGAAAAAGCTTCCAACTCACGATACTGTGCCTGATCCAATTTTAATGTACCAGCTACTTTTTTCATCGATTTAATTTGAGCATTACCTCCAACACGGGATACCGAAATACCCACGTTAATGGCAGGACGAACACCCGCATTAAATAAATTCAACTCCAAAAATATCTGACCATCAGTAATGGAAATAACGTTTGTAGGAATGTATGCAGAAACGTCACCAGCTTGCGTTTCAATAATTGGCAATGCTGTTAATGATCCACCACCTTTTACAATTCCTTTGATAGAATCAGGTAAGTCGTTCATGTTTCTTGCAATGTCATCATTCGCATTGATCTTAGCTGCACGCTCTAATAAACGGCTGTGTAAGTAAAATACGTCACCAGGATATGCTTCACGTCCCGGAGGTCTACGTAACAATAAAGAAACCTCACGGTAAGCAACTGCTTGTTTAGAAAGATCATCATAAACGATCAATGCCGGACGACCGCTATCGCGGAAGAACTCACCAATAGCTGCACCTGCAAACGGAGCATAAAACTGCATTGGAGCAGGATCAGAAGCTGTTGCAGATACGATCACTGAATATGGCATTGCACCATTCTCTTCTAATACACGTTGAATGTTTGCTACAGTTGATCCTTTTTGACCGATCGCAACATATATACAAAATACAGGTTGACCTGCTTCGTAAAATTCTTTTTGATTAATGATGGTATCAATAGCAACTGCTGTTTTACCGGTTTGACGATCACCAATAATTAACTCACGCTGACCACGACCGATAGGGATCATAGCATCGATCGCTTTCAAACCAGTTTGCAATGGCTCATTTACCGGCTGACGATAAATTACACCCGGTGCTTTACGCTCCAAGGGCATTTCATATAATGTTCCTGTAATTGGACCTTTACCATCAATCGGGTGTCCCATTGTATCAACCACACGGCCTAACATGCCTTCACCCACCTGGATAGAAGCAATTTTACCTGTACGTTTTACAATATCACCTTCTTTAATATCATTTGATGAACCTAAGGTTACAGCGCCTACGTTGTCTTCCTCTAAATTCAATACAATTCCTTTTAATCCACTTGCAAATTCGATCAACTCACCTGACTGAACTTTAGAAAGTCCGTAAATACGAGCAATACCGTCACCTACTTGCAATACGGTACCAACTTCTTCCAATTCCTGTTCCGATTTGAAACCAGATAATTGTTGTCTTAATATCGCAGATACTTCTGCTGGTTTAACTTCTGCCATTTTGTTTTTAGTTTAAAGTTGTAAAAGTTTAAAGTTTAAAATTTAAAATTTTTTAAGAGTTAGCAAAACTTTCTAACTTTCAAACTTTAAATTTTTTAACTATTTTATAGTTGTTTAATGAACGCGTTTTCTTTGAACGTTTGTTTTAAGTTGCTGATCTTTCTTGCAATACTTGCATCTACTTGTTTATCGCCCACACGGATGATAAATCCTCCGATGATATTTTTATCGATTTTTTCCTGGATCTCAACATCACTGTTGCCAGCGCCTTTAACAATTTCCATCACTTTTTTACGAATGACATCATCAATCCCACTAGCAGTAGTAACAACAGCAGTTAATATTTTTTTCTTCTCTTTATATTGATTTACAAATTCCGTTGCAATTTCAGCAAGATAAATTTCACGTTTTTTATTTGTGATCAGTTGAATATAAGCATCTGTTACTTTATTCAATTTACCGGCAAATATCTCTTTTAAAACCGCTTGTTTTTTATCTGTATTAATGATAGGGCTTTTTAGGAACGTAACAAAATCATGATTCGATTCGGTTAAGTGCACAACAGTTTGCATATCAGCATATGCCTGTTCTAAAACACCTTGCTCCATAGTAAGATCTATGAATGATTTTGCGTATCGTGCTGCTACTCTTGTTCCTTGCATGTTTTATTAGTTTAAAGTTAGAAAGTTTAAAGTTAGAAAGTTTAAACTTTAAAGTTGGTAATGCTTAACTTTCCAACTTTAAACTTTCTAACTTTCCAACTTAATTCAAATTAACGTCTTTTAATAAAGTATTTACTAAACTTTTTTGTTTTTCATCACTTGATAATTCTGATTTTAATATCTTTTCAGCAATATCAATTGAAAGTGTAGCCACCTGATTTTTTAGTTCGGTAATAGCTGCCATTTTTTCGTTTTGAATATTTTCACGAGCACTTTTTAATAAACGCTCTCCTTCTTTAGTTGCCATTCCTTTTGCTTCCGCAATCATTTTTTCTCTGATCTCACGGGCATCTTTTAATAATAACTCACGTTCTGTTTTTGCTTCAGCCAAAATACGTTCGTTGTTTGATTGCAACATTTTCATTTCTTGTTTTGCTTTTTCAGCAGAAGCAAGAGCTTGTTCGATCGACTCTTCACGTTCTTTGATCATTCCAAGAATTGGAGCCCATGCAAATTTTTTCAACAAAAAAAGAATGATAGAGAAAGAAACGATCATCCAAAATATCAAGCCTATCGATGGTTTTACTAATTCCATTTGTTTAAAGTTTTAAAATATAAATGATAAGTAATATGTAATATTTAATATGTATTGCTAATCGTTTTTTGTTTTGTATTAATACTTTGCACCTAATACATCGTACTTAATACTTTTTTTAAATAAAACCATTATCTGCAACAACCTTGCAGATAACGGTTTTTGAGATTTTTACTTGATCAGAACTACTAATAGTCCAATAACCATAGCAAAGAATGCAGCACCTTCAACAAGTGCAGCAGCCAAAATCATTGATGCACGGATATCGTTAATTGCCTCTGGTTGACGTGCGATTGACTCCAATGCACTTCCACCGATACGACCGATACCAACACCTGCTCCTAAAGCAGCAACACCTGCTCCTAAAGCGGCAACACCATAACCAATTTCTCCAGCTAATAATACGGATGATAACATGTTGTAATTATTTTTTTGTTTTTGTTCTACCGGATTTTACTGTTGCTTTGGCTGCCGGCAAAACTACCCAACCAAAACCAATATTTTAATTACGCGTGATCGTCAACGTGATTGTGAATTTCATGTCCTTCATCCACAGCAGCACCAAAATAAATTGCGGCTAATAAAGTAAACACGTATGCCTGTAAGAATGCTACCAGCAACTCCAATGCACCCATAAATATGGTAAAAACCAATGAAAGAATAGAAACCCCAAAACCAAGTCCTACGTTCATTTCACCAAAAATAAATATCAAACTAAAAAAGGCCAATGAAATAATGTGACCGGCAGTAATGTTAGCAAACAAACGTATCATCAATACGAAAGGGCGCAAGAACACACCTAATATCTCAATGGGAGTAAGAATTACCAATACACCAACTGGAACGCCCGGCATGGCAAATACATGTCGCCAATAATGTTTATTTGCAACCACAAAAGTGATCAGCAATACAAACCCGGCTAATACCATTGCAATTGAAATACTTCCTGTAACATTTACTCCACCTGGGAAAAATGGTACCAATCCTAATAAATTGTTTATCCAGATAAAGAAAAATACAGTTAAAAGAAAAGGAAGAAATTGCTGGTATCTTTTCTCACCAATACTCACTTTAGCAACATCATCACGGATAAAAAGGATCAATGGCTCAATAAATGACTGTAAGCCACGTGGTGCTTTACCCTGGTTGCGCGTATATGCTCTGGCTACCGAAACAAAGATCCATACCATCAACAACATGCTGATGAACATTGCCATTGCATTTTTTGTAATTGAAAAATCCCATAAATTAGCCGTAGCCTCTTCCGAAACAGTATCTGTTAATTCATCGATAATAACCAGGCTACCTTCTTCAAGAGCATAGATATAATTTACTCCGTGGTAATGCTCTTTTCCATCGTGACCAAAATGAGAAGAAGAAAAAACCTCGAAACCTTTATCCGTTTTTGCAATTACCGGTAATGAAATAGAAGTATGGCCAAATAAATGCCATTGGTGATTATCTGCAACGTGCTCTATGATTGTTTCTCCTGCGTTAAAAGGCTTAACGCCATGCTCACCTTCCTGATGTACAGGTGCTGATTCAGCCGCTGAATCAACTGCTGGAGTAGTTTCGTGTTCGCCTGCAAATCCTTTAGAAGAAATAAAAAACAGGGCAGAAATAAGTAAAAAATGCTTGAAAATATTGATTTTGTTGGCCATTACACGTAAACTTTACATCAATTTTTTAATTCGGATGCAAATTTAGACAATTAAAATCAAATAAGTTAAAAGATTTAAAACCTTTTTTTGTGATTTCTATCAGTTAAAAAACGGGGAGCACAAACAGCTGATTTTGAACGACAAATCTACTTTTTAAAGTGTTTTAGGAGAGTAACGACTTCAAAGATGCTGTATAAAAAATATAGTACTAAAAATAAGATGACGAAGCCCAATGCTGCTTTGCCTTTTAATAAAGCATAAATTACAATTACCATAAGGTACACGAATAACTTTGTGGCGGAAAGCGCCATAAAATTGGTAATGAATTTTCGGGGACTTTGTTCTGCTGATCGTACCAAAACAATATGGATAAATGCCGTAACCACAATGAAGAAACCCCATAGCAACCAGCCCAGATCCGTTTGAAAACGAAGAGAGGCGTATTGTTGCCAGAAGTACAATACCCCCATTGTAAAGATCGAGAATAAGGCAAGTTGAATTAAAAATGATCTGAGTGAGGAAAGCATGCTATTTTTTGAGAATATCTTTAATGAAATAATAAATAGCCAAAAACACAGATAAGAGTGTAAGTACTAAGGTGAAAATCGGAAATTTTAATTGAAGCCATTTATCCAGCTGGATGCCGCCTAATACCCCTCCGGTAATGATAGCAGCCATTTGGATACCCATACCGGAATATTTAAGGTAATCGTTAGGCCGTTTTTTCGGCAAGTTTTTGTTTGTCTGTTCGCTCACCTTTTATATCTTTTATTACCCCACCCATACTGCATGAACCTGAAAATACAGCTCCCGGTTCAATAGCTATTTTATTGGTGATGATATCACCGGTTAGTTTTGCTGAAGCTTTTAAAGATAATAGTTCAGAAACGGATATTTTCCCTTTTACTGTTCCCGAAACATCTGCATTCTGGCAAATTGCTTCTCCATCAATGCTGCCGGAAGCTCCAATAACCAATTTCCCTTTTACAGTGATAGATCCTTTCAATGAACCATCAATACGGATATCTCCGTTAGTTGTGACATCACCTACAATAATAGTTCCAGCACCAATTAAATTTACCGATGTGGTTTCTGAATTGTTTTCTTTTGCCATAGCTTTATTGAACATTGTGAATGAAATTAAATGTTTATTAATTGCGAAACTAAATGAAAAATGTAGAAAAAACAAAATTATTTAGTTTTTAGGAGCTTTTTGATAATGTTTAAGACAAATAGCGGGGGTTATTAAAATTATTTTTTACCGCGAAGTACGCAAAGAAAAGTTTCGCAAAGAACGCAGAGAAATTATATCAAGACTTCGCGCATTCTTCGTGTATTTTGCGGTATTTATTTTTTTCTTCAGATTAATCCTTTGTACAAGTTATTAACTTATGATACGCATTGCCCCAGAGGGGCAAAATCTTTGTAGAATATTAAAAATCAAAAAAACAAGCCCCATCGGGCAATGTCATTAAGTTAAGAAGCCATCGCTCATATTTCGACAGGCTCAATATGACCAGCGCGCGGTCAGTCTGAGCTTGTCGAAGACCTTGGGCAGACGTTCCTTAGAAAAGTTCTTAACTTAATGACATTGCCCATCGGGGCGAAATATTTCGCTCTGGAGTTTATCCAGATGAAAGAGGGAGAAGCTTAATACATTGGGGATTGCTGTTTTCTAAATTTTATAGACAATGTCATCCGATCGGCTTTTTCGCCAAGTGGATCGAGTATTCGTCAGCGGTATCGTTCATAAATAACAAGATCCCTCACAAAAAGTTCGGGATGACACCGCGGATCTTTTACCGCAAAGTTCGCAGAGAAAAATTTCGCAAAGAACGCAGAGCATTAAGACAAGCTTTTAGCCTGGAAATCACTTAAAATTTTTAGAAAAAAATTGCTGGTACTCTTCAATGTTTTTATCCTTATAAAAAGTGGTATAATTCTCTGCCGAAATTATAAACGATTGATACGTTCCGGCTTCCAGATCAGCAAATGCAGCTTTATTATCTTTAAAAAAATCATAGTAATTCATCGCATGTGCTTTCCCATCAAAACTTTTAACACTCACCAGCTGGTGGGCTATATCCAGAAAAACACTTGAAATGGTTAATTCTTCTGTACTATAGGATTCTTCATTCAGATCAGAAAGTTTTGTTTTGAATTTATTTATATCCCCTTTGCCATTTTCAACAATTACAAGCCAATAGTATTCTCCATCCTCTTTAAAAATAAATTTCGGTTTTGCTGTTGTATCCGATACTAAAGCAGTTGCAGTACTTTTCACAGTATCGGTTATTGCTCTTTCCGGATTTTTTTGTTTTCTGATCAAATCCAGCATTTCCTGTGCTTTTTCTTTTACAGGTTCTTTTGGATATTTAATGGTCACTTGTGTTAATGCTCTTTCGAAGGCGTCAATATCCTGCAATCGACCTATACAAAGCGCTTTTACAAAATCGAACTGTGGCATCAGATAATTTTTAGCATACATTGTATCGGCTGTTTCACATCTTGCCAAGGCTGCACCATATTTCCCTTCGGAATAAAGCTGGTAAGTTTCAGCATAAAAATTCTCCACCTGACTTTTACTTGCCATCGCAAGTTTAGCATATCCGGGGTTTTTAATGATCTTGGCATATTCCGAATCAGGGTAATCTTTTAATAAAATATTTTTATAATAATCCGATTTTGTTACATCATTCATTGTTAGATACGTCCGATATAACTGATAATAGGATGCAAGCTTGAATTTATTATCAGGATACCGTTTCAATAACTCTTCGAATGTTTCAACTGATTTCGCATTATTTAATAATTGTTCTTTATAAATTGAACCAATATTATAGTAGGCATTTATTATTTTTGTATTCGATTTAGCTTGCGCATCCGCGGTAAGTGGGATACTTTTTAAATAATAATTTTTGTCTTTTTTATTTTTTGTTCCGTTATTTTCTGCAACTACATTATCCTTACTTTCGGTAGAATCAACAAGTTCATCATCCTCGGTTATTACATTGGAAACAGAGATCTGCTCCTTTTCACTTCTGCGCCAATTATCTTCCAACTTACGGGGCCCCCATTTTTTATTAAACTCTCCTACACCAAAAGTAACTGTGGTGGGGTTATAAAAATACCATGAACTGGTACCATTCGCAGGCGCGGTAGTTTTAGGGGCTTCAAGTGGTAGTGGGTTGTTTAATTGCTCCTGCTTCTCTTCTTCTTTGCGCTTTTCCTCTTCTTCCTGTTTAGCAATCATACCATCAATGGCCTTGTTTCGATCCTTTTCAGATAATTTAGCCATTGCTTGCAAACTGTCTTCAAGCGTTATAACATTCAGATTTACCACCAAAGCTGTTAAACTTTTTTTCTTATCTTCAATGAGCGCATAATCCGGATAATCTTTCGGTAAAAATGTCATTGCGCTGTCGTAATTGGCTTCAGCAGCCTTATAATTAGTTTTATAAAAATAAATATCAGCTCTTTTCAGATACGACAATGCTTTTTGTGTGCTGTTTGAAACACTTTCCTGAATTGATTTATCCAGGTAATTAATGGCAAGAGGGGTATCACCTTCTTTATCAGCCACTTCCGCAAGTGCATAATAGATCTGATCGCGATATTCTATATTTTTATCATCCCTGAGCATCTTATTTAATTGTTTTTTTATCAGCTTACTATCACCTGATCCTGAATCATATAGCTTCCCACGTTTGATCTGAGCCGTAAATTCCATTTCATAAGAGGGATGTAAGCCCGGAACCAAACTGTAATAGGTGGATGCCTTAATATTATCCCCCAGTTTTTCATATAACTGAGCGAGCACAAACATATAACGGGCTTTCGTTGTTTTTTTTCTGGTAAGTTCAATGGCCTTTGTAAGGTGCGGAATTGCCAGCGCGTAGTCATTTTTTTTAATATAAAAATCGGCTGAAACAATTGAAAGTTCGCGCTGAAAGGCTTTTTCTTTTGGAAAATCCTTTACGTTTCTTATGTCATCAATGATCGTTTCGGATTTTGAAAGGCTGCCTATTTCATTATTGGTTCTAACCATCCAAAGCATTCCACCGTATTTCGCCTCCGGATTTGGATATTTTTTAGAAACATATTCAAACATTTCCAGGGCCGAGAAAAAATCACGTTTGTAAAAATGCCCCTTGCCAATAAGCATATAATTTTCATCGATCCAGCGACAGGCATTGGGGATCTCTTCCTTGTTTTTGGGATTAATTATAGCATGCCGCTGAATAACGGTGGAGGACTTTTTAATAGACTTATCAAAATCGCTGTAATAATTTTTTGCGCTTTTATTATCCGGATAAATAAAAAGAGGGAGTATTTTAATAAAATCGTCCTGGTTGGCTGCTTCTACCTTTTTAATTGATTCTTTTAAGTATTCACCGGAATAAAAATAGCCATTGTAACGGGCATTCATATTATGCCAGCCACGGTGCATAACTGTATTTTTTTTAGTTGTGCAGGCAGTTAAAAAAAATAAAAAGCAACAAAAAGTAATGGTACGTATAGAAAATATATTCTTATTTTTCATTTAATCAATTTCAAATATTCCCGGTTCAACGGTTTTTGTTAACCCTATTATTTATCAAGATTAACACTAAACAACTTTAAAAATGCAAAAATATTTCATTTTTATTGAAATACACTACTAATTCTTAAAACTCGCAATAATTACGAAAAAAAAAATCAGCCCACAGTCTTCGATGGTTCGACAAACGCTCACCACAGGCTTACTCTGACTGACAGCGCGCTGGTCATATTCAAATTGCACTGTTTTTAAACCTCTAACCCCGCAAAAAAAGCGGGGTTAGAGTGAATACTATCCAAAAATGAATGAGTTTTAACTGATACTAACAGTCTACTCTTTTATTATTTTTTTGATCAACGTTCCGCTTCCGGTTTTTATATGCAAAAAATATACCCCGGCAGGAATGTTATCCGTTTGAAGTGTAGTAGCTGCATTTATTATTCTCCATGAACCCACCTGTGCGCCAAGTACATTGTACATTACTACATCCGCTGAATTTTCAATACCTGATAATGTAATGGAAGTGATGAAAGGATTAGGGAAAACAGAAACCAGAGCTTCTTTACTTCCAGCTTTTGCCTCAATGCCGGTACATAAATCTACAAGTATACTTTGAGAAGCTGTTTCGGTACATGTGAATACATCCGAATACGTATAAACAATAGTAAATGTACCGGAACCTGCCACTGCAGGATCAAAAACGTTAGCTGTTACTCCCGTACCGCTAAATGTACCACCGGCAGGACTACCACCTGTTAATGTAAGCGGTGAATGATTATCACACACAATTAATGGAGTTTGAGTATAGGTAACTACCGGTAATTGCCTGATGATCACATTAACAGGTTCAATATCCAAACATCCAGCGATCACTGATTTTTTTATGTAATAGATCCCACTTGTTGTAACTGCATTTGGAGCAGATAAAGGAATTGATGCATTAATGTCTGTCCAATAGCTTACAGTTCCTGTACTTCCGTTTAAATCAGAAAAGGAGCTGGTAATATCCACTGTGCCAGGAAAACATATCCCTGCAGGATCGATAACACTTAAATCAGGGGTTGTATCAATGGTTACTATTACCGGCTTGATATCAGTACAACCACCTGTGGCAATTTTCTGAATATAATAGGTTCCGCTGGAATCTAAAGCACCGGGTGTTGTTAATGAAATGGTTGCTCCTGCATCAGCCCAATACGTTATTGCTCCGGTGGTTGTATTCAGATCAGTAAATGAATTCTGAATATCTATTGTTGCCGGTGAACAAATTGCTGAAGGATTGGTAACACTTAAGTTAGGTAAGGCATTTATTGTTACTACTACAGGTTTTATATCAATACACGTTCCTGCGGCTTTTTTAATATAATAAGTCCCAGTGGTATTTACAAGGTTTGGTGCTGCTAATGGAAGTGTAGCTGGTGCATCCGTCCAATAAGTAACCGTTCCCATCGATGTACTTAAATCTGTAAATGTTCCTGTGATATTAACTGTATTTGGAGAACATACCCCGGAAGGATTGGTAACACTTAAATTGGGTGTTGTATTTATTGTTACCACTACTGGTTTTATATCAAAACAAGTTCCTGCGGCTTTTTTAATAAAGTAAGTCCCACTTACACTTATATTTTCTGGTGCCGACAAGACCATAGTAGCGTCTGAATTTGTCCAATAAGTGACTGTCCCATTGGATGTACTTTGATCATGAAATGTGCTGCTGGTGGTAATATTTATTGTATTTGGCGAACATGTTGTGGTATCAGAAACAACCAGGTTGGGGGTTTCAATTATTGTTAGCGTTGCAAGGGTTGAATTTACAGGGACTCCGCTCGTAATCACACAATGATATTGAAAACCATTTTTGGTCCATGCATTTGGCCCTAAAATAGTAAGTGTATTTGTATTTACTCCGCTGTAGTCAAAGGAAGGGCCACCATCAAAACAATCATTAAAAGGGAACCCATTACCGTAACTTACCTGCCACTGATAGGTCATATAAATTCCCGTTGCCGCAACTGAAAAATATGAATCAGTTGCCCCACATGCTGTAACATTGGCTGATTGAGTGGTAATGGTCATATCAAAATCAGACATTGGGCGCTTCCATACCCCACCACCCTTGGTTCCACCAAAAATATACGCTCCGCTTTGAGCTAATCCCCAAACATTAAAATTTCCTAAATTGGTATTGATAGCTGTCCAATGGTTTGCGCTGTCGTTCGATAAAAACACTCCACCACCATCAGTTCCTAAAAAAATATTGTATCCGCTTATGAACAAGGACTTAGCAACCGGCAAATTTGGAGGAGGAGGCAAACCGTTATTCATATCTAACCAATTATCTCCGTTATCGGGGGAGGAAAACACTCCGCCACCGGTACCTGCAAACAGCCGATTTCCGCTTAAAGCCAATGAATTCACATATTTATTTGTTAAACCATCATTTGCAATTATCCAGTTATTTCCATTGTCGTTCGAATAAAAAAGTCCATCACCATAAAAAGCTCCGGCAAAAACTTTTGTGCCACTCGCTACTAATGAAAGAATTTGCTTTAAACCGGTTATCCCGGTATTAACCGCAACCCATGTGCCTCCGCCAATTGGTGCCCTAAATACACCTCCCCCAAAAGTGCCTGCATAAATATAAGTCCCATTCATTGCGAATGAAGTAACATTCATATTTCCAAGGCCCGTATTCATTGCAGTCCAGTTAGCTCCATTGTCTGTTGAACGATACACTCCATTAAGTTCAGTACCAACAAAAACAGCTGTGCTACCATTAGTTGCCAAGGTATTAATTAAATTAGTAGTAGGTAAACCAGTATTTATGGGAGTCCATGGTCCTGAATTATTGGTGGATCTATATACTCCACCACCATAAACTCCTGCAAATACATTTGTTGGTGTTGTAGCTAATGATAAAGATTGGGCATTGGTGCTTGTTATACCATCATCAAATATCCAATTGCCTCCGTTATTGACAGTAGTATATAATCCTTTGCCATCAGTTCCGGCAAAAACAATTCCTACACTTTGTAGCACTGCATAAATACCTTTACCAGCCG
Source organism: Bacteroidota bacterium (assembly GCA_040389865.1). Lineage (GTDB taxonomy): Bacteria > Bacteroidota > Bacteroidia > 2-12-FULL-35-15 > 2-12-FULL-35-15 > 2-12-FULL-35-15. The sequence continues at coordinate 39,823 of JAZJZM010000020.1, read as the reverse complement.
GTAAGCCTGTACTCACAGTGCCCCAAACGCCTCCGTTATTTGCTGATCGGGCAATTCCTCCGTTGGTCATGGAACCATAACCGGCATAAATTGTAGTACCATCTATATTTACATCAATTGATTTTACAAGGAATCCGGGGGTAGGATGCGAACTAGTCCAATTGTTTCCGATATCAGTAGAGCTATACACTCCGCCATCAACTCCTGCATACAACTTAGTTCCATTTACGGCAAGTGCATTTACGGTTTTAGTTGGTGAAGTAGGTAAACCTGTATTTTTTACTGTCCAATTCGCTCCATCATCGGGTGACCGAAACACTCCACCTGAACCTGTTCCAGCGAATAAATCAGCACCACTTACGGCAAGACACAGAACATCATTATTTATTCCCAAACCAGTATTAACCGGTGCCCAAAGTCCTCCATTATTTATTGAGACGAACACTCCAGCATTAGTTCCTGCAAAAACTTTAGTTCCTTTTATGGCAACAGCCTGGACCTGATGTCCACTATCAGCAGGCAAACCAGTATTAACCGCTGTCCAGTTATCACCATTATCTGTAGATAAAAAAACACCGCCACCATAAGTCCCGGCAAAAATAGTTGCCCCGGCATTTGTTACTGCTAATGCCTGAACATCCGTATTTGTTAAACCATTATTTTTATTGATCCAAGAAGTACCGTTATCGGTAGTTAAAAACACTCCACCGCCAAAGGTTGCTGCATAAATATTGGATCCACCTTTGGCAAAACATTTAACAATTCCACCACCAGGGCCAATTGGTTGCCATTGTGCATTTGCGCTCAATCCAATTAAAACGGAGAACATAATGGATACGAGTAGTTTTTTTTTCATATTTATGAAGGGTTACGGATAAACGAATTTATACTAATTTACGAATCTGTGTTGGTTTACGGAATTTTTCAAAAAAAACAAGTTTATGTTGATGATAAGGAGTTGTTACTAATTGTCTGATTACAGTTTCGTAAATTCGTAACAATTCGTTATTAGTAACCCTTAATTACTCGGCAATAAATTTACCGGTGGCAATTTGTTTATTGTCCTCCAATAGTTTATAAAAGTAGGCACCATTGGGCAAATTAGCCCTATCGATAGTAGCTGTTTTACCTTTTATATTTTTTATTCTTTTTACTTCCTGCCCCAGCAAACTATAAATGACAAGATCCATTTGTCCTGTTCCTACATTCCCTTTTATTTCGATGGTGGAAGATATACTGAAAGGGTTAGGATATATACTAACATGAGCAGTATTGATGTTTGTTTTATTAATACCTAATGATATTCCAAAATCACCTAAGGGACGTTTAAATACTCCACCACCCTTGGTTCCTGCAAAAATACCGGATCCACTTATTGTTGTGGCAAAAACGGAAAGGCTTGTAAGGCCTGTATTAGCGGCAGTAAAGGTATGTCCGGTATCACTTGAAAAAAACACTCCTCCCCCATCAGTACCAACAAAAACTTTTTCTTCGTACATGGTTAATGTCATCACATCCAGGTCGGTAAGTCCCGAATTCATGGCCGTCCAATTGGTACCGTTATTTAATGAGGAAAACAGCCCACCGTAAGTACCTGCAAAAACGCGGGTTCCACTTGTAAGAAGTGTATTAACATTATTATTTGTTAAACCTGTGTTTACCGCTGTCCAAGTGCCTCCATCATCGTTTGAATAAAACACACCACCATAAAAAGTGCCTGCAAAAACGCTTGTTTCATTTGCGGCTAAGGCCTGAATTGACGTATTGGTGAGACCAGTATTAACAGGAGACCAATTGGCTCCATTATCAACCGATTTAAACACCCCCCCACCAAAAGTTCCCGCATAAATATCTGTTCCGCTTATTACCAAAGAAGTAACATTCATATTAGTAAGCCCTGTATTCACGGCTTGCCAAAGTGTTCCATTATTGGTTGACCTAAACACTCCGCTGGAATAAGTTCCTGCAAAAACATTTGTTCCGGTAGAGGCCAACGCTTGAATAGAAGGAGAAGTTAAACCGTTATTAACAGGTGTCCATGGGCCGGCTCCATTGTTTGAAGATAAAAATACACCACCACCAAACACTCCGGCAAATACATTTGTACCACTGGTGGCCAGCGTTAATGATTGTGCATTTGTATTTGTTATCCCCTGATCGGGAGTCCAACTTGCCCCATTATTGGCAGATGTAAATAATCCTTTTCCATCGGTACCCGCAAAAATTGTGCTTCCACCAACAAGAAGTGATAAAACATCCATATTCAAGCCTGTATTAACAGGTGTCCAAAGTCCGCCATTATTACTTGATTTAGCTGCTCCACCACCCCAAAATCCGGCATAAATATCAGTTCCGGTTATTGCAATGCAGGTAGCATGAGAAGTAGCTTTTGCTACTGTCCAATTTACTCCGTTATTTACTGATTTCATTACTCCAACGGCATCCGTTCCTGCAAAAAGAGTAGTACCATTAATTGCTATGGCTTTTACATATTTATTATTTGATGCTAAATCACCATTGATACTGCTCCAAAGTCCGCCATTGTTGGTTGATATAAAAATACCTCCACTGCCAATACCCACATAAAGAGTAGATCCGCTTGTGGTAATGCACAAAACATCTAATGTGGTTCCCAAACCATTATTAACAGGTGTCCAGGAGCCTCCATTGTTTGATGACACAAATACACCTGCATTGGTTCCCGCAAAAACATTGCTTCCGCTAATTGCAAGTGCGCCAACCTGAAGATTTGTTAAACCGGTATTGACCTCTACCCAAGTACTTCCACTATTTGTAGATAAAAAAACACCTCCACCATAAGTACCTGCAAATACAGTGGTTCCGCTTGTGGTTGTAGCCAATGCCTGAACGTTGGTATTTGTTAATCCTGAATTAACGGCAGTCCAGAGCAAACCGTTATTGCTTGTTAAAAACACCCCACCACCAAAGGTTCCTGCATAAATATTAGATCCGGATGAGGAAAAGCATTTAATAATTCCGCCACCGGGGCCAATTGGTGACCACTGGGCATAGATGCTCAATCCTATTAACATGGAGAACACAACTGTTAAATATAGTTTTCTTTTCATCTTTCGCAGATTTTGGTTCTTATTCTAAATCGTAAATGCTCATATTAAAGATCAGTCTTTTTTTGAGACCACCAATAACATTAGGTAAAATTGATCAAAAAAATTTACAAAGTCAAGTAGGAGGATAAAAAAATATGAAATTTCAGAGTAAACGCTTAAAAAACAATAAGATAAATCAAGAAATTTTATCCAAAAAGCAGTAAAATCAGAGCGTTTTTTGGTTTTCTATTTGAAAAGATGGTTTCTATTACTTTATTAAGTGCCCCTGGCTACATTTTCTGGTTTTTGCTCTTCTGATTAACATTTTCAGGAAATCTAATTATTTTTGTTACTTTCGCAGTCCCAAAAGATTAAAACCGGAGAGGTGTCAGAGTGGCCGAACGAGCAAGCCTGGAAAGTTTGTATACTCGCAAGGGTATCGTGGGTTCGAATCCCACCCTCTCCGCAGACGAAAAACCCTTGAAAATAATTTCAAGGGTTTTTATTTTTAATTTCGTTTCTATTAGACTTTATACAAGTTAAAATACATTGTAATGTTTTACAATGAAATTTACTGTTAAAATGCTTACACACAATTTTCTCGACAAGCTCGAAATAACCATACACGCAGTTATTTCGAGCTTGTCGGGAAGTAGGGCTGATTGCCATAACGATTTAAATGTATAAAGTCTATTAAAAAAATCGAATTCCTTTTTTTTCCAGTAATGTAGTACGAATTCCCACGAAAATTTAGAAATGAAATTATGTTATATCTTTGCTTATACAATGTACTTTATTCATCATAATCACTACGAATAACATTTGAACAATGACAAAATTATTTTTTATTCTGAGTTGTATCCTCGTATCCTGCTCAACAAACAATGTTGCTCAGGATGCAACTTTAGCGATCGCTAATTTAGACAAAGAGGGCCACCGGGGATGCAGGGGCTTGATGCCGGAAAATACAATTGCGGCATTTAAAAAGGCAATTGATCTGGGCGTAACTACCTTGGAAATGGATGCGGTTATAACTAAAGACAAACAAGTTATACTGAGCCATGAACCGTTTTTTAATCATGAAATTACGACCAAAGCCGATGGAAGTTTTGTAAAGGAAAACGAAGAGAAATCATTAAACATTTATGAAATGTTATATGAACAAACACAACAATTTGATGTTGGATTAAAAGCGCATCCGCGTTTCCCGAAACAACAAAAAATAAAAGCTCATAAACCAAAACTGAGTGATGTGATTGATAGTGCTGAAGCCTATACCAAAGCTAAATCCTTACCTCCAATTCAGTATAATATTGAAACAAAAAGTACCGCTGCAACTGATGATATTTACCATCCAAAACCGGAAGAATTTGTGGATCTGCTTATGGCAGTAATAAAAGAAAAAAAAATCGAGGATCGTGTTATTATTCAATCATTTGACATACGTACTTTGCAATTCATTCATAAAAAATATCCTTCTATAAAAACGGCATATTTATATGAACCGCCATCAATAAAGAGTTTTAAGGTTCGATTAAAAGAACTGGGCTTTACTCCTACCATATACTCCCCTGATCATTCTACCGTCACAAATGCAATTGTTAAAGAATGTAAAGAATTAGGGATAAAATTAATTCCATGGACTGTGAATGATATTGCAAAAATGAATGAATTAAAACGGATGGGAGTTGATGGAATTATCAGTGATTATCCTGATCTATTTGAACAATTAAAATAAGTTACAAGTTAGAAAGATCAAAGTTGGAAAGTTAAACCAACAACTTTAAACTTTTAACTTTAAACTTTTAACTAACAACTAACAATATATGTCAGAATTTTTAGGTGAATTTATCGGAACCATGTTATTATTAATTTTTGGTGCCGGAGTGGTTGCTGGTGTGATTCTAAAAGGAACAAAATCAGAAAATGCAGGTTGGCTTGTTATTGCAAGCGGATGGGGGCTTGCAGTGATGGTCGCTGTTTTTGCAGTGGGCAGTATAAGTGGTGCACATCTCAATCCTGCTGTTACCATCGGACTGGCTTCTGTAGGTGAATTCCCATGGGAAAAAGTACCGGTTTATATTTTAGCGCAATTATTGGGGGCATTTTCCGGTGCTGTAATTGTGTGGATACATTATTTACCTCATTGGAAAGAAACCAAAGATCAGGCTACTCAACTTGCCGTTTTTGCTACAGGGCCTGCTATCCGTAAAACCTGGGCGAATTTATTAAGTGAGATCATTGGATCGTTTATTTTAATATTCGGATTATTAACTATTGGTGCCAACACTTTTTCAGAAGGTTTAAAACCTTTTATTGTCGGTGGGTTGATTGTAGCTATTGGTTTATCACTTGGCGGGACTACCGGTTATGCCATAAACCCTGCCCGTGACCTTGGTCCACGCATTGCTCATTTTATTTTACCTATAACCGGGAAAGGCAAATCAGATTGGGGGTACGCTTGGATCCCTGTTATAGGTCCTATTTTGGGAGGTGTTTTAGGTGCTGTTATTTATAAGGCTTTGTTTAAACAAGAAATCTATCCTTTATTATGGGTAGTTGTCCCTGTTGTTTTAGTAATAGCTATTCTTGCAGTAATTAAAGAAAAAAAATCAGTTTCAGAAGAACAGTAGGCAATTGTTGCTTTGAACTTTGGTAATTGTTAGCTTAAGTTTGATCATTATTGAAGCCTTTAAATTTGATTCAAAGCAGCTTCAACCTTCCCACGATTTTTCGAATCGCTCGAAATGACAGCGCACGAGGTCATTTCGAGCCTATCGAGAAGGTGCGGTGGCTTTTATAAGCAATATTGTTATTTTTTATATAAAATTTTAAACAGGCTCTAACCTGCACAAATTTGTAAATTAGTGTAAAATCGTAATTCATAGAGAATAATATTTCATGGAAAAAAAATACATTTTATCAATTGATCAAGGGACTACCAGCTCCAGAGCTATTCTTTTCAATAAAAGAGGTGAAGTTGTGAATATTGCCCAAAAAGAATTTACTCAATTCTTCCCGAAACCAGGCTGGGTAGAGCATGATGCTTTGGAAATATGGCAATCGGTGGAAGATGTTGTTGCAGAAACATTATCGAAATACAAAGCCGAAGATATTGCTGCTATTGGTATTACCAACCAACGCGAAACAACCGTAGTATGGGATAAAAATACAGGTGAACCAATTTACAATGCGATAGTATGGCAATCCAGGCAAACAGCTGATATTTGTGAGGAACTAAAAAGCAAAGGTTTAAATCAGATTTTCCGAAACAAAACAGGTTTACTTATTGATGCTTACTTTTCGGGGACAAAACTAAAATGGATATTGGATAATGTAAGAGGTGCCAGAGAAAAAGCACTTAAAGAAGAGTTACTGTTCGGAACCATTGATACCTGGCTTGTTTGGAAACTAAGCGAAGGGAAAGCCCATGTTACTGATTATAGTAATGCTTCCCGTACACTTATGTATAATATTTACGATCTACAATGGGATGCAGAACTTCTTACCCTGTTAGATATACCTAAATCAGTGCTTCCAAAGGTTTGTTCATCATCGGAAGTATATGGCCATGCTAATTTAAATACTATTAAAATACCAATATCGGGTATAGCCGGGGATCAGCAGGCAGCCTTATTCGGTCAGGCTTGCTTTAGCGAAGGGATGGCAAAAAACACTTATGGTACCGGTTGTTTTATGCTGATGAATACAGGTGAAAAAGCTGTTCAATCGAATAACGGCTTGCTTACAACAATTGCATGGGGAATAGATGGTAAAATAGAATATGCTCTTGAAGGCAGTATTTTTGTTGCCGGAGCAGCGATACAATGGTTGCGGGATGGGCTTCAGTTTTTTAAAGAAGCTTCGGAAAGTGAAACACATGCAAAAAGTGTGGTTTCCTCCGATGGGGTTTATGTTGTTCCTGCCTTTGTTGGTTTAGGAACCCCCTACTGGGATAGCGAAGTGCGTGGTGCTGTTTTCGGACTCACCCGTGGGATCACGAAAGAACACCTTATAAGAGCGACTTTAGAAGCAATAACTTACCAGGTGAAAGATGTATTGATGGCAATGGAACAAGACTCCGGCATTCAATTAAAAAGCTTAAGAGTTGATGGTGGGGCAGCAAGGAACAATTTATTAATGCAATTTCAAAGTGATATACTGGAAGTGCCTGTTGACAGGCCTGTTGTAAATGAAACAACAGCATTAGGCGCAGCTTACCTTGCAGGATTATCTACCGGTTTTTGGAAAAACCGTGAAGAAATAGCCACGCAATGGCTTGTGGATAAAACATTTAATCCAAGCCTTGCTCCCGAAACAGTTAGAGAATTATATGATGGCTGGAAAACAGCCGTAAAAGCAGCTATAGCGTTTAAACCTGCGAAGAAAATAAAAGATATTAGTATTGAGGCTTAAGATATATTAGTACGCTTTAAAATAAAAATAAAAAAGGTTCTATCATAAAGAACACAGAGTTTAAGACAAGCGTTCCAACATTGAAAAAACTATGTAAGCGTTTTATTAAATTCATAAAATTTATAAATAACCTTTTAGCAGCGATTAAGTATAACTATTCTAAACCATGAAAGTAAAAAACTTTATTCGCATAATTGGATTAGGATTTGTCTTGTTTTTCTCCCTCCCTTTCGGAGGTAGTTGGGGAGGAATTTCTTCTTTCGCTCAAAACAATATGGGAATTGGAACTCTAAATCCTAAGCCCAGTGCCCTTCTCGACTTGACTGCAAGCGACAAGGGTTTTCTAATTCCCCGTATTGCTGATACTAATTTTATTATCTCTCCAGATACCGCGTTGTTAATTTATCTAATTCCTACGAGCAATTTTTATTATTTTAACGGAAACTATTGGCAAGCTATCACTGCCGGAACAGGCTTAAATGGATCAACTGGCAGCACCGGTGTTACAGGAAGCACTGGCAATGCAGGATCCATTGGAAGTACGGGGGCAACAGGTTCTAAAGGAAATACTGGATCTACAGGAAGTATTGGTTTAAAAGGTGATACCGGAAGTACTGGATCAACAGGTGATACAGGAAGCACTGGATCAATTGGTGATACTGGAAGTACTGGCTCAACTGGTGATACAGGAAGCACTGGATCAATTGGTGATACAGGAAGTACCGGCTCAACTGGTGACACAGGAAGTACTGGTTCTACAGGTGATACGGGAAGTACCGGCTCAACTGGTGGTACAGGAAGTACTGGTTCTACAGGTGATACTGGGAGTACTGGCTCAACTGGTGAAACAGGAAGTACCGGTTCAACTGGTGATAGTGGAAGCACAGGCTCGACAGGTAATACAGGAATTACAGGCCTAACAGGTGATACAGGAAGTACCGGTTCGACAGGTGATACAGGAAGTACTGGGTCTACGGGGGATACAGGAAGTACGGGTTCGACAGGTGCTACTGGTTCAACAGGAAATACTGGGTCTACGGGGGATACAGGTTCTACAGGAAGTACCGGCTCAACCGGAAATACAGGTTCTACGGGCTCCACAGGAATTACTGGATCTACTGGACCAACAGGAAATACTGGTTCGACTGGATCAACTGGAATTACTGGTGCTACAGGATCGACAGGAGCTACAGGAATTACTGGTGTGACTGGCACTACGGGATCAACGGGTGCAACAGGAAGCACTGGGTCAACAGGAAATACTGGTTCGACTGGTACTACGGGATCAACGGGTTCAACAGGGAGTACTGGGTCGACAGGAAATACTGGTACTACTGGATCAACTGGGTCAACTGGAAACACTGGGTCAACAGGAAATACAGGTTCGACTGGTAATACGGGAT
>JAZJZM010000020.1:0-30836 GCA_040389865.1 Bacteroidota bacterium | reverse complement strand
CTGGTAATACGGGATCAACAGGTTCAACTGGAAGCACTGGATCAACTGGAAATACAGGTGCTACTGGTACTACTGGATCAACGGGTTCAACTGGAAACACTGGGTCAACAGGAAATACAGGTTCGACTGGTAATACGGGATCAACAGGTTCAACTGGAAGCACTGGATCAACTGGAAATACCGGTGCTACTGGGCCAACAGGTTCAACTGGAAGTACCGGTGCTACTGGGCCAACAGGTTCGACTGGAAATACTGGTTCAACTGGTACCACGGGATCAACAGGTTCAACAGGAAGTACCGGGTCAACAGGAAATACTGGTACTACGGGTACTACCGGATCAACAGGTTCAACAGGAAGTACCGGGTCAACAGGAAATACTGGTACTACGGGTACTACCGGATCAACAGGTTCAACTGGAAGTACCGGATCAACTGGAAATACTGGTACTACGGGTACTACCGGATCAACAGGTTCAACTGGAAATACAGGTGCTACTGGATCAACAGGTTCAACAGGAAGTACTGGGTCTACTGGTGCAACAGGAAGTACTGGATCTACAGGGTCAACAGGAAGTACAGGATCAACCGGCAAGACTGGCTCAACAGGAAGTACCGGATCAACAGGCAATACAGGCGCAACCGGATCTACCGGATCTACCGGCTCTACAGGCGCAACCGGAACTATAGGTTCCACAGGCTCAACTGGAAGCACTGGCGCTGATGGCGCCTTAAATGCCTGGAGTTTAACTGGAAACGTTGGAACAACAGCCTCCACATCTGCAATTGGTGTTGCTGTCAATAATAACTTTATTGGCACCACTGATGCAAAAGATCTTGTGGTTGCTTCTAATAATTTGGAACGTTTGAGAATAGCAAGTGCCGGTAATGTCGGGATTGGGACAATAAGCCCTGGTATTAAACTGGACGTAAATGGTGGCGGAAGTTTTAGGGGCAACCTTATGGTCCAGCCACTCGGATCAAGTTTTACAACACCAAGTTTTCCATTGGATCTTTTTTCTTTCTCAGCTAATTCAGCGGTTTATGGAGGCAATATTGGAGTGCGGCTCATGCCATGGTCAAGTGGAGATGATATCAGTATCTCGTTTCAAGATTTTTCCGGCTCTAACAAGATGCTTATTTCAAAACCAGTTACCGGAGGAAACCGCCTTGCACTCGGATCCGGAACCACAGAAGTATTAAGCGTTACATCAGCCGGCAAGGTCGGAATTGGAATAACAAGTCCGGGAGCAAAACTGGATGTACCTGGTGATTTTAAACGTGGCGAAGTTTATCATACAACTATTTCAAGGAGCCTTACTCAAAATGCAGGGGATTACGTTGAAATTGGATCTTTTGCAAACAATGGAACGGGATTTTATGCTGAATTTACTGTTTATGCCCATTCATGCGGTGAGATTCAAATGGAAAAGTTTAAATTCATGTCAACATCGTATTCAAGTGGTGTTTCCGGCTCCTGGATAGAACTACCCCTGGAAGGATTTAATGACCTTTATGGTAATGCTCAGGCAATTGCCATAGACGTTATGAATCCCGATCGGACAACAACTGCCAGCCCTGTTTATGCCAGATTACGAGCCAAAACTACTCCTTGTGCTACTATGCCTGTAACAGTGATCCTTAGTACAAATGTAGCTTTTACGCCAACATCTGTTTCTGGTACAGGAGCTGTAGTTCAAACCGGATATTTGGGAAGTAACAAATGGCAATTCCCGGTATCTTCAACAGCCTGGAATAATACTTCGGAGGGGCTCTTTATTTCAAGTAGTGGAAATGTAGGTATTGGGAATATAAGCCCCAGCGCAAAATTTGAAGTAGCCGGCCAGGTAAAAATCACAGGGGGCCTTCCAGCCTTAGGCAAGGTCCTGACTTCAGATGGCGCAGGCCTTGCTACATGGGAATCGTTTACTAGTGGTGGTGTTGGAGGCTGGACAGATGATGGGACAGCGGTTCGATTAACAACAATTTCAGACTATGTCGGTATTGGGACCGCAACTCCGGGTGCCCCACTCCAGGTCAATGGCGAGATTGTTGCCAATGGTCTTTTTGGCGCGGTAAGTGGTGCACCTGATAATACTATTTGGGCCGTATCCAAAAACACGTATCCAAACTGGGGAATATTTTATAATGAAGGAACGCCAGACTATATTGAGTTTAAAACCGCTGGAACCCTTTCCTCCCGTATTGTTCTGGATGACGGATCAGCTCATTTTGGCTTAAACGGTGGCAATGTAGGTATTGGAACCACCAGCCCCGGATATAAATTGCATGTGGCAGGCTCCATGAGATGGGGCGGGACGGGATCTTCTGCACCTTATGTATATTCTGATGAGGATGCTTCTGGTGTATATTTAGAGCAAGTAGGTACAACCACCGCAAATAGCAGAATAAGACTTCAATCTTCGCCATCTGGTTCCCTAGCCAGTTATTCCCAATTTTTTGTGGATCCGGTGAATGGATTTTCTTTTATGAGTAGCGCTGGCGGTAATAGTGGATATGTAGGTATTGGAACAATTACACCGAATGCAAATCTACATGTTTATGCTAATGCTGCCGGACGTTCAATGATCAGAGCCGAGGCTACTTCAGAAAACTCCTATCTGGTTTTAGACAGAACTGCTGATAATGCAACAATAGTTAATAAAAATGATGGTACATTACGAATTAATCATAGTGGAAGTTCGGCTGATGCCCATATGGTTATTCTAACTAACGGCTTTGTTGGTATCGGAACAGCGACACCTTCCCAAGCACTCCATGTTGCTGGAAGTATTTGTTATACCGGAGGGATTGGGGCATGCTCTGATTTTAGGTATAAGCAAAACATTACTCCTTTAAGCAACTCGCTTTCCAATATACTAAAGATACAAGGTGTCAATTATTTTTGGCGCACCGAGGAGTTTCCAAAAAATAAATTCAACAAAGAAAAACAAATTGGTTTTATTGCACAGGACTTGGAAAAAATTTATCCTGAGATAATTTTAACCGATGATAATGGATACAAATCCGTAGATTATTCGCGCCTCACTCCTATGCTCGTTGAAGCCATTAAAGAATTAAATGAAAAAAGCGAATCCCAGAATAATTCACAAGAGAAATTAATTCTTCAATTGAAGAATACTATTGAAGAAATGCAAAAGAAAATAGAAAAATTAGAAAAAAATAAATAGTTTTGAGAAATAAGAGCCTGTTTAAATTCTATATACAAGAATAACAATATTGCTAATAAAGCTAACGCGCCTTTCTCGAATCGCTCGAAATGACAGCGCACACGGTCATTTCGAGCAGAGTCTACAAACCGAGAGAAGGCAAAAAACTATTTTGAATAAAATTTAAACAGGCTCTAAGATTAGGTAAGTAAGTTCTAGGCTTAAAACTATATTTTTAAACTATGAACATCTCGCATTTTTCGAAATAAAAAAAATATTCGTATATCAAATTTCTCAATTTTTACATAAAAAACAAGCAAATTGACTTCATTTTCAGCAAAAAACAGGTCTTCAATAATTAGCGAAATGAGTACTTCTTCTTTCGATCTGATAGTTATAGGAGGAGGAATTACAGGGGCAGGAATTGCATTGGACGCATCAGCCCGGGGCATGAAAGTTGCATTAATTGAAATGCAGGATTTTGCAGCAGGTACATCCAGCCGATCAACCAAGCTTATACATGGTGGATTAAGATATTTGAAACAAATGGAATTTAAATTGGTTGCCGAAGTTGGAAAAGAAAGAGCTATTGTTCATCAAAATGCTCCTCATCTAACCAAACCAGAACATTTACTTTTACCAATTGTGGAAGGTGGTTCATTAACAAAATTCACTGCACGATTAGGCATGACTATCTACGAATGGCTTGCGGGTGTAAAAAAAGAAGAAAAACATCGTGTTTTAAATAGAGAAGAAACCATTGCCGCTGAACCATTATTACGCAAAGATAACCTGTTAGGAGGTATTCTTTTTTATGAATACCGCACTGATGATGCAAGATTGACCATCGAAGTAATTAAAGAAGCTGTTAATAAAGGAGCCCTAGCGATCAATTATATGAAAGCTGTTTCGTTCCTTTATACAGATGGTAAAATTAGCGGAGTTAAAGTTTCCGATCAGCTTAACAACAAAACAGTTGACCTGCATGCTGACTATTTTGTAAATGCTACAGGGCCCTGGGTGGATGAGATAGACGATCTGGACAAACCTCAGAACCAGCATAAATTACATATTACTAAAGGCATTCACATTGTGGTGAATGGGCAAAAACTTCCTTTAAAACAATCGTCTTATTTTGATACTTACGATAAGCGAATGATATTTGTAATTCCCCGTGAAGGGAAAACTTATATTGGCACAACAGATACATTTTATTCGGGGGATGTTGCAAATCCGCTTGTTACAGCAGAAGATGTTACTTATCTTTTAAAATGTGTTAATGATATTTTTCCAAGTATACAACTTACTGCTTCTGATATAGAGTCGACCTGGGCAGGTTTAAGGCCGCTGATCCAAAAGCCCGGTAAAGGCCCATCTGAGATTTCACGTAAAGATGAAATTTTTGAATCCACATCAGGACTCATAACTATTGCAGGAGGTAAACTAACCGGCTACCGAAAAATGGCGCAACGTATCGTTGATCTTATTGCAAAAAAAATAAAATTAAACGGTGGGGAAACTATACCCAATTGTACCACCGAAAACATTGAACTATCAGGCGGCAAAGTTGGTGGGGCAGTTAAGTTTGCAGATTTTGTAAAAAACAAATTAATACATGGCAGGGAACTGGGTTTAACAACAGCAGAAGCAGAGATGCTTTTAAACCGCTATGGTTCAAATATTGACAGCCTTTTTAATATCATAGAAAAACTAAAGAAACAAGAACAAGATCCTCTCCCATTATTACTTCGAGCTCAATTGCATTATTGCATTGAAAATGAAATGTGCACTACTCCTTCCGATTTCTTTATCAGACGCATTGGTGCACTTTACTTTGATATTGAAACAGTAAAAATGTGGGAAACCCCGTTATTGTTATATATGAAGAAACTACTGAACTGGGATGATCTTTTAACAGCAAAATTTGATGCAGAATTACAAAAGGCCGGCCAACAAATAAGTATACCTGTTTAATTTTTTCTGAGAATTTTCGGGATGCTTAGAGCCTGTTTAAATTTGATTCAAGGCAGCTTCTAACCTTCCCACGATTTCTCGACCCCGCTCGAAATGACAGCGCACATGGTCATTTCGATCCTGTCGAGAAAGGTGCGGTGGCTTTTATAAGCAATATTGTTATTTTTTATATAAAATTTAAACAGGCTCTTACTATTTGAAAAATTTATGTCCCCATTTTTATTCGAATTGAGAATAGAATTGGGAATGTTTTTTTATTTGATAGGAATAATACCTTCAGAATAATCTATTTCATTCTTCTTATGCAAAATTTTAAAAAGAAAATTGAATCAGCAATTCAAACTTATACTTACCAGGAGGTTTTCAAAAAATCTATCATCTATTTTAATGAGGATGAACTTGCCACTTCTACATGGATCAATAAATATGCTTTAAAAAATAACCAAGGTCAATTTTTAGAACTTACACCGGATGATATGCATATCCGTATGGCGAAGGAGTTTGCAAGGATAGAAAAAAATTACAGTAACAAATCAAAGCTCAACGGAAATTCAAAACAACTATCAACATACGGACAGGAACGTAAACTTTTAAATGAAAAAAAAATAACTGATTATTTTAAAAATTTCAACTATATAATTCCTCAAGGCAGTGTAATGTCATCCTTAGGGAATCCTTATATTTTTGCATCACTCTCCAACTGCATCGTATTACCTGAAATTTTTGATTCGTATGGCGGAATATTTTATACCGATCAGCAAATGGCGCAACTATTCAAAAGACGTTGTGGTGTTGGTATCGATATTTCAACACTTCGACCTGCCGGGCAAAGAGTAGAAAATGCAGCCGAAAAAACCAGTGGTGCTGTATCATTTATGGAACGTTTTTCAAACACCACCCGCGAAGTATCACAAAGCGGGAGGCGTGGAGCATTAATGATCACAATGGATATAGCCCATCCCGACATTGAACAATTTATCACGATCAAACAAAATTTATCAAAAGTTACCGGAGCAAATATTTCGATTCGATTATCCGATGAATTTATGGATGCGGTAGCTACTGGTAGTGATTATATTTTGCGTTTTCCGATTGAAGCGCTACATCCCAAAATTACAAAAAAGGTGAAAGCCCTTGATTTATGGAACTTAATTATTAAATGCGCTCACGCAACTGCAGAGCCGGGATTGATCTTTTGGGACAGGCAGCACTATTATTCAACTTCATCTGTTTATCCACAGTTTAAAAATATTACAACCAATCCTTGTTCTGAAATTGCAATGCAGGGCGGTGATAGCTGCCGCCTGATCGCACTTAATCTTTTTAATTTTGTTGATGCTCCATTTACTCCAAAATCAAA
Organism: Bacteroidota bacterium; assembly: GCA_040389865.1. Lineage (GTDB taxonomy): Bacteria > Bacteroidota > Bacteroidia > 2-12-FULL-35-15 > 2-12-FULL-35-15 > 2-12-FULL-35-15. Next base: position 24,335 of record JAZJZM010000020.1, on the reverse strand, counting down.
ATTCAATTATAAAAAGTTTTCTGAGATCGTTTATGAATCACAGCGTTTAATGGATGATCTGGTGGACCTTGAATTAGAACATGTGGAGCGTATTTTGGAAAAAATAAAATCTGATCCGGAACCTGATTTTATAAAAACTGTTGAAGAAGAAACTTGGAAATTATTTTACAAGTCAGGTAAAAAAGGAAGAAGAACAGGACTTGGTTTTACTGCGCTGGCTGATACTATGGCTGCCTTAAATTTAAAATTTGATTCGGATGAGGCACTGATAGAAATTGAAAAAATAATGAAAACGAAATGTGAAGCGGAATTCAACAGCTCCATTGATATGGCTATTGAACGTGGTAAATTTGAGGATTTCGATCCTGAAATTGAAAACACTTCGGAATTTGTTCAAATGCTTCAAAAAGAATTACCTGATACATACGACCGGATGATGAAATTCGGAAGAAGAAACATTTCATTGAGCACAGTAGCTCCAACAGGCTCATTAAGTATACTTGCACAAACATCATCAGGTATTGAGCCACTTTTTCAATTATCCTATAAACGCAGAAAAAAAATAAATGCATCCGATGAAAATGCACGTATAGATTTTGTTGATCAATCGGGCGACTCCTGGCAGGAATTTAATGTAGTGCATCCTAAATTAAATTTATGGAAGGAAGCAACAGGCGAAAACGATATCAGCAAAAGCCCTTATAATGGCTCTACTTCGGCCGAAATTGATTGGCTGAAACGTTTAAGCATACAAGCTCTGGTTCAAAAATATACCACACATTCTATCAGCTCAACAATTAATTTACCATCGGAAGTATCAAAACAAAAAGTGGGAGAAATTTATTTTGAGGCCTGGAAACAAGGATTGAAAGGCATTACTGTATATCGTGAAGGGTCCCGAAGCGGTGTATTGATTTCAACCGATAAAAAAGAAGAAAAGGTTGAAAAAGAAAATACGAATGAAACCGTTGAAACGATAGTTTTAAAACGCCCGGATAAAATTGAAGCTAAAATACTACGTTTTATAAATGTTGATGAAAAATGGATCGCATTTATTGGCTTGATAAATGACAAACCTTATGAAATATTTACCGGTAAGTCGGAAGACCTATTTATGATTCCCGAGGGAGTGGAAAGAGGATGGATCGTTAAAAATAAAGATGATAAAAATGAAAGACGATATGATTTTCATTTTATTGATACGGATGGTATTAATAGGATGGTTGAAGGATTATCCCGCTCTTTTAATAAAGAATACTGGAACTATGCAAAATTAATTTCAGGAGTACTTCGTGTCGGAATGCCCATTCCGCAAGTTGTTGACTTAGTGAAACATTTGAATTTACATGATGATTCTATCAATACATGGAAACATGGTGTGGAACGGGCTCTTAAAAAATTTATACCACGCGGAACTCCTGTTCAGGATAAAATATGTCCAAATTGTGGAGATCCGAATGGTTTGGTGTATGAAGAAGGTTGTTTAATATGCAGAAGCTGCGGATATTCTGAGTGTAGTTGATCCTCCTTTGTGAAACAAAATTTTTATTTATTGAAAACAATTTTTGAATTTCCTCTTTTAAAAATTCCGCATCTATTCTTTATTGCAATAAAACTGCTTCCAATTGATTTACAGCGGAGTTCAGAACCCAAATCGCAATTAAAAAAGTAAACGATCTACAAAAATCAATTCAACAATGCGGTTAGTCATTGTATATTTTTTTACTTCCTATTACTTTTGAATAAAATTTAAAATCCTCCTCACATGAAAGTTTTATTAACACTAATGGTTGCATTCTTTGTGCAAGCCTCTTTAACTATTACAAGCACAAGTTTTCCAAAAGACGGATCAATCCCATCAAAATACACTTGTGATGGAACCAATTTATCGCCATCACTTCAAATTCAAGATCTTCCAAAAGGTACCAAAACAATGGCTCTTATTATGCACGATCCCGATGCTCCTATGGAAGGCGGATTTACACATTGGATTGCCTGGAATATTACCCCTACCAAATCTATTCCAGAAAATTTTAAGGGAGGTATCCAAGGTATGAATGGGGCTAATCAAAATGGTTATACCGGTCCATGTCCACCTTCAGGCAAACATCATTACCATTTCAATGTTTATGCTCTTGACACCGAATTATCATTAAGCAAGAATACAACTAAAGATGAATTGGAAAAAGCGATGGAAGGTCATATCCTTTCGGAAGGAAATCTTATCGGCCTCTATGAAAGAAAAATAGAAGTATCAGACAAATAGAAGACAACCCTTGTTAATGGAAGGCCAGGTATCAGCCAATCTTCATTTTAAATGACTCGAATAAATATTTCAGAAACTGAACCACTCTGCACTAAAAGTGCAGAGGTTCAAAAAATAAAATAATGAAATTATTTTTAGCGAATATTAAATCGAGAACGTCATTACGAGGAACGAAGCAATCTCACATCATGCTTTGTTTGAGATTGCTTCGTTCCTCGCAATGACGCCAACAAGTATAGTTTTTTAGAAACTGAATGTCTTGAAATAAATTGCATAGTTTTTGAAACTAACGAACTGAAACAATAAAATTATTCACTGGTAGTTTTGACCAACCGACTTCTGTACTGCACAAAAATGCTGGACTTTGAAATAAAACCAATGTATTTACCGTCATTCAATACGGGCAAATTCCATGCGCCTGTTTCATCAAATTTTTTCATTACGGAAGCCATATCTTCTTCAGGATGTATCGTTGCAAAGGGTTTCCTCATTATTTCCTTTACATAAACTTTGTCGTACATATCGTGCTTAAACATTATTTCTCTTATGTTATCAAGTACGATCACACCAACAAAAATTTCATTTGCAACAACCGGGAAAATATTTCTTTTTGAATGAGCAACCACTTCAACAAGCTCACCAAGAGTTGAATCAGGTGATACAATTTGAAAATCAGTTTCGATCAACTTACCTATTTTTAATGATGTAAGTATATTTTTATCTTTATCTGAAGTGAAAATATGTCCTTTTTTAGCAAGTCTTTTTACATCCATAGAATAAGGCTCAAAATATTTTGATATCATGAAACTGCTGGCAGAAACGATCATCAGAGGAATCATCAACTCATATCCCCCGGTGATCTCGGCAATTAAAAATATTGCAGTTAGAGGAGCATGAAATACTCCACTCAATATTCCAGCCATGGCAACAATGGTAAAATTACTTACCGGTGCTTCCACAATACCAAGCAAATTAAGAATATAGGCGAAAGCGAAACCAAGATAGGCCCCAACAAAAAGCGAAGGAGCAAAATTACCACCATTACCTCCGCTGCCTATAGTAACTGCAGCAGCGATGGTTTTACAAAACATGGTAAGTACTATAAAAAGGACAACAAGCCATTTATTTGAAACGAATTTAGCTAAGATGCTATGTTCAAAAATCTTTTCAGGATTCAGATCAGAAAGTGATTTAATACTTTCGTATCCTTCGCCAAAGAGTGAAGGAAAAAATAAAATTAAAATAGCAAGGATACCTCCACCTAATATAGCTTTGCTGTATATTTTTTTCTTTTTGGGTTTCAGAAACGATTCTATTTTCAAGTAAACCCGCGCGTAATAAACAGAAACAAAACCGGCAAGCAAACCAAGAATAATGTAATAGGGTACATTGTGATAATCGAAGGGTTGAATCAATTTGAATGAAAACAATGTGTCTTCCTGTAAAATAATTTTCGAGAGTAGACCTCCTGCGGCAGCCGCAATTATTAAAGGAATGAAAGCGGAGATGGAAACATCTACCAACAATACTTCTAATGCAAAAAGCACACCCGCAATAGGTGAATTAAAAGCACCAGAGATTCCCGCAGCAGCACCACAGGCAAGCAACAATGTGCGATCTTTATAATTAATATGATGCGTTTTTCCAAAATTGGAACCGATAGCAGAACCTGTAACAACAATAGGTGATTCCAAACCGGCTGAACCCCCAAAACCAACCGTGAGTGCACTTGTTACAATATGCGAATACATTTGATCCTTGGGCAAAAAACTGGATTTTTTTGCAATGGAATGAAGAATATTTGCCGTTCCTCTTCCGAGTTTCCCTTTAAGGTATTTCTTCACAAACCAAACGGTTAGCAAAATCCCGATGGTTGGAAAAATTAAGTATAGAAAATATTGATACTTGATATGATAATCAAACGTAAGTGCAAGATGGATATAGTGTACAGCAGTTTTAAGAATTACAGCAGCCATCCCGGCCGTTAGCCCGACTAATATACTTGAAAAAACAAGGATCTGCCGTGGCGACAATTTACCTGTTAGCCAGCTAATTATTGTTTCGTATAACTTCAAAAATTTATCCATTTTCTTTGAAGAACGAAGTTAAGAAAATTGTGAAACCATATACTAATTTAAATCAAAGAGGATCAATTTCTCAATTCAATTGAAATGAATAATAATTGGTAGACTTTATATAAGTTAAAATACATTATACTATTTACAACCAAATTGATGGTTAAAATGCTTACACACAATTTTCTCGACAAGCTCGAAATGACCATTATCAAGGCAATTTCGAGCTTGTCGAGAATTGTGGCTGACTACCTTAATGAATTAAATATGTAAAGTTTAGTATTGAAAAATATAAATTTATTTCACAATCCCACCACTCAATTTCAATAATTGAGTTTCAGAAATTTTAGCATTGAAACGGGAGTCGGATAATCGCTTAATGGAGCCTTCATAGCTTTCCTGTGCAACTTTCAATTCAATAGAAGTACTTGCACCCAATCTAAATCGTTCCAATGCTATTTCTAAATTTTCTTTTGCAAGTAGTTGATTTTCCTCCTCCAATTTTAAAATTGCAATATCGTCCTGATTCTTTTTAAATGCTTTCATTAAATTTAATTGAGTTATCGTTTTTAGGTTTTCAAATTCATAAGTTGAATTTTCCAAATTCAACTGTAAATTTTTTACGTTGTTACTAGTATTAAAACCATTGAAAATAGTCCAACTGGCAGTGAAACCCAAATTCAAGCCCAGGTTTTGATTTAACAAGGAAAAACCAGCCTGATTTTGAGAGCGGCTAAAAATATAATTTGCATTCAAATTTAATTTCGGGTAAGCGATCGATTTCCCCTCTTTGATCATATACTTAGAAATTTCAATGTTTTTTTGAGCGAACATCAAATCAGAATTGTTCGTCATAATCGCATTTTTCAGATCTTCATATTTATATTGGTTCATCAGTGGTATGCTATCATTGACATCCATATCCTGTTCAACAGGCCGAATCAATAATTGATTGAGGTTGGCTTTTGCATCATACAATAACGTGTTCTGCCTCATCAAATCGGATCTCAAAGCATTCAGATCCACTTTTGCCTGTAAAACATCTGCCTTTGAAATAGCTCCGATATCAAATTTTTTCTGAGCAATTTTCAAACGCTCTTCCGAAACAATCATATTTTCTTTTAAACCAATTATCAATTGCTTTTGCATAGCAATAGTATAATATGAAGTTATCACCTTCACTATCGTATTTTCAATTTGAATTTTAGCATTTAATTCCCCTATACGCTCTAACTCTTGCAATTTCTCATGCGTTGCAAACATTTTCAATCCATCAAAAACAGTCCAGGTCAAATATGCACCGGTAGTAATATTTTTAGATTGCACTCCATTTTTATCCACAACCAGTCCGTTTGAAAATTCTTGTTTAGTTGCATTGTTAGCCAAACTTCCTGAAGCATTCAAATCTATTTTTGGCAACATTCCGGCATTACCTAATGTATTATTATTAGCGGTTTGCTTTGCCAGATTTTTTGAAATAACAATATCATAATTATTTTTTAAAGCAATTTCAATAGCATTCTCAATGGTCATTTTCTGGCCTTGTGCGTTTGTGGTTGCGACCACAGACAATAAAAAAATCAGTAGCTTATACAATCTATTTAACTTCATGCTTGCGTTCTTTTGAGAAATAAGAGTAAATAGCAGGTATTACAAATAAAGTTAATACAAGCGAAAATAAAATACCACCAACAATTACAATTCCCATTGCCATGCGGCTTATAGATCCAGCACCCAAGGATAAAGCAATTGGCATAGCGCCTAAGGCGGTTGCAATACTAGTCATTAAAATGGGGCGCAAACGTGCTGCAGAGGCTTCCTGTATGGCCTCTCTTACAGTTCTACCCTGCTCCTTTAATTGGTTTGCAAATTCTACAATTAAAATTCCATTTTTTGTTACCAGCCCAATCAACATAATAATTCCAATCTGGCTGAAAATATTTAATGTCTGATTAAAATACCATAATGATAACAATGCTCCACAAAGCGCTAATGGCACTGTAAGCATAATAATGAAAGGATCAATAAAACTTTCGAATTGCGCAGCCAGTACTAAATAAATAATTAATAATGCAAGCACGAACGCAAACATCACATTGGAAGCGCTTTCAGAAAAATCACGTGAAGGACCCGTTAATGCTGTTGAAAATGAATCATCCAGAATTTTGTCAGAAATAATTTCCATCTCTTTAATACCATCACCAATGGTTTTTCCGGGTGCTAAACCTGCCGAAACCGTTGCCGACTGATAACGGTTATAGTGATATAATTGTGGAGGGCTGCTTTGTTCTTCAATCGTTACCACATTATCCAACTGTATCATTTCACCTTTATTATTTTTAGTGTACATTGATTTTAAGTCGAGCGGTTCATTACGTTTCGCACGTTCAAATTGGCCGATCACCTGGTATTGTTTTCCTTCCATGTTAAAATAGCTGAAACGCTGACCGCTCAATGCCAATTGTAAGGTTTGTGCAATATCACTAACCGACACCCCGATTCCGGCTGCTTTTTCGCGGTCGATGGTAATATTCAATTCGGGTTTATTAAATTTCAGGTTTACGTCTACATTTTGAAAGATCTTACTTTTATTTGCCTCTTCTAAAAACAAAGGCAATTTTGCTTTTAGCTTTTCGAAACTGGGCGCTTGTATTACAAACTGAACTGGCAATCCACCACGTGCCCCTCCTGATGAAATGGTTTGTTCCTGGATCACAAATGTTTTTGCTTCCGGGAATGCTTTTGTCGATTTGGTTATGTAATCCGCAATTTGTTGCTGCGATCGTTTTCGTTCATTCGGTTCAGTCAATGCTAATCTCACAAAACCGGAGTTTACTGAACCGGAGCCTGTAAACCCGGGAGCTGTGACGGTTAAACAAATTCTTTTTTCAGGAATCGAATCATTAATAAAATCAGTGAATTTTAAAACATACGCATCGGTATATTCATACGATGCTCCTTCAGGAGCGGTGATGGAAACCCTAAACCAACTGCGGTCTTCAAGTGGTGCAAGCTCAGATTGCAATGAACTTCCAATTACAAAAATGAGACCTATACTTGAAATAATTATTACAAAAGCCAGCCAGCGCTTTTTCATAAATCGCGCAAGTGCATTATCATAGCCATTTACCATCTTTACAAAATAAGGTTCTGTGCGTTCATAAAATCGGCTTTTCTTATGAACCTTTCTTACCATATATGCATTGAGCATCGGTGTTAATGTCAAGGATACGAATGCTGAAATCAAAACTGCACCTGCAATCACCACACCAAATTCCCGGAACAACCTCCCCACAAAACCTTCCAAAAAAATTACCGGCATAAATACCGCTGCCAACGTGATGGAGGTTGAAATTACAGCAAAGAAAATTTCTTTCGATCCTTTATGAGCTGCTTCAACTGGATCCATCCCGTCCTCTATTTTTTTGTAAATATTTTCGGTGACCACAATTCCATCATCTACCACCAGACCTGTTGCTAAAACTATTGCTAATAACGTAAGTACATTAATAGAATAGTCCATCATATACATAATAAAAAAGGCACCGATCAATGAAACAGGAATATCAATAAGCGGGCGGAAGGCGACTAACCAATCGCGGAAGAATAAATAAATAATTAATATAACAAGTACAATTGCGATGATCAATGTCTCTTTTACCTCAAGAATAGAGCGTTTCACAAATTTTGTATTGTCCAATGCTACACCCAATTGAAAATCTTTAGGTAAGTCTTTTTTAATTTGTTCAATGCGCTTATAAAACTCGTCTGCTATCGCAATATAATTTGCACCCGGCTGAGGAACCACCCCTAAACCGATCATAGGAACACCCGACTGACGAAGGATCGTTTCTTCATTTTCAGGACCAAGCACGGCAGTACCAATATCTTTAAAACGAATCACCTTTTCGCCATCCGAACGAATGATCATATTATTAAACCCTTCTTCATCGGTAAGCTTACCAATGGTTTTAACGGTTAGCTCAGTTGTATTCCCTGCAACTTTTCCGGAGGGCAATTCTACATTTTCTTTATCTAATGCCTGCTTCACATCCAATGGTGTTAAACCATAAGCAGCAAGCTTATCCGGGTTCATCCACAGGCGCATTGCATATTTTTTTTGCCCCCATATCTGAACTGTACTTACACCTGATATTGTTTGTAAACGTTCGGCAATAACGTTTTCAGCAAAGGCGCTTAATTCCAAATGACTTTTTGTATTGCTCTGTAATGTCAGTGATAATATGGCATCTGAGTTTGCATCGGATTTGGTAACAGTTGGTAAACCATCAATATCCTGCGGTAGTTGCCGCACTGCTTGCGATACTTTATCACGCACATCATTTGCTGCCGCTTCTATGTTTGCATCTAAATTAAATTCAACCGTTATCGTACTTGAGCCCTGGTTACTGGAAGAGGAGATACTTCTCACACCTTCAATTCCGTTCAATACTTTTTCAAGCGGCTCCGTAATTTGTGATTCTATTACATCTGCATTTGCTCCGGCATAATTTGTTTTTACCGTAATAATTGGTGGGTCAATAGATGGGTATTCACGCACGCCCAAATAGTTATATCCGATAGCACCGAACAAAACAATAATAACTGACATTACTATTGCAAGGACCGGCCTGTTTATACTTATAGATGAAATATTCATTCTTTATTTATTTTATTTCAGTTATTTTAACAGCTGCTCCCGGCTTTAATTGCATTATACCTGTTGTTATAACAGTGTCTCCAAAAGCTAAACCTTCTGTTATTTGGATATTAGCTTCTGTTCTTAATCCCGTTTCTACTTTTACATATTCAGCTTTACCATTAATAATACGATAAACCTTTTTCCCTTTTAGATCCGGAATGATGGCCTCTGTTGGGATCATAATTGCATCGTTAATAGCATTCAATGATAATTGTACACGCGCAAATGCGCCCGGATAAATTGTTCCCTGATTGTTGGGACAAATGGCCCTTACTCTCAATGTACGCGTTGCCATTTCAATTTTAGGCTCGATGGCAAACACTTCCCCAATAAAACTTTTTTTATTTCCTTCAATTGTGAAAGCCACCTTATCCCCTTTTTTTACCACATCCGAATAACGCTCTGAAATAGAAAAATCTATTTTAACTGGATTAATCTGTTGAATTGTTGCAATAACAGTCCCTACGGTAACATAAGCCCCTTCACTAACACTTTTCAATCCCACCAAACCATTGAATGGAGCGCGTATCTCCGTTTTTGCAATTTGTGATTGAAGGTATTCCATATCCGCTTTTATGGTATTTACTTTATTTTGAATTACATCAAAGTCCTCCTGGCTGATACCATTAATTTTCAACAATTCCTGTTGACGTTTTAATTGCTTATCCGAAAGTTCGCCTTCTAAGTGAAGTTTTTTTAATTGTGCCTGAAAATCTGCATCATTGATCTTCACCAGCAGCTGGCCTTTTGTTACAGAAGTACCTTCTTTTAACAATAGCTGAACAATTTTACCTGCTATTTCCGGCTTTAATTCAGCTTCCTCATTGGCCAGTATGGTACCGGATGCATAAATATTATTTTCTAATTTTTCAGCTTTAATTACAAAAGCTGAAACTATATTAGCTGCTCCTTTACTTTGCTGAGGGCCGCCATTTCCGGACGAGTGAGATGGAAATAAAAAAAACTTTATGGCCAGCAATGCACCAAGAACGCATACAATTATTAAAATATTTTTAATCTTCATTCTTACTTATTTTTTGATTTTTATATCTACTTCATTAACAGGTAAATTTTTCAGGTTTAGAATAATTGCTTCTATAAACCCTTTAAATAGTTCCCGATCATTTTTGTTGAATCCTTTTAATGCTATTTTATTCATATGAGTTATTCCATCATGAATTTCAGGCATTATTTTTTTTGCTTTGGGTGTATGCTGGATAATATGCTCTCTCCTGTCCGATGGATTAACTGCCCGTGTGATCATCCCTTTTGTAACCAGGTAATCCAACACCCTTACCATTTCCACTTTATCAATTTTTAGTAGATCAGATAAATATTGCTGGGTACATTTTTCTTTTGCTTTATCGATTGCCACCATTACAGTAAAATGACGGTCAATACCAATGTGTTCTATTTCCTTGCTTAAAGCACCCCAATAGGTTTTGGTAATTACAGCCATTGCTCTTCCGAGCGGATGCTCACAAAGTTGTTTGTCTTTTTCGGAAATCATACTGCAAAAGTAGTTAAAAACATTAACAGTTAACAATGTTAACTATTTTTAACATATCTCTTTCCATATTAATGAAGCCGAGCCAAGTATGGCTGCATCATTTTCTGACAATTGGGAAGGAAGGATCTTAATTTTGTTCTTATAAATATTTAAAAGATTTTTTTCAAAACTTTCAATGGTTGGTTTAAAAATAAAATCGCCTGAAAGCGCTAAACCTCCAAATAAAAAAATAGCCTGGGGACTGGTATATACAACACTATTTGCTAATGCCAAGCCAAGAATATCACCGGTATAATTAAATGCCTCAATAGCATCCTTATCTCCTGAAACCGCTTTATCATAAATGCATTTTGCATCAGGAATTTTTCCGGAAATGTCCATTTTTGCATCACTATGAAGTAAAAGATCTGAATAGGTACGTTTGATAGCGGTTGCCGAACAATAGGTTTCCAGGCAGCCTTTCCTGCCACATCCGCATTGCCTTCCATCAGGGAACATAATTATATGTCCTAATTCACCGGCAAAACTATCATGACCATAAACCATTTCTCCGTTTACTACAATCCCGCTGCCTACACCGGTTCCAAGGGTAATAAAAATAAAATCTTTCATCCCTTTGGCGCCACCAAATATCATTTCACCAATTGCTGCAGCATTCGCATCATTGGTCAAAATCACTTTACATTTTAATCTATCTGAAAACAACTTAGCAAGAGGAATGATCCCTTTCCATTTTAAGTTAGCGGCCAACTCAATGGTTCCTTTAAAATAATTTCCGTTAGGTGCGCCAATTCCAATACCTGCTAATTCATAGTTCTTAGAGAACTCGAGGAAATATTTTTCAATATGTTCAGCTATTGCAGCAACCAGATCATCCGGCAAAAGAAAATGTTCCGTAGGAACCGTTTCTTTAAACAGTATATTTCCGGCTGAATCTACTAAACCAAATACCGTATTGGTTCCGCCAATATCAATGCCCGCTACCAGTTGTTGCGTCATAATCAATGCCTTTGTTTATTAATACCTTTTTCACTTTCCATGCATACCATGTTAAATAAATAAAACAAAAAACCGGTATGATATAAGAAATATGAATTTCGGTATAATCAGCTAACAATCCTTGCATTGGTGGTATAAAAGCACCACCCAGAATCATCATAATTAAAAAACCTGATGCCTGGCTGGTGTATTTTCCAAGACCTGCAATAGCCAATGAAAAAATGCAAGGCCACATGATCGAACAAAACAACCCTCCACTCAAAAACGCATAAACACCAAGTGTTCCAGAACTTAGCAAACCTGTTATCATTGAAAGGGAACCTAACACTCCAAATATCATTAATGTTAATGCAGGCTTTTGTTTACCAATAATAAATCCTCCAATTAAAATAGCAACACAAATTGCATATAAAAAGAAACTGCTTACATCGGCACCACTCAAATGGTTCATAAACAAAACCAAGCTCAATGCAACAAATGGAATAATAAGAGTTAAAATAGTATTAGTAGTTTTTTTGAGATTAAAAAATCCGATTGCTCCTGTCCAGCGACCAATCATTAAACTTCCCCAGTACAAAGAAATAAAGGGCCCGATCTGTGAGTCATCGAGGCCTCCAAATTCAGGTGTTTTTAGTAAAGTTCCTAAATTGCTTTGAATGGTCACTTCCACCCCAACATAAATAAAAATTGCGATCATTCCCAATGTAACTTGAGGATAAGAAGTTAATTCAAATCTATTTTGTTTTTTTATTTTTTTGTAAAGGACATAAAGAACAAACAACAACAAAAGCAAAAACAAGGCGATGCCTGTTAAAAAGGCGAATTTACTATAGTCTACACTGTTTTCTATAACATCTCCGGATCTATTTGTGTAAGCAAAAAATAAAAAAATTGTTATTAAAAAAACCAAGATCCCTATTATTAAAAACAATGGTTCTTTTAAAATTTTCACTTCCGAAGTATCCTCTTCTATTTCAAGTTTTTGAAATTTAGAAAATACCAGTACAAGAATTGCTATTGCAAAAGCTACCGCTAAAATCACATATAAAATATTAATAGAGCCAATGGAAACAGCTGTTTTATCTGCATCCGTGGCGATCATCTTCCCAAACAGGGCTAAACTTACAAGTATCGGCCCAATAGTAGTACCCAACGAATTTATACTTCCGGCAAAATTCAAGCGATGCGAACCTGTAGCCGGATTACCCAAATTCAAAACCAAAGGATTGGCAGAAGTTTGCTGTAAAGAAAAACCCAAGGCAATAATAAAAAAAGCACCCAATATAAACATAAACGAGCCTGAATTAACTGCTGGAATCATAATAAATGCACCAATGATCGAAATAAATAAACCATAGATAATTGTTTTTTTATACCCTATTTTATTAATAATATCTTTATTCAAATACAAAGAAAAAATATACAACATTAATGAACCGATAAAATAAGCTCCATAAAAAGCACTATCAATTAATTGCGACTGAAACTGACTCAAAGAAAAATGTGTTTTGCAAAATGGGATAAAGATCCCGTTTGATGCAGCCAAAAAGCCCCAAAAGAAAAACACAGATAATAATGCAATTAAAGAGGCCGGTTTTGTTGAGTTTGAATTTTCCATAAAATATAAATAAATTATTTTTTATCGAAAATAAAACTAAAATGCTTAAAACAAATCCTTTAATCAATTGTTTGTTAATAATGGATTGTTAATTACTATGATTGAATTCCCATTCCTAAGTCATCCTGAACTTGTTTCTGTGTATCAGGTACTGCCTTGATCCAAAATCTTAGTGCTGAGATGCTGAAACAAGTGCGGTATGGGTGTACACAAATTTCCCTATATAACCTCTTCGGGATTAAAAAAGCCAATCTATATTTATTTTAAAATAATAACAGCCTTCGGGCTTTATATTCAATACTTAGTAATCCCGAAGGGATGTAATGATTATAGCACAATGCAACAGTTCACAATGGCAAAACCCCGAAGGGGTGATATTAACCATTTAGGGACATTTGCCCTCACACCCATGCGGCATAACCATATAATTATATTATTTCTTATTCGTAGATTTGTAAAAAAACATACCATGATCTACGACAAACACATTTTTATTTGCACCAACCAAAGGGCTCCCGAAGCTCCCCGCAAAAGTTGTGGCGAAGCCCACGGATTAGAAATAGTAGATGCTTTCAAAAAAAAATTGAAAGAATTGAATTTACCAATTAAACTGCGTGCACAAAAATCCGGATGCCTGGATATTTGTGATTTCGGACAAACAATAGTTATATACCCCGAAGGTGTTTTCTATGTTGGAGTTGAATTGAATGATGTGGAGGAGATCATCAATGAACATATTATCAATAACCGGCCTGTGGAACGATTGAGGTTGGAGAACGTAAGGCAAAAGAAGTAATAATTGATGGTAAACTTTACAGATCTCTCTCAATATTTTAATCGGCTCGATTTAATTAAAGATACAGCCAATCAGATCATTAAAGATTTTGACATGTTTGGTTTGGAAATAAAGTTTTCGGGTAATGCCTTCAATGCTTATGAGGAGTTATTTGAACAAATAGAACCCCACATCAATCAACTGATCCATTCAAATCAACAAAAATTCATGAGTATTTTGTACCGAATTGATTTAAGCGATGAACAGATAAAAAAAGCTGTAAATGAAAATTCTTCCGAACCCTTTTCCGCTATTGTCAGCGATTTGATCATTAAAAGGGAGCTACAAAAAGTAGTGATCAGAAACCATTATAAAACCCTTTAATCAAGGATATTTCAAGACTGAGCCAAAATGTTTCCCTTTTACTGCTAAAAACCTTAAATTTGCAGTCTCAAAAATAGAGTGAAGAAGCATTATGGATAAATTTTCCTATTTAGGTAACGCAGATACATCTTCGATAGAGGATTTGTTTCAACAGTATTTGAAAGATAGTAATTCGGTAGATTCGGGTTGGCAGAAATTTTTTGAAGGGTTTGAGTTTGCCCGTAAAAGTTATGGGGATGATACAGAGATCCCTCAAAATGTAAAAAAAGAGTTTGATGTTATCAATCTTATTAATGGTTACCGCTCCCGTGGACATTTATTTACACAAACCAATCCTGTGCGTGAGAGAAGAAAATATGCTCCCACATTGGATATCGAAAATTTTGGTTTGAACGAAACGGATCTGGAAATTGTATTTCAGGCTGGAGCACAAATTGGTCTGGGCCCTGCAAAACTGAAAGACATTATCTCCCATTTACACCAAACCTACTGCCAGTCGATAGGTGCTGAGTATATGTATATCCGTATTCCAAAAGTGAATGAGTGGTTGCAGGAAAAAATGGAAGGGAGTAAAAACACACCGAATTTTTTAATGCATGAAAAATTAATGATCTTGCATAAGCTAAATCAAGCGGTGGGATTTGAAAACTTTTTGCATACAAAATTTGTTGGCCAAAAACGTTTTTCACTCGAAGGCGCTGAAGCAGCGATCCCTGCTTTAGATGCTATTTGTGAAAAAGGTTCCGATATGGGAATTGAAGATTTTGTGATCGGTATGGCGCATCGCGGGCGTTTGAATATATTGACCAATATTTTGGACAAAAAATATGAAGATGTTTTTTCTGAATTTGAAGGATATCTTTCCGAAGACTCTTTATTTGAAGGTGATGTGAAATACCATGCCGGCTATTCCTGCGACAGGATCAGCAATAATGGCAAACCATTTCACGTTAGTTTATCACCCAACCCATCTCACCTGGAAGCTGTTAATCCAGTTGTTGAAGGGATTTCACGTGCTAAGATCGACCATTTCCATGGTGGGGATAATAACAAGGTTTGCCCTATCTTAATTCATGGTGATGCAGCTTTGGCTGGACAAGGAGTTGGATACGAAGTAATACAAATGAGTCAGCTGGAGGGTTACAAAACCGGTGGAACCATTCATCTTGTTATCAACAATCAAGTTGGGTTTACTACTAATTATTTAGATGGACGTTCCAGTACCTATTGTACCGATTTAGCTAAAGTAGTTCTATCACCTGTATTTCACGTAAACGGGGATGATGTGGAAGCCTTGGTTTTCACAGTGCAATTGGCAATGGAATTTCGCCAGAAATTTCACCGCGATGTATTTATTGATGTTTTATGTTACCGTAAATATGGCCACAACGAAGGTGATGAGCCTCGTTTCACACAACCATTATTATACAAAGCAATTGCAGCACATCCAAATCCAAGAGAAATTTATGTTGAGCAATTGATTTCACGAGGAGATATTGACATGGACTTTGCAAAAGAAATGGAGCGGAATTTCAAAGAACTTCTCCAGGAAAAATTAGATACGGCAAAGAAAAACGGCAAAACCCAAATAACATCTTTCCTTAAAAGTCAATGGACCGGCTTAAAAATGGCTGAGACAGATGCTTTTAATAAATCACCTGACACTTCAGTTGAGAAAAAAACATTTTTAGATATTGCAAAAAAATCGGTTACGTTACCCAAGGATAAAAAATTCTTCAATAAAACTCAAAAATTATTTGAGGATCGTTCAGCCATGATCGCGAATGATAATTACGATTGGGCAATGGGTGAATTGATGGCGTATGCCACTTTGATGGATGAAGGAAGCAATGTACGTTTCAGCGGTCAGGATGTGGAGAGAGGTACATTCTCTCACCGACATGCTGTTATTACACTTGAAGATTCGGAAGAACAATACTTACCATTGAATAATATCGGTGCAAAAGGAAAATTAGATATTTACAATTCTTTACTTTCCGAATATGGCGTATTAGGTTTTGAATTTGGTTATGCACTTACAGTTCCCAATGATCTAACAATTTGGGAAGCACAGTTTGGAGATTTTTTCAATGGAGCACAAATCATTATTGACCAATTTATTACTTCCGCAGAATACAAATGGAGAAGGATGAATGGCCTGGTAATGCTATTACCACATGGTTATGAAGGAATGGGGCCCGAACATTCAAGTGCCCGTATGGAACGCTTTTTACAACAATGTGCTGAAAATAACATGCAGGTGGTGAACTGCTCAACTCCCGCCAATCAATTTCATATTCTGCGCAGACAGATCAGACGTGATTTCCGAAAACCACTAATTTGTTTTACACCGAAAAAATTATTGCGTTATCCCAGCTGTGTTTCATCCTTAAAAGATTTTACAACCGGAGGATTTCAAGAATTGATCGATGATTCAACCGCAAATGTGAAATCAGTTAAAAAAATTGCATTCTGCTCCGGTAAAATTTATTATGATCTGATTGAAGCGAAACAAAAAGAAAATAATGAAGATCTCGCAATAGTTCGTATAGAACAGCTGTATCCATTACCAACAAGACAATTACAAGAAATAGTTTCGAAATATAAAAATGCTACCGAATATTTATGGGTGCAGGAAGAGCCTGAAAACATGGGAGCATGGGCGTATATGCTTCGCGCTTTCCGCGAAGTAAATTTTAAATATATTGGCCGTAATGAAAGTGCCAGCCCCGCAACAGGTTATGGTAAACAGCATATAAAACAGCAGCAAAGTATAATAGACAGAGTGTTTGAAAAACAATTAGCAATAAAGTAGATGTGGGATTTAAGATATTAGATATTAGACGCTAAATAAATTGCTTCTCAAATTTCAAATCTATTATCTAAAATCTCCTATCTAAAATCTAAAAAAAATGGCAACTATACAAATGAAAGTACCAAGTCCCGGTGAATCAATTACTGAAGTGGTGATTGCACGGTGGTTAAAAAAAGATGGTGATTATGTGGAAAAAGATGAGGAAGTAGCAGAAATTGATTCTGATAAAGCCACATTAACTATCAATGCTGAAGATGCTGGTGCTATTAAATTACTGGCTGCCGAAGGTGATACCGTAAAAGTGGGACAAGTCATTTGTTCGATTGATACATCAGCAAAAGTTCAAAATTCGAAAATTGAAACTTCGAAAGTTGAAAGCTCGAAAGTTAAAGTAGAGCCCGCTCCCGCAGCTAAAAAAGAAGTCGTGAAAGAAACCGTGAAAGCAGAAGCTTCTTATGCCAACGGAACACCATCGCCCGCGGCAAAAAAAATAT
Organism: Bacteroidota bacterium; assembly: GCA_040389865.1. Classification (GTDB taxonomy): domain Bacteria; phylum Bacteroidota; class Bacteroidia; order 2-12-FULL-35-15; family 2-12-FULL-35-15; genus 2-12-FULL-35-15. Next base: position 6,697 of record JAZJZM010000020.1, on the reverse strand, counting down.
TAGCTGAAAACAAAATCGACTCAAAAAAAATTAATGCAACCGGTAAAGATGGCCGCATTACAAAAGCCGATGTAGTTAATGCTATGGCATCTGGGTTTGATTCATCATCTGCCGCAACATGGGGCGGAAGCAGAGATGCAGAGCGCAGCAAAATGTCACCACTTCGTAAAAAATTAGCGCAACGTTTAGTAGCAGTAAAAAACGAAACAGCAATGCTCACCACTTTCAATGAAGTGGATATGAGTGCTATTTACGCATTGCGTGCAAAATATAAAGACAAGTTTAAAGAAGTGCATGGTGCAAATTTAGGTTTCATGAGTTTTTTCACAAAAGCGGTTACTGAAGGATTGCATCTTTTCCCGGCTGTAAACGCAATGATTGACGGTGAAGAAATTGTTTATCACAAATATGCCGACATAGGTATAGCTGTAAGTGCCCCAAAAGGTTTGGTAGTACCCGTTATACGTAATGCCGAACAAATGAGCCTTGCGCAAATTGAAACTGCCATTAAAAATCTTGCACTAAAAGCACGCGACAATAAGATCACATTGGAAGATATGAGTGGTGGCACCTTCACCATTACAAATGGTGGTGTATTCGGCTCTATGATGAGTACTCCGATCATTAACCCTCCTCAAAGTGCAATCCTTGGAATGCACAATGTAATTGAACGCCCTATTGCTGTTAACGGACAAGTTGTTATTCGTCCGATGATGTATGTTGCACTATCGTATGATCATCGTATTATTGATGGGCGGGAATCAGTTGGCTTCCTTGTAAAAGTAAAAGAGATGCTGGAAAACCCTATCAAAATGCTATTTGGTGGTAAAGATCCTAACGAAATTGTTTTAGGCTTGTAATTTATAACAGGTTTTAAAAGACTTAAGCCCTAAAACAATCTGACCATTTAAAAGAATAAACACCTTTCATCCTCTCAAACTCCGCTCGATGCCAATTCGAGTGGAGTTGAGAACCTTACGCGGACAGAAAAAGATTTATCAACCCCTCCTACTTTACCCAAACTATTTTTTCAACATTCTTTTCTTTATCCGCATTATGTTTTTATCTTGCAGACATAAGTTTCATGTTTCGCCACTTTTTTTGTGTAGTATCTTAAATTTTGAAAAACTCATAAACTAATAAATCCATAAATGAAAAACTTAAAAACAGTTTTTGCTATTGTTACAGCACTTTTACTTTTAAACTCAAATTCTTTTGCACAAAAGGCGCAAACATCATCAGGCAATTCCGTAGAAGAAGGCACAATTATTATTGATGGTTTTTATGGCTTTCCATATTTTAATGGATCTGCACTTAGGGCGCTATTTAGTAATACTGTTGGAAATGTTCGTAATACAAATCATTTGGGTGCAAAAGTTGAATATATGGTTACTGATGCAATAGGGCTTGGTGTGGAATTTACCTATGCAAATGCCACAGTAAGCTATAGAGACAGCCTTTACCGGACATACACCGCTGGCATCAGCAAATTAAGGGTTTTAGGCAAAATGAATTACCACTTTGCCACTGACGAAAACATGGACCCCTACCTTACTTTTGGAGCAGGTATAAAGCAAACAACTTTTTACGACAATAGTACTAATGGTGTTAAATGGACTGGTTTTTTATTCCCGGTAGCTATTAGAGTGGGAGTTGGTATGCGCTACTTTTTTACTGACGTTGTTGGTGTAAATGCGGAAGTTGGTTTAGGTGGTCCTTTGATGCAAGCTGGCGTATCATTTAGGTTTTAACTAATTCTAAAAATACACTTTTTTCAATATCGTATAGCATCAAAATAGCCCCTCCTAACAAGGAAGGGCTATTTCTTTATTTATTCACCGGTATGGCAGGATTCGTTAAATGCGCAAAAGAACTACCATATTTTTCTACTATTTCAATGATTTTATAATTAATTTCTTCATGAACATCCAGATACACCTTATACTCTATCCTATCCACAAAATAAAGCACCATTATATTTATTGCATTTGAATCGAAATTATGCAAGCGCACATGCGTTTCACCGGCAGAAATAAGTGGATGGTTCTCAATAAATCTTTGAATGTCGGCAACAATATTTTTAAGCTGATCGGATTTTGTTTCATAAGATAAACCAATATTAAAATGAGCACGTCTCTGACTGCGATGCGACAGATTATCCAGCTCATTATCCACCAATTTTTTATTGGGAATGGTCACAAAACTTTTTTCCAATGTTCGGATACGGGTGCTTCTAAAACCAATATTTTCAACATGCCCTTCTACAGCACCAATTTTTATGGAATCCCCAATTATAAAGGGCTTATCAAGAAAAATAGTAAAAGAACCAATTAAATTTTCTAATGATTCTTTTGCCGCTAATGCTATTGCCAAACCTCCAATTCCTAAACCGGCAATAAGCGATGCTACGTTTAATTCGAATATGGCGCCAAGTGAAAAAAAGATTGAAAAAATGATAACAATCACTTTGATTGTTTCTTTGATAAAAGGAACAAACTGGTTATCCGTTTTTGATTCCGTTAGGGAAGCGCGGTGCATTAAAACCAAACCTAAAAAATCAATTAGACGAAGAAATATCCAGGTAATGGCAACTACGATAGAAATTTGAAACGAACGATACAAGATCATTCGCAACCCAAATTTTTCAATAACCACTAAATTCCATTCCGCTGGAAACTCCAAGCGGTCGAAGCCTAAATAAAAAATAATGAGCATAATAAATATGCCCATTGGCTTTTTTAACAACACTAATAATTTCTCAAAACCAACATCCTTTGAGTACTTTTGTAAAAATTTAAAAACAAAGAGTGTTAACAATTTTGAAAAAAAACGCTGAAAGATCAATCCGGCCAATATTATTCCAACAAACCAACAGTAACTTTCTAAGGTATTTCCGATAAATGTGAGTTTCAAAAAATCTTTTAGCATATTACATTATATTTTTGTGTGGGGAATATTCTCCACGTACAAAAGTAAAAATGATATTTATATAAATTTATTTAAAAATATTCTTTTGTTTGAAAAAAATTTTTCGGAAATTTGTAAAACGGAACTAAATAATTAAAAAAAACAAATCACTAAAATTGCAAAACAAATTTCATTTAAAATGAAAAAGCCAAATCCAAAAAAGAGTCCTGTAAAAAAAACCAATGAGAAGGGTAAAGATGCAGGAGACTTAAAAAAAGCAGCAACGCTTAAACCTCTGAAAGAAAAAGAAAAACAAAATTGGAAAAACAGTTTGAGTGAAGACGATGAAGATTTTACTGTGGAGGATGATATAAAACTAGATACCGATTTTGATGATGACGAGGATGACGTAGATGACGAATTCTACGATGATAAGTTTTAACTAAGGATATTTTCATAAAAAAAAGGAAACCCATTCAATTGAATGGGCTACCTTTTTTTGTTATTTATATGAAGACCCGGTAAAACGCTATTCAACATAAACGGCCCCACCAACATTGTCGTGCCTCGCCCCGGTAACACTTTTCAAGCAATTAACTTCATTACGCATTCGCAGCACTCCCAAAAAAGCAAAAATTAATGCTTCTTTAAATTCTATGGTATCTTTTCCCGGAACCGTTAACTGATGGATAACATGTTTTTTTATTTTTTCCATTAAAAAGGTGTTATAAACACCTCCACCGGTAACCAGCAAGTTTCCGATTGGTTTGTTATTCAATGCTTTTGCAATTTGAATGGCGGCATGCTCACAAAAAGTGCGCAAAACATCAGCTTCGCTAAGGTTAAATTTTTCTAAAAGCGGATCAATATTTTTTATCACCCATTCTTTACCCAATGATTTTGGGCTATCCAAGGGTAGATTATAAAATGAAAGTTCATTTAGTTCGTGTAATAAGGATTCGTGCATCGTCCCGGTTCTGGCAAGCTCTCCCTCATTATCATATTCTTTTCCGAGTTTAGCGCAAATGGCATTCATTACAATATTTACAGGAGAAATGTCAAAAGCAATCCGTTGATCATTAAATTGATAGGAAACATTTGCAAAACCACCCAGGTTTAAACAAAAATCAAATTCGGAAAACAGTAATTTATCACCAACAGGCACCAATGGCGCACCCTGCCCTCCTAATGCCACATCCAGCGAACGAAAATCACACACTACCGGCAAATTACATTCAGCAGCAATAGCGCTACCTGCACCGATCTGAACGGTTAATTTTTTTTCGGGCTGATGAAAAATAGTATGTCCATGGGAAGAGACGAAATCCGGTTTTAAATCATATTTTTTAATAAAATCAGCTACTAATACTCCCAAATAAAGGCCATAATCAACATGTGTTTGCTGAAAGGTTAAGGCATCTGCTTTTTCGAGATCCAACAGAATTTGTTTCCAGGAATTTGGATAGCCGATGGTTTCGCCATGAACTATTTCATAGGTCCATCGATTTTTATCATTAGAAAATCTACAAAAAGCAATATCTACACCATCAAGCGAGGTTCCTGACATCAAACCAATTACGCTATAATGAGCACTTGTATTTGTCATAAACAATTAGCGTATTTAAAATTTAAAAATTACATTTGTAATCCCGTCTGAACAAGGCGGATCAAATCAAAAATAAAGGAAAATTCAACATAAAATTTAATACTTATGACATTTAATTTAACAGAAGAGCATTTAATGATCCAGAAGGCAGCGCGTGATTTCGCAAACGATGTATTGAAGCCGGGAGTAATTGAACGTGACGAACATCAGACATTCCCTACCGAAGAGATCAAACAAATGGGCGAACTGGGCTTCTTGGGAATGATGGTTTCCACAAAATATGGCGGAGGCGGAATGGATTGTATTTCCTACGTTTTGGCCATGGAAGAGATCTCTAAAGTGGATGCTTCGTGCTCTGTAGTAATGTCGGTAAACAATTCCCTTGTATGCTGGGGATTAGAAACATTTGGTACTGAAGAGCAAAAACAAAAATACCTTCCCCGTTTAGCAACAGGTCAGATCATTGGTGCATTTTGTTTATCAGAGCCCGAAGCTGGTTCTGATGCTACTTCTCAAAGAACTACCGCTATTGATAAAGGAGATCATTATTTATTAAACGGAACTAAAAACTGGATCACCAATGGTGGCACAGCATCTGTATATTTAGTGATCGCACAAACTGATGCAGCAAAAGGTCACAGAGGAATCAATGCATTGATAGTGGAAAAAGGGATGCCCGGCTTTGTGGTTGGTCCTAAAGAAAATAAATTAGGTATACGTGGTTCGGATACACATTCATTGATGTTTACCGATGTTAAAGTTCCAAAAGAAAACCGTATTGGTGAAGATGGATTCGGATTCAAATTCGCAATGCAAACCTTAACAGGAGGACGAATTGGTATCGCATCCCAGGCACTTGGTATCGCTTCGGGAGCCTATGAATTGGCATTAGCGTATTCAAAAGTGCGTAAAGCATTTGGAAAAGAAATTAATCAACATCAAATAATTCAATTTAAACTGGCTGATATGGCTACCGAAATTGAAGCGGCTCGTTTACTTTGTCTTAAATCCGCGTGGTTAAAAGACAAACATCTGGATTATGTTTCAGCAAGCGCAATGGCAAAAGTTTTTGCTTCGGAAGTAGCGATGCGTACAACCGTTGAAGCAGTTCAAATACACGGTGGATACGGTTTTGTAAAAGAATACCATGTGGAACGTTTGATGCGTGATGCAAAAATCACCCAAATTTACGAAGGTACATCGGAGGTTCAGCGTATTGTTATTTCAAGAGCATTGTTAGCTTAGTAAGTTATAAAGTTCAAAGTTATAAAGTTATAAAGTTTTGCATTTTTACTCAGACCTGATATTTGTTTGAAACTTAAAAAACTGTGTTCAATAACTTTTAATTTTAAACCTTTTAAACTTTAAACTATCTGTTTCAATGAAACGATTTTTTATAACCGGTATAGGAACAGATGTTGGTAAAACCATTGCCAGCGCCATTTTAGTTGAAGCATTAAATGCCGATTACTGGAAACCCGTTCAGGCTGGCGATTTGGACAATACCGATACGATGAAGGTACGATCCTTGATCAGCAATACTAGATCCAAATTCCATCCGGAAACCTACCGGTTAACAAAACAAATGTCGCCACATGCTGCCGCGGAAGCAGATGGGATTAAAATCAATATTGATACATTTACTCTTCCTATAACTTCTAACTCGCTGATCATAGAGGGTGCAGGCGGATCAATGGTTCCACTAAACGATAAATATCTGGTAATTGATCTGATACAAAAGTTGAAGGCTGAAGTTATTCTTGTTTCCAGTAATTACCTGGGGAGCATTAATCACACTCTTTTAACTGTTGAAGCGCTTAAGAGCAGGAACATTCCTATTGCAGGTATTATTTTTAACGGGAAATCGACTAAGACCTCTGAGGAATATATACTGAACTATACTGGATTGAAATGCCTGTTATCCATTGAGGAAGAAAAAAAAATTGATAAGGAAATGATTTTGAAATATAAAGCAATGTTAAAATGGACATTTGTTAATCAGTGAAAAATTCTTTTTGTTTTTTACAAAAACTTTACAAACTGAACCACTCTGCACGCAGAGGTTCAAAAAATAAAATAATGAAATTATTTTTAACGAATATTAAATCGAGAGCGTCATTGCGAGGAACGAAGCAATCTCATATCATGCTTTGTTTGAGATTGCTTCGTTCCTCGCAATGACGC
>JAZJZM010000019.1:0-100701 GCA_040389865.1 Bacteroidota bacterium | reverse complement strand
TGCGGCTGTAGATCCAGTTTTTATCATCGTCAAACTGGTTGTAAAAAAATAAATTGTCGTAGCTGATTGCGTTTGTTAAAGGAACAATATCTCCTTGAATAAAAATAGGATCTTCGTTCCAGGGCCCCCAGTTTCTGTCGTTCGCTATTCCTCCCTCGTATGCGTTGCCAATAGGCCTAACCCGCCATACGTAATAACCAGTCCCTTCCGGAATAGTTAATTTCAACTCGCTTAAACTACTGCCGGTTTCTATGCTAAGCGCTTTGTTCCAGTCAACATAGGCATCAATCGTTGTTTCGTCTGTTATAAAAGTAGAATTTATATTGTACAAACGTAACAACTGGAATTCATAATTGGGTGCATTATAACATTGAGGAGTCCAGTCAAAAAGCAATGGGTTGGCATTTGCAGGAGATGGTATGGCAGTTAAGCTAAGCGTTGGAGCTGTAATGCCGGTATAACTGTACAAAAAATCTTCTTTATAAAAAACACGCAAGTCCAGGTAACTTTGAGTGGTAGTTAATCCGGAAGTTGAAACAACAGCTGCAGAAACAACAAAACGATTGATCTGGCCATGTTGACTTGTAAAATCAATACTAAACTGGTGTTCGGGATTACAAGATGCTGAGCTGGAACTGCAATTGATCGTTAACTGCTTGGTTTGTGTAAAAACAGCAGGCAGGGAAGAGCCCGTCCAAGTAGTATATCCATTAATGGTTATATCAATAACATAACTAAAATCACTTTTTCCAAAACGATAATCACTTCCTAAATTAAGAATTCCATTTACTGTGGCTTTTTTTATTTGCTGTACTCCCACTATACCACTTGGACAAATTGATAAAAATGGAAAGCTTCTTACATATAAAGTTTTGGGCGTTACTGTCGATATTTCAGAATAAGGATAATTTACACTCGATACTTTACTATAGCTTGGTAGTGGACCTATCTGGGCAGAAGCAATACTAGTCAAAAGCACTAGTATAAGTGTTTGCAAAAATTGGACTTTAAATAGTTTAAGAAAATTTATAAAAGGGTACATTTTTTTAACGGTGTTTTTGTGATTCAATTTTTAAAAACTGCCAATTTAGCGCAGCCGAGAACCTACCCTATTATCAACTAACTTATAATCTTTATAATCTCCTTTTAGTTGATTATTTGCGGAAACAAATATTTTTTTTACTGGCGAATTCAATTTTTCTTTTAAATAATTTTTTTCAATTTTATTGTATATTAATTCGATACCGGTATATTCAAATTTTGGAAGAAATTCGAGGTAAATCTTTTTAATTGTTTGAGTTTCGGTGTTTACATAAAACACTACTTTGCGATATTGAAATAGTTTAGTTGCTCTTTCAACAGGTGCCATTTCAACTATTTTATTATACCCTTCCTCCACATTATACTCTTGTCGGCAATTGATTAATTTACAAACCGAAAACAAACTATCCTGCAGGATATTAAATCCATTCACACGCTCCTTTTTCCTTTTTTCCAATAATGAATTGGACCAAAAAATTGTTTTACGTATGGGCACCACAGTAAAATTGTCGACCGAATCCATATATACCGAAATTTCATCGCTTTTATAATGCATCTGGTTTTTTCCAACAATACACTCAACATTGGTTTTAGATACTCCCGGATCCGATACTTTCACTTGTTTTAAATGTGTGATCTGCGTATAATTAATATATACATTTCCTTCTTTTACATCTTCTAATTTCATGCTCTTATAAATCCGGTAAACTTCTTCAATACAACCATTGCCTGGTTCCGGAATATGATTTGTCCATCCCAGCCAAATAAAAGGGATGGAAATCAATAAAAACAAATGAATTATTTTTTTTTTAAGTAAGTTCATTAATATTGAATATTTAATTTTTTCGACTTTTTGTTTTTATAAACATAGTATCTGACATTAGCATTATGTTCCCGACTACGCTCGAACTGAAGCCTTTTAACTCTCATTGACCAGTTATCTCACTACCACAGGCGTATGATATTGTGTTTCTTGAATTGTTTTTAATCCTTTTTCAGTTTCAATTTTCTTACGCACCAGTTTCCCTTCAGCATTATATTGATAATACATTCCAAAATGCTGATCATCAAAACTTGCTAACAGCTTCAACGTTTTTGAATCATACACATAAGTCATTACCTGGGCGTTGAACGGCTGAATTCTCACATCATCAATCCAGATTGGTGATGCTGTGGCACTCACAGGATAACCTGAAAAAATGGTGGGGGTTAACGTTCTTGCACTCCCACTGCCCGGGAAAGAAATTACGTATGCTGAATATAATGTCCATTCGCCAGTTTGAGCCACTTTACTGAAATTTACCGGCAAAGCTGCTCCACTTGCTGAATCTTTCATTATTGCGCTAACAGGTAAATTCGTGTAGCCAGGATCTTTCACCCATACTTTTAATTCCAAACCATTAGCTATTAGCTGACTTGTTAATTTGAATGGTTTTAAAACCAGATTAGCTGTACTTGGTGTTCCTGCCGTAGAACTCGAAGTATTCAATATTTTAAACGATGAACTACCGGAATGTGCCTTGGTATTATCTATTTGTGAGGATATGATGGTAAGTCCTTCTTCCAATTTATTTAAACCTGCGGTATACACATTTTCAAAACTTTCAAATTGAGATGCCCTGTATTCCGAATTTTGGGCGATCAGGTACGGCAACATTCCCTTGTATCCATATTTAGCTGAGCTTCTAATTCCAATGGCATCACGTTCTTCCAATGCCTCACCATTAGGTGAATACCTGCATACTGTGGATGTTCTCACCCATTTGGCGCTATCGTTATAGGATGCATCTTTCCAGTTAAACAATGTCATCGGGAACACACCTGCATCTTTATAGTTACGTTCGGTTGTGCCTTGTTTACTGCCACTTGCAACAGCACTATTATAAGCAAAAGCGGATGCCATTCGCCATTTCCCTTTTACGCCTGTTTCATAGTCATTAAAAGGCCCGAATGGTTGGGTTGAAAATTTATAGTTGGCCGTATCAAATGGCCAGGTATAATCAAAGGTAGAAGCTGTTGCTGCAACTACATTGTTTAATGATAATCCAACATTCGGACAGAAATTAAAACAGGGGATTGAGATCGGGTTGCAAGGATTATCATTGGTGAAATAAGAAATCTGTCCTGTTTTTCTATCCAAATCAAAATATCCGCTTGGGTTACCCATCACCGAACTACAATCGCTTAACGGACGTGTCTTACAAGCCGGATCGATTCCCAATGAAGAAGATAAAACTCCAGCAGAAACCCTTAAATTGATACAGCGAGAAATTGTAGAACAAGTACCCATTGCGTTCATCATTCCTAAAGTAAAAGATATAGTATCAGAGCCACCACCAACTATCGACCCCAAAGCACTATTTAAATTGTCAACGAAGGTCTGCCTTGGCGCCAGTTCGCTTGCATTTAAGGTATCGACAGTTGTATTTTGGTTTATTCCGTATGTAGTGAATGAACCTGCGAGAGTATTTAGCTGATTGGTTCTTCCGCTTTTTATTACTTCAATAGTGCTTACTCCATTTACTAAATAGATGGTGGATGTCCCATTGTATAATTTAGCGGGCAAAATTTTAATTTCACTGCCATTTTTTTCGTCAACATGGAAAAATTTACCATTGTTACTGCCAGGAGAACCATCAATGAGAATCAAATCTCCACGATTCAATGCATTCATTGCATTGCAAACTGTACCTGGAGAAGCAGCAAATTTCATGGTATAAATACCAGACGCTGTGGAAGTAGTGCAAGATACAGATGTCCATGGGACTTCACCGAAGTCAAGTACCATCCTTTCATTAGCTGCTTTTTGCCCCATCTCTTTATATTCCTTTGCAGCCGGGATAGAATAGGACAAATAGGTTCCATTATGATCAGTAGATTGTTGTAAGTCAAGTGCATCATAACCATCTGTTGTTTTTGTTAACAGCGGTTTTCCCGTGTAGGGGCTAAAGGCGATATTTTCGGTTAAGTGATAAATGCCATCCTGGTATGTTGTTATACTTTTTTGTACAACAGGATAACGAATTATTTTTGTAGTAACATGGGTTCGTAATTTACTTTCGGAGTAACTTACAGATGGCATAGAACTAAGATATACAGGAAACACGGGGAAAAGTAATCCCACCGTAAAATCCACTTCAATATTTCCATTAGAAGAAATATCTTCAACAGCTTTCCGCTCCATCACTACTTCCGTTTCTTTACCGGGATTACTAAGCGTTATAGTGTTAACATCTGTCATAACCGGAATTTTTTCACCCGGTTCATAATAGTTAAATACCTGTTGGCTGCTGAGTAATAATTTATCCGGTTCACCTAACGCATTATAATCTCCTGCATAAGTAGATATGGATTTTGGCTGTCCGTGCATTTCGTTAACAACAAAACGATATCCTTGTGTGAGCCATAAATTATTGATAGATATATTAACAAAACTTGCAGGGATCAACAACCAGTCTTTCCGTTGTTCAATTCCTGTATTTTCAACCCCATAGCCACTTACTTCGGTAGTATTGTAATATTTATTAAAAGGATAATCTTTTGCTGTAAAATATTCATTGACCGAAAAACCGGTATTGGTTTTACCACTGTGTATGTTTTTAACTGCCACCCTCGAATAGCCCACTGATGGTGATGGTAAAAGGTACTCACCGATAGGGCCTTCAAATTGTTCTTTGTCTTTACCTGCTACTAATCTGTTTGGAATACTCTGGTCGCCCCTTTTTGGTAAAAAGGTAACCAATGCGCTTTCTTCTTTTCCTGCTGATGGTTCATTGGTTGCAACTCCACTACTTTCACCATCAATGGTTTTGTAGATGTATTCACTACCGTATAAATTTTCGTCCCCGCTTTCAATACCTTTATCATACATTAATATCCGTTTTACGCGAATGCCTCCTCCTTTTTTTGCATGCAATAAAGGGATCCTTAAATAGGAAAGCGTTTCTTTCAAATCCAGGCAGGTTGCTGCATTGGCCATTGGGCGTAACGTTGCAAATCTAAAAATCAATTGTTGGGCAATTGCCAATGGATCATTTCCTTCAGGTATTCCGCCATCTGATGCATTACAATTTCCAAATGGTTTTAATTTTCCTCCTTTTTCGGTTTTTACATAGTCGATACAGACATTGCGTGGTAATTCATACGTGTCCCTATCAAAAGCATTACCATCCCCCAATTTAATAAATAAACCATCTGCATCTACCCCAACGGTTTTCACATCCACGTATCCTTTTACATAGTCGGAATTACAGGAGCCCAACTGAGGATTCCCACCTAAGAGTGCATATAAAAATTTAAAATAAATTTTTTTATCCTGGAACTCGTGCCTTATTTTAGTAGCAAGATTTTGCAGGTCTGTCGGGCCAGAAACCCCAAGATCATCTTCCACATTCAAATAAAATTTATTTAAAACACTTTGATTAAATGGATTAATAAACGAACTGGCAGGCTTCAAACTCACCATCGCCAGGGCATTTTTATCCTGCACATACATATAGTCATTCTGTTCGTACTGCACCAGAATTTCTCCACCCGAAGGCAGGGTTATTTTTTTCATCTGCCATGCTGCGGGATCAAATGCAGCTAAATCAACTGTTTGGTCCAAAAATGATTTTAATTCATCGTGCCGTGTTTCACCTTCAGGCTGAGGATTCCCCCATCTGTCAAGATTAAATGGACTATAAGCAGGATTTTCTTCCGCTTCTGACAGGTTGTCCCCATAATTAACTATAGAGCTATAAGCGGAGGGAAGTCCATTGTTACCTGCAATAACAGGGTATTGATAATCGAATTTATAAGGACTTATTTTTGCATTGGTAATGCCTTCATATTCAAACCATACTTTTTTTAATGTCAGTTTTCCCTTATTCGCATTAATATCCGGTAAGCCGGTAGTGGATGCATCGTCACCATTTTTATCAACATCCATACCCAGGTTATTCGGCACATTTCCACAAGTGGAATAATCATATTCAAAACGTGTAGTTTTTACTAATTTATAATCTACACTTCCATCTATTGGTTTAGCATATAGTTCAATTCGTTCCAGCATTTGCTGTTTTTGTAAGCTGGGATTAGATGAAGTTACGCCTTTGGCTGTGGAACTCATAGCTGCTGTCAAATCATCAGCCGCTTCTACACCATCCTGGCGTGTTGCATGTGAACCATTAATTGTTTTGCCACCCAACATAAAATCAGTTGTTGTGTTGGTTACAAAAACTGCGACATGCGTTTTTGTTTCAATCGTTTTTGCATAATAAACTTCTTTTTCACCGGAACTAATAGAACCCATATCATCCAGGTTATCGGTTAGGTCATTAGCATTATATGATAAGCCCGTGTATGGTATCCGCCATTTATACCAGCCGGAACCCGTTACTTTATTATTGGAACCGTACGCTCTTGAATATGAAAACTTGGTATACCCGCCAAAATCATCGTCACTTGGCCCATTCAGACTTCTATCAACATAATCGGGAGTGGTTATTTCTGTAAGGAGGTAGGACGTTGCATATGGAGCTTGATTAATCTCACCCACCTGTGAAAGGGGATTGCTGATGTTTTTATAAGCAACAAAATTATTCTGAATGCCAGTACCCGGAACTCCCCTGAGATCATACTGCATGCTTTTTTCTTTTCTTGAATAAACAGGTAAACCATATAAATACCGGTTACCTTCTTCGTTGAATACAGCTAATTCCCCAATACCATGAGGAACTGATGCGCGCGTAATGAAATCATTAGCAGATGTACTTTTTTCGTATGCATAATATGTTTTACCGGAACCGGAGGTTGCTGCCATTTCCGTATTTGTATGATAACCAATATAGGAAGAACGCCCGCTCCGGCTTTCGCCATTTTCAGTCATCACATCTGCTATCGCGTAATGTATATCATCCGGTACATGGGGCCTTACTGATTTTAATCCCGGAACATCGTTTACAGGATATAGATCCGCAGAAACTGCTTTGGCAGATTTCGTATAGGTTAATGAACCTCCCATATCATTACTGAACCTGAAAAAAGTTCCTTCGTTTTTAGCTCCACCCATAAAATTAAAATTATCGGTATTACCATTGGTGGCACTACCATATTGCTCCCAATCCCTTTTCACTTCAAGCGTTTGATAACCAACACCTAAATTTGCGCCAATTCCAACATCTAATCCAATATCCGCAGATACCCCCAATTGAACAATAGGGGTTTCACTTTTTACCTCATTTGGAAAAAATTCTCCAACTGTTTTATTGTATAAACGAAAACCTCCACCAACACCTTCTCCTGTAACCGCATACATATCCGCATTACTATAAGGTATTGACATGTACCGGTCTCTTTTATTATACATGGATTCTTTCTCTACATAATAATCCATCATTGTTGCTTCTTTACCCACTTGTAATGATCCACTGGAATACATATAACCAAAGGCTTCTACATCTCTTGATTCTTTGTTTTTTTGTTTAGAAAAACTGGCGTTGAAACCAAATTCCCCACCAACAGGGAAAACTAAAGGATCTATTAATGCCGATACTTCCAAATTAAATGATTGCCCTGTATAGGGAGAAACGCTGGTAGCTCTTAAATCTTCACCCATGGAATGCATGCCATAAGCACTACCCATTTTTCCTAAGGCACTAAGTGAACTTGCACCTTTTTGTTTTTCCTTCTTTTTAGAGGTGAATTTATCCAAGGCGGCTTTCCTTGCAGGTCCATCTTTGGCAGCTTTATACTCACTCTTTATATCATCTAACTTTTGATCTTTATCGGGTTTTGCTAAAAGCCCTGCCGGGTTTACGCTCACTGAAAAACTCCCTTGTCCATCTGTTGATGAATACCCTAAACTAACGATCCCCGCTGTGTATCCAAACGTTTTTGTTAAACTAAAACCCCTGTAATTATTATATCTAAGGGTTCCACTTAAACTGACTGGCAAATCGATACTAAATGTTTCTAAATTCCCGACACTTGCCTGGGCAGAAACCGTCCAATTGGCCGGAACATCATTTTTATAAGTAACCGGATCTCCATTGGAATCATCAGCAAATCCTCTTTTATTTCTATTAATTGCTCCGGGGTTTAATGACCAACCACCACCAACCCAAGACGATTCAGATTCAACCGTTTCACCACTATGGTAAGATAGGGCACAAGCGTACCCACCACCATTTGCACCCGGAATATCAAGCACAGGAATATTATAGGTAAAACCTCCGTTAAATTCATTTACCATGCTGGTAGTTGCAACAGGCTCAAAACTTGAGAATTCCGGACTCCCCGGACCACTTGTCAAAGCTAATGCTGCTGAAGGATAAATTATTTCCACCAACATTATTATCGCCATTGTAAAGGCAACCTTGCTGTAAAATTTATATTTTTTCTTTAAATTCATTTCCTGTTTATTTTTCCCATTGACTGATCAATGGAAGATTTTTCAGATCCTTTTTAGTAAAATTAAAATGCATAAGTCCCATCTGAAAAAGATCATCTGAGTACATAAAATCAAGTTCAATTGAATTTTCAATTTCCTGCTTTTCAATTTTTGTTGGTGCAAAAGCAAAAACGATATTTCTGCCTTTACTTAAACCATACGTATTTTCAAGAGCTGATAAAACCGGTTTCAATTCTATGGTACCCGTTTTTAATGTTATATTTTTGTCAATCTCAAAATTTAATGATAGTAAGCGTTCTGAGTATTCTTTATAGCTGCCAATTTTGTCAAACATAATATCATTTTCATTTCCCTTTTCTTCATCAGGGCCAATGGTCATTAAAAATGTAATTGAATTTTCATATTCATTTTTCAAGCTGTCCAATTGATTCTTTATCGCTCCATTATCATCCTGCATTTCTTTATATACCAAATAATCTGATGGTAAATATTTAACTGATATTTTCAAACCATTTATTTTCCTGGTAACGATTAACCCATTGTCGGGGTTATTGATCCACTTCGAATATTCAGCAACACTATTCACTTGCCTTTTACTGCAAGAAAACAGGATTGTGCATAAAACAAAAAAACAAGCGCATTGCTTCATACTCATCACTAATTAATACTTTTCTCAACAGGAGAATGGTAATTTTCATTTAATGCCTTTAGCACATCCTCTGTAATATCCATATACTGCTTTGCGTACAAGAGGTTGCCGGAGGTTGTTGTCCCTATCACCACATCATACCCTTGTTTTTTAGAATACTCTTCGATAAAACTGTTTACCTGGTTTAGCACTCCTTCCGTCATTTTTTGTTCTTCTGTTTTCGATTTTTCTTTTATTGCCTGTGCGTACTGATTATAATTTTGTTGTTGCTGGTTTAATAAACTTTCTTTTTCTGATTTTTCTTTAACTGATAATTTAGTTGACTCCTTTGTGTACGAATTGAAATTTCTTTCCAATTCTATTCTTAATGTATCTACATTGGCCTGCCAAGCCTCCATTTTGTCCTGGTAAGTTTTTTGTGCATCTTTCATTCCTTCATAGGAATAAACCATATCCGCTGATCGGATGTATGCAATTTTAACCGAATGATTCGATTGGTATAATGCAGTTCCTGAAATCAAAACAGCCACAATCACCAAACCCAATACTATTTTATTCATCATCTTAACCTAATTTTTTAATTAATACTCTACTAAAAACTGTCCCTCTGTTAATTTTCCGTTTAACGTAATGTGATAAAAATAACTCCCTACTGCAACTGCATTACCAAGCACATCTTTACCATTCCAGGCAAGTGAAATGTTTGTGCTTTCATATAACGTATCCCCGGCAATATCAGTAACGTTTATATAATAACTGGAAAGAGGAATGTTACTTTCTACAAGCAAGGTATCGTATTGCCCATCATTGTTTGGTGTCATTGAGATCCCTCCATCCAGAACAAGATTCAGATAAGGTGACAGTTGATCTTCATATGAATTGGTACCATTTAACAAAACCAAAGCTCCATTTTTGTCAATAACAAATAAAGAGCTGTCCAATGAATTGATCGTGTCATTAAACTTGAATCTCACATTCGAAACAATCCGAAATTTATCTATATCAAATAAAATTTGAGTGGAGTCGGAACCTGAATATCCATAAAAGGATGTTGTAATAGTCTTGACACCTGATGAAATTCCGGTTGGGTGAAATGGTATATTCGTATTGGAATTATGAATCCCGGTTACACCATTAACACCATAAATGTTATATTTCAAGGTATCGGGCAAATCCAATGTATCCATACCGATGGTATTCAATGAGAAATTTTCTAAGCCGAAAGAAGACCTCACTGTAAATGTTGCTTCAGCTGTAAATATTGCTACATCAATTCTTAATGAGTCTTTCGCATTTACCTCTTGCTTAAAAAGTGCCAGTTGATTTTTTGTATAAAACAATATATTTCCAACTCTTTCAATACGAATTGAATCATCAATGGCTACGCTACCAAAACTTCCCTGCAGAACACCTGAATTATAGACATATATTTGACCTGAATCCAACCTAACAGCATATTGAATACTGTCAAGACTTGCTGTATCGCTAGTTGACAATCCGAATTCGATTTTATTGTAAATATTATTTACACGATAGTCTATCCATCCATTTTCCAAGCGTTTCAATTGATTATTAGAAAGACCTCCTGCATTCCCCCAGCCGCTTGAATCGGTTTTAATAAGTGTATCATTCGTTTGTGAGAGGCCAACCAGATCTTTCCATACTACTTCAGTAATACCATCTGTTCCTCCCAAAAAACTGGTAGTTCCACTACCAGTAATTTGATAGCCCCAACCCATAAAAACACCACCCGAAAATTCGCCATTTTCAGTTCCTCCTTTAACGATATATCTTGTACTTTGAGCATTTAATAAAGCAGTGATGCTTATTAATGCGCAAAGGGTTAAGAGACGAATATGTTTAGTTAATTGCATAAAAATAAATTTCTGGTACTTTTCGATTCATTAACAATGAATCGACACTAATTTTTAAAATTGTAATCCTAACTCTTTGCTTTAAAATTGTTTTGTTTTTACTAATTTTTTCAAATCCTTGTTTTTTTTGTTATATTTCTATTTAGATTTGCTTAACACCCACCACCCACTAACACCATCACATTGAAGTATTACCATTGATGGGGCAGAACTCATTGAATTGGCTGGATCTGATAGTTTAAAATTAGTAACACCATCAATAGTTCCTACAAACTTAATATCAGAATTGCATGAGTTTTTTATTACATATATTCTTCCAGCAACAGCTGATGTTGGTGTTGGCAATGTTAAGGTGTAGCCACTTATCTGATAAGTAGTATACTTACAATGAATCGTATAATCTGTTGCCAAAATGGTATAAGAGGTACCGTCAGTATCGGTTAATGCCTTATACGCCAGCGATAAACTTCCATTAACCTGTAATGTAGAGTTTGGGGTCGCAGTTCCAATACCAACATTACCACCATTTTTAACAATAATATTAGTAACCGAATTTGTTCCAAGTAGCAAATCACCAGATGTATATTTTTGATATAAAACAACATTACTAGTTGACTTGTCAAAATAGAGTTGTCCATAATCTGTTCCTGCATTAGCAAGTCCTACTATTGATTTATTAGCTCCTGAAGTAACATCAATGCGTATTTCATTATCTGTACTTGATGGCGAATTAGTATGTAAAAGAGTAGCAGGTACAGTTGTCCCAACTCCAACATTGCCCCTATTGAACGCGAACGAACTCGCATCAAGACGCATTTGTTTGTAAGCCGAGGCATCCCTATCGTACGTTTGAATTATACCAAAATCATATCCGCCATCCGCACGGTAAACTAATTCGATTCCTTTTCCAGTAGTTGGTGAAACGAGAGTGGTAACAGCAAGGCTTCTCGAAAAACCTTTAACATCTAATAGTGCTGAAGGACCCGTTGTTCCTATACCGACATTACCACCCGATAAAATTCTTATTCTATCGGCCCCATTTGTTTTCAGCACTAAATCTTGCACATCAGTTGTTCCTATATAATTTGCTCCAGTGGTTCCCGCATTTCCATTTATTGTCCAGTGAGTCCCCAAGTCGGAACCAGTTGCGCCAGTAATTCCTGATGATCCAGTTGAACCAGTACTTCCTGTCATACCAACCGAACCACTTGGCCCTGTTGTTCCTGTGGAACCAGTATTTGAAGTAGAACCTGTGGAACCCGTTGAACCTGTTTTGCCTGTGCTTCCCGTTGCACCAGTGCTTCCTGTGGAGCCACTTCCAGTTGCTCCTGTTGAACCTGTGTTGGATGTTGAACCGGTAGAGCCTGTACTTCCTGTTGTACCTGTGTTTGAAGTAGAACCTGTTGAACCCGTTGAGCCAGTATTAGCTGTTGAACCTGTTGAACCTGTACTTCCTGTTGCACCTGTGTTTGATGTGGAGCCAGTTGAACCGGTAGTACCAGTAGCCCCCGTTGAACCGGTATTAGATGTTGAACCAGTTGAACCGGTACTTCCTGTTGCACCTGTGTTTGATGTTGAGCCAGTTGAACCGGTAGCACCTGTGGAACCACTTCCTGTCGCTCCTGTTGCACCTGTATTAGATGTCGAACCAGTTGAGCCTGTTCTTCCTGTTGCACCTGTATTTGATGTCGAACCCGTGGAACCAGTCGCACCAGTGGAACCACTTCCAGTCGCACCAGTTGAACCTGTGTTGGCTGTTGAACCAGTTGAACCGGTACTTCCTGTTGAACCAGTATTTGATGTTGAGCCGGTTGAACCAGTCGCACCAGTTGAGCCACTTCCCGTTGCTCCGGTTGAACCGGTGTTTGATGTTGAACCTGTTGAGCCAGTGCTCCCTGTTGCCCCTGTGTTTGATGTGGAACCGGTTGAACCAGTGGCTCCTGTAGAACCTGTGTTTGATGTTGAACCTGTTGAGCCTGTTCTTCCTGTTGCTCCTGTGTTTGATGTGGAGCCAGTTGAACCAGTTGCTCCAGTCGAACCACTTCCAGTTGCACCCGTTGAACCTGTATTAGATGTTGAACCAGTACTTCCTGTTGCGCCTGTGTTTGAAGTTGAACCTGTGGAACCGGTAGCTCCTGTGAAACCACTTCCAGTTGCACCCGTTGAACCGGTATTAGATGTTGAACCAGTGGAACCTGAGCTTCCTGTTGTACCTGTGTTTGCTGTCGAGCCCGTTGAACCTGTAGCACCAGTTGAGCCACTTCCAGTTGCTCCGGTTGAACCGGTGTTTGATGTTGAACCTGTTGAGCCAGTGCTTCCTGTTGCCCCTGTATTTGATGTCGAACCGGTTGAACCAGTGGCTCCTGTTGAACCGGTACTAGATGTAGAACCAGTTGAGCCGGTTCTTCCTGTTGCACCTGTGTTTGAAGTTGAACCTGTGGAACCGGTAGCTCCTGTGGAACCACTTCCAGTTGCACCCGTTGAACCGGTATTAGATGTTGCACCAGTGGAACCCGTGCTTCCTGTTGCACCTGTGTTTGATGTAGAGCCAGTTGAACCGGTAGTTCCGGTTGAACCACTTCCTGTTGCTCCTGTTGAACCAGTGCTAGATGTTGAACCGGTTGAGCCTGTTCTGCCTGTTGCACCTGTGTTTGATGTCGATCCAGTTGAACCGGTAGCACCAGTTGAACCACTTCCCGTTGCTCCTGTTGAGCCGGTATTAGATGTTGAACCAGTTGAACCTGTACTTCCTGTAGAACCTGTTCTTCCTGTTGCGCCTGTAGTTCCTATTACCGTATTCCATGTTAAAATACCCGAACCATTATTCGTCAGCATAGCCCCTGCTGCTCCTTGTGAGGAAGGGAAAGATGTTGTAACATTATTTATCTTAATGATATTTCCTATCGAATCAACTTGAAACTTACTACTTGCACCTACTGATAAAGTAGATACAGGGGTGGTAGTTCCGATTCCCACTTTAGTGTTTCTTGTTGCGAAACCAAACCCAGCAATACCGCCAATAACTACTGAATTACTTTGACCAGCTAACGCATCAGCGCCTATTGCTGTTGAGTTTACTTGTGAGCCATTTGCAACATTAGCGTATGCTCCTATTGTTGTATTTCTATCTCCTGATATAACTGAACCTCCAGAACTCAATCCAACAGCGGTATTCATATCTCCATTAGTAGCTTCCAATGAATTCTCCCCGACTGCTGTATTTGCGATACCTGCTGTTCCATAATTTAACGCCCCATTCCCTACTCCTGTATTATCGCTTCCATAAATATTTTGATTACCTGCATAATATCCATAATAAGTATTATTTTGACTTGTAGCTATACCACTTTTACCAGCAGCAAAACCATAAAAAGTATTTGCTAATGCAGAATCTATCCTACCCGATTCAACATTATTAACTCTAATATTAAAAGGTACGTCATCAATAGTTCCAATAAAATTAGTACCATCGACTGTTCCACTATTTCCTGTTAGCCCCCACGCATTAAGGCTTCCTGCCGCACCAGTAGCCCCCGTAACTCCAGTTGAACCTGTTTTACCCGTAGAACCTGTACTTGACGTGCTTCCGGTACTACCAGTATTTCCAGTTTTTCCTGTTGAACCAGTATTAGATGTTGAACCGGTGGAGCCAGTGGTTCCCGTTGCACCTATTATTCCATCCGCACCTATTGACCCTGTGGAACCTGTTGCACCAGTTACCCCTGTTGATCCTATCACCCCTGTATAACCTGTTGAACCGGAATCACCTATTGAACCAGTAGTCCCTGTTGAACCTGTCGATCCTATTAAACCAGTTTCTCCTGTGGAACCTATAGTTCCTGTTGAACCTGTCGATCCTTTTAAACCGGTTTCTCCTATTGAACCAGTAGTCCCTGTCGAACCTGTCGATCCTGTTGATCCTGTCGCCCCTGTATAACCAGTATAACCTGTTGAACCGGAATCACCTGTTGAACCTGTAGTTCCTGTTGAACCAGTAGTCCCTGTTAAACCTGTCGATCCCATTAAACCGGTATCTCCTATTGAACCTGTAGTCCCTGTTGAACCTGTCGATCCTATTAAACCGGTATCGCCTGTCGAACCGGTATTCCCTGTTATCCCAATTATTCCATCAGCCCCCACAGAGCCTGTAGTTCCTGCTATTCCAGCTTCACCCATTGCACCGGTTGATCCCGTTGCCCCTGTTATTCCATCCATACCTATTGAACCTGTGGCACCAGTTACTCCTACTATTCCATCAAGTCCTGTAGCACCTGTAGAACCGTCAGCTCCTAGTGCACCTGTTGATCCTGTTAGTCCAGTTGAACCCGCAGCCCCCACAGGACCAATAGCTTGCACCCATTGCGTTCCATTCCAATACCAAAAGCCTAACCCTCCGCTTGTCATAGATGCATTATTGTTATAAACTAACAATGAAATAGCGGGGTTTGTAATAGTAGTAACATCTGTGGTAGATGTTAAGCTAACCCTGGGAATAAGCAAACCTTTATTGGGGCTTATTATATCCAGCATTGCCGATGAATCCGGTAATGCACCTGTAGTATTAATTCCAAGGTTTTGTCCAATTGCTTTTTGTTGTAATAAAATAACAATAAAAAATAAACAAATTACGCTTGTAAAAAAACGCAGCGTTTGCTTTTGTTGCTTAACCACACTTCTATTGAATGGAACTTGAGTATATATATTTTTTATTGGACTGCAGTTCATTTTACTTCTCTTTGATTTAATTCTCTTAATTATTCCGAAGCAAACATATTTAGAATTTTAATTTTTATTTTACCAATGTTTTATAAAAGCTATCATGTGTAATAAAAAGTTAATATTTACTAAAAAAAACTGATAAATTGTTTTTTGTTTTTATAAAAAAATGGGGAAACTGGCTGATATAAAAGGATTAGTTTAAGCGCGCGATGATTTTTTTAAATATTTAAAAACGAAATTTTATTAAAATTTTTAAGTCCATTTTGGTAAAAAAATATGATTTTTCTACGGATTTTTGAAAAATGTTTTTTTATTTATTCTTCTTAGCCAATTCATTCATATTAATTCCTTTATGTCGAACTGAAGGGCATTGAGACTTGGCGGAGTATATATTATTACAATTATGATATCATTAACATTTTGGCATCCTGCCGAATCAGAAATAAGCGGCTCCCGCATTTTTTCAACCAATCGAAGCTATTTTGGTGAGGGTATCTCCATTTGGGTGATGTCTGTAAATCTGTCCATACTACAGCAAGAGAATTATCAGTTCCCAATAAAGATGTGGTTCCAGTACCCGTAATTTTAGCCCCGCAAGCCAATAAAAAAACCTCCAGAAAACTCTTGAGTTTTGAGGCCGCCCTTAACAATATATCTTGTGCCTTGCGCATTTAATAAAGCAGTGATGCTTATTAATGCAGAAAAGATTAAGAGACGAATATGTTTAGTTAATTGCATAAAAATAAATTTCGGGTACTACTCGATTCATTAATATGGAATCGACCTAATTTTAATACTGGCTGCTTTATCTTTTTGATTCCAGATTATTTTGTTTTGCTAATTTTTCTACTATTTTTTTTAATTCAGCTATTTGTGTTTCTGTTGTATTTTTAAAACTATTATTGTTCATCTGTTCTTTATTCACAGCCGACTTTAAAGCGTCAATGATTTTTTTCTGTTCTTCGTTTTTCGAATTTAATTCTTTGATTGCCTCTACTAAAATTGGTGTTAAGCGGGAATAGTCTACTGATTTATATCCATCTTTACCTGTTACCACAAGCTCTGGATATATTTTTTCAAGTTCCTGGGCTATTAGCCCAATTTGCTTATCATTATTGAAATTTTTTTCAGGAAAATCTTTTATTTTCCAGAAATAATTTACTCCTCTTAGTTTTAACACATTATCAAGTGCATCGGGTAAAATATTAATGTCTTTTTTATAGCGGATATCTGAACAGGCCACAACACCGCTTGAGACAGATGCTGCCGTTGCAAATATGGTACCTACAACACCTGTATTTCCAATTACATGCAGTTTATATTGTGGTAATGTGCAACCGATGCCGACATTGCCATTTGACGCAATCCTCATTATTTCGGCTTTAGTTGTTGACCCGCTAGGTGTAGTCGAAAATTTAATTGATACAGGATTGCTCCCCGAACCGGGGCTTCCTTCCATTTTTGCACCAATCTCTGCTCCAACAGCAGAGAGGTTAGTGCCATAATATTGGATAAATTGAATTCTTCCTACATCTATTCCACTTGACACGGCAGCGGGCGATGCGAGAGTTCCACCTCCAGACACAAATTGCAGGAGACTACTTTTATCTGTTCCATAAGCCTCAAATAAAGTAACCCCATCAGCGCCTTCTGTAATAACATCCAATTTACCCCTTGGGGCTGTTGTTCCAATACCGACATTGCCAACACTTGTTATTCGCATTTTTTCTGCCACAGTCCCTGCTGAGGATATAGTTGATAATGCCATATACCCGGCAGGGTCGGCACTTGCAGTTTCCTTCCTTCCAGCGATCCCCGCAAACATAACCTGATTAGGCACAGCATCATACCACCCACCAAGCGTTAAATACCCTCCTTTGTCAATTCCGTACGCATCTGAGGTTGCTACGTGTAAATTCCCATAAGCCGAAGCTGTGACAATATTGGGGCTATATACGTGTAAGCGGGCTTGTGGTGCAGTAGTTCCTATACCAACTTTACCATCTTGGTCAATTCTCATTCTTTCTATTGGTCCAGCACCAGTAAGTCTTGAATAAAATGATAAATATCCACTGTAATCGCCTGATGTTGAATTTGCTTTACACCCTTTTATTCCGGCCAGCATTGCCCACGAATCATTTGCTGTAATATACTTAGCTCCAAAGGCTACTGACCCACCTTGTGAAACGGCCATCGAACTATTTGATATAATAGTTACGTTGGCACTTGCACTCGCTGAATTCATTACTGCATCAGTCCCTTCAAATGCTATATCTTTGGTTGCATCTCCAGCGGCAGCAACATTGGTACCACTACCGGAAACGTGTAATGCTGAAAATGGATTAGCAGACCCAATACCTACTTTACCATTAGAATGAATACGCATTCTTTCGTTTGAATTTTGATGAAATGCTATTGGTGCAGCATCTGAATTATAAATATTTAATGAGTTAACTCCTCCAAAAGAAGCAAAACCTGAACCGTTTTTAAATATTTCACCAGTGCCAGTTCCTACACCCCCTAAACCATCAGTCATTAACGTAAAATCGCTATACTGTGTTTGCGAAGCAGCTCCTACTCTTACTGCCATAGATGTATTAGGGCCTTGCACATCTAATGTGTATGCTGCTCCAGGTGTAGTTATTCCTATGCCAACGGTACCCTCTTTTGTAAGTGACATTACTGTCGTATTCGGAGTCAATCCTGAGGCTGTTGATCTGCGAATTATTAAATCGCCAAACACGTTATTATTTGTAACAATATCCCAGTTTCTTGTTCCAACATTTGCATTAGTAGAGTATAGTGCCATAACGGGGCTTTGATTTGTATTAATGATTTTTATACCTTCTTGATCTGTTGCAGTTGTCACACTTAATTTGAATGTTGGTATGGTTACACCGACCCCCACATTCCCATTCGCAGCTATTCTCATTTTTTCAGCGTTACCACCGGTTGCGAAGTTTATATAGCCGGTACTCGCATCAGCCATTAAAGTTATTGGTGCCGATGTGGCACTTCCATTATAGTTATATAGATAGGCACTATTTGCTGCCAAAGCCCCGTAAGTACTGGTAATCGAACTCGTAGTCCCAAACGTACCCATATTAACATCAGATAGAGCTTGAAAAGTAGCTCCGGCAGCAGTTCCAGCCGTAGTATTAATCACTCTTATATTTGTACCTGCATTTTGGTCTTTTTTAACTTCTAATAAATTTGCAGGAGATGTGGTGTTAATACCGACATTGCCACCCGATAAAATTTTTATTCTATCGGCTCCATTTGTTTTTAGTGCTAAATCCTGTGCATCGGTAGTTCCAATATAATTGATTGCGCCAGAGGTTCCCGAATTTCCATTTATTGACCAATGAGTACCTAAGTCGGCACCGGTTGCGCCAGTACTACCGGATGATCCAGTTGACCCTGTATTTCCTGTCACACCAACTGAACCAGTGGGCCCTGTTGTTCCTGTGGAACCAGTATTTGAAGTAGAACCTGTGGAACCAGTTGAGCCTGTTTTGCCTGTACTTCCTGTTGTACCAGTGCTCCCTGTTGAACCACTTCCTGTGGCTCCTGTTGAACCGGTATTAGAGGTCGAACCCGTTGAGCCTGTGCTTCCTGTTGCACCTGTATTTGATGTCGAGCCAGTTGAACCGGTAGCACCAGTAGAACTACTTCCAGTTGCTCCCGTTGAACCGGTATTAGAGGTCGAACCCGTTGAGCCTGTGCTTCCTGTTGCACCTGTATTTGATGTCGAGCCAGTTGAACCGGTAGCACCAGTAGAACTACTTCCAGTTGCTCCCGTTGAACCGGTATTAGAGGTCGCACCTGTTGAACCTGTATTAGATGTAGAACCGGTTGAGCCTGTGGAACCGGTATTTCCAGTGGTTCCTGTATTTGAAGTAGAACCCGTTGAACCAGTTGACCCTGTCCTTCCTGTTGAACCTGTAGAACTCGTTGCTCCAGTTGAACCAGTGTTAGCTGTTGAACCAGTCGAGCCGGTACTTCCTGTTGCACCTGTATTTGAAGTAGTTCCAGTAGCACCAGTAGAACCAGTTGCTCCTGTAGAACCGGTAGAGCCAGTACTTCCTGTTGATCCCGTATTTGAAGTGGAACCCGTTGATCCCGATGAACCGGTGTTAGCTGTTGAACCTGTTGAGCCGGTCGCACCGGTAGAACCTGTGTTAGCTGTTGAACCAGTCGAGCCGGTACTTCCTGTTGTTCCTGTATTTGAGGTAGAACCGGTCGCACCTGTTGTCCCAGTTGCTCCTGTATACCCTGTGTTAGCTGTTGAACCAGTTGAACCGGTACTTCCTGTTGTCCCTGTAGAACCTGTTGCGCCAGTGGAACCCGTGCTAGCTGTTGAACCGGTTCTTCCGGTCGAACCTGTATTTGAAGTAGCACCAGTAGAACCGGTTGCTCCAGTTGCTCCTGTTGAGCCGGTACTTCCAGTTGATCCTGTATTTGAAGTGGAACCAGTTGATCCCGTTGAACCTGTGTTAGCTGTTGAACCTGTACTTCCTGTTGCACCTGTATTTGAAGTAGAACCGGTTGAACCGGTGTTGGCTGTTGAACCGGTTAAGCCGGTCGCACCTGTTGTCCCAGTTGCTCCTGTATTTGATGTCGAGCCAGTTGAACCTGTACTTCCTGTTGAACCCGTATTTGACGTAGTCCCTGTTGAACCTGTCGCGCCCGTGGAACCGGTATTAGATGTAGAACCAGTAGAGCCAGTGGTTCCTGTATTTGAAGTAGAACCGGTTGAGCCCGTTGATCCTGTCTTTCCTGTTGAACTCGTTGCTCCTGTTGAACCAGTGTTAGCTGTTGAACCAGTCGAACCGGTACTTCCTGTTGTTCCTGTATTTGAAGTGGAACCGGTTGATCCTGTGCTTCCTGTTGCCCCCGTATTGGACGTAGAACCGGTTGAACCTGTAGCCCCAGTCGATCCGGTATTTGATGTTGAACCTGTGCTTCCTGTTGAACCAGTATTAGATGTTGAACCAGTTGATCCTGTGCTTCCTGTTGACCCTGTATTTGAGGTAGAACCGGTTGAGCCGGTCGCACCTGTTGTCCCAGTTTCTCCCGTAGACCCTGTGTTAGCTGTTGAACCGGTTGAGCCAGTCCTCCCGGTTGAACCAGTTGAGCCAGTGCTTCCTGTTGCTCCTGTATTTGAAGTGGAACCGGTTGAGCCGGTAATTCCTGTTGAACCTGTGTTTGATGTGAAACCAGTTGAACCAGTCGCACCTGTTGAACTACTTCCTGTTGCTCCAGTTGAACCTGTGTTAGATGTTGAACCTGTAGAGCCTGTACTACCTGTTGAACCTGTATTAGACGTAGAACCTGTTGAACCTGTACTGCCTGTTGCACCTGTATTTGAAGTTGCACCAGTTGAACCTATAGCTCCATTTGTTCCAGCAGAACCTGTCTCTCCGGTTGCTCCTATTATTCCTTCAGCACCAGTTACACCTGTTGAACCTGTACTTCCATTTGAGCCAGCAGTACCCGTTTCACCAGTTGTTCCAAATATTCCGTCAGCTCCCGTTGCTCCTGTTGAACCAGTAGCCCCCACAGGGCCAATTGCCTGTACCCATTGTGTTCCATTCCAATACCAAAAACCTAAGCCTCCACCGATCATAGAAACATTGTTATTATACACTAACAATGAAATAGCGGGGTTTGCAATAGTAGTAGCGTCTGTAGTAGATGTTAAACTAATTCTTGGAATAAGCAATCCTTTATTAGGGCTTATGATATCGAGCATAGCCGATGAATCAGGTAATGCGCCTGTAGTATTAATACCAAGGTTTTGTCCAATTGCTTTTTGTTGAAATAAAATAACAATAAAAAATAAACAAATTGCATTTGTTAAAAAACGCAGCGTTTGCTTTTGTTGCTTAACAAAACTTCTATTGAATGGAATTTGAGTATATATATATTTGATTGGACTGCAGTTCATTTTACTTCCGTTTGATTATCCTCTTTTTATGCCGAAACAAACATATTTACAATTTCAATTTTTATTTTACCAATGTTTTACAAATGCTTTCATGTGTAATGAAAATGGAATATTTACTAAAAAACAGTTTTTGTGTTTTCGTTTTAATCATTTAAAAAAATGCTGTATCAGGTTGATAAACAAGGAGGATTTTAATGGCGAAGGAGGATAAAAAGTAATTTTCTGATTTCAAAAAATATATTTACATGAATTTTTACCCAAATTTATATAGCTCATTTTGGTAAAAAAAATCATTTTTAAACATTAAAATAGATTTTTAAAAAATGTTTTTTTTGAATCGGCTTCTTATTTAAATAAAAAAGCAACAACCTTTTTAAATAATAACAACACATAATAATTGAGGTGAAAAGCAAAAAAAGATCGACCAACAATTTAAATTGATAGAAGCATATTTAAAGAAGGAAAAAATAAAGAATGAGTGAACGAGAAGTGACTGACAGCATTCGAACTACGGATATTCCCAAACCTAAAAACTAAACAGTTCCGTTATCCAACCGTTGAACTCATCTGGAAAAGAGGCAGATACATCGCAACTAGAATAATTGCGACAAGAAGTCCAAGAAAAATGATCATTATAGGTTCAATTAAACTCCCCAATATACTTGTCTGGTGCTCTACTTCATCAGAGTATTGCTTTGCTAATTTAGAAAACATTACATCAAGCTGGTTCACTTCTTCCGCAACTCTTATCAGGGAGATCATCCGCCTGTTATATATTTTAAATTTTGCCAGACTAAGGTGTAATGGCTGGCCTTTCAGTATATCTTCTTGTATTGTTTCGAGTGACACTTCAATTGGGTAAAAACCTACCATTTTTTTTACCAAATCAATTGCTGTTACTAAGGGAGTCTTGGCACTGATCAATAAATTCATTGATTGACAAAAGCGGGCAAGATATATTTTGCTTATCATGTCCTTCATAATAGGAGTCCGCAATAATACATCCGCACTCAGCTTTCTAAACCAAACCGTTCTCCTTTTATTATATAAAAAAACAACTATAATAGTGATTCCTACAAAAAAGTATAAAGAATAATTTGAAAAAGCATCGGATAACCGAATGATCAATCGCGTGAAATAAGGTAATTCCCCTTTAAAACGCTTGAAAACATCAGCAAACATAGGAACTACAAATTTCATCATAAAAAATATAGCTCCAAAGGATGCTGAAAAAACAACCGCAGGATATGAAAGAGCACTTATTAACTGCCGTTTCTGTTGAATTTTTTTGGAATAAAAATAGGAAAGCTCCTGCAACACTTTTGTTAAACTTCCGCTTTCTTCACCAATCTGAATGCTGTAATACTCGTATGGTGAAAACATACCGGTTTGTTCAACAGCACTTGACAAGCCTGCACCTGCTACTACGGATTCTTTTATAGTGGCAAATAAAATTTTATCTTTTTCTTTTGTCTGTTCTTCCTCTATTAATTCCAGAGCCGAACGAATATCCACTCCTGCTGAAAAAAGAATACATAGTTCTGAATAAAAACGCTCTTTCTTTTTATCACTAAAGCCTGTTTCAAATAGTTTAAGATCCTTATTCAGAAAGTCAAGTGTACCCTTCCTTTCTTTTAGAGGTGTGGCAGGTGCTTTTTTTACAAAATCAATATTATTTAGATCTATTTGCAACATAATTAATTGCTCGAATTTTCCATTTGTAATCTAATCATTGTTTCGGCACTGTATTCTTTAATAAAATGAAAATGTTCTAATTCTCCAAGTATAACAACATCAAAGGAAAACTCATTAATAATTGCCAGAGGTAAACGTGTCGATTCCTTCAAATATTCCGGACTAATATTTACCGGAGAAAACATAAAAGAATCAATTAAGCCGCTGGTGCTCCTTAAAATGTAATTTTCTTTAAATTCGTATTGCAACTGATCCTTGTTTTCAGAATTTAAAATCAATTTATCCCCATCGTACATTACATATCCGGCATTCACAAAATCTGTATTTAAAATTGAATTTAACTGAATTGCATTAGTATTTTCTCTTTTTATATTATTATAATTTAAATATTGCTTGTGAATTATTGAATAGCCCGTATAACAGAAACCAATAACGATACTACTTAGGATCATCCCAATGAGCAATTCCAACAATGTAAAGGCTGAAATCTGTTTCATTATTCCGCCAATATTAATTCATTTCTTATCGCGATTGTTTTCCCGCTTTTACTCAACGCAGTTAAAGTAAGCTGATATAAATTTTCTGTCCCGGGGTAATGTTCGATTATTTTTTTTATAGTCCAGTCGCCTGCTACTTCTTCCGAATCAAGAAATTCTTTTTTAGTCTTTGTTTCTATTGCTTTCTTGTTCAATATCAAAATGGCCTTTAATTGAAGCCGTTGCTTGTCTGAATCCAAAACATTCGTATAAATCATAGTTGCAACACCAAAACAAACAACAATAATAATCATTGCTATTAAGGATTCCATCAGTGTTGCAGCTTTTAGGTTATGGTTCAATTGAGCCATTTTACTATTTTTTTTACTGTAGATTCTTCTACAAGATTAATACCTGTATAATGCTCAGGCAGTTTTGATACATCGATAACGGCATTCAATAAATGATTTTCGTATACAGAGGAAGCTGTAGTTAGCATTAGATTATCACACATTAAACTGCCGTTGATTGTTCCTTTGAGGTCAACATATCCATTCGAATAGACTTGTCCGAAAATAACTACTTCTTCCGAGATCAGAAGCCGTGTCTGTCCCATTATAGCATTTTCGTTTTTAATTATAAATACACTTCCCAAAATAGTGTCACTTTTATTTAAAACAATAATGGAAGTGCCGTTTGGTTTATTGTCACTTATAAGCCCTATGACGCTTGGATATGTTAAAGTTACATCCTCACCAATGCTTATTGAATCAGAAGCAAATACCTGTAAATTCCCTCTGAATTTTTTTTCAATTATTATTTTTGGGGCAAACAACAACACATCTTTCAGCAGAGCGCTTGATGTGACAGTAATCTGTTTATCTGAAATAACGGCTATATTCCCTGAATACATCCCGTTCGAAACTACTATGGGGATTGAACTTGCAAATACCAATGTCTTATTTTGAAAGCTATTATTCAAAGAATCTCCTGTCAGCTCGTTTTTTATATCGAGTATACTGTCGTTGTCACTCAATGATTTCTTAAAAAAAACAGCCTGAATATTCTCTATTAATTCTGGATTAAACTTTGGAAGTGTCCGGTCGCTCTTCCTGATCTCTCCGTCAATTAATAGACTTCGGGAAAAGCTCTGTCCTTCTATATATGCTCGTTTTACGCCCGCTTTTGGCAAAAAGGCCGGACCTTTTATGAGCGTATTACCACATAGTGCAAGAGGTTTGTCTTTATCAGATAAATGTAAACTATATAAATGATCACTATCCGGGTAAAAGCCAATCTGTGCAGTACGAACTGACGTACTATTTTTAAATATCGCCTTTGAAATTGCTATTTCATATGCTCCCCACTGTTTTCTGATCAGAATTACACTATCAATTCCATTATTAAATAAGTCAATTGCTTTTTCCTGATTTAGCTCAACCAATGATTGCTTTGACAATAGCAGCTTTATTCCCGAATCAGCATTCAAGTCTAATCGCCTTTTAATCTCAAAATTTTCATATTGGATCCTGCTAAGATATGCAGATAGAATAAGAGCACTACTCGTAATTGCAATAATCAAGGAAATAACAATTGCATAAAATAACGCTCCCGCTTTTATCATTTTGCTTTTTCCTTGGATTTTTTGATTTCTTCAGAAGCGACCTTCTTTTTAAAAACCGAAGGTGTTTCTTTTTTTACCTTTTTAGGTGTGTCTGCTGAAGTATTTTTTTTTACTTTTTTTAATGATTGTTTATTTCCCTCGTCATTGTGTTTTTTAAAAACAGATACAATTTTTTCTTTAAATACCTTATATCTTTCAGCCATGTTTGTACGGGGTCCTATTGAAACAAGAGCCTTATCAAGGTTCTTTTCTTTCTTGATAACCTCTATTCCATTTTTATATTTCTTTTTTGTAATGACCTTTCCGTTTCCATAAGTTGTTTGAGAACCATTCAATTTCCCTTTCTTATATTTCGCCTCAGAAATAAGGTCACCATTTATATCAAAGCTTTTAGAAGTACTTGACTTTATACCTCTTCTCCATGCATTTATTTCTTTCATTTTCCCTGTTTCATACCAGGCAATCCATTCTCCATTTTTTATTCCATTTCTAAATTTACCTTTCTCTCTTAAATTACCGCTGACATAGAATGAAGTGTAGGAGCCGTTAAGTATTTTACCATCATAGCCTCCTGTGGTTTCCATTATTTTGTTGGAAGCATACCAGTAATAAGTCAGCTCTTCATGGATGTTTATCCTTTTAACCTTAGAAGATATGTCTGTTTTTATTGTATAATCAGGATAATTAACATAAACTGTATAGTTTTCCTTCTGCTTCATTTGGGCAGAAATAATTTGAGGGATCAGAAGGACGAAAAATATTATTCTTTTCAATTGGAAAAAATTTTGTGATGTTATTTAATTTTTGACAGCATTTCATCATTTAACACAAGAGACTCGAGGATTCTGTATTGACCAACATTAGCGGCCTTATAATAGTTATTAAGCAAAATAATTTTTTCTTCTTGCTTTTCACTCTGTCCCTTTCCTAAAGATTTTAACAATTTCAGAAATGGCGTGACGCACTTATATTTTTCACTTGTTTTTTCTTCATTTATTTTTCTGGTAACATTTCTTAAAATTACAGTTGCGTGTTCTTCATCTTTGTTAAAAAAATAAAGCATAGCAAGAAACAATTTTATTTCAACTTCAGAAAAAGCAATACTCTTAAAACTTATTTCTCTTAATAATTTGTTCAAGCTTTGAATAGCATCAGAATAACGGCCTTCATAAAACGCAATAGATGTTTTATGGTAAACAAACAAAATAAAATTTGGAATATTTTCAGGATCTGGATCATCTTCCAGAATATCATTTTTAAGGTGAAAATCAGGAAGTTTTGATCCTGTAACAGTGTATTCGATTTTTGAAATTAAAAAATGAGATGCAAAGCAGCTATGGTTGAGTAGCAACAATGCTTCTGTTTTGCATGATATCTTATCATAATAAACAAGTGCATTCTTATGCAACTTTAATTGATAATAATATTCAAAATATAAAAAATTAATAACCTGAATTAAATGTTTATAAACCTTATCATCCTCAAAATTTTTAAGTATTTCAATGGATTCAGCCAGCATTGATTCAATGGTTGTTTCATCATTCAGTTTAGCTGCATCAGATAAAAATAAAGCGAAATGGATGTTCAGGATATTTTTATAAATCGTTAAACGGTGGGATTTATAGAGCCTGCACACGTTTTCCATTTCATTCTTTAACAAAATTAGTGAGGTGAGCTGTATCTCATTTCTGCTTAAATAGTATTCGCTTAGCGTTTTGCAAAAAGAGGATAATAAATCTTCGGCTTTATCCTGTGCCAAATTATATGCAACATGCTTATTATAGAGTTGTGAATAATCAAAATGTTTTGAAGAATGAAGATGGAGCTTTTTTAATGCTTTGTAAACTACAATCAGCTCATTGGGCATGTCATTTTTAATTAACTCTGCTTCTAATTTTTTTAATATCTGAATTGCAGTTTCACGAGGAGTATTATATACCAATTGATCAATTTTTGATACGTTTTGAATCAACTCAATACGGGTTTCTGCGCTGTTTTTAAATAAAAAGAATTGAACTTTCTCTGATAATCTTGACTTTAAGGTATAAAAAGCAGGAGGATTAACGTTGAGAATTGTGATCAACTCTTTGTCCGTAGTTTTTTCCTTACGGTAATTAACCAACAGAGACAAAAATTTGTCCGCTTTTGATTCTTTCATTTGTAACGAAAGAAGTGAATAATCCTTCTCATTTAATTGATGAATGATTTTTTGAAGCATATAAAGTATATAGATATTTAAAATCCTTTAAAGGAATGGAACAAATCAGATTAATTTAAGTTGTACAAATCCTCTTTCGTAAGAGGCTTATGAAGAAATTTGACAACTTGTTTATATTGACTTGCTTTTTTTATATCAGAAGGGTTTGCGGAGGAAGAAAGTATTACAATTTTAATTTTTCTATTTAATTGTGTTGGAAAATTATTAAGTTCATCAAGGAATTGAAAACCATCTAAAACAGGCATGTTGATGTCTAAAAAGAGAACCGATGGTAATAAATCAAGATCAGTATAGTTAAGCATTGCTATATTTTTTAAAAACTCTAATGACCCCAAAGCTCCGCTATGTTTATAAACATTCTCAGCAAAGCCAGCCTTTTTAATTATAATTTCATTAATATAATTATCAATTTCACAATCATCAACAATCATAACCGATTGGTATTTCGAACCAGCTTTTTTTAATTCCATTTTTTTTAAGTTATAACTCATGCTGAATTAGTAATAATTAATATTTATGCAAATGCTTCGAAAAAAGCTATTACTGCTTTTTTGTAATGATATGCATTTAAATCACGTTAAAAATAAATACTTTTTTTTCTCCGATTTTATCAAAAATCACAAATACATTACCATGTAAGAAAAGTTTAGTTTTTGTTAAAAATCAAAAATCTCATAGAACTAAAAAAAAATGTTGTTCGTTCATATCTATTCCTTTGTAAAGAATAGATAATTTTTAAGAATGAGGGTTAATTAAATTTCAAAAATTATTTTAAAGCTCAATGATACAATATATAAAATCAATTGATATCCGTAAAAACACCCATTTTTATCTCTAAAAACATGGCATACACGTTTCAGAAACCAGCATCTATATTTGTCTATTTTTACATTAGAAATAAATGAAAATAGAAAAAGTAAATATTCTAGCAATGGGTACCAAATGTCTTTGCCTAAATTGTCATAAGTTGTTCATTTACTTTTTTTTAACTCCTTTTATTTTGTGTGCAAATTGACTTGAGGTTCCAAAAATAATTCCATCTTGTTAGAGCCTGTTTAAATTTTATATAAAAGAATAACAATATTGCTTACAAAGCTAATGCACCTTTCTCGAATCGCTCGAAATGACAGCGCACATGGTCATTTTGAGTGGAGACTAGAAATAGAGCGAAGGCAAAAAACCATTTTGAATAAAATTTAAACAGGCTCTTATACAATTAAAGTCTTTGCCATTAATTTTATAAAGAGTTGAATTATATCTTTGTTCTGGTTGTATGATAATAATCAAAACTGATAAAAAAGGAGCAATTCGCTATTACTTCACCAAAGTTCTTAGAAAATGATTAAAAGATAGTAATTACAGGCTATTCAGAAAGAGATTCGAATGCCTCAGCGGGATCAAAGAGTAAACAAAAAACCTTTAACGGTAATACGTTAAAGGTTTTTTGTTGTTCATTTACAATACTATATTTGAAGCCCTTGAAAAACTTGTACAATATAAAAACAGGAAGGGTAAATTTGTAATTCTAATGAATATAAACAATGGAAGAGAGCAATGGTGTTTTTACGCACCAACCTGCTTAGCAATAATGGTAAGTGCTTCAGCCTTACAATGATAAAATTTCGTCAAATCGTCAGATCCACCGTTTAAATAAAAATCCAATTCCTCGGCATATTCCCTGATCTTGGTTCCAGCGTCTTTATCAGATAATTTAATTAATTGACCTGCTTCGTTGAGAAGTTGTTGAAGGAATCCGCTGTTTGCAGAATCGGAATGTAAATTTTGAATTTTCTTTTGAATACCAACAAGTACAAGTTTTTGATTAGCAAGTAAAGCCTTTACAATATTTCCGTTTGTTGGTTGAAAATCTCTTTCGTTCATTTTAATTTTTTTGATGTTGCGAATTTAGTATTAAAAAATTGTTTCTTATAATAAAACTTAAAAACATTTATAATTTTTTATTGACATTTTCTATCGGAATATTAAAACCAGCATGTATACGTAAAAAGCCATGAGGTTTTTACCCTTTTGTTCTTGAAAAAACCTTACCCTCAAAATCCCGAATCGGTTGATTATCAGAACCAAAAAAACTAAAAATGGCTTACTAACATTTTATAGATTATAACCAAGATCATTTTTGTCCCTGATCCTACTCATTAATAAATTAATGCCTCAAACCTACCTTTGAAAACATTAAAAAAAACAAAATAATATGAAACGAGAAAACTTCCTTTTAATTGGAGCTATGGGTCAACTATTTATTGGTGTGTTTTTTCTATTTTTCACAGAGATGGCCGCTTCGCAACTGATGAAAGAAACCACAGATGCTGCCCTTTTGCTTCAAAAGAATCTTGGAGTTTTTTCGATCGCCTTCGGGATCATAACCTTGTTAAGTAGAAAAAGTCAGGACACCATTGCCCTAAAAGCGATATTTATTGGAACACTTTTTTATTTAATAGCATCCGTGTGTGCTGATGCGTATGGCGTATTTAAAGGGATCTTTACTTCACAAGGATGGGGAGGAATTGTTTTCCGGGGATTATTTATTGCCGGCTATTTTTATTACCTCGCCAAAATGAAGATCGCCCCAACAACAAAATGACTTGCTGATTATTAAGGGAAATTAAAAAAAGTGCAACAATGGAAAATCTTAAAAACAAAAAACTAGCAAAGACCTGCTACACACACATTGGCGGAAAACTTGGAAGACTTCTTTTAGAGCAATTCATTGACCTGGGTTGGTTAAAAAAAAATCATCCAAGCGATAAACATTTTTTCATCACCACTAAAGGAGAAAAAGAGTTTGCCAACCTTGGTGTTGATCTTACACAAATAAAAGCTGAACCTGTATAGAGAAATTCACTTCTGATTAAACAATATTAAAATTGTGAATAAAAACTGCATTTTATAGAAAATCAACACTTTGGGAGCTTTTTCTGTTTTCGAAAAACCTTCAAAAAGATCTCCTGAATTTTCCGCATCGTTTTCATTTCAAAAACACACATTCCTTTTAATAAAGTAATCGCTTTATAGATATTGAACATTAAACAACTTGAAGCTTTTATTTTATTTTAAATGTCCATTTTAAAAATTGTTGTAAATTAGATGCATAAGAGCTTGAGCTTGATAAGATCTTATTTGGTTAAAAACCATTGATCCGATAAATTGGGCTATCCAAATAATATTTTTAAAATTTGTATTATGCAAAATAATGAAGAAAAGAACCCGGTAGTAAATGAAGATCCTACGCAGGTGGCAATTCCGGTAATCTCTACTGATGAATTAGAATCAGAAAATGTTGATGTACTCATTTCTGAAGACGAAATAGAAGGCTTGAGTAAAACTCAACTTATAGATAAGCTAACTGAATACCTGGAACAGGAAGAGGTACATTCAATATTTCCTGCAGCAGTGATCATTAAAAAAAAATTAGATGAACTGGCAAAGGAAGAGTATGATCGCAAACTTCAAATTTTCACTGAAGACGGCAGTCCTGCCGAAGATTTTGAACCCAAGGCAGACCCTTTGGATGAAAAAGCAGAACAGGTCTGGAAAAGCTTAAACGCTAAAAAAGTACTTCAGCGAAAGCAAAAGGAAAAATCAGCACAGGAGAATCTTTCAACAAAAAAGTTGATCATTGAAGAATTAAAAGAGCTGTTAAAAGGTAATGAGAACTTCTCGGCTTCGTACCACAAGTTTCAGGCACTTCAAAGTAAATGGCGCGTTACAGGCAATGTCCCGATCCAAGATACGCATACGTTAAGAGAAAATTATTTTTTTCTTACAGGTAAGTTCTATGACATGGTGAAGATCAACAATGAACTGAATGTACTGGATAAGAAAAAAAACGTTGAGTATAAAATCCAACTTTGTGAAAAGGCAGAACTCTTGAATGCAGAACCTTCCTTAAAGAAAGCATTGGAAGCCCTTACGATGCTGCAGGAAGAATGGAGTGAGATCCGAAATTCGGGCAGAGAATTAAAAGATAATTTATGGCTGCGTTTTAAAACTGCAGGTGATAAAATAGTTGAACGTAAAAAAGAACATACAGCTCAAATACAAAAACAACAAAAAAGTAACCTTGCTGCCAAATTAGCTTTGTGTGAGCAAATAGAACTACTTGGTCAAGAAGAGTTTGTTTCACATAAAGGCTGTCGCGAAGCAACTGAAAAAGAGAATGCTATATGGGAGGCCTGGCAAAAAATAAGTTTTGTTCCAAAAAGTGATAATGGAAAATGCTGGACGCGCTTTAAAACAGCCCGTGTGCTTTTACACCAGGGGCTGGATCAGTTTTATGCGAAGCAACGCACCGAATTCTCAGGCAATCTTGAAAAGAAAATAGCGCTTTGCTTAAAAGCGGAAGCATTGCAGGAAAGCTCCGAATGGATTGCCACTGCGGAAGTATTAAAAAAACTGCAAGTGGAATGGAAAACCATCGGACAGGTTGCAACCAAAGACTCTGACGCTGTTTGGAAGCGATTCCGTAAAGCCTGTGATCATTTTTTTGAAAGCAAGACCAACCAGGTTGTGGAGAAGGAAAACACTCTTAAAGCAAATATTCAGGCCAAAGAAGCACTTATTGCAAAAACTGATCTGTTTGCGCCTTCTGAAGATATCCACCAAAGTATTGAGGAACTGAAAAAATTACAGGAAGAGTGGGCTCTTGTAGGTGAAACACCTTTAAAGGACAGTGATAGACTTAACAACGCTTTTGGTAAGGCAATTGAAAACTTGCTTGAAAGAATGAAGGTGAAATCAAATGTGGATGATAAAATGTTCTACCGTTTAAAATATGAGCAAATGCTTAAATCTCCACAAGGGATGGAGCAAATAAGAAAAGAGCGTACGGTGCTTCAAGATAAAATTAAAAAACTTCAAACTGAAGTGGACCAATTGGAAAACAATCTGAGCTTTTTCGGAAAATCAAAAAGTACTAATCCATTAATTATGGAATTCCAGGAAAATGTGGAGAAAACAAAGTTGGAGGTAAAAGAGCTGAGTGCGAAATTAAAATTAATTCCAAAGCCTTAGTGATTTGACACATTTTCAACAAGAAACAATAAATTGCTTTTGAAGGCAAACGCGCTTTCTTAACCTTGCTCGAAATGATAGCGCACACAATGCTTTCGAAAGAAGTAAGGTAAAGTAAAAAAACGAAATTAAAAATTAATTAAGATGCCTAAAACAAAAATTACTGTAAACAACAATGGTTCTATCCGATTAGAAGGTGATTTCGAAATTGTAGATAAAAATGGGAATGCTTATGATCTGGCAGGAAGAGAAGTTGTTTCGATCTGTCGTTGCGGGCTATCGAAAAACAAACCCTTTTGTGATGGTTCACACAATGGACATTTTGAGCATGAAGCAATTGCTTTTGCTTTGCCTCCTAAGAAGTAATTATTTAACCACATAGAAACATAGAAACAAAAATTGAAGGAAACTAATAGGATCACATAATTTTCTTCGCCTTTGGCGGAGAAAAAACTATCTTTTCTTTTTCTGGTTTACGCCTTTTACCTCCCTTTCTATGTCTCTATGTGGTTTTAATGGTCACTTGTCAACCATTAACGATTTGTAATTCAAGAACAAGATCCCTCGCGAAAAAGCCCGGAATGACAGAGGTTGCTGAAATGTTGGTTATAAAATGCCTTTGGGAATAATTTTCATGGGCATTAATTTTAAATTTTTTTTCAAGCCCGCTTTTGAATCAGGATTAAATTTCATTGTAGTTTCCCAGCAATTTTCCGGCTTTAACTCTTCTTCCATTCCCGTTAAAACTTCTTTAGTAATAGTTGAAGAATAAATAACGGTCACACATTCGGTATTCAAATTCGCACTTCGTGGGTCAAGATTGAACGTACCAATAACAGTTATTGTTCCATCTATTACCATTGACTTTGCATGCAAACCAAACACAGGAGTATAATTTATTTCCTTTTGTAATGCGCCTGTCATTATTTTATAACGAATGGCAGCATCAGGCCTATATTCATATATCCTAAGCCCCGTTTGTAAAAGCAGCCTCCTGTCGCGCTGATAACCACTGAAGGCTTCCAAATTATCTGTAGATGCGAGACTGTTGGTCATTATTTTAACATCCACACCACG
This sequence comes from Bacteroidota bacterium, assembly GCA_040389865.1. Classification (GTDB taxonomy): domain Bacteria; phylum Bacteroidota; class Bacteroidia; order 2-12-FULL-35-15; family 2-12-FULL-35-15; genus 2-12-FULL-35-15. Next base: position 66,954 of record JAZJZM010000019.1, on the reverse strand, counting down.
CGCCACAGCCTCCTGAAAAAGGTTCTTCCCTAATTGGGTGGTTATCAAATAAGGCGTTTGAATCACAATCGTTTTTTTTGCATGCTTCACTAAATTGATCAAAGCGGTGGTACAGATCCCTCCCCCATCCAAGCCATGAGTTCCATCATTTTTACCAGGCCTGTCGCTCACAAACACAACACTATCCACCCATTGAAGCTTTCCGGATCTTTGTATCTCCTCAAAAACGATCGGTATGTTTTTTATTTTTTCCCGAACCTGGGGCCAAAAATTATTTGAATCACAGGCATACTGATGCAACAATTCAAACCGGTCCGGGGCATTAAAATTAAATTTCGATGTATCAACCAACTCTTCCACCGGCTTGCTTATAGGGCTGCTCCAGAAATCGTTAAAAGACCGTTGCACTTTATTTACCACTCCTCCGATCAATAGAACATCTCTATCGCGGAAATTATATTCGTGGTCATAATCAAAATACTCGTCCGCTATATTACGGCCTCCTGTAATTACTACTTTACCATCCACAGTAAATGTTTTGTTATGCATCCGTTGATTGGCTCCAACGAAATTAGTTGTAAGACTATTCACTTTTTCGAATATATTTTTCCCAACATTTGTGGTAGGATTATATATTTTGATGGAAATATTTTTATGAGAATTTAAAGTCAGCAGTTTATTTTCATCGGCCTCCACCATAATATCATCCACAAGGATCCTGACCTTCACGCCCCTATCGGCAGCGCGAACGAGATAATCAGCAGCAATTAAACCTACATTATCAGCACTGAAAATAAAATATTGAATATCAATGGTTTTCTCTGCGTTCTCACTTAACCAGGCTCTCGCTACCATTGATCCATCGCCATCCTCTAAAGTGTAAACTCCGGTTTTATGCTGCATCAGGCCTGATAGAGAATCGAGTTGTTTTGAAAGTCCGGGTGAGGTTTCACAATGAATGGAAGAACAAAAATCCGGAACTTTACTCTCCTCATTTTTTGTTTCCGTTGAACAAGAGTAAAGTAGAATCGTATAAAGGAAAAGGATCTTTTTCATGTGGGTTTTATCTAATTGTAAAAATAATGAAATCTTTAGGAGCATCTTAAATTTTATTTGACCAAATAAAAAATTCCTATGAAAGCGAACGCACGTTTCTCGACAGGCTCGAAATGACTGCGCACGGGCCTTTTCAAGAAGAGATGCCTGCAATCAGCACAAGATGTCAGCGCGCATTGACTTTGGAGCCATTATAACTTCACCATTGAAAGCTAACGCGCGTTTCTCGACAGGCTCGAAATGACTGCGATCAGGTCTTTTCAAGAAGAGATGCGATGCCTGTAATCAATTACAAATATTTGATCGAAAATAATATTAATTTTGTAAAGCGTTCACAATGCATTTGAATGTGATAAAAGGAAAAAACAAAAACAATCGGAGCCAATTTATTTTGTCAGAAAAATCAAAAATATTTCCATTAGAAAAGAGCGATCTGCATCCCCGGAACAAGCACCGCTTTAGATACGACTTCGACCAGCTTAGCCTTGCTTGTCCTGAACTTGGAGCTTTTGTTTCCATTAATAAATATAATAATCAATCCATCGATTTTAGCGATCCTGTTGCAGTAAAAACACTAAATAAGGCATTATTAAAATATTTCTATAGCATCTCCAATTGGGACATTCCTGCAAATTATCTTTGTCCCCCTATTCCCGGCCGGGCGGATTATATCCATTATATGGCCGATCTGTTAAGCTCCTGCAACAATGGAACACTCCCTCAAGGAAAGTCCATTAAAGTACTTGATATTGGCGTAGGTGCCAATTGTGTATATCCTATTATAGGACATAGTGAATACGGCTGGCATTTTGTTGGCTCGGATATTGATCCAGCAGCGATAAGATCTGCCAAACAAATCATTGCTGCAAATGAACCTTTAAATGAAGCTGTTGAATGCAGGTTACAGAAATCTTCATCCTCTATTTTCAGGGACATTATAAAGCCGGGTGAAGTATTTGATATGACAATTTGTAATCCTCCTTTCCATGCGTCCTTAGCGGAAGCAGAAGCTGGTACCGAGCGAAAATGGAAAAACTTAGGTATTAAAAAAAACAGTAAAACCGATTTGAATTTTGGCGGACAAAACACTGAATTATGGTGCAATGGAGGCGAAGAATCATTCGTTAATAAAATGATAGAACAAAGCGCTCAATTGCCAACAACCTGTTTTTGGTATTCAACACTTATCTCTAAAAAATCCAATCTTCCTGCAGTATACAGAGCACTTCAAAAAGTAAAAGCACTTTATGTAAAAACTATTGAGATGGCTCAGGGGCAAAAAGTAAGCCGTATTGTAGCATGGACCTTTTTAAATAAGACCGAACAAAATGATTGGAGAACTAAGCGCTGGAAAATTAAATAAGCAAAGTCCAAAGGGAATTTTATTTTTTAAATAAACTTAATGATTCCTAGTGTTATGTAATTATAAAATGATGCAAAAAGTTAAGCTGAGCAAGTCAAAGCATCTTGTAATCAATTAAAAGATTCCTCCACTTCGGTTGGAATGACATCAAAATCATTTTAACATAAGACTAGCCAGCATTTTTAAAATTCGTATAGTCCAGTTCCAATTCTTTACATGCTTGTGCACAAACTTTTTCGAGATGTAAAACCAAGCCTGAAATTTCTTCAGTTCGTTGTTTTGTACCTGCGTATTCCTGAACTCTTTTTGCTGTATTTTCAATATCAATACTCATACCCATTATTGAAAAGGATGGTATCATTTTATGCACTGCTGCGTATAGCGAATCCCAATCTTTATCCTGCACGCTTTTTTTCATTGAGTTGATTAAAGGTGGAGTTTGTTCCAAATAAAGTGAGATCATTTCCATCATTAATTTCGGACTATTTTTTGTGCGTTTTATTAAATATTTCAGGTCAGTGCATTTTAATTTTTCATTGAAATTATTTTCATTTCCAATAGATTCCTTCGTTTTTAAAGGCATTCGCTTTTTTACTAAACTAATTATTTTACTGTACAATAATTTTTCATCAACGGGTTTTGCAATGTAATCGTTCATCCCAACGGCTCTGCACTTTTCCAGATCAACGGTGGTCACATCGGCCGTTAAAGCCATAATAGGGATCTTAGAATTCATTTTATTACGAATGTATTCTGTTGCTTCAAATCCATTCATTTCAGGCATCTGCAGATCCATCAAAATAATATCATACGATTTAGTTTGCAGCTTTTCGATGGCAATTTTTCCATTTGAAGCGATATCACGTTCAAATCCAAAATCATCCAATAGTGTTTTCATCAATAGTTGATTAAGTGGAATATCTTCAACCACTAATACTTTTATGTTTTTGATCTCAGTATCCAACTCCAGCATTTCTGTTTCTAATTCTGCTTCAGCCTTTGTTTTTTGAAAATTTAATATAAAACTAAAAGTAGAACCTTCACCAATTTTACTTTTCACCCTAATGCTACCTCCCTGAGGTTCTACCAATTGTTTTACAATGGCCAAGCCTAAACCTGTCCCACCAAACAACCTTGAAGTGCTGCTTGAAGCTTGCTGAAAATTTTCAAAAATATGTTCTATTTTGTTTCCATCTATGCCTATTCCGGTATCCGAAACCGCAAATTCCAGGCTTGCATTATTTTCATCTTCAGTTAATAGAAGAACACTAACAGTAATTTTCCCTTTTGTTGTAAATTTCACTGCATTACTCACCAAATTTAAAATGATCTGATGCAGGCGAACCGGGTCACCTATTAACACTTGAGGAATATTACTATCGTATTTTTTAACTAATTCCAAATTCTTTTCCTGAATTTTTGTCTCAAACAAATGGAGCATCGCTGAAATGGAAGACTCCATTTTGAAAGGTGTTTTCTCAAATGTCATTTTGCCTGCATCTACCTTTGCCAAATCAAGGATATCGTTTATAAGTACGATCAATGCATCACCACTCATTTTTATCGCTGAAAGATATTCCTTTTGTTTTGTCGTTAGATCTGTTTTCAATACCACTTTGGTAAATCCAATGATCGCATTCATTGGTGTGCGGATTTCATGACTCATGTTTGATAAAAACTGCTGTTTCGCTTTCACCGCATCTTCAGCTATTAATGTAGCGCTTTCCGCCTTGCTCTGGGCTTCTTCTGCAATACCGGTTGCCAACTCAGCAAACACTTTTGCTTCTATCAATTCTGTTTCTATTCTTTTTTGATCGGTAATGTCCGTTCTTACTGCAACATACTGGTAAGGTTTTCCTTGTTCATTCAGGAAAGGAACAATAGTAGTATTCACCCAATAAATAGTTCCATCCTTTGCCGCATTTTTTAATTCACCTCTCCAAATCCCGCCATTGGCAATTGTTGTCCATAAATCATTGATAAATTCTTTCGGATGATGGCCGGAATTAATAATGCGATGATCCGCGCCTATTAATTCCTCTCTCGTGAATTTTGAAACTTTGCAAAAGTTGTCATTTGCATGTTTGATAATTCCCTTCTGGTCTGTGATGGCAACAATAGAAAATTCATCAAGTGCATATTTGTAATCCGAAATTTCCTTTAAACTTTTACCCAGATCAACTTCAATTCTTTTTTGTTCGGTTATATCACGTGCAGCAGCAAAAACTCCAAGAACATTACCTTTCTCATCTTTATAAACAGATGCATTGTACAATACATCCGTTAAGTTTCCATTTTTATGTTTTATTGTTAAAGGATAATCCGACACAGATCCTTTTTCAAAAACCTGCTTATAGCCTTCTTGTGCTTTTAATGGTTCTGTAAAATAACGGGAGAAATCAGTGCCAATGAGTTTATCACGTGGAACACCCGTCACTTTTATCGATGCATTATTTACATCCAATATCTTTCCTTCTGCACTGATAGTAACAAGCGGATCTAAACTTGCTTCGATCAAACTTCGAGAATATTGAGATGCTAATTTAGTTGCATTACTGAACGCTTCAAGTTCTTTATTTACAATTTCCCGTTTTTCTTTCTCTTTATTTTGAAAGTCAAGTTCTATTTTTGCAATGGCTAACTCGGCTGCTCGTTTTTCTTTCTCGCCTGCCTGAAATAAAAGTTCTTTGTTTGCAATAACTAACTCGGCTGCACGTTTCTCCTTCTCATCATTTTGAAAAGCAAGTTCTTTGTTTGCAATAACCAACTCAGCAGCTCGTTTTTCTTTCACTTCGTTTTGAAATGCAAGCTCTTTGTTTGCAATTACTAACTCGGCAGCACGTTTTTCTTTTTCATCATTTTGAAAAGCAAGTTCTTTGTTTGCAATGACCAACTCCGCAGCACGTTTTTCTTTTTCATTGTTCTGGAAAACAAGTTCTTTATTGGCAATGATCAACTCCTCTGCTCGTTTTTCTTTCTCCTCATTTTGAAAGGCAAGTTCTTTGTTGGCAATAACTAACTCTGCCGCCCATTTCCCTTTCTCTTCGTTTTTTAATACTTTAGCGTCTTTCACTTTGAGCTCTATACTCAATCTCCTTAACTCGGAAACATCAGCAATGGCAAGCAGAATTAGTTGTTCTCTGTTCTCTTTTTGAAGGACAAGATGTGCATTAAGCAACATTATTTTTTCGCCTATTCCCGGGAATGCATGTGTCACTTCAAAATTTTCAAAACTCTTGTTTTTGGTAAGAATATCATTTAACACCTCACGAAGTTTTGGAATATTCCATTGCTTATTTCCTAATTCAAAAAACAATTTCTTTTCCGTTTCTTCTTTTTTAACAAGAAATTTTTTATAATACGATTTATTGGCGGATTGTATAATAAAGTCCTTGTTTAGCACAAGCATAGGCTCATGGATGGTAGCAATGATGGCCTCCGAATACTCATGCGATTCTGTTAAAAGATCATTACGCATTTGTAATTCCTGATTGATAGAAATTAGCTCTTCATTGGTAGTCTCAATTTCTTCTTTCGATGTTTCAAGTTCTTCATTTAAGGTTTGAAACTCTTCATTACTTGAAACAATTTCTTCATTGGCTGCTTGTAATTCCTCGAAAGTAGCTTCTTGCGATTCGATAATGGAATTTATTTCCATCCGGGTATTGTTCAACTCCTCGGTCAGCTTTACTATTCTTTGGGCATCATGGATCGAATTGCTTTTCCCGCTATTACCAATTTCAATAAATTTTTCAACCTGTTCCTGTAATGTAAAAACAATAAGTAGCAATGGCTCGTCCCAATCAATCTTAAGAAGAGAAACTTCCAAAGACATCATACGAAAAACAGACTCGACCTTAATTTCGATGCCCGCTTTTTGCACCGACTGTTTTGTTTTTATTACTTTTTGAATTGCATTACGAAGTTCAAAGGCAAATTCAGGTCTTGTCATTTTTAAAATATTTAGACTTGCTTTGCCGGAAGGATGTGCGAGAAATAAAGAGATCGGTCCTCTGAACTGGAGAATTTCCATGTCCTTGTTTATAACTGCACACGCAGGCATGTACTTTGAGAGAATAGCAGAATCAATAGCATTCTCAACACCCATTAAATTTACGCTCAAACTTTTAACAGGTGTGTTTATTTTTTTACTATAAAAATTTGTACGCGGAAAATGTGGTGTTAATTCAAGTATCTTCCTCACTCCGGTACTCTTTTTACGAGAGTAAATCTTAAATTTAGCATTTGTAGTGATAAAAAGCTGAGAAGACGTGCCTACCGTTTCTGCTTGACCAAGCATTAAACTCCCCTGGTTATTCAAAGCAAAATGCAGGATTGAAAAAACCCGTTTCTGTGCAGAAGAATCAAAATAAATAAGAAGATTGCGACAACTGATAAAATCCATACGTGAAAAAGGTGGATCGCGCAGAATATTATGAGGAGCAAATACACACAATTCGCGAAGCTCTTTAACAATACGGTAGTTGTCACCCGTTTTAGTAAAGTAACGATCTTTGAATTTCTTTGAAATAGGAATAAGATCACTTGCCGAATATTCGGCTTTGCGTGCAGCACTAATTGCCTGATCGCTAAGATCGGTACCAAAGATCTGGAAAGGTATTTTCTTTTTTTTATTTTCCTGCAGCTCAGTCAGCATCATGGCAATGGAATAAGCTTCCTGACCGGTAGAGCAGGCTGGAATCCATATCCGAATTACTTCTCCCGGTGCTTTACCCTCAAGAAGCTTTGGAAACAAGGTTGTTTTTAAATACTGAAATGCGTCCTTATCTCTATAAAAACTAGTTACGTTAATAAGCAGATCCTTGTAAAGAAGATCAACCTCACTGTTTTTTTTGAGCAATAATTTTACATATTCCTTTACTGTTTTTACTCCGCATTGAAGCATTTTATTGTTCAATCGCCTTTTAATGGTGGACATCTTATAATGATTGAAGTCCACACCGGTTTTTTTAAATAAAATTCCGAAAATAGTTTTCAGATCATGATTACTATTTTCACTAACTTCTTCTTTCTGTTTACTTTCAAGGTCAGGTTTCAAAAAATCATTTTTGCTAAATGTTGCTAAATGCCCGGCAATTTCTTTAGGAGATAAAATAAAATCAACAACATTAGAGGCAATAGCCGAGTTGGGCATACTGTTTGCTTGCGCGGAATCATCTTGTGCAATTGTCATTCCTCCCGCTTTTTTGATCGCTTTTAATCCGTTTGTACCATCAGTGCCGCTGCCAGAAAGGATCACACCAATAACATTCTTTTTATGCGTTTTAGCAAGTGACGAGAACAGAACATCAATGGAAATGGCAGAACTGCTTTTTGGACGGGGAAGCAATTTAATGTGTCCGTCAGTAACTTTAATTATTTTATTATAGGGGATCACATACACATTATCCGGAGCCATGTGCGCCATATCCTCTATCTCCTGAACTTTCATTTTAGTTATCTTGGATACTATAGAAGTTAGTAAACTTTTATGGTCAGGGCTTAAGTGTTGCACATAAATATATGCCATTCCGGTATTGGAAGGTAAATTTTTCAATAAAGAGGTAAGCGCTTCTAAACCACCTAATGAAGCGCCAATAGCCACGATAGGAAAAGAATGATCTTCAACATTTTTTTTGGTTGGTGATTTCTTCTTTTTAGTGGTAGCGATCGATCTCATTATAATCTAATTTATTGAACATTAATTTTGTACTTATTGATCAAGGGAGCGGGAATGGACTTTTAATCCTAAAAAAAGTTGTACTTAACGAAGATACAAAAATAAAGTGTTGAACTAACGTTGATCAATGACAATTACATTGCAATTTCAGCTTTATAATTTGCTATATCTTTACCACAAACTCGCGCCTTTTAAAGCCATTTAGTTTTGATATTAATAAAAAGGAGCCCTGCTTTGTAGGCAACGCTCCTAATTTTATGTTTACCATATATTTATCTGGCAAACAAATCCCAAATATTGCATTAATGAATTAAATACATAAATTACATCCTATCCATATACCAACTTAATTCTTTTTCCATTTTTTTATAACGGAAAATAGTTGTGATGATCTTTTGCAGACGCATGAAAGCGGTTTCGCTTTTCACCACATAATCAAAGGCTCTGTGATGCATACAGTTTATGGCAACATCAATTTTATCCTGAGAAGATAGCATTATTACAGGAATATCAGGATGGGAAGCTTTTATTTTATCCAATGTTTCCATTCCATTCATCGCATTTTTATCGATGCCATCAAGGTGATAATCTAAAATGATCACATCAGGGCTGTGAGATATATTTTTAAGGCAAAGTTCACCTGTTGAATATGTTTCAATTGTAAAATCCGCGTGTTCCAGAAACTCAATTTCCAAGGATTTTAAAAACAATGCATCGTCATCTACGAGGAAAAGTTTTATTTTGCTTTCGTTTTTCATTATTTCTTATTTTTAATCGTATTAAATTCTTCTTCCAACTCTTTACATGCCTGTAAACAAACATCTTCAAGCTGTATCACTAAGTCATGTATCTCATGCGTTCGTTCCTGGATACTTGAATACTCCTGAACTTTTTTCGCCATATTTTCAAAATCTATATGAATGCCCATTATTGAAAAGGAGGGAATCATTTTATGTACTGCAGCGCGCAATGAATTCCAATCCTGATCCAACAAACTTTGTTTCATTGTGCTGATCAAAGGTGGAGTTTGCTCCAAATAAAGTGAAATCATTTCCATCATTATTGTTGGATTTGATTTTGTGCGGTGGTTTAAATATTTCAGGTCAATACATTTTAACTTCTCAGTTTCAATGTTTTCTTTTTCCTTTTGGATATTAACAAATACAGGCTTTTTTACCAGGCCCACTATTTTACTATATAATACTCTTTCATCAACAGGCTTTGCAATATAATCATTCATGCCAACCGCTTTGCATTTTGCCAGATCCACTGTAGTTACATCGGCAGTTAAGGCGATGATCGGGATCTTAGAATTCATTTTATTACGAATATATTCGGTAGCTTCAAAGCCATTCATTACAGGCATTTGCAAGTCCATCAAAATAATATCATAAGATTTAGCTTGCAATTTTTCGATGGCTATTTGTCCATTTGCAGCAATATCGCGTTCAAATCCGAAATCATCCAACAATGTTTTCATTAGTAATTGATTGAGTGCAATATCTTCCACCACCAATACTTTTATATTTTTTATTTCGGAATCCAATTCCGCAACTTCAGTTACCAATTCGGCTTCCGCTTTTGTTTTTTGAAAAGTTAACGTAAAACTAAAAGTAGAACCCTCATCAATTTTACTTGTTACAAAAAGACTTCCCCCTTGCGGTTCTACCAATTGTTTAACAATTGCAAGTCCTAATCCTGTTCCACCAAATAATCTTGAAGTGCCGCTGGTTGCCTGCTGAAAGTTTTCGAAGATTCTTTCTATTTTATTTTCCGCTATTCCAATCCCGGTATCCATAACTGCAAATTCAATGGTTGCTTTTTCTTCGTCCTCACTCACTAAATGAACACTTACAGTAATTTTTCCATAAGTTGTAAACTTTACAGCGTTACTCACCAAATTTAATATGATCTGGTGTAAACGAACCGGATCGCCAACTAACACATCAGGAATTTTATTGTCGTATTCCTTAACAAGCTGTAAATTCTTTTCCTGAATTTTTGTCTCAAACAAATGAAGCATGGATGCTATGGATGCTTTCATTTTGAAAGGTGTTTTCTCAAAGGACATTTTTCCTGCATCTACCTTAGCAAGATCGAGTATATCGTTAATGAGCACGATCAATGCATCACCACTCATTTTTATGGCCGACAAATATTCCTTTTGTTTTACCGACAGCTCTGTTTTTAATACTACTTTCGTAAATCCAATGATCGCATTCATTGGTGTACGAATTTCGTGACTCATGTTTGACAAAAATTGTTGCTTCGCTTTCACGGCATCTTCGGCTATTCGTGTGGCACTTTCGGCTTTAGCTTTTGCTTCCTCCGCAATACCTGTTGCCAACTCGGCAAATATTTTCGCTTCAGTCAATTCAGTTGCTATTCTTTTTTGTTCAGTAATATCTCTTGCTACCACAACGGCACCAAGCACATTCCCTCTGTCGTCTTTATAAACCGATCCGTTGAATAATACATCCGTAAGCTTCCCATCCTTATGACGAAGTGTAAGTGGAGAATCGGCAACAGAACCTTTCGCAAACACGTCCAGATAAACTTCACGAGCCTTTTGTGGTTCGGTGAAATAATCAAAAAAATCGGTACCCGTTAATTGGTCACGGCTCATACCGGTAATATTTGCAGTGGCCTCATTCATATCCGTGATCTTACCTTCAGTACTTATCGTAACCAATGGATCAAGACTTGCCTCAATAAGACTTAACGAATATTTAGAAAGTAATTTTTGGGCAGTAACATCTCTCGCCACGATCACCACTCCCAGTACATTTCCCTGATCATCTTTATAAACCGAGCCATTGAACAATACATCAGTAAGTTTCCCTGCTTTATGACGAAGAGTAAGCGGAGAATCGGCAACAGATCCTTTCGCAAATACTTCCTGATATACTTCACGTGCCTTTTGTGGTTCGGTGAAATAATCAAAAAAATCGGTACCCGTAAGTTTTTCACGAGTCAAGCCTGTTATATTTACAGTTGCCTGATTCATATCAGTGATCTTGCCTTCTGTACTGATAGTAACTAAGGGATCCCGACTTGCTTCAATCAGGCTAAGAGAATATTGAGATGCTAATTTTGCGGAATAACTTAATGCTTCAAGTTCTTTATTTGCGATTTCGCGCTTTTCTTTTTCTTTATTTTGAAAAACAAGCTCTATGTCGGCTATTACCAACTCCGCGGCACGTTTTTCTTTTTCCCCGGTTTGAAATACAAGTTCTTTATTAGCTATGAATAACTCGGCTGCACGTTTTTCTTTTTCATCATTTTGAAAAGCAAGTTCTTTGTTCGCTACAATTAGCTCTGCCGCTCGTTTTTCTTTCTCATCGTTTTGAAAGATCAGTTCTTTATTAGCGATGAGCAACTCAGCCGCTCGTTTTTCTTTCTCGTCATTTTGAAAAGCAAGTTCTTTGTTAGCAACAATTAACTCGGCTGCACGTTTTTCTTTCTCTTCGTTTTGAAAAGCAAGTTCTTTGTTAGCTACGATCAGCTCAGCGGCACGTTTTTCTTTCTCATCGTTTTGAAAAACAAGTTCTTTGTTTGCAATGATCAACTCCGCAGCTCGTTTTTCTTTTTCATCATTCTGAAAAACAAGTTCTTTATTAGCAACAATTAACTCGGCTGCACGTTTTTCTTTCTCTTCGTTTTGAAAAGCAAGTTCTTTGTTAGCTACGATCAGCTCAGCGGCACGTTTTTCTTTCTCATCGTTTTGAAAAACAAGTTCTTTGTTTGCAATGATCAACTCCGCAGCACGTTTTTCTTTTTCATCATTCTGAAAAACAAGTTCTTTATTAGCAACGATCAATTCCTCAGCCCGTTTTTCTTTCTCATCATTTTGAAAAACAAGTTCTTTATTAGCAATGATCAACTCGGCCGCACGTTTTTCTTTCTCTGCGTTTTGAAATACAAGTTCCTTGTTAGCAATAATTAATTCAGCCGCTCTTTTTTCTTTCTCCACATCCTGAAAAGCTAACTCTATGTTAGCTAAAATTAACTCCGCAGCACGTTTTTCTTTTTCTTCATCTTGAAAAGCAAGTTCGATATTTGCAATAATTAACTCTTCTGCCCGCTTTTCCTTCTCTTCATTTTGAAAGATAAGTTCCTTGTTGGCAATAATTAATTCCTCCGATTTTTTTCTCTTTGCCATGTAAAGTTGAGATAATCGCTTATTTAATTTATTTCGCTTGAATTTCCGATATCTTCAATCGGACTGCGTCTTTTATCCTTCAATTGTTTAAAATGCGAAGGAGAAAGCCCAGTAACTTTTTTAAATTGGTTGGATAAATGGGCAACGCTACTATAATTCATTTTCCAGGCAATTTCCGTAATGTTAAGTTCACCATAGATCATCAATTCTTTTATCCTTTCAATTTTATGAGAGATGATAAATTGCTCAATTGTAGTACCCTGAACTTCAGAAAACAAATTTGCCAGATAGGTATAATCATGACTTAATTTTTCACTTAAAAAATCTGAAAAATTCATTTTGATCATTTCATCAGAATGATGAACCATTTCAATAATTACATTTTTTATTTTTTCGATCAACACAGCTCTCTTATCATCCATCAATTCAAGTCCGGACTCGTGTAAAGCAATTTTGAGCTGTTCACGCTGTTCCGAAGTGATATTTTCCATGATCTCCACCTCACCTAAATCAACGGGAGTGAAATGCAATCCAAGTTTCTTCAACTCTTCTTTTACCGCCATTTTACAGCGGGCGCTTACCATGTATTTGATGTATAATTTCAAAATCTTGTTTGTTTTAAAACAATATTAACAAAGGTGATTAAAATTAAAATTGTATTTGTTACACAACTTTTACAAAAAGTTACATAATTCACACATTTTTGTGTTTTTTGGCAGACAATAAAACAAGCCATAATATTGACAGGAATGAATAAAATCAGCTCCTTTCCGCTAAACTTAACGATTTTTATCGAGATACTGCTATTTCTCTAAAAATATGCCGACTCCGAACCTATAAATTTTGATGGCGGTATATTTATCAATACACATTGGATAAACGAAAAAAAACTAGTTCTGTTTCTGTTTTTTTGCAAATGATACGGTGTATCCGATCAAAAAAAATTATTGTTTTTTATTATTTCATCAAATATAATACACAAAACACCGCAAGCCCCATAGTTACAAATGTCATGAGAAATATGACGGTAAATTTTGATACGCCAAACTCCCTAACCATAATTCGAATAGGCTCTGTAATAATGAGATTTACCAGACGGGTAATTTTTTTCCATGAACCCTGACCTTTTATCACATAATCTTTGGCGCCTGCTCTGAATGTTTCAATTGCAAGTCCAATATCCTCATTATTGGACAACATGATAACTTCTGTTTTAGGGTTAATGGCTTTTATTAACTTCAAAATATCTAAACCATTTTTGCCATTCATGTAATAATCCAATATCACTATCTGAGTATCAGAATCAACTTTTTCCAAACAGCTTTCACCATTATTAAAAATTGAAATTTGCATAATGGCTCCAAACCGATTTTGCAAATATTGTTTAAGTGTTGAAACCATTAATCTATTGTCGTCAACAATAAATAGGTTTATCCCTTTCTTTTCCATTGGTTGTTCTCCCTTTTTATAAATAAAGTCTTAAAATAATTATAACACAAAGAAACAGATGTCCAACAATTAAAGTGTTACACATTTTAAAAATAATCTTACACAATTCACATGTATGTCGGGAATGCAATTACATTATTTTACCGGCTAAAATAACGAGAGAAAGGTTAACGATACCCGAGGCATCCACATTAGAGTATGAATTAATAGATCCAACGTGAGGGAATTTATTTCAATTTGTGGAAAAAGAAATTGAGGGAAAAGTTACTATACTATAAGGAAAAGAAATTGAAGCTGGCGTTAACGCTTTTTTTAGTGAACGAAAACATTCTCTAAATGGGTTTAATAAAAAAATTTCAATAAAAAAAAATTTTTTGAAATTATTAATTTAATTCATAAATGTTTCATGATTTCTTAAAAACTCATCGCAAAAATGGCCGAATGAACCTAACACATACACCGAGAATTAAAGAGAAAGAAAAATCAGGCTTCTTTTTCGTAAAATACAGGATCTCCATTAATCGGTTCGATCTCTTTTTTAAATCTTTCAATAATGTTTCTCTCATCATCAGTAACAATGGAGTAAGCTTTAGCAATTTTTTCCATCACTGTAATAAAAGATTTTTTAAGGCTCGGACTCAAGTAATGACTGTTAAGTTTAATTTCATTCATAGCCCAGTTATAACTCGTTTCAGGATCTAATTTATCTTTCTCCATAATTCGAAAAATAATATCTGTTATATTGAAATCATAATCATTGCATCGAAGTTCAGCGTCAATGATGTCATGAAATTTTTGCCGCTCTTGCGGCTGAATATATCCATCAGCAGTTGCAACAGTATAAGCAAGCTGACCAATCGCGTAATGTAAATTCTCTAAGGATGTCATAGTATATATATTTCTTTTTTCAAAGGTAGTATTGAACACCTAACTAAATAATGAGTTTGGTCAAACAAAAAAATGATTTTACTTATATCCTAAAATTTCACTTTTTTATTCAATATTGATTAGCCATAGATAGCAATTGTACGAACATAAATCCGCCAAACGGATCACGATATAAAGAATCACCTAATCCACTGATTTCAATCATTCACAATAATCATTGGCTGGTGTACATTTGTTAAATAAATAAATTGCTAAGGGGGATAATTAAACAGTGGGATATCCAATTCATTTTCATCCGTTTTGCCTTCTTAATTTATCTGCTCATTGTTCCATCACAATGGGATATTTTATCTGTCGATTATTTTTGGTCATTCTTTAAATTTTAAAAAAACGTATAAAAAATGAAAACAATTCTCGCCCCCACAGATTTTTCAGACAGCGCAAACAATGCAATAAATTACGCAGCTGAATTAGCAAAGCTTACCAAATCGAAACTTCTTTTATTTCATGTATTTCATATACCTACCGTTCCGTCAGATGTTCCTTTTATAATGCCTTTAGATGAAATAGAAAAAGACAATTTAAAAGTATTAACCAAAATAAAGGAAAATATACGATTTAAGCACGGAAGTGAATTGAACATTGAGTGTAAAACTACACTTGGTTTTGCCGTTGATGAAATAAATGAAATAGTAGAAGAAGAAAAAATTGATCTAATTGTAATGGGGGTTCGTGGGGCAGGTTATTTGAGCGAAAAATTAATTGGCAGCGTTACCACCACTTTAATTCGGAAAGCAAAACGCCCTGTTCTTGCCATTAACGATAAGGTGGTATTTAAGAATCTCAGAAAAATTGTATTAGCTTGTGACTATCAAAATATGGATGCCAGATCCATGGAGCCTATAAAAGAATTCATTAAACTTTTCAATTCTCAATTATATATCTTGAATGTTTCAAGTGAAGGAGAATTAATTTCACCGATAAAAAAAACAGTTGGTGGAACACAACTGGTCCATTCATTTGAAGGTTTAAATCATTCATTCGACTTTGTGGAGAATGAAGATATAGTAGAAGGGATAAATGAATTTGTAAAGGAACACAACGCTGATCTAATTGTAATGATACCTCGCAAACACACATTATTCGAAAATATTTTCCAGGAAAGGAATACAAAGCGTATGGCATTCCATACTCACATTCCATTACTTGCTTTACCAGAATAAAACTCACAAAAAAATAATTTGACGCTTTAGAACAATGAAATACAACATATTAAAATGAAAATAACAGTTGACGACAATAGTACATTATTTGAAATACAAGAAGAATTTACAAAGATGTTTCCCTTTTTGAAAATCGATTTTTTTTTAACAAAACTCACAACTACATCATTATCTCCGCATAAACTGGTAAAATCTACTGTTAAAACAATAGCTAAGTACGGTGCGAATGAAGAAAAAACATGTATAATTATTACACCACAAATGACTGTATCCCATCTTGAGCAATGTTTCAACAGCGAATATGGCATATCAGTTAAGGTGTACAGGAACTCATGGCGAGTTTGGCTCGAAACAACAGTAACTGATTGTTGGACACTTGAAGAACAAAACCGGCAAGGTGAAGCACTCAGCGGGAAAATCAGTGAAAACAATTATTAAAAAAACACTCCTTTAATGATTGAAACCAAATAACCCTTTTACAATAATTTACCATAGGCTTTTAAAATGGAAGATCAACACACTATTAACTAAATAAATAAAACATGGAAACTACAAAAAATATTTACCAGTTGCACGAGGATCACAAAACGTGGCTAAGCAAATTAGTTTTTTATAAAGACGAAATTCAGATCATGCAAAATAGAATTTCAGAAATTGCAAAAAAAAATACGTCAAAAGAAGTACGCGCCTTTGTTGAACATTTTCAAAACCAGCTAATCGCTCAAAACGAACAGCTAGATATCTTAAAACATGAAATTAACAGCCATGAAAGATCACTCGAAGAAAAAGTAAATAAAAAAGCGGTTGCAAATGAAAGTAAAAAGTTTTTGGACCATTCAATGCAAAGAAATAGCGTGGAAGGGTTCGAAAAAATTTTCAATGGCCTAAGAAAAGAATTAGCTCAATTCCTTTCTAAATGGATGTAAAAAAGTCCTAAACCTTTTTTTTCTGAAAATTTACCGTATCATGAATCAAATAAAATTTTCAATTAAAAAAAATAAACTCGTGATGTGGATCATTCCATTTTTTGTAATTCATCATTGAATAGATTTCAATAATGAGTTTACTTTGCATAAAATTATTTAAATATTTATTATTAAAAAAACAAAAAAGTATGAGAACAGATTCAGAAATTCAAAAAGATGTTATGGACGAACTTAAATGGGAACCATTAATGAAAGCTACAGAAATTGGAGTAGCAGTAAAAAACGGAGTCGTAACCCTTTCTGGACTAGTAGATACATATTCCAAAAAACTAACCGCAGAAAAAGCGACCAAAAGAGTTACCGGAGTAAAAGCAGTTGCTGTGGATATTGAAGTGAAATTAGCCGGGCATGGAAAAAAGAGTGATACAGAAATAGCCGAAGCCGCAATTAGCGCTCTAAAATGGCATAGCGCAGTTCAACAAGAAAAAATAAAATTAAAGGTAGAAGACGGGTGGTTAACACTAGAAGGAGAAACCGATTGGGAATTTCAAAAAAACGCAGCAAGCAGCGCAGTACAATATTTATTGGGGGTTCGTGGAATAAGTAATAATATAAAAGTAACACCACAGGTCACTGCAAGAGAAATAAAAACAAAGATCGTTTCTGCATTCCACAGGAGCGCAACAATTGATGCAGAAAAAATCAACATAGAAACAATTGGGAACAAAGTTATTCTAACAGGAAAAGTTCGTTCTTGGGCTGAAAAAAGAGATGCAGCACGTGCAGCTTGGTCAGCGCCAGGAATTGGTCTTGTTGAAAACAAACTTGAAATTGATACAGAAGTATTTGTCTATTAAAGAATAAGAAACGCCAATAATTTTTCAGCCTTTTAGAGCCTGTTTAAATTTTATTCAAACAGTTTCCAGCCTTCACACGATTTCTCGACTCCGCTCGAAATACCAGCGCACATGGTCATTTCGAGCGGAGTCGAGAATTGGATGGCTCCAACAAGCAATATTGTTATTCTTTTATATAAAATTTAAACAGGCTCTTAAATATGTTCCTTATTTATGAAAACAACAATTATTTGTCCTATTGACTTTACAGATTCAGCAAACAACGCTTCGGAATACGCGGCAATGCTTGCTCAAGTTATCAATGCAGAACTGATATTATTTAATGTACAGCAAATTCATTTTGAAACTGCGGTAAGTCTTGGTGAGGGAGTTGGCAGTAACATCCGAAACAACTCTCTCAAGGTTTCGAATAAGTTAAAACAAATGAGTGTTGAAATTAACAAGATGTATAATATCCCAACAACATATGAAGTTGATATAACTACAAAATCCCTGTCGAAAACTATCGCATCAGCGGTGACGAAAAACACAATGATTGTTATGGGTACTAATGGCCCGGATAATCTGAAACAATTTTTTTTTGGCACAAATACATATAAAGCAAGCAAGGAGTCAGAATGTCCACTTTTAATAGTTCCGGAAGACCTTTTGTTTGAAAAGTATAAAAACATATTTTATCCAATTATAGTTGACAAGATAGATAGTATCGCACTGGAACAGTTTTATGAATTTGCAAATTTTTTTGAGGCCCAAATTACATTTTTGTTTTTAACCAAGGAAGATAATGAAAAGAGCCAAAAAGCATTCATCGGAATAAAAGAAGAAATAAAAAAATCATTAGATGGAAAAATAAAATACAATGTTGATATAAATTTCACCGACAACATTGATGACTCACTTGATGATTTTATTCTCGAAAACCAAACAGATCTGGTAGTGATGGAAGAACGGCATAGAAATATTCTTGAAAGGTTTTTTCGAAAACAACCATTATTAGCAACAATAAGCGCAATAGCAACATATCCAATTTTTGTAGTTCATCCTTAATAAGTACATATCAAACTAATACATAACAAATGAAACGCCAATATGATTCATTATTAGATGCAGTAAATGATCTAAAAAAAAGGGGGTTTACTTATGATTTTACGGAACAAAAAGATAAACTTTATTGCTCCGAAAAACAGTGCGACTTTAATCCGAATGAATTTAAAATTGTTGAATTTTACCGGTTCGAAGGTATATCTGACCCTGAAGACAATTCAATAGTGTACGCTATTAGCTCTGACAAAAACAAGATCAAAGGTGTATTAATTAATGCATATGGCGTATATTCCGATACTAAAGTTTCAGAATTGATATCAAAAATGGAAATAGCAGATGCAAGCTACCAATAACTCTAATCCTAACATTTTCCCGACACCTAAAACGCATGCCTCCCACGAATAAACCATTTAGGGTACCTTATCAACTGTAAGGGAGTTGATAATAAATAAAAAAAGATAAGCTATCTGATTGTTTCTCCAGGAGACACTTGAGAATATTATGTTTTGACCAATTTCGCATTGGCGTTTGCTTCTTTCAATAGCAAAATCACTTCTTCATCTTCTACTTGTGAAAAATCATAATAAAATTGCCCTACACCCATAAAATTCTGAGGCGCTAAAAGAATAATAATTTCATCCGAAATACTTTCTATTTTTTGGATCGATAGTGGCGAGGCAACCGGTGCTGCAACAATAATTTCTTTGGGATTCATTTTCCTGGCCGAATTAATAGTAGCAATAATAGTGCTACCCGTTGCAATTCCATCATCAACAATAATCACGGTTTTATTTTTTAAATTCGTTGGTTCCCGATCGCCCATATAGTATTTAAACTTAGTTTTCAGGTCCTGAAGGATTTTATCGGCTATTTTATAAATATACTCAGTTGAAACATCGGATACATCATCATTAATTACAATTCCATCTAATGAAACTGAACCAATAGCATATTCAGGATTAGAAGGATGCCCAATTTTTTTTGAAAGAATGATTTCCAACGGAAATCCAAGATCCTTTGCAACTACATAACCTATTGGTACTCCGCCACGAGGAATAGCCAAAACGATTCCGTCATTACCTTTATATTTTTCCAGTTCTAACGCAAGTTCCATCGCTGCATCATATCTATCTTTAAACATATGTTCTTTTATTAAATTAAAATCCATCAACTATTTTTCGATTCGTTTTCTTTAAACTTAACATCATAAATTACCTACTACTTATCATGAACAATAAGATTTTCTTTGCTAAATTTTGCTGAAACAGATTTTCCGGACATATTAAAAGTTACCCGGCACGAATTATACACTATCGTATTTGACTCCAGAATAAATCCATCATCCTCAAATGGTTTTAAATTAAGGTCAACGCTGGTCTCATTTGGTAAGAAGAACCGTATTTCGCATAATACCCCTTTGTTGCTAATTGGTAATAGCTTTTGATCAAGAAGGTAACACTGCAGATTAGGAAATGCTTCCTTTAATTCAATGTTGAAATTTTCAGCTGGTTCTAATTCTCCTCCGTGTGGACCTGTAGTACTTTGGTATACATTAACTGAATACAATATGACAATTCCCGAGAGAAGTAATCCGAATAAAATAAGTTTTGCGTTCATAATTGCGAATAATTCAAATGAATACAAATCTATAATGTTGAAGCTCCTTTTAAAGAACCTTCAACATTACAAAAAATGAACAGAATATTACTCCTTAGTCAATGAATCAACAATTTTTAATGAATCTTTACTCAAAGTATTTACAGGAAGACGATGCATCTCTTTAGAAATAGGCACACAGTACTTCCCTAAATCACCCATAAACAAAAGAACACCAAGAAATGCAACAATTCCAAGAAGTATAAAAATAATTAACAAATAAAATTTATTATTATTCATATCAGCTTTTCAAAAATACGGTTGGAAAATAAAATCCACTAAAGATCAAGAGCCAAATAAAATTTCATTTCAAAGTTTAAAATAACTCATGAAAGCTATTGCATTTTTCTTTACTCATTCAAAATGCGCATATTCATATAGTTTTTTATTTGAATATGCTACCACTTTCTTAGTAACGGGTAATTAATCCAATGCCTTTGTATTTCTCTAATCTACCACTTTCAACGAAGGCAATATCACCATCATTTTTCAATACCAGTTCAATTAAATCATCCACAACATCAGGGAATACCTTTGGATCGTTCTTATCAAATACAGTAGTGTTCAAAGTATATTCATCCTTCCCAATTTTTGCAGTACTAACAAAATCTTTCTCAACAATTAATAACCGTCCTTTTTTTTCCATTGCCGCACGCCAAACATTCTCTATTCCATACACAAATTCCTTTCTATTTACAGCGTCTTCTAACTTATTAAGTGAATTTTGCTGATCCAACTCACGCCAACTTGCAATAGCGGGTTCAATCGCCTTATATAATTCTTTCGGGGAAGATTTTTCATAGCTCCCTTCCACAAAGGCGACTACTTTTTTACTGTTTTTTGTTAGCTTCTTAAAATGACCTAAAGTTTTTTGAACTCCACATACAATTACAGGAGATTCCATTTCATTAAGCTTCACGGTTAAAGCATCATCAATCTTTTTCAGGTATTTTTCAAGATTAATTTCCTTAACGGCATCAGCAGTTGAAAAATTAGCAACCTTCGAAGGTAGATCCCTTTTAACCTCTTCTACGTTTAAAGGCATGTTGCTTAAATCAATTTCAACTAATTTATTATTGTAACCACGATAAACTTTTGCGTGATGACTGGCAATTACTAACACTAAATAACCATAACTGTTTTTCGTGGAATATAACAAGTCTCTTATTTCAAAAGATGAATCTATAATAAGTTTTTCCTGAACATGAAAAGGCAAATAGATCATTTTTTCTTTTTCTAAAGAAACAAATACTGCCAGAGCCTTTGATAATTGCTTATGGTCAATAGTAGAAATAAGTTTACGAAGTTTGTTGATTATAACCATAGTTTTTTTTTCAGAAAACTCATCTAACAATTCATTTTCTGCTCTTTTTACTAATGCTTTGACCCGGCCTTCATCAATCCTATATTGAGGATATCTTTTGTCTGTGGGAATAATCAACGATACAGAAGGAGCTATTTGGGGCTCACTTAAAACGGATACTTCTTTCATATACAGGTTTATTATTAAGTCTTAATATGGCAGTTATTTTATCTTCATTTATGAATTAACACGGTGTTATTTTTAATGCTTTTTTTCAAAAGCCATTAAACAAAAAAGTGCGCCCCGCTTAAGGGGCGATCTTTTTTACAATACTTTTTTAAGAAATTTTTATTTCTTTTTTTTGTTTTGATACAGATACCTCTTTCTTAGGAACTGATAATTTCAAAATTCCATTTTCATACTTTGCGTCAATTTTATCCGAAAGTATATCTTCAGGCAATTGGAATGAACGAGAAAAGCTACTGTAAGAGAATTCTCTTCTCTTATAATTTTTATCCTCTTCTTTTTTTTCTTCCTCCTTTTCAGAACTAATGATTAAAACTTTATTTTCTACTTCAATTTTGAAATCTTTTTTTTCTAGCCCCGGAGCAGCCAATTCAATTTTGTATTCCTTTTCAGTCTCCGTAATATTTACTGATGGTACTTTTGAAGAGAAATCCCAGTTCATTAAATTATTATTAAAATCAAGAAGATCAGGACTGAATACAGTTCCGCTTTCCATTAAATCATTTACTACTCTTGGAAACAAGTTTCCATTTCTTTTTAATACTAGTGTCATTTTTTAAAATTTTAAGAATTTATTATCAATTTAATTGTACACAAATGTATTTTCAGAATCCTGTTTGTTCAATGATTCGAATCAACCTATTTTTTGATTTTTATCACCTGATCATTTAATTGTTTGTCAAAATCTTTCTAAAAGTTTTTTTTGTCTCTTGAGCGCTGGAGCATTTAGCATAAAAATGTAATCAATGAAAAAAATTAATTAGATTTCTGTTTATCTTGTTTCTTATAATATCTCCTTAACAAAATAGTATGCTTAAGCGCTTCCATGTTTTCATCAAAACCTTTTGCTGCACTATTTATGCTTTTTACACTTTGGTTAAGATTGTGAACGAATGTGGTATCGGTCAATAAATTCCCAACAGAACCATCACCTTCTTTTATTTTTCCTATAATGGATGAAACATCACCAGCAACAACTCCGGCAGTATCACTAACTTTTTGTAATTGATTCACAACATGATTTATATTTAAAAAAAGAGAACTGTCAGTGATCAAAGCACCAATAGTACCTTTCCCATCCCTTATCTTTTTTGTAATTTGTTCGAAATTTTTGGTAACAGCAACAGCTTGCCCCCCTACCTCCTTTATATTTATGATCGCAGTTTTTATATTTCCCGCAACCACAGTATCCATCAAAATTGTAAGCAAACTATTCTTACTACTCAATTTATCCGTAATATTTCGAACATTTGCACTGATCACTTTAATGTTTTCATTTGTTACATTCAATGTACGTGTCATTTCATCTGTTTCGATAGAACGTAGGGTTCGCAACTCATCTCCATCCTCAATAACGGGCGCTAATTCATCTACTACATTAATATTTACAAGTTTATTCCCCATCAAACCATCAGTTCCCACACTTGCTAAGGCATTTTTTTTTATAAATTTTTGAAGGTCCTTTTCAATGATCATAATTACATTTACTGAAGAATCATTCACAATTTCCACATGATCCACAGTACCAACATCTATTCCGGCAAAACGAACATTATTTCCTTTCATTAGTCCATTCACATTATAAAATTTCGCACTGATACTAAATGTTTTGCCAAAAAGATTTCGCTTATTACCTACTACATAGAGCGCAATGATCAATAAAATGGCACCAACTAATACAAAAACCCCTAACCTTATGTTTTTCAATATGTCTTTTTCCATTTTTTATTCGAAAAATTGATTAATCTTTTTATCCTCAGACTTTTTTAGTTTCTCATATGTTCCCTCTGCGTAACAAGTCCCATCTATTAATAGTACAACACGATTCGAAGTTATTTTTATACAACTCATATCGTGAGAAATAATGACAGATGATGTTTGATATAATTTTTGAACTTTCAATATCAGGTTACTAATTTCTTTTCCGGTAATCGGGTCTAGTCCGGTTGTTGGTTCATCATAAAAAATAATTTTAGGCCTAAGGATCAATGTTCGTGCGAGGGCTATACGTTTTCTCATTCCACCTGAAAGTTCTGCAGGCATCATATTTACTGTTTCTGAAAGACCAACATTTGTTAATGCTTCCATCACCAGATCATTCACTTTTTCTGTCTGAACACCTGCACGATGCCTTCTCAATGGGAATTCAAGATTTTCTCTCACCGTCATTGAATCATAGAGTGCATTACTTTGAAAAAGAAATCCTGCTTTTGCCCTGATCCGATCCAGCCCTGCATTATTCAGATCAGGAATATTTTTTTCAAACATAAAAATGGTTCCTGAATCCGGCTTCATCAACCCAATGATACATTTGATCAGCACCGATTTACCTGAGCCCGATTTACCAACTACGGCAAGATTCTCGCCTTTGTATAGATCAATATTAAAATTTCGCAACACATGATTATCCCCAAAAGACTTATTTAAGTTCCTGATTTGAATAACAGGAACATCCCTGACTTCTGTTTTATTGATTATTTTAGGATCTTCGGAATTGACCATCTCAGGTAAAATTTAAAATATCAATGATCTGAACGGCAATCAAATCAAGTATAAAAACAAGAAGTGATGAGATCACAACTGCGGAGTTTGCCGACTGCCCTACCCCTTCTGTTCCTTTTTGGGAGTGATATCCTTTATAACAGCCTATTATTCCAATAGCAAATCCAAAGAAAAATGTTTTAAAAACCGAAGGTAAAATATCACTATATGCCAAGGTTTGAAAAACCTGGCTCCAGTAAAGGTCCCAACTCACTACACCACGTATGTTTGTGCCTAAATACCCTCCGTATAGCGAAATAGCATCCGCAAAAACGGCAAGCACCGGGATCATCAAGCTAGTTGCCATTACTCTTGTAATAACTAAATATTTAAAAGGATTAGTTCCCGAAACTTCCATTGCATCAATCTGCTCTGTAACCTTCATGGATCCAAGCTCTGCTCCAATACTGGAGCCGATTTTTCCCGCACAGATCAGTGCAGTGATCACTGGAGCAATTTCCCTCACAAGTGATACCGATACCATTTTTGGAAGCCATGCTTCCGCACCAAATTCAACAAGTGTGGGCCGCGATTGAATAGTGATAACCAGGCCCATAATAAATGCCGTGATCCCCACCAAGGCAAGTGATTTGTAGCCAATATAAAAACATTGTTTCAGCAGTTCACGAAACTCATAAGGCGGGTTAAAAACTTCTTTAAAAAATCGGCCTGTAAAACGGAACATATCGCCCGTCTCATTCAAAAAAACTTTCCACGTATTTGGAACAATCAAATAATTCATTCCGCTAAAGTCTATATAATATCAAGTTTTAAAAATGTATTGCATCATCAAAAACGTTGATTAAAATCATCGCAAGTGCCTTAACTTTCAATTGTGATTTATCCTGAGGAGATAGAAATAAAAGGCAAACCGGTTTGAATAAAAAAAGCCCTTGATAATATGCTTATCAAGGGCTTTCAATTTTTATATTCATATTTTTAATCACCAAAATATTCTTTCAGTGTAAACGTTTCTTTCAACCGTATTCCTTTTTCAGTTTTTTGAACGGTACAACATTCATTTGCAAAATCATGTTCAAAAAACAAGATGAATTCTTCATCAGCGGCAAGGGACATAAATTTTTCTTTTTCGGTAAGTGTTAATAAAGGTCTGGTATCATACCCCATAACATAAGGTAATGGAATATGCCCGGTTGATGCTAAAAGATCGGCCATAAACACAACTGTTTTCCCTTTATATTTAATATGAGGGATCATCATTGCATCGGTGTGACCACGCGTAAGCATAATGGAAACATTATCTCCTAATTGTTTACCGGTATAAAATTCAAGTCCATTATTATCGTGTAGCGTTTTCTTTTGCCCTTCAGCACTTACATTCTCTATAAATTTCAATTGCCCACTCTCCTCCATCGGCAAAATATTTTCTCTTAAAAAACTTGGTTTCTCGCGTGCATTTGGCTTAACTGCCCATTCCCAATGTTCAGCATTACTCCAATAAGTTGCGTTTTTAAACACTGTTTCTAAAGCGGTATTATCTTCATTGAATTTTATTCCCCCTCCGCAATGATCAAAATGTAAATGCGTTAAAAACATATCTGTAACATCATCATTGCTGAAACCAGCCAAATTCAGAGACTTTTCAAGCGTATCGTCTCCGTTCAAAAAAAAATGACTGTAAAATTTAGCATCTTGTTTGTTGCCAATACCATTGTCAATTAAAGTAAGGCGGTTCCCTTCTTCAATTAATAAACAACGCATTGTCCAATCGCACATATTGTTTTGATCAGCCGGATTTGTTTTGTTCCAAAGCATTTTTGGAACAACGCCAAACATAGCCCCACCATCTAATTTAAAATTCCCTGTATTTATTACGTGTAGTTTCATGTTTGCGAATAACAATTTTTTTGCGAATTTACCCAATTAAAGATCCATCTAATTGCGAATCTATGTTTGGCAAACTTACGTATCGGATCAATTACTCTAATGCAACCCATCACCATAAGCCACCGCACACCCTTTGTATGTTTTGCCATTTAAAACCACTTCCGACCTGTTTTTATAAATACGTTCACTCATACCATCGCTACATATTTCATTAACAATCGTTATTTTTATTTTGTTGCCACTTCCTTCAGCTGTATATACTTTTTGATTCCCTTTAATTTCTGCTTTTGAAAAAACAAAGTGATAGAACTTTGGAATCATCGGATCATAAAAGTCGATCAGATTTTCGTTTTCTGAAATTTGTACTTGCCAAAAAGGTTCATTCCCCATACACCAATAATCATAGGCAATACCTGCACTGAAAGCATTTTTTAATTCCATTACTATAAGTTCCGTGATAGATGTCCTAAAATCAGTGTTTGTTGGAAAAGAATCAGCCACACCTTTAAAATGCATAAAAACAGTTTGGTTAGGGTAAGGGGCAGGCAGGAGGTGGCTGTATAAGCTATCCAATTTTTTTTGAACACTATCCGAGAAGGTATAAAGTTCGGAATCCTCAGCATTTTTAAACTGCCCCGGATGATAAACACCTTTATACTCCTTCATTTTTTTTACCTGATGAACATCAACACCAATTGAATCAGCGGCTTTTGTCGATTCATTATTGCTTGGATCATGAGAACAAGAAAGAAATAAAAAAATGAAACAGAAGGGAACAATTTTGTTTTTCATAAAGAGTATAATTATGACTTTATTCTTTATTCACAAACAGGACGATCGCATTTTGTATGGACAAACTCAAAATGAAAAAAACACAAGGTTCATTCCAATTCAACTGTTTTTAAATTGCCATTCCTGGATTTTTTGCGTCCTCTTTTTTGTGCTGGAAAAATAAAGCCTATTTCCAATTTTATAATTCTGGTGTTTTTATTTTTTAATCTAAAACGCTCTCACCGCACGTATTGAAGGCGTAGAATTTTTATTCCCATAATCCTGACGGCCATTATTAAAATTCTGGGCCCATGAGTAATGAGAACTGTATTCAGTAGAACTCCAATAGAAAGGATTGGCAAAACCACCAACTGCAGTTTTACTGGTGCGTAATAAACTAAGCTCTGCTTTTGAAGGTAAGAACCAATCGTCAAAACCATTAAGCTCCAATTTATCACAAACACTTGCAGCGTAATCACCAGCCCCTTGCGCTGCTATAATTGCGGTTGTATTTGCCTGTCCTGTGCCTACTGCAACTCCTGTTGCATTGGTTACTACGTAATTTCCATTATACCATTTCGCTTTTTTTTGATCCGCTGTTGCAGCTATTAGACCATGTTGCCCTGTGCTATCAACATAAAAAATAACTCCCCCGCCAAAACGTTCACCTATTTTATGTGCACCTGATTGGGAGCTTGTCAATTTCAAAATATTTTTGTCATTATTGACAAAGAAAAAAGTGGCTATTAAACTACTAATTAAAAATATTTTCATCATTTTATTTTTTTAAGGTAAAACGGTTACTAATAACGAATCATTACGAATTTACGAAATTTTATATTTAAAAAAACAGCAAACACAATTTCGTAAATTCGTTATTTTATTCGTTTACCCGTAACCATCACTTACTCAATGATCATCATTTCCACGCGCCTGTTTTTCTGACGTCCTTCTTCTGTTTTATTATCACCAATTGGTTTTGCTGAACCAAACCACTCTACTTTAAATCTACCGTCAGCAATACCTTTGGTCATAAGATATTTTTTAATTGCCACTGCACGTTTTTCTGATAACTTTAAATTCGCTACCGCATCTCCCTTGTTATCCGTGTGCCCTGAAATTTTCAGTCTCCAATTTGGTTTCTTCGCCATTAAGCCGGCCAATTCATCAAGAGAAGGATAAGAACTTCCTATAATTACGTCTTTTCCTGTAGCGAATTCAAGATTACTAAATGCTTTTTTGAGTACTTCCGCTTCCTTTTGATCCAATATAACAGCAACTTCTTTTGTTTCTATTGTTTTATTTTTTTCAAAATGGAATGTTTTTTCAGTACCTGATCTAACAGCTTTCCTTGATTCAGCACCAATAATAATTCCCAATTCATTGATACCATCGGTATTTTCACCATCTAATTTAAACAGCATATTTTCATCAAATGCTATGCCATCAAAAGTAAAACTACCATCCGTATTACCTTTTGCTGTATTCAATGTGTTTCCTTGAGGATCAATTAATAACAATTTCGCCACCGGACACCCCTTATTAATTATTGCTCCTGCCTTATCAGGACATAGATCTGTTTTATCCTCTACACCATCCCCATCAGTATCAGGGCAACCTTTAAATGCAGGCAATCCTGGAACTTCGGGACAAACATCTTCCTTATCACTTATCTTATCTCCATCTTTATCGGGGCAACCTTTTAGTTCAGGTGTCCCTTTTTCTTCAGGGCAACTATCTTCTTTATCAATAACGCCATCCCCATCTTTGTCCGGACAACCTTTAAATTCAACTAAACCAGCTTCATTTGGACATACATCTGACTTATCAATAATGCCGTCACCATCTTTATCCGGACAGCCATTTTGTTTAACTAATCCTGAATCATCCGGACATAGATCATCTTTATCAGAAATACCATCATGATCTTTATCCGGGCAACCTTTCAATTCTTTTAATCCTGCAATCTCCGGACAATCATCTTTTTTATCAGCTATTCCATCCTTATCTTTATCCTTACCCTTTCGTCCGAACATTAAGTTGATTCCAAAATGCAAATGTAAATTTTTTGTATTTTGAGGAAAAAATGCTCCTAACACATTATCACTGGCAATATAAAACTGAACCGGGCCATTTAGAGATAAGCCTAAACCAAAATTATTATAACTCCGGTTATATATGGAATAAGAAGCTGAAAAATTTAGCCATCTACCCACCTTCTGGTTGTATGATAATGCAACACCAGGATGTACCGACTTGTCAAATATCTGGCCATATATCAAAACACCTGCATTGATTTTTTCAGTAATGGAATAATTGGTTCCTAAATAAATTTGTGTTGATAAATTAGTTTTATAGTTAGCATGTGCTTCATCAATTTTAAATATCTCTTCCAACGAGTCAAGTATTACATCTGCAGCATTACTGGTAGAATCATCATTTACCAATTCATTTAGATCCATCCCCTGATAGGTAAATTCACCATCCGGATTATGACTTTGATAATTGGTAACTCCATCTTTCCATTTAATAAAACCAAGATCTATCAAACTTGCCGAAAACGTAAATTTATCATTGTATTTATACACCCCTCCCAGATCAAGCCCAGCTCCTCTGTTCTTCTTTTTAAAGAGATAATCCTTAACATTAATATTTGCAGTAGAACTGCTATCAACACCTGAAGTGTTAATTTTAATATCAGATTTTGCTGTCATAGCAAAATAATTGGGGTCGGTAGTTAACGATACATTCGATCTTTCTGTCCACACATTTTCCATTCCATATAAATATTTCACCTTACCACCCACAGTAAGCTTATCATCTATTTCTCTGGAAAATCCTATAGCGTATTCGCGGTAATGCGAAAAATTTACTCCAAAATTCAGATTCACCTCTTCGCCTAAAAGTGCACCATTTCCTTTCCAGATAAATTCCATAAAATTTTTAGGATAACGAAAACGGAAATTCACTTTTTCGGTAGCGTTAAAACTGAAATAATTTTTTTTCACTTTAAAACCAAATGAAAGAAGATCGGGTTGATAGGCTACAGAAAAATAATTATTTTGCGATAACTTACCAAGCATATTATCATAATCAACATAAAGAGAATCTCCTCTATGTTTAATTAAATCGGAATATTTAAAGCCACTGTTGCTGAAATTTAAGTATTGAGATGACAGCATAGGTAAGCCAATATAAACTTTACTATAAGAAGGCATTAATGCCGGGTTGACATACATCCGCTGTGGAACGGCTTCCATATTATATAAAGTCAGATTTTGCTGAGCCGATACTTTGTGATCTGTAAAAACGATGAATAAAAGAAAAAGGCAGTAAATTATTTTTTTCATTACAATAAAATTGAATATTAATTAAATAGTTTCTTGATTAAATAGTTTTATGCTTCAAATTGACAGTGTCTTTTTTTTCAAGTTTCATAATTTAGTTTTTACTAAATACATAGTTTAAAAATTTTAAAATTTAAACTGATTCTTAAAATTTCGCATTAACCTGAACCTGAATTCCGATCTTTAAATCTAATTTATAATCCGAATAAATTTTAACATTTGTAGTTCCGTTATTGGTAGTGTTAGCTACCGCCTTTATCATAAGGTGTTTTGATGTTTTTAAATTTAATAACCTCGGCTTGGTAAGGGTGCCATCATACACGCTGGATGTTGGTGCAATTACTTTCCCTGTGGTTGAATTAACAGTTGCAGATCGCAATATGAGCTGGTTTGGAATTACCAACGAGTCCAGTTTTGTATATACACTGTCAACAAAGTAAACCTGCAGATCTACATCAAACGGAAAGCCGTTCGAATTATAGGTTCTGATCATAGCTGATTCAACCTCATCAGGTATTGTTTGACTGATCTCAAAAGGCATAGTATCTACAAGCACAAAATTCATAGCAGTTCCCCAAAGCGGTAGTTCAATTTCCATATCAACTTTAAAACGACTGGTATCAATAACAAAATTGTTATGGGTAGAACCTCCGGCAGGATTTGTTTGTGAATTTATTTTATAAATTAAATACTTTGGAGTATTATTTATAACAGATGCAATATTACTATTCGTGTTATTCAAAGAGAATGAATCTGTCAGTATTTGTCCAATTTGACTAAAATCAGGACTAAGTATTGGAAGCGGGTTAGGACTACCTGTGATTGCAAAAGAACCTGCTCCGGGAGTGTAACCTTCAAACTGGGAAAGATTTGCATTGATAGGAACTCCATAAGAATTAGAGATCAATACTTTTACTCTTGGATCAAACAATGTGAATGACCCTGCACCTAACACATTTTTAAAAATTGATATATCCACCGAATCCACATCCGGTGATAAAGACATCTGCCCTATATCTCCAAAAATTTTATCAAATTTCATATTACTCAATGTTTGAGTAACCGTAATTGCATCCGTACCCGAAATTGGTGCCCCTGAACCAGAAAGTGTTACCTCAAAATTTACTATAAATTCATTAAATGAAACTCCTCCATTGGTCATATCAAAATTATAACCTGCCAAATCGTACGATGCGTTAGATAATACAGGAACACTGCCTGAATAGGTAAACGGGATAATTTTAGAAAAAACTATTCCATTTTTTTTCGCTCCGGGAATCATTATTTTTATTTGTCCGCTGTACTTAAAATCAGAATTAAGCGCAAGGGCTATATTTCCGGTTTTAAAACTAACTGAATCGATTTTTGGCCCATTTACTCCCGAATCAAAAGTCACTGTCTGGCTATAAGGCACTGTAATAGTTCCGGCAAATGTAAATGCTGAGATCTGTCCCGTATTAAGTGTTCCCGAAAACGGAGGAGGCTGCTGGTCTGGGATTGTTATTAGATCGGCCGCTATAAGTGAAAACAAATTTCCTTTATATACCAATGTACAAAACTTATCGCTTCCTACAACAATAAGCCCTCCATTATCTTGTTTAGCAAGCAGGTCTTCAATGGATAATGAAGAATACACCAGCGGTACAGCAAGATTTGGATTCCAAGCGGTTTTTGTGAGTTTGTCTAATTCAAAATTATCTTTGATACATGCAGGTAGGATAGAAATCAAAACTGCACTAAAAAAGAATCCGATTAATTGATTTTTGATCTTAAGTATTTTCATGAAATAAGTTTTTGGGGATGCTAAAATACAAAAATATTCGGATTATGGATTGCCAAAATTGCGGACTTAATTCAAAATAAAAAAAATCGAAATAAACCTATTCCAGCTGATATAAATAAATAGTATTATCAGATCCTGTAATAATATTTAATATGCCATTATTGTTCATATCGCCAATACTAAACGGAGTTTTCCCCTCAAGCGGAAACCCTTTATATACAGAACCGTTATCATTGAATAAATACAATTCATTCGTCTTTTCCGACAATACTCCTATTTTTCCTGTACCATCAGAAAAATGGAAAAATAACGGAGCTTGCGATATAGTTTCATTAAATTCATGAGTAAATAACAATACTTTATCCTTTGAAAAAACTTTTAATTCTTTATTGGCTAGAAAAATATACTCTTTTATTGTATCATTATTGATGTCTTTATAATCAAAGAAAGGGGATGAATCAAAATCATCCATTTTAAAACTTTCTTTCTTTCCGGTAAGGTTTACTTTAATTATATTTCCTAATGCATTGGCTGCAATAACAGTTGTTTTATTAAAGTCTTTCCCAGGTTCAATATAAAAATCACGAATACCCTCAGTCAGGTTTTCTGTTTTATTACTATATATTTCACCTTGCCGGTTGAGCAAATATATTTTCCCCTTTTCATCAACCGCACATAAAACATCTTTATTTTCAACCGAAACGTGCTGAAGCGGAACAAAAACTTTATTGTTGGTTTTGTTAAACTTAAATGCCTTATTTTCCTCACCATTTGACTTGAAACAACGTATTTTTTTATTTTCACATGCAACAAATATGCGGTAGTCACGATTTTTTTCATAATCAACCACTGAAATTGCATTAGTAGCGGCCGACTCCAATTTAACAGGGAAACCTTTCATATAATTTCCGTTTCTATCAATCATACATATTTGGTTATGCGTATTGAATAGAAGTTGCAACTTATTATTTTTGAAAGCGTCTACCTGCACTATATCACTCATTATTTTTTCCGACAGTTGCTTTGTCCAGATAATTTTTCCTGTATTACTAATAAGATACAATTTATTGGCATCATCCTGTATTACTATTTCTTTCGATTTGTCGGTATGATTAATAACTACAAATGGTTTTGAACTTACTGTACTATCTAATTGCGATTCCCACATAGTACCGCTTTCCTGTTTGTATTTAGGATTGTATTTTAAATAGGCTGTACTATAAAATAGTTTTTTAGTCGCAGAAAATTGAATCCCAACCGCTTCAAACTTATGAAACAGATCCAATTTATTTTCAATATCCTTAGCCAACTCATCAGTAACAAAAGCACTGTAAATATTGGCTGAACGGGCTATTGAAGAATAGAGATAAACATTTGATTCAATTGAAAGGTTTTCAGAAAAAATTTTGTAATTCTTATTATTCCCTAATATTTTATTATTTTCAAAATCATCAATAAAATTTTGTAACGCCTCTTTACTGTTAGCGAAAACAATGTAATCCTCTATTGAGGTATAATAATTATTCGTTATTTTATTGAATTGCCATCCGAATAATTGCGGTAATAATTTAGGCAAATTTAAATGTGTGATTGGACGATTGCGATAGCTGATAGTCTTGAGTTCGGAATTCGGAATTCGGAGTTTCTCCCGCTCTCTTTTCGCAACAGAATCAGCAAGGCCATTCAGAGCACTCACAGCATCATCAATGTTATTAGAATGAATAACAGCATAGGAATTGTTTACAAAATCGTTGGATGGCGACTCTGTAACCACCAATGCCATTTCACTACCCATCCATTCCAGCATTGACTTCTCAATATTAATATCATATTTTTCATCAAGGCTTTCAATGTATTGTCCATAAGCCTGTGCCCTTCCCTGGGAAAGCGATTTTAAATATTTTTTATAATTACGATGAAAGGTTTTGATATTCTCGACCCCGAACCACAACATTAATGCAGTTTTTGACGGTATCACCTTGGTTAACTCAATTTCCTGAGGTTTTTGATCTTTGAATATATTTAAAAAATTTGTGGACGAATCATTTGCCTGTGTGAAACCATTCAGCATTAATGCATTGGGTTTTATTGTGGCATCCCAACCTGAACAATCAGCAAAATCAGCCAAAGAATTAATTTCTTTTTTAAATACAGGAGAAATAAAACGATTAAGAATATTCGGAAAGTTTTTATAATTTACATACACATTTGCGTCTACATTTTTTCCTGTTGTATTTATCACCTTGCTGAAATTTTTGTCCATAGCCAACGAAATGCCTGATTTCATTTGCCGGATAGCATCTTCAACCAAAGTTGGTTTGCCGCTCATTATCAAAATACCATTAAAAAAAGCGTAACTTAAGGAGTCTCCGTTATAGGGATGAACTGTACCTATATCCACCCCGGAATACTCCCGAAAAAAAGGCTCAGTATTATTGTTAATTGTTTTGATGAACCCCTCTAACGAAGATTGATAACTGCGATTGGGTAAACTGTATACATATAAAAAATCAAAAGTAGTTGCACCGGATACATGTGCCGAAATAAATAAAGAATGATTGTCAAGCAATTGAGAAACCCCTACATTAGATTTTATCAATGAATCAATATAATGAGCCTGGATATTAAGTTTCGCAAAGGTTTCTGCTCCAAGCAAAGCCTCCCACATTACATTTCCTTGCGATAGTTTTTTCCAGGTGTTTTTCGTTTGCTTGCTTTCAAAAACAATGGCAGCATTACTAGGAATGGCATTAATAGCATCACTAACAGGAGTATGTAGCTCTTTTGTATAAGTAAACCAATAAATTCCGCCAGCCACAAAGACTGAGATAACAATTCCGATTAGTATTTTTTTCCACATAATTTCATTCCCCCTTGAAAAGGGAGTAAGGGGGATTAAAACGAATGATCATAATTAAAGGAAGAATTCTTCATCAATTATTTCCCCTCCTGCTTTTTAGGATTCGCTGTAACTTTTAACAATTCCACTTCATAGATCAAAGCAGCATATGGAGGAATCAATCCGGTCAACCCTTTCTCGCCAAATGCCATTGCAGAAGGAATATACACCCTCCACACCGAACCGGCAGGCATAATTTGTAAAATTTCCTTCATACCCGCAATTACATTATCCGGACTGGTTTTGTAAGGTGTATTTTTAGGATAGGTATCCTCAAATTGTCTCCCATCCGCAAGAAACCCTTTTAAATGCATTTCCACCGAATCTGTTGGCTGAGGACGGCTTCCTGTAGCTACCTTTACAATGGCATAACACACACCACTAGGCAAAACTCCCATGCCCGGTTGACCTTTGATCTTTTCAAAAAGTAATTTTTCTTGTTGACTATTACGTTCCTTCCCACCAAGTTTTTCATACTTATTCATCATTGGTAGAATGCTATCCGCATTAACAGATAATGGTTTACCATTCAACGCATCTTCAAGCCCTTTTTTAAATAAGGTTGCGTTACTGATTACAAAACCGTTATTACTGATGTATTGTCCAAGGTAAGCGCCCAATACGTACTGCATAGTATCTATACCAGAATTTAGTTTAACAGGTAATGCAGAATTACCACCAGCAACCGGTGTTTTTTGAGCAAAACCATTTAAAGAAAAAAGGAATACTATTGCTATAACTAATTTTTTCATTTTTAAACAATCGATTTAATATTTTTATACGTACCTGAATCTTTTTATTCCGGTTGACTTAAAAGTTTAATGATACAATAATTGACAATTCCCTTAAACATTCTTTTTATTATCAGAATCACAAAAGTATCGTTTTTTTGGTACAATTTAGTACTTTTTATTTTTGATCAATCGGCAGAATTTGCACTTATTTTATAAAAAAAATTAAGGAGAGAAGGATACACAGTTCGTCTGAATTAGAAAAATCTCACCTAACATTTTCAGTGATTTTCACTTACCCATAAGTTATAAAAAAAGCTGTTTTTATATCGAAATTTGGTAATTATACCATGCTTCAATATAAAAACAGCTTATCATTTTTATATCTTTAATTTTACTGTTTTAAGCAAAATTAAATTTTTGGGGTCTTTTTTGGGAAACAGCCCCTTTCCTTACCAATAAATAATCACATAACCTGCTGCACCTGCAGCACCAATGCCCGAATTATCTGCACCACCGCCACCGCCACCCCCAGGGAAGCCTCCAGCAGCACCGTTTGTATTTGGATTTGATACATTACTACCAGGTCCACCAGACCCCCCTGAACCACCAAACGCACTACCACCACCTGAACCACCACCACCGCCATCTGAATTGTCGGCATCGCCACCACCACCACCAGCAGCTTTTATTGTACCTGAACCTGAAGTTGTACCTGCAGTACCTGCAACACCACCACCTCCTCCTCCTCCTCCATTTGCTGAAACTATCATTGCGGTAGCGGTAAAACTGCTCGCACCCCCATTACCTCCATTTGCAGAACCGGCAGCACCAACAACAATTGCGTGAGTTGCAAAATCTGAAACATCAACCAACCCTTCACTATAGGCACCACCACCACCACCACCACCACCTAAGTTAGCTTGGCCATTTCTTCCACCACCACCACCAGCCCAAACTTTAACCCACACAAATTTAACGCCAACAGGATGAGCCCAGGCAGCATTACTAGCCGTAAATACCTGCATGTTGTTTGGAATACCAATATTCCTCGCTACTGCACCTGTACCTACTGTAAGTATATTATCATTATTATCCCATGCCATTTGCCCCTCAGTAATAGCAGCAGTATTATCCGATGATTGAGGCAGTTTTAAACCTTCTGTTGTCGAAGAATTATTAATCAGACTTAAATCTAACAAACCACCATCAGGAACACTAACAACTCCAGCACTATTAATTCGCATCCTTTCTGTTGCTGCTGTGTTAGTTGTTACATCTCTTGTACCAAAAACTAAATCCCCTTTTGTAAGTCCAGCCAAAACAGATGCTTCTTGATAACCTATATATGCAGGAGAGTTACTTAAAAAATCATTATTAAAACCAAAACCTATCAAACGATACGAACTTATTCCATATTCGCTTCCGCCAATTTGAAGATAGTTAGAAGTAATAACCGAAGTTGGAGCAGTTGGTGTGGCTGTTAAAGATTTTGCAATTAGAGATTTTATATCACT
Source organism: Bacteroidota bacterium (assembly GCA_040389865.1). Taxonomy (GTDB): domain Bacteria; phylum Bacteroidota; class Bacteroidia; order 2-12-FULL-35-15; family 2-12-FULL-35-15; genus 2-12-FULL-35-15. Next base: position 29,664 of record JAZJZM010000019.1, on the reverse strand, counting down.
ATTATTAACAACGGTTAACATGGCTGGTGGAGCATTTGTTCCAATACCTACATTTCCATTGCTTGATAAAATTCTCACTCGTTCAGCTACATTGGTTTTTATTACCAAATCTTGTAAATCATTCGTTCCAATATAATTAGTACCTGCTACAGTACCTGTATTCCCAGTTGTAGTCCATCCATTAGTGGAAAGAAGGACAGTACCTGTGGCATCTGGAAAGGTCCATGTTTGTGGAGCTGTCAAATTAAATGATGTGATTGTACCACCAAAACGAGACCCTCCACCAACAAATGCTGTTATTTGTATTTGATCATCTGTAGCTGCAGTTCCAGATGTAAAAACTGTTGTTCCTGCACTATTAATTCGCATCCGTTCACTTGCCGCAGTATTAGTGGTAACACTTCTTGTACCAAAAACTAAATCCCCTTTTGTAAGTCCAGCCAAAACAGATGCTTCTTGATAACCTATATATGCAGGAGAGTTACTTAAAAAATCATTATTAAAACCAAAACCTATCAAACGATACGAACTTATTCCATATTCGCTTCCGCCAATTTGAAGATAGTTAGAAGTAATAACCGAAGTTGGAGCAGTTGGTGTGGCTGTTAAAGATTTTGCAATTAGAGATTTTATATCACTATTATTAACAACGGTTAACATGGTTGGTGGAGCATTTGTTCCAATACCTACATTTCCATTGCTTGCTAAAATTCTCATTCGTTCAGCTACATTGGTTTTTATTACCAAATCCTGTAAATCATTCGTTCCAATATAATTAGTACCTGATACAGTACCTGAATTTCCCGTTGTCGTCCATCCATTAGTAGAAAGAAGGACAGTACCCGTGGCATCCGGAAAGGTCCATGTTTGTGGAGCTGTCAAATTAAATGACGTGATTGCACCAACAAAACGAGACCCTCCACCGACAAATGGGCTTAATTGGATCTGATCATCAGTTAACACAGATGTCTGAAAAACAGTAGTTGGTGTAGTAAAGGTCGTATTCCCTGTTCCAGCTTTTAAATCAAGAGAAGCAGCTCCAGATGTCGAACCAATATTAATATCGTTTCCAATTGCACCTGTACCAATACCAATAGTTTTAACTCCAGTCCCCCCTGTACCTATATTAATAGCTTGAGTACCTGTTCCAATTCCGATATCGATATTTCCAGTTTGCGCTCCTGTACCACCAATACCGATCGTACCTGTGGTCATACCGGCACCAATATTAACTATACCATTAGTGGCTGTGTTATTTATATTTACGGTTTGATTAGCGCCAGCAGTATTTGTACCAATGGTAATAACCCTAGCAGCATTAGAAACCCCAATATTAAGGGCTCCCGTACCTGATTCAATACTTGTGCTTCCTGTTGATGCACCATCACCTATTCTGATGGTCTTAGCACCTGTGCCACCAGCTCCTACATTAATTGTCATTATTCCAGTTCCTCCAACAGTAACAATACCTGTAGAAGTTCCCGTATTAATATTGGTTGCGAAATTTGAATTTGCATTTAAATTAGCTATCCCACCTGAGGAGGTAATACCCTGCTGGAATGTACCCAAATCAGCCCAAGTTTTAGCTCCGGCAGGATTCTGTGCTGTTGTTAAATCAACCCAACCTTGAGTACCCGATCCAGTTCCACCGTTTGCTATTGGTAAAATGCCGGTAACCTCGGTAAGTAAATTAACCGGACCTCCTGAGCTGGACAATGTACCATTTGTTAAAGTAGATCTTACAAAACCATCAGGGTAGGCATTTAATCGCACCGTTCCAACACTATTAATACTCATGTTTTCTATTCCATTGGTTGAAAAGCCAAGGCTGTTAAATGCCGGGCTAAAAATTCCGGTGTTTGAATTAGCCCTGAAACTAAATATTGGGGTACCTGCATTTCCAAAATTATTGGCTAAAAACTGCCCGGAAGTGGTTATTCTGAATTTTTCAACTGCATTTGTCCTTACAACCAAATCCTGTGCGTCAATAGTTCCAATATAATTAGTAGCTGGATTGGTTCCGGCATTTCCTAATAATGCCCAGGCATTTAATGCTCCGTCAGCACCTGTTAGACCAGTTGAACCAGTTGATCCTATTGAACCGGTTGAACCTGTCGAACCAGTTGAACCTGTTGAACCTGTCGAGCCGGTGGAACCTGTTGAACCTGTTGAACCAGTTGAACCAGTTGAACCAGTTGAACTGGTAGAACCTGTTGAGCCGGTAGAACCTGTCGAACCGGTAGAACCTGTTGAGCCGGTTGAGCCGGTTGAGCCGGTGGAACCTGTTGAACCTGTTGAACCTGTCGATCCTGTTGAACCTGTTCTACCCGTTGAGCCAGTTGAGCCGGTTGTCCCGGTGGAGCCAGTGGAGCCGGTGGAACCAGTATCTCCTGTGGAACCCGTGTCGCCTGTGGAACCAGTTTTGCCTGTGGAACCAGTTGAACCGGTCCTACCAGTAGCACCTGTTGAGCCGGTGGCGCCTGTTGATCCCGTATCACCGGTTGAGCCGGTCGAGCCGGTCGAGCCGGTCGAACCTGTTGAGCCGGTCGAACCGGTTGAACCAGTTGAACCGGTTGAACCTGTTCTACCTGTTGACCCTGTAGAACCGGTTGAGCCAATATCTCCAGTTGAGCCGGTTGAACCTGTATCACCTGTTGAACCCGTTGAGCCCGTCCTACCCGTTGAACCGGTCGCACCTGTTCTACCGGTTGACCCTGTAGAACCGGTTGAGCCAATATCTCCGGTTGAGCCGGTTGAACCTGTATCACCTGTTGAACCCGTTGAGCCGGTTCTACCAGTTGAGCCGGTGGATCCGGTTGAACCAGTTCTTCCTGTTGAACCGGTAGAACCTGTTGAACCGGTGGAACCTGTATCACCTGTTGATCCCGTATCACCGGTGGAACCCGTTGTACCTGTTGAACCAGTTCTTCCGGTTGAACCTGTGGAACCAGTTCTACCTGTAGAACCCGTAAATCCTGTAGAACCCGTTGAACCCGTATCTCCCGTGAAACCTGTATTACCGGTTGAACCTGTATCACCCGTTGAACCCGTTGAGCCTGTCCTACCTGTTGAACCTGTGGAACCTGTCCTGCCTGTTGCACCAGTTGAACCGGTGGAACCCGTATCACCAGTTGATCCTGTGTCGCCTGTAGAACCTGTGTCTCCTGTTGAACCAGTCCTGCCTGTTGAACCGGTAAAACCTGTTTTACCGGTGGAACCTGTCGATCCAGTTGAACCAGTAGAACCTGTGGAACCTGTGGAACCTGTATCACCAGTTGAACCTGTGGAACCTGTGGAACCAGTTGAACCAGTTGAACCAGTTGAACCAGTTGAACCTGTGGAACCAGTTGAACCTGTGGAGCCAGTCCTTCCTGTTGAACCAGTAGAACCCGTTGTACCCGTTGTACCCGTAGATCCAGTTGAACCGGTACCACCAGTTGAACCGGTATCGCCAGTTGAACCTGTTGAACCTGTCGAACCTGTTGAACCTGTTGAACCTGTCCTACCAGTTGAACCTGTTGAGCCTGTTGATCCTGTGGAACCTGTGGAACCTGTGGAACCTGTGGAACCAGTCGAACCTGTATCGCCAGTGGAACCTGTAGAGCCCGTTGAACCGGTTGAACCTGTCCTACCAGTTGAACCAGTTGAGCCGGTTGAGCCAGTCGAACCGGTTGAGCCAGTACTACCGGTTGAGCCAGTTGAGCCAGTGCTACCGGTTGAGCCGGTTGAACCGGTTGCGCCAGTCGAACCTGTCGAACCAGTCGAACCTGTTGATCCCGTTGATCCCGTTGATCCTGTCGAACCTGTTGATCCCGTTGCGCCAGTCGAACCTGTTGAACCTGTTGATCCGGTTGATCCTGTCGAACCTGTTGATCCGGTTGAACCTGTTGATCCTGAGGACCCTGTTGCGCCAGTCGAACCTGTTGATCCTGTTGATCCTGTTGATCCTGTTGATCCAGTTGATCCTGTTGCGCCAGTGGAGCCTGTTGACCCGGTTGAACCTGTAGAGCCGGAGAAACCAGTAGAACCTGTACTACCAACACCCTTATCACCAGCTAAATTTATATTCCAATTAGCAATAGGACCACCTACAGCCGATGAATAATCCGTAAAAATTTGCAAGTTTGTTCCAGCATATGTTACAACTATTCCTTCCATATAGTCATTAATAGCAGAAGCATTTGTTACACGAACTCTGGCCCCGGCAGAGTAAGCCAGATTGGTCTGTGTTATAAATGTTAAATTTAAACCAGTACCAAAATTAAAGGATGATGTCGAAGTTGCCTTATATCCAGCACCGGTACCGCCTGTTGTACCAATTGTACCTTTATCACCCGCCAAATTGATATTCCAATTGGCAATAGGACCACCCACAGCGGAAGAAAAATCCATATTTATTTGTAAAGTTGTTCCAGCATAACTCACAACTATACCTTCCATGTAGTTACTCGGAGCTGAGGCATCCGATACACGCACTCTTGCTCCAGCAGTATAAGCCAGACCTGATTGGGTTTGAAAAGATAAAATACCAATGGAAGTAAAATTATGAGGTGTAACAGAAGTTGCCTGATACCCTGCACCAGTCGCTCCCGTTGAGCCGGTAGAACCTGTCGAACCTGTCGAACCAGTTGAGCCGGTAGAACCAGTGGAGCCCGTTGAACCAGTCGAACCTGTCGAACCTGTTGAGCCAGTTGAACCAGTGGAGCCAGTGGAACCAGTGGAGCCAGTTGAGCCAGTTGAACCTGTTGATCCTCCACTACCGGTTGTTCCGGTTACCCCTATAACTCCCGGATCACCTTGAGGACCAGCTGCACCATTTAAATTTACAGTCCATGCAGAAAAAGTCCCTGCGCCCATTACTGTTGCTACTGTTACATTTATTAACCCAGAAACAGGATTATAACTATTAACTGTAGCCGTCATTTGATTAGTTGATGAATTGGCCATAATTAATGTTTGTCCTATGGAATAAGCCAAATCTGTTCCGATTGTCATGCTAAAAGTTTGAGGAAAACCTATTGTAATATTTGAGGCTGACGTAGTTGCATATCTATCACCAGTGGCACCTGTAACACCTGTTGCACCTGTTAAGCCAGATGAACCAGTTGAGCCGGTCGAGCTTGTAGAGCCGGTTGAACCGGTGCTGCCTGTTGCGCCTGTTGAACCTGTAGAGCCAGTTGAACCTATACCACCCGTGGAACCGGTTGAACCTGTTGAACCAGTAGAACCTGTTGAACCTGTTGAACCAGTCGAACCTGTCGAACCTGTTGAACCTGTCGAACCTGTTGAACCTGTCGAACCTGTTGAACCTGTGGAGCCAGTTGAGCCAGTTGAACCGGTTGAGCCAGTTGAGCCAGTTGAACCGGTTGAACCGGTTGAACCGGTTGAGCCAGTTGAGCCAGTTGAACCTGTTGAACCTGTTGAGCCTGTTCCACCTGTTGAACCTGTTGAACCTGTTCCACCTGTTGAACCTGTTCCACCTGTTGAACCTGTTCCACCAGTCGAACCTGTAGAACCGGTTGAACTGGTGATACCAATAGAACCGGTAGCACCTGTAGAACCGGTTGAACCCGCACCACCTGTGGAACCTGTACTACCTGTTGAACCTGTGGAGCCTGTACTACCTGTTAAACCTGTCGAACCTGTTGAGCCGGTACTACCTGTTGAGCCGGTACTACTAGTAGCGCCCGTACTTCCAGTAGTTCCTCTATTACCAGCTAAATTGATATTCCAGTTATTATTAATACCAACGCCAGTGGAGAAATCGGTTTGTACATCCAAACTTGTTCCAGAATAACTTTGAACGATACCTTCCATGTATTCATTCAGAGACCCTACTTTTGTTATCCTAACTCTCGCTCCTGCACTATAAGCAAGACCCGGCTGCGTTATAAAATTTAAAATTGCAGGAGCACTAAAACTTAAATTAGTTGATGAACTGGCCAGATAACCAGCTCCAGTGAAACCAGTACTTCCAGTAGTTCCTACATTACCAGCCAAATTGATATTCCAATTAGCATTATTTCCACTGCCAGTGGACAAATCGGTTATTATATCTAAAGTTGTTCCACTATAACTTTGAACAATTCCTTCCATATATTCAAAAGGAGTTGTGCCTTTTGATACCCGAACTCTTGCGCCCGCGGTATAAGCCAAACCAGTTTGGGTGTCAAATGACAAAAATACCCCCGTACCAAAAGTTCTATTAGAGATGGAAGTTGCCTGGTATCCTGCACCAGTAAATCCTGTTGAACCGGTTGAACCTGTTGAACCCGTTGAACCAGTAGAACCAGTAGAACCAGTAGAGCCAGTTGAACCAGTAGAGCCAGTTGAACCGGTGGAACCGGTTGAACCAGTGGAGCCAGTGGAGCCAGTGGAGCCAGTTGAACCGGTATTAGCAGTAGAACCAGTCGAGCCGGTTGAACCCGTTGAACCTGTAGAACCAGTCGATCCAGTTGAGCCGGTGGAACCTGTTGAGCCAGTGGAACCTGTTGAGCCGGTAGAACCAGTATCACCAGTTGAGCCAGTTGAGCCAGTTGAGCCGGTTGACCCCGTTGAGCCTGTAGAACCTGTTGAGCCGGTTCTTCCGGTTGAACCGGTTGAACCTGTTGAACCTGTTGAGCCTGTTGAACCTGTTGAGCCGGTATCACCTGTAGATCCAGTATCTCCAGTTGAGCCGGTAGAGCCAGTAGAGCCTGTTCTTCCTGTTGAACCTGTAGAGCCTGTTCTTCCGGTGGAACCAGTTGAACCGGTTGAACCTGTTGAACCGGTATCACCTGTCGAACCCGTATCACCGGTTGAACCTGTATCACCCGTAGAACCTGTGGAACCGGTTCTACCTGTGGAACCTGTAGAACCTGTTCTACCGGTTGAACCAGTTGAGCCTGTTGAACCGGTTGAACCTGTTGAGCCTGTATCACCTGTGGAACCTGTATCACCTGTTGCACCTATTGAGCCGGTGGAACCTGTTGCACCTGTTGAGCCGGTGGAGCCAGTCCTACCTGTAGATCCGGTAGATCCGGTGGAACCAGTTGAACCAGTTGAACCAGTTGAGCCGGTATCACCAGTAGATCCAGTTGAACCGGTTGATCCAGTTGAACCGGTTGAACCTGTTCTTCCGATCGAACCAGTTGAACCTGTTGAACCGGTGGAGCCAGTATCTCCTGTTGAACCAGTATCACCGGTTGAGCCGGTTGAACCTGTTGAACCGGTGGAGCCGGTCCTACCTGTAGAACCTGTTGAGCCAGTTGAACCTGTTGAACCTGTTGAGCCAGTACCACCAGTTGAACCAGTTGATCCAGTTGAACCGGTTGAACCAGTGGATCCGGTTGAACCAGTAGATCCGGTTGAACCGGTAGAACCAGTTGAACCCGTTCTTCCTGTAGAACCGGTTGAACCGGTTGAGCCTGTAGAGCCGGTGAATCCAGTATCACCTGTGGAACCTGTATCGCCAGTGGAACCAGTAGAACCAGTAGATCCAGTTCTGCCCGTTGCGCCAGTTGAACCCGTAGAACCGGTTGAACCTGTTGAACCTGTTGAACCACTAAAACCAGTTGAACCTGTATCACCGGTTGAGCCGGTTGAGCCCGTTGAACCTGTTGAGCCGGTTCTTCCAGTTGAACCTGTGGAGCCTGTGGAACCAGTAGAGCCTGTTGAGCCTGTTGAACCAGTTGAACCTGTGGAACCAGTTGAACCAGTTGAACCTGTCGAGCCTGTTGAGCCTGTCGAACCTGTCGAACCAGTATTACTTGTAGAGCCAGTAATACCAAATGTACCTTTATCACCAGCTAAATTGATGTTCCAGCTACTATTAAGACCAATGCCTGAAGAAAAATCAGTTTGTATATCCAATGTTGTTCCACTATAATTTAGAACAATTCCTTCCATATATTCATTAACAAAGCCAACTTTGGTCACTCGAACTCTAGCCCCTGCAGAATATGCGAGACCTGACTGTGTTTGAAATGATAAGAATGAACTCGATCCAAAAGTTACAGGTGTAACTGAACTTGCCTTATACCCAGAGCCTGTAGCTCCAGTTACACCAATTCCCCCTTTATCACCAGCAATATTAATATTCCAGGCATTATTATTTCCAACTCCTGAGGAAAAGTCAGTTAATATGATCAGCGATGTACCAACATAACTTTGAACCACACCTTCCATATATTCATTAACAAAGCCAAGTTTGGTTACTCTTACCCTTGCTCCAGCAGTATATGCGAGACCAGACTGGGTTGTAAAATTTAAAAATGAACCCGTACCAAAAGTTAAGTTTGTATTTGAAGTGGCCATATATCCAGCCCCTGTGAATCCTGTTGAACCTGTAGATCCAGTAATACCAATTGAACCGGTGGAGCCTGTTGAACCGGTGGAACCTGTGGAACCTGTATCACCGGTTGAACCGGTAGAACCGGTGGAACCAGTAGAGCCTGTAGAACCTGTGGAGCCTGTTCTGCCTGTTGCGCCAGTGGAACCTGTGGAACCAGTAGAGCCGGTAACTCCGGTTGAACCTGTGGAACCGGTTGAACCTGTGGAACCAGTATATCCAGTAAAACCAATTGAACCGGTTGAACCTGTTGAACCTGTATTGCTTGTAGCACCAGTACTACCAACACCTTTATCACCAGCCAAATTAATATTCCAGTTATTGTTACTGCCAACAGCGGAAGAAAAATCCGTTAATATATTTAAGGCTGTTCCAGCATAACTTAGAACAATTCCTTCCATATAGTCATTAAGAGAAGTAGCATTTGTCACACGCACCCTGGCCCCAGGAGTGTAAGCCAAATTTGTTTGGGTTGTAAAAGTTAAATTTGAACCAGTTCCAAAGGTACGATTTGAAGCTGAAGTTGCCTGATAACCTGATCCGGTAGCTCCAGTTGTACCAACACTGCCTTTATCACCAGCCAAATTGATATTCCAATTATTGTTACTACCAACAGCGGAAGAAAAATCCGTTAGTATCTGTAAACCAGTTCCGGCATAATTTAGAACTATTCCTTCCATATAGTCATTAGGAGCTGTAGCATTTGATACACGAACTCGTGCCCCTGAAGTATAAGCCAAACCAGACTGAGTTGTAAAAGTTAAAGTTGAACCCGTACCAAAATTATGGGTAGAGCTTGAAGTTGCCATATACCCAGCCCCAGTAAAACCAGTAGAACCTGTAGAACCTGTAGAACCGGACATCCCGGTTACTCCAACAATACCCTGAACACCATTAACGTTAACCGCCCAAGAGGAGAAAGGCCCAGGACCACCAAGCACTGATGCTATACTAACAGTCATAAATCCTGTTACCGGGTTATAAGTACTAACAATTCCACTCATTCTATTTAAAGAATCCTTCGCAATAACTAATGGCTGTCCTGTAGTGTATGCTAAACCTGTTCCTACAAAAAATGATTGCCCTCCCATAGCTATGCTCATTGAAGTGGACGATGTTGTTTTATATACATCACCAGTTGCCCCTGTAGAACCAGTTGAGCCAGTGGAACCTGTTGTGCCGGTGGAGCCGGTACTGCCTGTTGAACCGGTAGTACCAGTTGAGCCGGTTGAGCCTGTGGAACCCGTGGAACCTGTATGACCTGTGGAACCTGTGGAACCTGTGGAACCTGTAAAACCTGTGGAACCTGTGGAACCTGTCCTACCTGTAGAACCAGTTGAACCAGTAGCACCGGTTACACCTGTAATACCTGTAAAACCTGTGGAACCTGTGGAACCCGTAGAACCCGTATCACCTGTTGAACCTGTATCGCCTGTTGAACCTGTATCTCCTGTTGAACCTGTTGAACCTGTTCTGCCAGTTGAACCTGTCGAACCTGTTCTACCTGTTGGGCCTGTTGAACCGGTTCTACCTGTTGAGCCCGTTGAGCCTGTTGAACCTGTATCTCCTGTTGAACCGGTATCACCCGTTGAACCCGTATCTCCTGTTGAACCGGTATCTCCTGTTGAACCTGTACTTCCGGTGGAGCCGGTTCTACCTGTGGAGCCTGTTCTGCCGGTTGCTCCTGTAACACCTGTTGAACCGGTATCGCCTGTTGAACCTGTATCACCGGTTGAACCTGTATCACCGGTTGAACCCGTTGCACCTGTCGCACCTGTTCTGCCTGTAGCACCCGTTCTGCCAGTAGAACCTGTAACACCAATATCACCTGTAGTACCAGTGGCTCCAGTGTCGCCAGTAGAGCCGGTATCACCAGTTGAGCCCATCCCTGTTACACCTACAATTCCTGTTGCGCCAGTTATACCAATTATTCCTGTTACACCTGTTGAACCTGTTGAGCCTAAAAGACCAAAGGCCTGAATCCATTTTGTCCCATCCCAATAATAAATTCCCAATCCACCATTAATCATCAATGGATTGGTATTATATACTAATAAACTTACTGCGGGATTGTTAATTGTAATATTATCGGTAGTGGATGCAAGGGATACGCGGGGAATAAGCAAACCCTGATTAGGACCCGCTATATCTAAACGTGCGGAAGGGTGAGGATTTGTTGTTCCGATACCCACATTTTGTTGAGCAAATACATCAGTCCTTAACCCAATCCATTGAAGGAGAGTTAAGGAAAATGTGTAAATGATAATGCGTGTAATTTTGTTCAAAACTATATTTTTAAATGTTTTGATTTAATCATGAATGCCCTGTTTATACGCTAATTCAACTAAAAAGGTTCTTGTTTTTACAATTCAACAACAAACTACATTTTTCAACAAACTACCCTTAAATCCCCACCATTAATCTACAAAAAACCTCAATTACAAATTACCTTAATTTACAACACGAGACCTTGCCTGAGCAAAAATTAAATTTCAAAAAGATTAAGGAACTGTTAAATTTTAATCAAAATTTTGGTTTTGACCAACGCAATTTTTCGACATTTACAGACCAATAGCGCAATTGTCATTTCGAGCATAGTCAAGAAAAGGCGCGTTCTTCAATAAGCATTGTTGATAATCTTTCTAACTAAAGTTTAAACAAGTTTTAGTTTATCAAAAATTTTAATAAAAAAAACAAAATCCCCCTAATCTACTATTATCTTGGCGCCAAAGATATGTAAAAGACTTGTTATTAAAGCAAACAACACTGTAGTCTAAAATTTTTAAAAAACATTTTTCGCCATTTCAATCAAAATCTACGACAAATACCATTAAAACAACGACAAGCCATCAGTTTATTTTAACACCCCTTTATTATTAACTTTAGGTGAATTAATCTAAACAATTGAAAATAAGCACAATATAAATTTATGTATTTTTCATTTGACCCTTTATATTAATGAAACTCCCGTTAGGTAAAGGATTTGGAGCTCATTCACCTGAATTTTGGATTGAAAAGAAAAACGAACAAAGCGTGCTATCTGTTTGAAAATAAACACAATAAGCATTTCACGGCTGGGAATATTTTTTTACTAACAAAATTTTGTTAAAAAGCCAATCACACCTTTTATTTTGATAATTGAAGGTAAAAAATCACCTTAGCAATGTGACTTTACCAATATATTGATGGAATCCATTTTCAACATCATCTTCAAAAGTAATTTTATAAACGTAGACGTCACTTTTACATAATTTATTTTTGTAATAACCACTCCAACCTACTTCGGCATCGTTTGTTTCAAAAATTTTTGTTCCCCATCGGTCAAAAATTAAAAAAGAGTAATCATGCACTCCAATAGCCTTTGGTTTAAATATTTCATTTAATTCATTTTTATTTGGAGTAAAAGCATTGGGTATCCAAAAGAAAAATTCAGCCTGAACAGTAATATCGGCATAAGCTGTATCATAGCAACCTGAAGGATTTCCAACAACCTGTATCACCGTATAATTTCCTATGGTGGTATATCGATGCATTGAATCACAGTTAGTACTGCTGCTACCATCCCCCCAAAAAACTTCACAATTGGAGGCTGAAGTGCTTAGGTCGGTCATTGTAATAGTTGGATCTGCTATAGTAACAACAGTTGGATTAAGACTAAAATCCGCTATGGGCGAAGGGTTTACAGTTAAAGGATTGGACGAAATTGCTGTATCCCTGCATCCATATTCATTGGTAATTACTAAACTTACATTGTATGTACCTGCAGCGGAATAGGAGATTGAGGGGTTTTGAGCTGTTGAACTGGTTCCATTTCCAAAATTCCAATTATACGTTAATGGGAATGCAGAAACTGAACTGTCGTTGAACTGCACGGGGTTTAACACACAGCCCAGTAATGTAGACGTTTGGAAAAGCGCAACCGGTTTAGGGTAAACATGTACAGAATCAGTAAAACTTTTTGTACATCCATTTTCACTAATGGTAAATACGACAGGGTAAACACCATCTGAAGCAAAAACAACATTTGTAGGATGAAACTGATTGGATGCCGATGGGGATGCGGCTGAACCAAAATTCCAACTAAAGGTTCCATTTCCCATATAAGCACCACCACCGGTGAAATCAAAACTATTACTATATATACACTCCCCCGGAGGTGCAGTAAATGATGGAGCAAGCAAAGGGTAAATATAAAAGGTATTGGTTTGAGTATCGGCACACAAGGTTCCGGGGTTAATAATTAACATTACGGTATATACGCCTGAATCAGCGTATGTCCAGGTTGGGGATATCACATTTGATGTATCAAGGTTTGTGGAGGAATCGCCAAAATCCCAATGGTAACTAAATGCGTTAACACTATTTTGTGTAAAATTCACATTAAAGCCAAAACAAAATTGCGTTTGTTGAGGTATTGAAGCTACCGGCAAATTAGGGCAATCAACCACATTGAATTGAAAATCTCTTTTATTTACATCCATCAATACACCATTACGAAATTCACTTACACAAACCCCAACCACCCATTGCCCCAGCATATTGGGGGTTCCGGTCATGAAACCATTTTGAGGATTAATATTTAATCCGGGGGAAGCACTAAGCGGATAAGCCGCATTATAGGGAGAAAGCCATGGTACAAAAGGGTAAGGTGCGGGTGATGCAACTGCCGGACACCCGGAAGCTCCACCCTGAGTACCTAAAATAGGACAAGCAGGATCTAAACCGGTGAAAGGATCACATAATTCATAATACAATGAATCGCCATCGGGGTCGGTGGCGGCATGATTGAAACTAAGGGGGACTCCTAAGCAAAGAAAAATAGGTGGAAAATTAATATAATGCGGACTGCTGTTATTAATACCTGATGATGGGCCGGGGATATGTGCCATATAGGTTGAACCAACATCTCCTGGGTTAATCAAATTTAAAATGGAATTATTTCTGCAACAGCGCTGATAGGTGATATTGTATCCGCCAGAAATCGGAGGTAAATTTACTGTGGTAATATAGATAGCCTCCTCAACACAAACATTTGAAGGGGGTGTAAAACAGGGATTATTAACGGTGACCGGTAAAACTACAGATCCCGGGAAAGGAATTTCTACACTATCGATAAAATTTCCGGCATTGTTAAAAATGAAAATTGTTGCAGGATTATCATACTGGGCATTTCCTGAGGCGCAATCTCTATAAAGCTTTAAAGTGATCTTATAATTATTACCGCCTAAAAAAGTATAAAATATTTCGCCACCTACAATGTGAGTCGCGAAACTTTTGAATGAAAACACCAACAAAAACAAAAACAGGAGGTAAGGTTTAATTTTCATTTATTATTATTCTCCTGCAAATTGATGCAAGAAAGCTTTTTTTGAAAACGTTTTTTTTGAAAATCATAAAAATACATTTTTTTGATTATTTATGAGATCGAGGGTAAAGGGGAATCGGCACCAGGATGATGTAACGTTGTGAGAATAGAATAGGATAGGAAAACGGGACACAAACCGTTTTACCGGATTTCGCAATCACCCTTTTTATACTATCTAATTTTAGCGAAGCAGCGTAACTCTTCCTATTTTTCTTTTTTTAACGCCACGCATACTTTCCACATCAAAAACGCAAGTGAACACATCCGAAGCGGCTTTTTCTCCTTTATAAGTTCCATCCCAACCAATAGCTATATCGGAGGACTCAAAAATAAATTTACCCCAGCGGTCGAAAATGCGCATCCTGTAAGTTTTTATACCTGCTCCATAGCCCCTAAATAAATCATTGTTGCCATTTATATTTGGTGTAAAGGCGTCAGGAAAATAAAAATAAAAGTCGGGTAGTACTTCTACTGTTTTGAAAGAGGTATCGGAACACCCATTTAGATTAGTTGAAATGAGCATTACCGTATAGGTGCCATCATCGGCATAAAAATGCTCGGGGCTTGCCAGTGTTGATGTTGAATCATCCGAAGCATCCCCAAAATTCCAGAAATAGGAAACAGCACCGGAAGAAAGATCGTTAAATGTTGCTGTTTGGTTTGTAGTAAATACAGGTTGAAAATCGGAGCTTATTGGGTAAACTGTAACGTTTACGGTATCTTTTTTTGTATAGCCACATAAATCTGTAATTTGGAGCGTGTATATTGCTGACGTTGGCGGAAAAACCGTTACAGAATCAAGTATGGAAATATTAGGGGACCAAAGATACGTATAGCCCGGTAATCCATTGATAACATCTGCATCCAGCAATACCTGCTCGCCACCGCAAATAATTGTATCATTATTGAGTGTTAATTGCAATGGAACGTAAGGTATAAAATTGACAACACTGGTATCGAATGCTGTATGTCCGCAGCTATCGGTTACCGATACAATATAAGTTGTGGTTACCACAGGGTTAATATGAATGGTATCGGTTGTTCCTGAAGAGTTTGTCCAACTGTATGTATAACCTCCAATTGCCACACCTCCGGCAGTAGTTGCGGTTAAAAATAAATTTTGAGGAGGACAAACTAAAGAAGTGTCATCATTTAAACTCACTTTGAGTGGCGGTGTATCAACAATGTAAACTGTTTTGTATAGAGTATCGGCCGGAGAACAACTGGATGGCGGCACAAATAGAGAAACAATAACCGTTTCAGTTCCTTCAATAATCAAATCGGGAAGAGAATTAATGATGATATGTGCAGTATCCTGGCCTGCTAAAAAACTAACAGTACCACTGTTATTAGAAAAATCCGCCCCATTGGTAGCTGTGCCGCTTAGTGCATATGAAAAGGTTTGTGCACTTGTACTGTTTGAAATTCCCCTATCCACTGTTAATGATGCAAAACCACAACCTTCATAAATAGTACTGTCATTATCAACTATCCCTCCTCCAAAATTTGTACCTGCGGATATGGTTGTGCCTCCAGAACTTGAGAAACTTCCAGCTTCTAAAAACACACCCGAATCAATAATACCATCTCCACCGTCAGCAACAGCAAGCTTTATGTGATACACTTGGCCGCATTGCACACCTGTGACAGCAATTAAGGGAACAGTAAAGCCATCGTATTGAACTGTTTGTCCATTAGGTGCTGTTCCTGAACCAAATCCATCGCCATTATCAAAGTAAAAGGCGCCATTGCTATTCAAATTAAGATTATACATGGTAACGGGTAAGGTTGTGCCGGGAATTAAAGCAATATTTTTAGCATTGTTAGTGAACGGCCCTGTAATACCGGGCCCACTAATAAAAAAACCAAAACCATCATTAATACCACCCGGTGTAGTGCTAACATATTCCATATATTCTTCTGAGCCAAAAACATAACGAAATTTTACGGTATCAGAAGTAGGAGTAAAATCAAATTCTAAAATTGTAGCATCATAACTCAGAGTAGGACTCATGATCTGATCCAAGTCAGGATCTCCAGGCAAACTATTGTCTATGGATGAACTTGAAGCATTATTTGGACCAACAGCATTTGTAATATCTCCGCATGTCATAAGAACACCGGCAGCAAGCCCAATGTTTGATGATGACCCTACAAATGCCCCTATGGCTAAAGGAGCGCCATTATAAGTAATGTTTGTTGCAGTAACGCCACTTCCCAACAATACGGTTTGCACCAATTGTGAGGGGGTTAATGCGCCACTTACCGTTAATTGGGCTTTTGCAAAAGTAGAAATGAAAAGCAAAACCGGAAAAACAAACCCTAAAAATAAGCTATGGAATTTTTTAAATTTCAGCATTACAAATTGTTGTTTATGTTGTGATTAACAAACAAATATATTAAAATAAACTTATTGTTGTGTTTTGTTTTTTATCTAATTGAATGGCATAAAAAAAATTACACCAAATCGGTATCTTATAATTTCAGACAGATGATGTTAAGCAAAATAAAAAGGTTGCATCCCAATAAAAAAATTCATTCAACCAGAGATTAAATTTTGAGTTCCCAACTGAAAAGGATTTTTGACACAAATTGCAGTATTTTTTTTAATTATAGCTGATAATCACAACGTCAAATTAGTGCCAAATAGCATTTAAAGGAATTTCAGGGGTGGAAGCTCCTTTATAAATTCACATCCATTCGTTTATAGAAAAAAACCATTATTGTGATAAACAAGGCAGAAAAAACGATCCCAATATAATTTATGTCATTGATAAGAATAAGAATTATTTCTTTTACAAAAAAAGTAACTATAAATACGCTTACCCCCCAACGTTTCATGTGCCATACACCGATATAAGAGATAAAACTGACAGCAACAATCAACCCGAAAAGAGCAGGATACCAATCGCCAAGCTTTTTTACTGAAGGTGAAAATACGGCAGGAAAGCTAAATACGATCCAGGTAAAACCCAGAACACAAACAAAGGTGAGCAATTTCGGCCGCTTTCTGATTATGGACTCCATTTTTGGTTACGAATTGGTTACGAATAAACGAATCATTACTAATTTACGAAATTATGTTTGCTATTTGGCAGCTTCTGATTATTGACTCCAGTTGGTTACGAATTGGTTACGAATAACGAATCATTACTAATTTACGAAACTATGTTTGCTAAATTGCCTAAGCAAAATTGTTAAATTGCCTAATTTGCCCGAATAGCTTCAACAGGATCCAACTGTGATGCGCTATATGCCGGAACAAATCCTGAAACCACACCAATTAAAATTGAAATGGTAAAACCTAAAATTACATTAGATCTGCTTAATGAAATTTCCATACCGATGGAATCACCTGCCAGTTGTGTAATAGTAAATACGATCAACAGCCCTATTATACCTCCGATCAGGGATAAAAAAACGGATTCAAATAAAAACTGCAACAAAATAAAATAATTTTTTGCTCCCAATGATTTTTGGATACCTATAATGTTAGTGCGTTCTTTTACCGATACAAACATAATGTTTGCAATACCAAAACCACCAACAAGTATTGAAAAGCCTCCAATGATCCACCCTGCAATACCAACGATTTCAAACAAGCTATCGAACTCCTTCGAAATCAAACTGGTTTGGTTCAAAGAAAAATTATCTTCAACTAATGGTTTTAGCTTATGCATTGAACGCATCAGCCCAGTAAGTTCAGCTATTAATTCGTCATTGCTAATACCTGGTCTTGCCCTAACCATAATCTGAGGATCCAGGTTTTCATTATGAATATCGATCAGACTTCTTGCATAATTTACCGGAACGAGCACCTGTGTATCGGGGCTTCCACCTAAGATGCTTTCGCCTTCTTTTTTAAAAACCCCGATCACGGTGGCTTTTGCTCCATTTATTTTTATTGTTTGCCCCAAGGGACTTTGATTCGGGAACAGTGCTTTTGCTAACACATCACCAATAACAGCCACAGGGCGACCAGAAGATGATTCTATTTCAGTAAAATAACGGCCATCTGCGATCTCAAAATTTTTCACTTTTTCATATTGATGAGAAGCGCAGATAATAGTTACGTTTTCAATGCTATTGCTTTGATGTTTAATGGTTATCTGGGAACTGATAAGGAATGCGGCCGATTGTGCACCATTGCATTGCTGAATAATTTCATCCAACTCGTTGTAATCAGGCAGGGGGCGATTCATGTATTTCCACCAGGGATAATCACCATCAAAAGCCCATGGCCATTTTTCAATAAAAACCACATCATCGCCCAAACTCTGCACACTTTTACGCAGATTTTGCTCCAAAGAATCAACTACAGTAAATACGGTGATAATTGCGAAAATGCCAATGGTAATACCCAATAAGGAAAGAAAAGTGCGCAATTTATTTACTACCAAAGCATTTATGGCAAAAAAAACGCTCTCCTTAAATAAACCGAAAAAAATCATTTTTGAATGATGTTATGAATGATACAAATGTACCAATAATTAATTTTAAATTTTGAGTCCTCTCGGAAAAGAGTTTTTGACACGAATTGCACGAATTATTTTTTAAAAAATATATTTAATGACCAGTATATTAAATTAGTGAAATTAGTGTCGAATAGATTTTATAAGGTTTTCAGGAGTGGACTCCTGCTTTTGAATTTTTGAATTAAATCAACAAATTTAAAAATCAATAAAATTTCTATCTTTGCCAAAATGAATACAGCATACCTTATTTTAGGCGGAAACATAGGCAATAGGCTGCAAAACCTGCAAGAGGCTATTCAATTAATTTCTGAAAAAGCCGGGGGAATTACTAAAACATCTGATATTTTCACAACAAGCGCATGGGGAAATACTAACCAAGCCGATTTTTTAAATCAAGCACTATGCCTCCAAACACCTTTGACGGCAATTGATCTATTGGAAACCTTGATCTCGATCGAGCAAATATTGGGGCGCGTACGCGAGCAAGAAAAATGGACGGAGCGTGTTATTGACATTGATATTTTATTTTACAACACTGATATTATTAACACAAGCGATTTAAAAATACCACATCCCTATATACAAGAACGAATGTTCGTATTAGTGCCAATGGCACAATTGGCGCCAATGTTGGTTCACCCGGCACTACAAAAAAACATTCAAACATTGCTTTTAGAATGTACTGATAAATTAGAAGTTATAAAACTACAAACAACCAATGGTTGAGACACACACACACTATAATTTTATCGCTATAGAAGGAAATATCGGGGCGGGCAAAACCACACTTGCAAAAAAACTGGCTATCGACTTCAATTCACGCTTAATTCTGGAACAATTTGCTGAAAATCCTTTTTTACCGAAATTTTATATTAACCCAGAAAAACATGCTTTTCCGTTAGAACTTTCATTTTTGGCCGAACGGTACCAGCAATTAAAAAACGAACTTGGTAAACAGGACATTTTCAAACCAACAATTGTTTCAGACTATTATTTTTTAAAATCACTGATTTTTGCCAAAGCCAATTTAATTGAAGATGAATATGGGCTGTATTCTAAATTATTCCATATCATCAATGATTCCCTGCCAAAACCTGATTTGTTTGTATACCTGTATCACGATGTGAAGCGCCTTCAAGAAAACATCAAAAAACGAGGAAGAAATTATGAGCAAAGTATACCTGATGAGTATCTTATAAAAATACAAACCACCTATTTCGACTTTATAAAACAGCTGAATGATTTGCGCATTCTGGTGATTGATGTAAATAATATCGACTTTGCCAATGATAATGCACACTATAACCACATGATGGAAATCATTAATAAACCGTATAGCGTTGGTATAACAAGAATAACCGCATAAATTACTGGCATATTATTTTTAGTTTAAAATATAATTGCATAAAAACCTCTATTATTTGAAAATTTAATTATTTTTGCGCCACGAATTGAGAATGGTAAGGCAAATTAAAATTCATAAAGAACTAAAAAATAAAATGAAAAGATCTCTACAAACACTTGGTTTAGCGTTAATCGCAGCTATTGGCTTAAATTCTTGTAACGGACTTGGTAAGTTAGTTAAAAATGCTGACAAAATCACTTACAAAGTTACGCCTGACCCAATGGAAATGCATGGTGATAGCATTGCAGTAAGTATTTCTGGTACTTATCCTGCAAAGATTTTCCCTAAAAGAGCTGTTGTAACAACTATTCCTGTAATTAAATACAATGGTGGCGAAAAAGCACTAAAGCCTGTTGTGTTAATAGGGGAAAAAGTAGTAGCTGCTACCGGTCAGAAAATAGTTAAAGCTACAGGTGGAAGTTTCAATTATACTTCTGAAAAAATTGCATATACTCCAGAAATGAAGGTTGCAACTTTAGAATTAAAAGTTGGCGGTCAGGTAAAAAAGAAAGTTAAAGATCTTCCAACTAAAAAAGTTGCTGATGGTACAATCATCACTCCTTTATTAGTAAAAAATGATGAAAAGGCTTTAATAGGAAAAGACAAATTCGTAAAAACTATTCCCCGTTCTCAAACAACAAACATTTTCTTTACGATCAACCAATCACAAGTTCGTCCGGCAGAAATGAACAGCGATGATATGAAAGCCTTTAAAGCATTCACCAGCAATGGTATAGCTAAAGGATTTGATTTCAAAAACATGAATGTTTCAGCATACGCTTCACCAGACGGAGAATTAACTTTAAATGGAAATCTTGCTGAAAACCGTGCTAAAGAAGCTACCAAAGCAATGATCGCATTGTTTAAAGATAAAAAATTGAAATTAGACGTTGCAACAACTGATGCATTTTACAACAAAGTTACAACTGCCGAAGATTGGGATGGTTTCAAAAAAGAAATGGAAGCCTCTTCTATTCCTGACAAAGATTTGATTTTACGTGTTTTGACTATGTATCCTGATGGAGACACTCGTGAAAGAGAAATTAAAAATTTATCAAAAACATATACTGAAGTTGCTGATAAAATTTTACCAAAATTACGTAGAGCTGTTTTAACTTTAAGCGCTGAAGAAAAAAGCCGCACAGACGAACAAATTAAAGCGTTAGCAGCAGTTTCCGCTGATAGTTTATCTGTAGAAGAGATTCTTTACGCTGCAACTTTAACTACTGATATTAACGCTAAATTAGATATCTATAAAAAAGCAGAAGCAAAATACAGCAACGACTGGAGAACATCCAATAATGTTGGAATGATCTACTTAATGCAAAATAAATTGAATGAGGCTGAAACTCATTTAAAAAAGGCTGATGCAGTATCGGCAAACAACGCTGTTATTAATAATAACTTAGGAATTGTAGCTCGTTGGAAAGGTGACCGCAAAGGTGCAATGGAGCTTTACAAAAAAGCTACAAATGGTGGCCCGGAAGTATCTTACAACATGGGAATAATTGAAATCCAAAATGGTAACTACGCAGCTGCTATTTCTAATTTCGGTAGCTATGATACATTCAACTCAGCGCTTGCTAAATTATTGAACAAGAATAATGATGGTGCAATGTCAACTTTAGATAATTCGGCTGACAAAGATGCTGCTGTATCTTTCTATTTAAAAGCGATTGCAGGTGCTCGTCAGGATAAAGCAGATGTTTTAACTAATAACTTAAGAACTGCTATTCAGAAAGACGCTTCATTTAAAGCGATGGCAAAGGATGATGCTGAATTCATTAAATTCCGCGAAAACGCTGACTTTAAAGCGATGGTAAACTAAAATTAAAAAGGTTTTATAAATAAAAATGTCCAGCAAAATTGCTGGACATTTTTATTTTAATGGATTCTCAACAGAATTGACCCTGTAGATCAAACCATCTTCTGAAATAAGTCCCAGGTAACAACTCCAACGCTTACAGCAATGTTCAAAGAATGTTTTGTTCCAACTTGGGGTATTTCAATTACACCCGCGCTGGCATCAATTGCAGATTGTTCAACACCTTTTACTTCGTTACCAAAAATAATTGCTAATTTTTTCGCCTTATCCGGTTTAAAATTGTTTAGCATAATTGCAGATTGAGCCTGCTCAATGGCGTACACATTGTAATCATTTTGCTTCAACTCTTCAACGGCCTCAAGCGTGGTTTTAAAATATTTCCAGGAAACACTATCCGTTGAGCCTAATGCTGTTTTTTGAATATCCTTATTCGGGGGCGTTCCTGTAATACCACATAGATAAACAGCTTCCACTAAAAAAGCATCCGCTGTTCTAAAAACTGATCCCACATTATTCAAACTACGCACATTATCAAGCACAATAACAATAGGTGTTTTAATGGCTTCTTTAAATTCGTCAAGCGATTTTCGGTTCAATTCTTCGTTCAATAATTTTCTCATATCTCTATATCCAATAGTTTAATCAAGTAATTACTACTATTGTTATTTAATCAATTTATTTATAAAACAAAACTATAAAACAATTGCTGAAAAAGTGTTAAAAACTTTCATTTGAGGTATAAATAGGTTTTGTACTTTTACCGAAGATGGCAAAGAATAAAACCCCAACAAAAACAACCACTGCGGAAAGTGAAACTCCGCTGATGAAACAGTTTAATGGTATCAAAGCAAAATATCCGGACGCTTTATTATTGTTTCGTGTTGGCGATTTTTATGAAACCTTCGGAACTGATGCCGTTAAAACTGCAAATATTCTGGGTATTGTGCTTACCAAACGTGCAAACGGGTATGCTTCTTTTATTGAGTTGGCAGGCTTTCCTTACCATTCATTGGATACTTACCTTCCAAAATTAGTTCGTGCGGGACAACGTGTTGCTATTTGCGACCAGCTCGAAGACCCTAAATTAACCAAAACCATTGTAAAACGTGGCGTTACAGAATTAGTAACTCCCGGTGTTACCTTTAATGACAAAGTACTTGAACATAGATCAAATAATTTTTTAGCAAGTGTATACCTTGGAGAAAAAATTTCCGGAGTTTCATTTTTAGATGTTTCTACCGGTGAATTTTTAGTTGCTGAAGGCAATCTTGAATACATTGATAAACTGTTACAAAGCTTCCGCCCCAGTGAGGTTCTATTTCAGAAAAACAAAAAAAAATTATTCATTGAAACTTTTGGCGAAAAATTTTACACTTACGGATTAGATGATTGGGCCTTTAGTTCTGATTTCGGGAACGATCTGTTATTAAAACATTTTGATACAAAATCATTAAAAGGCTTTGGTATCGAAAGCCTGAAACAGGGCATAATTGCGGCTGGTGCCGCACTGCATTACCTTGCCGATACAGCACACGATAAAGTTAAACACATCACCACCATATCACGTATTGAGGAAGAGAAATATGTATGGCTCGATCGTTTTACCATTCGAAATCTGGAATTATTTAACTCACAAAATGATAATGCAAAAACACTGATCGATATTATTGACCAGACCGTTTCGCCAATGGGTTCACGTATGCTGAAACGCTGGTTGGCGCTGCCATTAAAAGATAAAGTTTCCATTGAAGAACGCTTAGAGGTGGTGGATTATTTTTTATCGAATCGTGAAACAAACGAACTTATCATTCAACAGCTGGAATTAATTGGTGATCTGGAGCGTATCATTTCAAAAGTTGCAACAGCACGCATCTCACCGAAAGAAGTGGTGCAGTTGAAACGTGCGTTATCAGCGATTGTTCCAATAAAAACTATTTGCGAAAATTCAAAAAACACTTCATTACAAAAAATCGCAGAGCAACTTAATCCATGTAAATTGGTAATTGAGCGTATCGAAAAAGAGATCATGCCCGAACCGCCTTACCTTGTTGCCAAGGGAAATGTTATTGCTGAAGGTGTGAATGCTGAGTTAGATGACTTACGAAAAATCTCTTATTCAGGGAAAGATTATTTACTGCAGATACAACAACGTGAAAGTGAACTCACTGGGATCTCCTCTTTAAAAGTGGCATTTAACAGCGTGTTTGGTTATTACCTGGAAGTAACCAATACGCATAAAGATAAAGTTCCGGGTACCTGGATCCGCAAACAAACACTTACTACTGCCGAACGTTACATCACCCCCGAACTAAAAGAGTACGAAGAAAAAATATTAGGTGCCGAAGAAAAAATCATTGCATTAGAAATACGGTTATTTAACGATCTCGTGATTGGACTGATGGATTACATTTCAACCATTCAGTTGAATGCTTCGTTAATAGGCCGGTTAGACTGCTTATTATCTTTTGCTACGATTGCACAAAAAAATAATTATGTTCGTCCCCACCTTTTTGAAAATGATATATTAGATATAAAAGATGGCCGTCATCCGGTGATTGAAAAACAATTGCCTGTTGGTGAAGAATATATTGCCAATGATATTTACCTGGATAATCAAAAACAACAGATCATTATCATAACGGGACCGAATATGTCCGGAAAATCGGCTCTGTTGCGACAAACCGCATTAATAGTCCTAATGGCGCAGATGGGGAGTTTTGTACCTGCAAAACACGCGAATTTAGGCTTGGTAGATAAAATTTTTACACGGGTTGGTGCTTCCGATAATATTTCATCGGGTGAATCAACTTTTATGGTTGAAATGAACGAAACGGCCAGCATTTTGAATAATCTATCCAACCGCAGCTTAATTTTACTGGATGAAATTGGTCGCGGAACCAGTACCTATGATGGGATCTCCATTGCATGGGCAATTGCTGAATATATTCATGAAAACCCTTCTGTAAAAGCGAAAACATTATTTGCCACTCATTACCATGAGCTGAATGAAATGACCAATTCTATGCATCGTGTAAAAAACTTTAACGTTTCGGTGAAAGAAGTAGGAAACAAAGTATTGTTTACCCGCAAGTTAATACCTGGGGGAAGTGAGCATAGTTTTGGTATCCATGTTGCAAAGATGGCCGGAATGCCAAAAAAAGTATTGGACAGGGCCAATCAAATTCTTGCGCAATTAGAGGGTGAACGAGAAGGGAAAGAGTCAGGAATAGGGGGATCGGAGCGAAAGATCAACTTGAAACTCGGAGGAGATAAAAAAAATCAAGATTTAAGATTCAAGAACCAAGAAGGTTTTGTGGAGGCGATCAACAAACAACCATCAGCAGATAATTTACAATTAAGTTTTTTTCAACTGAACGACCCTGTTTTAGAGAATATAAAAGATGAGCTTCAAAAAACAGATATTAACACCTTAACGCCAATTGAGGCTCTAATGAAACTAAACGAAATAAAAAAAATGATCGGAGGTTAAAGGGATGTTTTCAAAACAAATGAATGAAGAGTTTCCCCTCCAATGTGTTCATTCCGAACTTGTTTCGGAATCTACCAATGAGATGCTGAAATAAATTCAGCATGACCATCTCTACTTAATGTGGTATTGTACCTATTTTTCTACTTCTTTAACAGTTTCTACACTTTCCGTTTTTTCCACTTTATGAAATTTAATTCCAATCATAAACTCATGGGTTCCTGTGCTGTACTTTCTTATGTTAGAAGTAGTAAAATCGTAGGAATAAGCAAACGTCAGATTTTCCTGCATAGTATAACCAACCATTGCCGAAACAGCATCTAAATTGCGATATGCAGCTCCTAACCACATTTTTTCGCGATATACAGCACGCACACCAAGATCGAATTGAACTGGTGCAGGTTTTACAAATTTAATTAAGGCAGATGGTTCTAAAGT
Organism: Bacteroidota bacterium; assembly: GCA_040389865.1. Taxonomy (GTDB): domain Bacteria; phylum Bacteroidota; class Bacteroidia; order 2-12-FULL-35-15; family 2-12-FULL-35-15; genus 2-12-FULL-35-15. Next base: position 4,340 of record JAZJZM010000019.1, on the reverse strand, counting down.
AAAATTTTCGTTTAATTTATATTTATATCCACCGGTTATATAAAAATGCGTTGCTAATTTGCTTAAGGAAGTAGAAGCTGTTTCATAAAAATTGATCCTATTTTGTAATATTTGCGGCATACTTGCTCCCGCGTACCATTTTTTATCTGTAGAATACGCATATACTCCTACTCCAAAATCAGGTGCTATAACTGATTGCAAACCTGTACTAATAACCTGATCTACAGGGTTTTTTAATGTGATTTTAGAAGCGTCTACCATAAATTGAAGAACACCACCCGACAAACCGAAGGATAGCTTCACTTTTTCTGCCACTTTAATATGATACGCATAGGAAAGGTAAAAACCGGTTCTACGTGTTGGTCCTACAATATCCGTGAATAGTAAGCCTCCTAAACCTACATTTAATGATTTGGTTGGACCATTTACACTTAATATATAGGTACGTGGTGCATCCGTGATCCCGATCCATTGGTAACGATTATTTGATAAGCCTTCAAAATAAGGATTACTTCCTGCAACGGCTGGGTTCATCACAAAATTATTAAGCATGTAATTACTATAATGAGGTAACTGTTGTGCAAAGCCCCTCCCAGCCTCCCCGAAGATGAGGAGGAAAAGAAGAAAGAAGCCAAGCCTCACCCTTCCAAAGGAAGGGAGATGGTTCGCACAAATTTTATCTTTTATCTTTTTCATTTATCTTTTTTGTATTTCAAGTAAACACCTATTGCCCTCGCCCTTGTGGGGAGAGGGTTAAGAAGAGGGGCTTCTTTACCTCAAAATTGTAATTGGTCCTGTTAAAACATCCGGGAACAAAGGATCATTCAAATTAATAATATAATAATATGTTCCTACAGGTAATAACTGACCTTTAAATTCACCTTTCCATTTCTCAGTATATCCTTTTGATTGGAATAACAATTCACCCCATCTGTTATAAACTTCTACCACCGATTTCGGGAACAGTTCAATGTTATCAATTATCCATTCATCGTTAGCACCATCAGCATTAGGCGAAATACCATTTCCAAATGTAATGTTGGCAACCACAGTTACAATCACAATATCACTTGATATGCACCCTTGAGCAGAAGTAACTGTTACCGTATAGGTGGTAGTTACTACAGGATTAGCAATAGGATTTGAATTTGTGCCATTGTCTAATCCAAGTATCGGATCCCAAGAGTAGGTTGCCCCTACAGGACCTGTAGGATTGCCACCAAGCACCGTGGTAGTAGTTGCTAATATGGTTACATCAACACCCGCATTCGCCACAGGCAATGCATTTACCGTAACAGTAATTGTATCATTGTGGGCGCAGCCTGCACCATTATCCGCTATCACATAATAGTCAGTTGCGCCTACAGGTGGTGTTACCGATATATTCATAACACTTCCAAGCAGTGTATTTGCAGGAATCTGGAACCATTGATAATTGATAACATTAGCACTACTTCCTGCTGCACTTAATAACATCGTACCCGGTTCACAGAAAGCAGTATCATTGCCTGCTTCTGCGTTAACTGTTACAATTGATGTTACTATGATATTATCAGTAATTGTGCAACCATTGGTATCAGTAACGGTAATATCGTATGATCCAATTAAAATACCTGTCAGATCTTGGGTAGTTAATGCGGAACCACCACTCCATTGATAGGTATAACCGGGAATACCACCTCCAACAGTTACATCAATTGCACCATCGGCTATCGTATTACAACTTGCAGGTGTCATTACATTTGAAATTGTTAATGTCGGTGGGCCGAACAACGTATTTGTTTGTGAGGATGTACAACCGTTCGCATCCGTTACCGTTACCGTATAAACTCCTGCCGGAAGGCCTGATGCCGTATCACTAACGCTTCCACTTCCTGTCCAGGTGAATGTATATGGAAGTGTTCCTCCAAACGGTATAACTGCCACAGAACCATTGTTATTTCCATTACATAATGGATCAATTGAATTTGCCAAAGAAAATCCGATCGGAGCAGGATCCGTTATTGTTACTGAAGCAAATGAAACACATGTACCACCTGTTACCTGCACAAAATAAGTACCTGCACAAAGTGCTGTTGCTATATCTGTTGTTTGGGCTGCCGGATCATTCCACAAATAGGAATAAGGCGTTATTCCGCCCGTTGCAACAACAGTTGCCGTAGCATTACATGCGGCATTGCATAAAAGCGGTACAGATGATGTCGTAAGCACTGGAGCATTCAAACTGTTAAGCGGCATTGTTATATTTTGTGAACATCCTAATCCATCTGTAATTTGAACCGAATATAATCCAGGGCAAAGAGCTGTTAACGTATTCAATGCAGATCCTGTACTCCAAAGCACTGTATATGGCGCAGCTCCTCCACTTGGAGCTACTGAAAGGCCGCCATCACAAGGAACTGCACCACAAGTGGCAGCTGTTATAAATTGATTAACAACCACTTGGGTAGGCTCAGTAATTATTACAGAATCGATCAATGAACATCCAATACTATCTGCTATCTGAACAAAATAAACACCTGCACACAAATTGTTTAATGTTGCGGTGGTTTGTCCGTTCTGGATCCAAAGGAAAGAATAAGGTGCCGTTCCTCCTACAGGGGTTATAGCAGTTACAGTTCCATCACATAAACCAAAACAGCTTACATTAGTAGATGTTATCGTTGCACTTGTTGGGCCACCCGGATTACTAATAGGTATTGAATAGCTTGAACTACAACCTGCACTATCAGTAATATTAACAGAATATAATCCCGCGCATAAATTGGTATCAGTATCCGTTGTTTGGCCGTTACCCCATAAAAAAGTATATGGAACTATTCCGCCAGATGGGGCCAATACTATCTGGCCATCACATAAACCGCAAGTAGCGTTTGTAATTAGTGCGTTTGACAGAATCGCAGCAGCCTGTACAATAGTATCAGGTAATGAATTGGTACATCCAAATGAATCGGTAACTATTACAGTATATGTTCCCGGGCAGAGGTTAGTGATCATACTATCAACTGATCCTGTATTCCATGCAAAAGTATAAGGAGCTGTTCCACCAGAAGGAGATGATTCAGATAAACCATCGCAAAGACCAAAACAAGAAATATTGCCGGTTGTAATATTTGGAACAATCTGAGTAGGTTGAGTAAGAGTAACTGAATCTGTATCAGCACATCCATTCGCATCCGTTACGGTTACTGTATATCCTGAAATACATAATCCCGTGATGGTATCTGTGGCAGCAGTTTTTGTTATGCTTGGCCCGGATGACCATAAATACGTATAGTCCGGATTACCGCCAGCCACTGTTGCAATTGCTTTTCCGTTGCAAATATTAAAACAAGTAAGGTTTATACCTGTTGCTGTAACATCAGGACTTGAGTTTACGGTAACAACAACAGCTGTTGTATCGGTGCATCCTGCTAATGTTGCGCCTACAATGTAATAGGTTCCACTTATTGCAACCGCAGATGAATCCGGGATGTGAGTTGTTGCCGCGGCATCTGTAAAGTAGGTATATGTTAAACCTCCTGTTGAAGTTGCTGTAACTGCTGGTAATGTAAGATCCACAGTTGCAGGTGAACAAACAGCTACAGGGACATTAGTAACTACTGTTGGAATTAGATTGAATGTTATGGTTACACTGTCAGTAGAAGCACAAGGAGCATTTGTAATTGTCCATACTAAAACATAAGTGCTTCCTGCGGTGCCGCTAAATACCGTAACCGGGTCAGATGAAAGAACAAAGCTACCTCCTACTCCGCTAAAAACACTCCAGTTTCCTATTCCGATTGTTGGAGAATTTGCAGTAAGGGTTACTGAAGTTAATCCGCAAGTAGATGCGCCTGTTTGGTCTAAGCCGGCATTTGCTGGTGTTGGTGCTTGATCCACCTGTTGTGTTTTTGTATCTGTATCTGCGGGGCAAGCACCGCCTGTTGTGGTTAGCGTTAGGGTTGCCAATCCATTGAATCCTACTGGTGGCGTCCAGGTGGCATTTAAATCAGTTAAACTTAACGTAAATGTTCCGCCTACGCCTCCGTCTGACCATATACCTCCGGTACCTGAACCGCCTACTGAACCACCTAATGCGGCTGATATTCCGCCCTGGCATATATTAGCCAGTGCCGCACCGGCTGTGGCAGTTGGTGGTTGATCAACCTGTTGTGTTTTTGTGTCCGTATCTGCGGGACAAGCACCGCCCGTTGTTGTTAAGGTAAGTGTTGCAAGGCCGTTGAATCCTACCGGTGGTGTCCAAGTGGCATTTAAATCGGTTGAACTTAACGTAAATACTCCGCCTACCCCTCCGTCTGACCATATTCCACCGGTTGCTGAACCACCCACCGAACCGC
>JAZJZM010000018.1:0-68983 GCA_040389865.1 Bacteroidota bacterium | reverse complement strand
CCCTGATAAACTTGATAAGATTGAATACTTTAAAGGTTTCGGACAGTAGTGTTTTTAAAACCTGACAGGTCTACAAATGCTAATTAGTTACGTTGTCGAAGACATTTTAGTAAATAAAATAATAAGACTATGCAAAACAAAAACATACTTATAACAGGCGCTACTGCCGGTATAGGACTGGAAACAGCCAAATCACTGGCAAAAAAAGGTGCCAATATTTATATCGTAGCACGCACAATTGAAAAAGCAAAAATAGCAGTAGAGGAAATTAAAGAACACAGTGGAAACGACAGCATACATTTTTTTGTTGCTGACCTTTCTTCACAAAAGGAAGTGCGCAAACTCGCTGAAGAAATAAAAGCGAAGCTAACGAAGCTGGATGTGCTAATTAACAATGCGGGAGCCACTTTTCAGCATTTTCGTTTATCAGAAGATAATATTGAAATGTCTTTTGCAACCAATCACCTAAGCTATTTTTTGCTGACCAACCTATTGCTCGATCTAATTAAAAGATCCGCACCGGCACGAATTGTAATTGTGGCTTCAGACTCACATTACCGAGGTACAATAGATTTTAATGATCTGAACATGAGTACTAATTACAACGGGTTAAAAGCATACGAGCGCTCAAAACTCAGCAATGTGCTTTTTACTCTTGAACTTGCCGAACAACTTAAAGATACAGGTGTTACCATAAATGCACTCCATCCGGGAAGAGTAAAAACGGATATTGGAAGCAAAAATTCAGGCTTGCTTTATACAATAGGATGGACATTTTTTAAATGGTTCTCATCAATAAGTATTGAAAAGGGGGCTGAAACATCAATATACCTGGCTCATTCCGAAGATGTAAAAGATATTTCAGGGAAATATTTTGCTAATAGCAAGCAAAAATGGCACTCCCGTTATTCTCAAACACCAGGTATGAAAGAAAAACTATGGGAAGAAAGTGTACGACTTACAAATCTTTGATCAACTCTTATCTTCGTTACCCCGCTCTGTCATCCCGAGCTTTTCGCGAGGGATCTTGTTCTTTTTAGGGATATTGTCAATGCTAAATAGGAGCCCTCTGCGTGAAACACTCACGAGTGGACTCATCTGAGTGGACAATGACATTTAGTTAATGGGGAAATCAGCCCACAGTCTTCGACAAGCTCTGACTGACCGCGCCCTGGTCATATTGAGCCTGTCGAAATATATGCGATGGCATCTTAACTAAACGACATTGTTCGAGCCCATTCGGAAAACGTGTGAAAGCCGGTCGTAATGTAATTTTCTCTCAATGAAAAAATATCAGTTTCAGTCCAAACCCAATTATTATTATTCCTGAAAATATATTTAGAACTTTTAAAAACCCTGGCTTTACATATTTTTTTAGATGAAATGCGGAATAGCCCTTCAGACAGTCTGTTAACAGGGTAACACCAAGGCCGCATATAAAGTGCGTTAAAACAAGATCTTTATCGTTGTGATAGGAGCTAAAAGCAAGCATCATAGCTCCAAACCAAAAAAAGAAAATCGTAGGATTAAGGCTGTTGATCATAAAGCCTTTTATGAAAAGTGTGTTCAATCTTTTTTGTGAATCTTCCTCTTGCTCCATTACCACAGGTGTTTTAAGTAAATTTCGAACACCGAAATAAATTAAAACTGCACCACCAATGTAATATAGGACTTCTAAATATTTAAGTTCCGAAATAGAACCAAGTGCAACATAAAGCAACAAAAAAATGATGATCGCATCGCTTAAAAAAACACCAAAAGCTAAGTAAAAAACAGATCTTAATGTACTGCTTATCCCAAGATTAATAAGCATAAAGAAGATAGGCCCACAAAAAGTGCTTAAAATTAAGCCCATCATTATTCCCTGAAAAACGGCTTCGTACATTGCTAAAAATATTTATTGCACTGAATTTATTTTGTCCAGAAAATCAAGAACAATTTCTTCCAGGTCATCTGTTCCGCTCAATGCGCCCATCATACCATACATTGCTGCTGTATTTTCTTTTTTTATTGCGGAGCCTGATCCGCCTTTTTGAAATTTAGCAATAGTGCCTGACGGCAATATTTTGCTTAAGCCTTTTACTGCTTTCGTTTGCAAGCTGGTTGCAAATGATTCTAACGTAAATTTCTTTGCAATTTCTACACATTCTTTAAGGTCAATAATAAACTCATCGGTAACAAGCCTGTGAATATAATTGATAGTAAAGTGTAAGCTTGGTGGTAACTGCTGTCTTTCAAAGTGCCAGCCCTTTTTATTAAGTTCATCAGCAAGTTTAAATACATCCAGTTTGTCTGATTTAAAGGCAAGGATACTCATATCCGGATGCCCAATCATTTCCAGTTCAGGAATAGCATCTATAGCCGTTTTTATTTTACCTGTAACCTCCATAGTGGTTTTGGCCATTTCGAGATAACCATCCATACCAATGGCTTTTAATGCAGCCCAGGCGCCTGCAATACTTCCTCCCGGACGTGTGCCGGTCATAGTAGGTGAACCATAAACCCCGCCATTCCATTTTGTATATAATGAAAACTGAAATTTACGGATCTCCGAATTTTTATAAAGTATAACAGATGAACCTTTGGATGAGTAGCCGTACTTATGAATATCAGCAGAGATGGAAGTAACACCATCTACAGAGAAATCAAAGTCCCCAATAGGATGTCCCAGTTTTTTAACAAAAGGTAACATAAAACCTCCTATACAAGCATCAACATGACAAAAAATATTTTTCTCTTTTGCAATGGCAGCGATCTCAGCAATAGGGTCCATTAGTCCGTGCGGGTAGGAAGGAGCCGATCCAACGATCATAATGGTATCTTTATTAACAGCGGCACGCATTGCAGTGGGGTTAGCACGATAGTCGCTGCCCAATTCAACGGGAATAAAATCTACATTAAAATAATGAAATGCCTTCATAAACGCAGGATGCGCAGACATAGGCAATACCACATTTGGTTTAGTGATATGTGGTTTGTTTTTTTTTGCCCAATCTCTTGCCGTTTTTACGGCTAACAAAATACTTTCCGTTCCTCCCGTTGTAATATTTCCCCTTACATTTTCATCACCATTAAACAGGTCAGCGCACATACTCACTGTTTCGGCTTCCAGTTCGGCCAAACTGGGTGTAGCTGTTGGGTTTAAGGCATTGTCGGAAAAGTAAAGATTGTAAATTTCTTTTATCAGGTTAGCGCGCTCATCGCCCGGATGGTAAACTAAACAAAAGGCTTTACCTTTTCTCCAGTCAATATCTTTTAATTTTTTTTTACTGATATAGTCAAGCATTTCTTCCCTGCTGGAAGCTGTTGAAGGAAACTGTATTTTGGGTCTGTTCATTTTAATTTGGATTTATTTTACCGACAATAGTATTATAGCCGGTAAAAGCCCAAAGTTAAAAGATTAGGTTCATTTCTAAAACAATTTTTTTAATTATATCTGTATAGCCTTAAATTTTGATAATAGGATACTTCAAAATCAATTGAAATTACGCTTTAAAAAATCCATTGCGTTATGTGTGAATATCTTATTCATCAGCTCTTCCGGAGAATATCCGAACCAAAGATGTGATTGATAATTATTTTTTGTTAAAAAATTGATCAGGTCTTTTTTTAGGTCAGGAAGCGTGGATGTGTTTTCGTATGGATCGAAATGAGTAATAACACCATCAAAATCACTTCCAATCGTTAGTACATCCCATCCCGATTTCGCATTTATTGCTCCAACAAAGAAAAAAATGTTGTCGCAAATCAATTTTACAAAAAGAGTTTTTTTATCCGCAGGATTTTTTATTTTTTCGATTGATTTCAGAAGATTGATCCCACTGTGTCTTCCTTTGTCCAAAATAATACCCGCAATTCCACCGGATTCATGAATGGCAATGGCTTCTTCCGAAGAAATATTTAAACTCCATGCGCAAAAAGGCGTTAATTTCTTTTTCGAAGAAGAGTCTTTGGCAACATCCGAATGATTGATTTTTTCAAAACCATTCACTGCCGAATGGCTTGAAATTAAAGGGATCAGGTCATTAGGGTTTTGTTTGTTGTGATTGGCAACATAATTAATATAGTGCTGCCTTGATTTAGCACTCATGTGCCGGGTATCTATTAATATTCTCTTTCCGTTTTTGTTAGAAAGCAATTCTTCTAATGCAAATAAACCAAGTTCTGTAAAACCGGTATTTAATCCGGGTATCTGGTCGCAGGTAAATTTTGTTGCTGCTGTCAACGTTGTTGCATGCCCACATAACTGATTCCAGAAATGATGGGCAAACGTAATAAAAAAGGGCGGATGCTTCCATTTTTTTACTACACTGATATTGTTTTTAAGAATTTGTTTTAACTCTTCCAATGGTATTTTTTCAGAATCTTTTGTTCCACAGCCAAAAACATGAGCACCTTCTATTGTGACAATAACATTGATTGTAGAATCGCTTGATTGTAAGGATTCTTCCAGTTCATTGTAATTAGAAGGGATCTTATAATTGTATTTACCGCAAGGTGAAGCTCCTTGATTGTTTGCTAAAAAATTATATTGGTCAACTAAGTCGTCAAAATAATTATGTCCTTTTTTATAACTCCTATACTGTTCCACCGAAACTCCGGATGCGGTTACAACAAGGGTTTCATTCGCTTTTTTTCCGATTATTAATTCAGGGATTTTTTTGAAATTGATAAATCCTCTTTCAACCGGATAAAGAGAGTCAAAGACCACTCTTACCTTACCATCGATACAATTATAAAAGTTAGATTGCGAAAATTTCGACACGTTTTTTGATTGGTTCCAAGCCCATTTCCCAATAAATGTGTCAATAAAATCATTTTTTGTACAGTCCCAAATATTCTTTTCGGTTCCTTTAGGAGTGGTATGAAAAGCCCTCAGAGAGGAATGGCAGTGGATATCAACGAAAAATTCTTGCATTTTATTTTTTTTCTTTGTTTTTAATAACTGTTAAACTTCACATTCTGATTTTGTCCTACAAGGAGCTATTGGTCAAAGGTAGTATAAATCATATTTTTATTTTGCCAAATGAACTATTTTTTATCCAATTTTAACGATAGTTATTCTTGGAGCGAATTACTTCTTACGGGAAAATGTTTATTTCCGGATATTAAGAGCCTGTTTAAATGTTATTCAAAACATTTCTAGCCTTCCCTCAATTTCTCGACTACGCTCGAAATGGCTTCGCACGTGGTCATTTCGAGCGGAGTCGAGAAAGGTATGTTAGCATTAATAAGCAATGTTGTTGTTCTTTAAATAAAATTTAAACAGGCTCTAACCGTTCTTTATTTTTAAAAATAAAATAGTGATTGCCAGAAATAAAGTGATTGAATTGGCCATAATAATTGGAATATCAGCCAACAGTATACCATAGGTCAGCCAAAATACAATTCCTATTGTAAAAATAATGTACATAACAAGAGAGATCCCTTTTGTGTCTTGTGTTTTAATTATTTGTAATACTTGAGGGACAAATGCAATTGTAGTTCCTGTTGCCGCCATCAGACCTACTATTGTGGTTAAATTCATCGTGTTTTAATTTGGTTACAAAGTTACTCAAATTGCCATTGTTGATCCAATAAAAAAGGATGATTGTATTTACATTTAAGTAAATTTGTATAAATAATAAAAGGATGATGGAACTGCGTATATTTTTTTTGATTTTTATCGCTTCACAATCAGTTTTATTTGGTCAGAAAGATTCAATTAAAAAAAACTTTAAACCTTATGGTTTGATTGATGCAGCCCCCATGGCTATTAATAAAGATGATTTTAAACCTCCAATCATTTTAACAATAAATGCCGTTGATGCAAATACCAACTCCCCGGTAAATACAAAGCTCGATTATTATACCGTTGGAGATATGGGTATTAGCTCTGAAAATGGTAAAGTAATTTCTTTAACTGTAAATGGCAATCAAAAAATTGCCATTGTTTCAAATGCAAAAGGATATATCTGGCAAACTCAAATTTTTAACACGCCCATCTACGATACCTCTTACGTTTTAAAATTGCAGAGAATTAATAAGGCAGATATAATCACAAAACAAACTATTGATCCGGATTTACAAAACATTCATTCCGAATCGTATGTAAATCCTGATTACCTTGGTTTACAGGAGTTTTTGAATTTGAATAAAAATGTAAAAATTCAGATTTCTGCCTGTCCGGAAGGGGGAATACATGATTTTTTAATGAAAAATGTTGATAAAAGACGTTTTTGTCTTAAAAAGTGTAAGAATTCGAAGCAAACAAATTTTGAAACAATTACTCTAAAAATTTTAAAAACCTAATTCTGCTTTTAATGCTAATACATGCGATTCTATTATTACATTTGCAATTATGAAAATAAAAAGTCTAAAAATTACCTTCGTTTTATTTTTATTTAATTCGTTGTCAATACTTGCTCAGGATGCGATAAAGATCACGGAACCAATGACCCTGGAGGCCTGTATTGATTATGCCTTAAAAAATAATATCCAAATAAAACAATCCGAATTAAACACCGATTTGTCGCAAATAGGCTTAAATCAAAGCAAAGCCAATTTGTTACCTACCTTAAATGCAAATGCAGCACATAGCTATAATTTCGGACGTACTATTGATAGGTTTACCAATCAATTTGCAACTCAGCGGGTACTCTCACAAAATCTTTCCTTAAGCACCGATATTACTTTGTTCAGTGGTTTGCAAAATATCAATTCAATTCAGCAAAATAAATATAGTTACCTGGCTAGCAAGTACGATGTCGACAAAATGAAAAATGACATCTCATTAAACATTGCTTCGGCTTATTTACAAATATTATTTGCTATTGAAACCCTTGAAAATGCCCGTAACCAAATGGGAATAACGAGTTCTCAGGTGGAGAGAACTAAAAAATTAGTGGATGCAGGTGCCGCAGCCAAAGGGGTATTGCTGGATATACAAGCTCAGTTGGCTCTGGAAGAATTAAATTTCACGAATGCTCAAAATTCCTTAGATATTTCGTATTTATCGCTTACTCAATTGTTGAACCTCCCAACCACTGAAGGTTTTAGTATTGTAAAACCTGATCTGGCGCTTGGCAATGAAACCTTGTTGACTTCAAATGCAACACAGATCTATAATACTGCGGTTAGTAATTTACCTGAAATTAAAAGTGCTGAGTATAACGTAAAAAGCTCTGAAAAGGCTGTTGATGTGGCAAGGGGAGGATTGAGCCCTCGCTTATCATTCAGTGCCGCTTATGGTACCGGGTATTCCGGACTTAGTCAGCGTGTGCTTACACCTCCTTTATTTCAAGGATATACTCCTGATGGAAGCGTTACATCTGGCGGGGATACCGTATTTTCACCTTTTTTTTCCAATCCGCTTACTGAAAAGATCCCTTTTTTCGATCAGTATAAAGACAACGTAAATAAATCATTTGGCTTTTTTTTAACAGTGCCTCTGTTTAATCGCTTTCAAACTAAAACCTCTATTGATAGGGCGCGTATTCAAAAATTAAATGCCGAATTAAATGTAGAATCTACCAAGCTCCAAATTCAAAAAAATATTCAGCAAGCTTACGCAGATGCAAATGGTGGATTGAAAAAATACAACGCTACTTTAAGAGCCGTTGATGCTATGAAAGAATCATTTAAATACGCGGAGCAAAAATTTAATGTAGGTATGGTAAATACAAATGATTATAATGATTCAAAAAATAAATTAGCCAAAGCTGAAAGTGATTTATTACAGGCGAAATATGAATATGTTTTTAAAACAAAAGTTCTTGATTTTTACCAGGGGAAACCGTTGAAATTTTAATCCTGCATTTTGAAACTTCTTTTTCAAATGAGTAGAAGAGAAATAAAAAAATAAAAAAATGAAAAAAATAATTTGGATAATTAGTTTAGGGGTATTGATTTTAATCGGTGTTTTCACCATGAAAAAATGCTCCGGTACTAAGGCGATTTCTGTAACAACTGAAGTTGCTCAAAAGAGAAGTATTGTTGAAAGTGTTTCTGCCAACGGAAAAATTCAACCCGAGGTAGAAGTGAAAATAAGCTCGGATGTATCCGGTGAAATAGTTGAATTGTTTGTAAAAGAAGGGGATCAGGTAAAAAAAGGTGAAATATTATGTAAAATTAACCCCTTAATATATGAATCTAATTTAACCAGGATGGTTGCTACCTTAAATGGAGCAAAGGCTAATCTATCGAATTCTAAAGCCCGTTTAGAGCAGATGAAGGCTTCGTTTGCAAATATTGAGTCATCATTTTTGCGCAACAAAAAACTGCTTGAACAAGGCGCAATTTCACAATCGGAGTTTGATGTTTCCAAAGCCGCTTTTGATGGCGCAGTAGCTGATGTAAAAGGTGTTGAAGAAAATGTAAATGCTTCGGATTTTAATGTGAAAAGCACCGAGGCTTCATTAAAAGAAGCAAGTGATAATCTTGCCAAAACCACTATTTTTTCGCCCGTTAATGGAACGGTTTCTAAATTAAATAGAGAAAAAGGCGAACGCGTTGTTGGTACTGCTCAAATGGAAGGCACCGAGATCATGCGGCTTGCCAATTTAAATGAAATGGAAGTAAGTGTGGATGTGAATGAAAATGATATTGTGCGTGTACAAAGTGGCGATACCACGTTAATTGAAGTAGATGCATACATCGACCGAAAATTTAAAGGTATTGTAACGGAGATTGCAAACTCTGCAAACACTACAGGCGTGACCGCAGAACAGGTTACAAATTTCACTGTTAAGATTAGAATATTACAGGAGTCCTATCAGGATCTGTTAACTTCAAATAAGAACGGTGCTCCGTTCCGTCCCGGAATGAGCGCCACGGTTGATATTCAAACCAAAGAAGCAAAGGGTGTTATTACAGTGCCTATCCAGTCGGTAACCACTCGTACAGATAGCAGCGCATTCATAGCAAAAGATGTGAAAGGTGAAGAAGAGGAAGGCGAACAGGGAATCGTGGTTAATAATACTAACAACGATGATAAAAAGGATCTGAAAGATGTATTAAAAGTAGAAGAGTGTGTGTTTGTATATAGTGATGGCAAGGCGAAAAAGGTGAAGGTGAAAACGGGTATTCAGGATAATAATTACATAGAAATTATAGTAGGAATAAAAGAAGGTGATGAAGTGATTTCTGGTCCATACAGTGCTATAGCAAAGCAATTGAAAGAAGGGACAGAAGTTAAGAAGGTAGATAAGTCTGAATTATTCAGTGGGACTAAAAAATAATTTAGTTTTAAATTTGTCTTTTTTTGATTAACATAGAAAAACAAGAATATATACCTATCGCTGTCACTCTATTTTGTCGAAGAGTGGTGGGAGGTTTGAGATGATCCAATGGCGTTAATATTAAATCTGGAAACTGCAACAACTGTTTGCAGCGTATCCCTTTCTAAAGATGGCCAGCTGCTTGCAGTTAAGGAGCAAAATGGAGATTATTCCCACGCAGAAAATCTTACCTTGTTTATTGAAGATGTTTTAAAACAGGCGGGAATTAAACTTTCTGAGGTCGATGCGATTGCAGTGAGTAAAGGTCCCGGATCATATACTGGATTACGCATAGGCGTTAGCACTGCAAAAGGTTTGTGTTACTCCCTGAATAAACCACTGATTGCGATCAATACTTTACAACATATCTCCTTATCCGTTTCGAAAAATCCCCAAATTCCAATCTCCGATCTCCAAGCTCTTTTTTGTCCCATGCTTGATGCACGCAGAATGGAAGTTTACTGCGCTATGTTCGATTCATTAAATAATGAAATTGCGCCCACAACTGCTGAAATAATTGATGAACAGTCTTTTTCTGATCTGTTAAATAATCGGCTGATTTATTTTTTCGGTGATGGCGCTGCAAAATGTAAAAATATTTTATCAGCAAATAAAAATGCAATTTTTATTGACGATATTTTTCCTTCCGCAAAAAATATGATCTCTCTTTCTGAGAAGGCCTTTTTAAATAAAGAGTTTGAAGATGTTGCTTATTTTGAACCTTTTTATTTAAAAGATTTTGTTGCAGGCAAAAAGAAAGGCAATCCTTAATTAATAGTTCGGTAATTTTTTCTGATTGGGCTAAAGCCCTTGGTAAGTAGGGGTTCTATAATAGCCACGACCTTAAGGTCGTGGCTACTGAAATCATTGAGGATAGGGCTTTAGCCAAAACGGGTAAAAAACTACCAAACCAATCCTTAATAAAATGTATAAAAATACTTCACAATACCAATCGAAGAATTTTTGTGATCCCTATTAACTTCCGATTTTACAAGCGTATTCGTTTCATCATACAAGTAATTAATTTCATCGGTGAGTACCTCCTCTTTAAATTTTGTTTCTGTAATTAAAACGTCATTTTTAGAATATTCAAAAATAGAAAATGTTTTTACTTCACCACTTTCATTACTCTGATAAGCTCTTTTTAGTAATTTTTCGTTAACGTCATATTGATAGGTTGTTTCCTGCCGCATCCAGCTAACGATAAATTCGTATGTTTCAGAAAGTTTATTTCCCTTAATATCATAATTGATGATCGCTTTTTTATATTCTCGCCCTTCATCATTAAAACATCTTTTTTTTGTTTGAGTAGGTGTAAGTACTGTATATTCAAATGTTTCAGAAGATAGAACAGTCTGTACTCCCATCTTGAACTCTTTTTTATTTTCACTAACATTTGTTTCTTTGCAATGCATTTCTTTTTTTATTTGCCCCAATTCGTTGTATTCATAATAATAGGCATCGTAGTAATCTCCTGATCTTACCCGTTTAGTAATAATGCGTTTTTTAGCATCATAAAATACATTTATGAAAACAGTATCGTTGATGTATTTGATATCGGTGCGCGTCCTTGCCGGACGGATTATGCGGCCCTTTTTTTTAATAGCCGGTACTTCGATCTCCTCTGTTTGGGTTCTGTTCAAAACAGTAAAGTAATAACGTTTAATATTACCGCTTTCGTCAAATTCATAACCCTTGCTCGCACCTTTATCGATAATTACAGTGCCATCAGGTTTATCAACGATGAAGATAGAAATGCTTTTGATCTTATTTTTTTTAATTTGATCAGCATTAAAGTTGGTTGGGCCAACAGCAATATCCACAGGCTTATTGTTGATGATTTGTGATGTACAATTACAAATTGCAAATAACCAGAAGTGTATTATAAAATATTTTTTCAAAATGTATATTAAAATTCAACCTCAAATTTAATCCATAAGGAATAGTGCATCCAACATATTTTTGTGGATTATCAACAGTTTTAATAACAGTAACAATTTATTGACCGGGATTTTAATGACTTAGGTTACGCATTGCCCCAGAGGGGCAAAATCTTTGTAGAATGTTAAAAATTCTCCCAAAATTCAAGCCCCATAGGGCAATGTCATTAAGTTAAGAAGCCATCGCTCATATTTCGACAGGCTCAATATGACCAGCGCGCGGTCAGTCTGAGCTTGTCGAAGACCTTGGGCAGACGTTCCTGTTAGAAAAGTTCTTAACTTAGTGACATTGCCCATAGGGGCGAAATATTCCGCTTAGGAGTTTATCTTGATGCAAGTGCGGGAGCTTAATAGATTTATTGAATTAGGCGTTTAGCTTATAATCGTTTTTAATGTGAACGTAGGCTAAATGGAGCGAACTTTTGGTTCTTTTGCCTTGATGTCGGATTTACTTTAGGCCGACCAACTTGTTTTTTTTCGAAAATTTGATTAAAAAAGATACTGAAGACCAAAGCCTGGTATAACAGCTCTGCTTTTATAAGTTCCGCTAAATTGAGTTTCAATATTGGTATCGGTTCGTTTTATTCCTTCTATGAAAAGCAAAGATAGATCAAGAAAAACTTTTTTTGTTACCCGGAAGGATGCACCTGAAGTAATTCCAATTTTATTTACATCTGGTGTTTCTGGAGTCAGGTAGCCGGCTTTAACTGGTGTCATGTCATAATAAGCACCTAACCGAACAGTCCATTTATCGGTCCATTGGTATTGTGAACCAATTCGGAAAATAAACACATTTTTATACATTCGTGCAGAGTGAATATCGGCAAGTTTATCAGTATTATGGTCAAAATTAATGATCAGTGAATCGTATGATTTCCAACCGATATAATTTATATCTAATGCCAGTTTTAGTTTGCTGTTGAGTACGTAACCGAACCCGAGAGTAGCTACTTGCGGCAATTTTAATTCGGTGGAAAAAGTTGTTTGAGGGAAAAATTCTGCCACTGAATTAGGCACAGTGAACTCGGCAGTTCCTTCTTCAACTTTCACATTTACTTGCGAACGGTAATCGATACCTATTGAAAGTTTTTCCGATGCTTTGAAATAAATGCCTGCATTAAACCCAATGCCACTCGCATTTCCCTTTAGATTCCCTTCACCGTAATTCCCTAAACTATCTTGTATTGGAACACCTTTACGTAAACTAAAACTACCGGTAGCAAAAACAAAACCCGCACCAATGCCCAGCTTTTCATTTACTTTATAGGATACAGTAGGCTGAATAAAAAATGTTTTTAGATCAATTTCTCGGATTAAAAATTGACCTTTCCAGTCATCAGCCCATTCCAACCTGCTTCCGAAAGGGTTGTAAATGCCTATTCCTGCACTCAGCTTATCTATTTTTTTGAATTTAAAAGCAGCATATACCGTGATCGGTGTTCCCACATGCGATTCAATATTGGCAGTATAAGTTCCGGGATAGGGCTCTAAATACATTGTTCTCGGGAAAATCAGACTTGCTCCAAAAGAGAGTCCTCTCAAAGAGTCTAAAAAGGAAACAGCCCCCGGATTAAATAAAATACTTGAATTATCCAGTAACAATCCTGTTCCTGTATGCCCCATCCCAGATTGCTTTTGGCCTTGAAGATTCACTTGAAAGCCTCCTGCAAATAATGCGGTTGAACTTAAAAATAAAATGGTTACTATAAATGTAAATCTCTTCACGTTACTGTTTTTTTTGATTAGTAATTTAACGATTTTGAATATTTCAATTGTATGAAATATTTCATTTTGCTGAAATAAAAATTGAGTGCAAAGTAAATAAATTAATGTCAATATCAAAGTGTTCGAACTGTAAATTCGGGACCCAATTTTTAGGTTATTAACTAATGTTACGCATTGCCCCAGAGGGGCAAAATTTTTGTAGAATGCCCCCCTTCAAAGAAATGAGCCCAATCAGGGCGAAATATTCCGCACCTATAGGGCTTAATCGATGTGTGGACTGTTTTATACAAAGATCTCACACTTTCCAGATTTATAAGTTTGTAACATCAGTTACTAAGTTATGTTACACACCATTGCCCCAGAGGGGAAAAATCTTTGTAGAATATTAAAAATTCCAAAAAAATAAGCCCCATAGGGGCGAAATATTCCGTTCCGGAGTTTATCCCGATGGAAGAGGGGAGGGGCTTAGTACACCAGTTTTTTGTCATAAAATTCAGGTGGCTACAAAACAGTTAGATGCCAGCGACATCAAATGTTTATAGAAATAATTGTAGTATCTTCTTCGACTCCGGCAGGAGCCGAACAGCGCACCCCAAAAGATACCGTCTTTAGTTGTTCAAATCTCTAAGGTGCTTTTTACAAAAAAAATGTAATTGTTTTCTTACTGATTTTAGAAGGCGAAATACCAATTACGATTTGGATTCCCTTTTAAAAATTACGAACGCTGGAATTGCCCTGTTTTAGGCTTTTTAAAACCGTTTTTTTTATTTCTTATTTTAACATACGGTTTCTAACATTTTAACTTTAAAACTGTCAGAAATAAACGTTGTTGTTTTGCATTTTTTTATATAAGTTTGGAGGCAGGTTTGTATGTAACTCTTTTTATAGTTTTACGTAAAACAAAAGGCAAAAAACGCAAACAAGAAAGTTTATAATACTCGTTCCTTTAGGTACAGCGGGTATATTGACTTTATTTGCTGTTTTTTTATTTTCTTTATTTTATTCTTTTGATCTTAAAAGACATAGAATAATTGTTAACATATTTTTTTGAAATGAAAGAAAATTACTGTCCAAACAGTATTATTAAAACTCTTGCAACTGTTAAAATGGCGCTCATTGCTGCCATTTTACTTCTGTCTGTTGGTTTTAATAACGCGTTTGCAGGAGTAACCATAACTGTTCCCACCTTACCAATAATTACAGGTTGTTCATTCCCCACTGCGTATAGCAATTTGGGCGATATTATTATCACAGAAACGTCAAACAATGATATTTCGGTTTTTGGCACTCTAACTCTTTCAGCGCCTGCTAACTTTGAGTTTTCAGCGGGAACCGGCAACGTTACTTTTACTGCTGGTAGGGATATTTCCTTGATCTCCAATGTAAGTATTACCGCAAATGCTATAACGTTTGAAATTACTGGTCCGGGAATTACCAATTTAGACGTAATTACGATAAGCGGCATTCAGGTTAGAGGAATAAACGCAGCAACTGGTGCAAGCAATGTTACCCGTACTGCCGGCACATCAGTAATAGCAGGTGATGTGAACGGTGCTACACACGCAACTTTCACCTCCTTTTTAAATTCTGTGAGCGGTGGTACTATAGCTGCTGCGCAAACAATATGCAGTGGTGGTGATCCGGCCTCTTTTACAGAAACTGTGGCATCAACTGGTTCCGGTACATTAACGTATGATTGGAAATATAGCACCAATGGTTATGGTACAAGCCTTGCAAATACACCCACGTATGACGTTCCAGCGGGTTTGATAGCTACAACTACATACAGGCGTATAACCACCAGTACCTTAAATGGTGTAACTTGTACTGCCAGTGGTAATGATATAGTTGTAATGATTAATAATGTTACTGGTGGCACTATTGCTTCCGCACAAACAATATGCAGTGGTGGTGATCCTGTTGCTTTTACCGAAAGTGTCGCATCAAATGGTTCTGGTGCATTAACTTATGATTGGCGTTACAGCACCAATGGTTTTGGAACAATGCAGGCAAGCACAATCACATATGATGTTCCAACGGGTTTAGCTTCCACTACCGCTTACAGACGCTTAACTATTAGCACCCTGGGCGGAGTTGCTTGTACCGTCAACAGCAATGATGTAATTGTGGCGGTTAATTCAGTTAGTAGTGGCACAATTGCTTCCGCTCAAACGATATGCAATGGCGGTGATCCGGCCGCTTTTACGGAAATTGTCGCTTCTACTGGTTCCGGAACATTGGCCTACGATTGGCGTTACAGTACAAATGGTTATGGTAGTAGTCTGGTAAGCACAGCCACGTATGATATACCATCCGGTTTGGTAGCCACTACCACCTATAGGCGGATAACAACCAGTACGTTGAATAGCGTTTCATGCACCACCAATAGTAATGACATCCTGGTAACAGTGCAAGGTGTAGTTACGGGTGGTACTATAGGCTCTGCTCAAACGATATGCAGCGGTGGTGACCCTGCTGCTTTTACAGAAAGTATAGCCTCAGGTGGTTCCGGTACATTAACATACGACTGGAAATACAGCACCAATGGTTATGGCAGTAGCCTGGCCAACACAGTTACTTACGATGTTCCGGTGGGTTTAGCAGCTACCACCACTTACAGGCGAATAACCACGAGTACCTTAGGAGGCGTCTCCTGTACCGCCAATAGCAATGATATTATTGTGACGATTAATGCGTTAACGGGTGGTACAATTTCTTCTTCTCAAACAATATGTAGCGGAGGTGATCCGGCAGCTTTTACAGAAAGTGTCGCATCAACGGGTTCCGGTACTTTAACCTATGATTGGAGACACAGTACCAACGGCTATGGAACCAGCCTTGCAAGTACAGCTACTTATGATGTTTCAGCAGGCCTGGCAGCTACCACTACTTACAGGCGGATAACGACCAGTACCTTGAATGGCGTTTCCTGTACTGCCAGTAGTAATGATATAATTGTAACAGTTAATACGGTCAGTGGCGGTACCATAGCTTCGGCACAAACAATATGCAGTGGTGGGGATCCGGCCTCTTTTACAGAAACTGTGGCATCAACTGGTTCGGGTACTTTGACTTATGATTGGAAATACAGCACCAATGGTTATGGTACGAGCTTGACGAATACCGCCACCTATGATGCGCCATCAGGTTTAGCAGCCACAACCACTTACAGGCGCGTAACCACCAGTACCTTAAGTGCTGTGACTTGTACTGCCAGCAGCAATGATATAGTTGTAACGATTAACACTCTTGCTGGTGGCACCATAGCATCTTCTCAAACGATATGCAGCGGTGGTGACCCTGTGGCTTTTACCGAAAGTGCCGCATCAAGTGGTTCCGGTACTTTGACTTATGATTGGAAATACAGCACGAACGGCTTTGGTACCAGCCTTGCAAATACAGCCACGTATGATGTTTCAGCAGGTTTGCCGGCCACCACTACCTACAGACGTATAACCACCAGCACTTTAGGTGGTGTGGCTTGTACCGCCAATAGCAATGATATAGTAGTTACGGTTAATTCGGTCAGCGGTGGAACAATTGCTTCCGCTCAAACGATATGCAATGGCGGTGATCCTGCCGCTTTTACAGAAAGTGTCGCTTCTACTGGTTCCGGTACTTTAACATATGAATGGAGACACAGCACCGATGGTTATGGAACCAGCCTTGCAAATACAGCCACGTATGATGTTTCAGCAGGTTTGGCGGCCAGCACCACCTACAGGCGGATAACAACCAGTACCTTGAATGGCGTTTCATGCACAGCTAATAGTAATGACATCCTTGTAACAGTGCAAGGTGTAGTTACCGGTGGAACAATAGGCTCCGCTCAAACGATATGCAGCGGTGGCGACCCTGCTGCTTTTACGGAAAGCATAGCCTCAGGTGGTTCCGGAACATTAACATACGATTGGAAATACAGTACCAATGGTTATGGCAGTAGCCTGGCCAATACGGCTACTTATGATGTTTCAGCGGGTTTGGCAGCCACCACCACCTACAGGCGAATAACTACGAGTACTTTAGGGGGTGTCTCCTGTGCCGCCAATAGCAATGATATAATTGTGACAATTAATGCCTTAACCGGAGGTGCAATTTCTTCTTCTCAGACGGTATGTAGCGGAGGTGACCCTGCTGCTTTTACAGAAAGTGTAGCATCAACCGGTTCCGGTACTTTAACGTATGATTGGAAATACAGCACCAATGGTTATGGAACAAGCCTTGCAAACACAGCAACTTATGATGTTTCATCCGGCTTGGCAGCTACCACTACCTACAGGCGGATAACGACTAGTACGCTAAATGGCGTTTCCTGTACCGCCAGTAGTAACGATGTAATTGTAACAGTTAATACGGCCAGTGGCGGTACCATAGCTTCGGCACAAACAATATGCAGTGGTGGGGATCCGGCCTCTTTTACAGAAACTGTGGCATCAACTGGTTCGGGTACTTTGACTTATGATTGGAAATACAGCACCAATGGTTATGGTACGAGCTTGACGAATACCGCCACCTATGATGCGCCATCAGGTTTAGCAGCCACAACCACTTACAGGCGCGTAACCACCAGTACCTTAAGTGCTGTGACTTGTACTGCCAGCAGCAATGATATAGTTGTAACGATTAACACTCTTGCTGGTGGCACCATAGCTTCTTCTCAAACGATATGCAGTGGTGGTGATCCCGTTGCTTTTACCGAAAGTGTCGCATCAAGTGGTTCCGGTATTTTGACTTATGATTGGAAATACAGCACGAACGGCTTTGGAACCAGTCTGGCAAATACTGCCACGTATGATGTTTCAGCAGGTTTGCTGGCCACCACTACCTACAGACGTGTAACCACGAGCACTTTAGGTGGTGTGGCTTGTACCGCCAATAGCAATGATATAGTAGTTACGGTTAATTCAGTTAGCGGTGGAACAATTGCTTCCGCTCAAACGATATGCAATGGAGGTGATCCTGCCGCTTTTACAGAAAGTGTTGCTTCTACAGGTTCCGGTACTTTAACGTATGATTGGAAATATAGCACGAATGGTTATGGAACCAGCCTTGCAAATACAGCCACGTATGATGTTTCAGCAGGTTTGGCGGCCAGCACCACCTACAGGCGGATAACAACCAGTACCTTGAATGGCGTTTCATGCACAGCTAATAGTAATGACATCCTTGTAACAGTGCAAGGTGTAGTTACCGGTGGAACAATAGGCTCCGCGCAAACGATATGCAGCGGTGGCGATCCTGCTGCTTTTACGGAAAGCATAGCCTCAGGTGGTTCCGGTACATTAACATACGATTGGAAATACAGTACCAATGGCTATGGAAGTAGCCTGGCCAATACAGCTACTTATGATGTTTCAGCGGGTTTAGCAGCTACCACCACCTACAGGCGTGTAACCACAAGTACTTTAGGAGGCATTTCCTGCACCGCCAATAGCAACGATATCACTGTGACAATTAATGCCTTAACCGGAGGTACAATTTCTTCTTCTCAGACGGTATGTAGCGGGGGGGACCCGGCTGCTTTTACAGAAAGTGTCGCATCAACCGGTTCCGGTACATTAACTTATGATTGGAAATACAGCACCAATGGTTATGGAACCAGCCTTGCAAACACAGCAACTTATGATGTTTCATCCGGCTTGGCAGCTACCACTACCTATAGGCGGATAACGACCAGTACCTTGAATGGCGTTTCTTGTACCGCCAGTAGTAATGATGTAATTGTAACAGTTAATACGGCCAGTGGCGGCACAATAGCCTCCGCTCAAACAATATGCAGTGGCGGTGATCCGGCTTCTTTTACAGAAACTGTGGCATCAACGGGTTCCGGTGCTTTAACGTATGATTGGAGATACAGTACCAATGGTTATGGTACGAGCCTAACGAATACAGCTACCTATGATGCCCCATCAGGTTTGGCAGCCACAACTACATACAGACGAATAACCATCAGTTCCTTAGGTAGTGTAACTTGTTCTGCCAGCAGCAATGATATTATTGTAACAGTTCAGGGTGTGGTTACCGGTGGTGCAATTGCTTCTTCTCAGACAATATGCAGCGGTGGTGACCCTGTGGCTTTTACAGAAAGTGTCGCATCGAGTGGTTCCGGTACTTTGACCTATGATTGGAAACACAGCACGAATGGCTATGGTACCAGTCTGGCAAATACAGCTACGTATGATGTTTCAGCGGGCTTGCCGGTCACCACCACATACAGACGTGTAACCACCAGCACTTTAGGTGGTGTGGCTTGTACCGCCAATAGCAATGATATAGTAGTTACGGTTAATTCAGTCAGCGGTGGCACAATTGCTTCCGCTCAAACGATATGTAATGGAGGTGATCCGGCCGCTTTTACAGAAAGTGTTGCTTCTACTGGTTCCGGAATATTAACATATGAATGGAGATACAGCACCGATGGTTATGGTAGTAGCTTGGTAAACACAGCCACGTATGATATACCATCAGGTTTGCTGGCCAGCACCACCTACAGGCGGATAACAACCAGTACCTTGAATGGCGTTTCATGTACGGCCAATAGTAATGACATCCTTGTAACAGTGCAAGGTGTAGTTACCGGTGGAACAATAGGCTCCGCGCAAACGATATGCAGCGGTGGTGATCCTGCTGCTTTTACGGAAAGCATAGCTTCTGGTGGTTCCGGTACATTAACTTACGATTGGAAATACAGCACCAATGGTTATGGCAGTAGCCTGGCCAACACAGCTATTTATGATGTTTCAGCGGGTTTAGCAGCTACCACCACCTACAGGCGTGTAACCACGAGTACTTTAGGAAGCGTTTCCTGTAGCGCCAATAGCAATGATATCACAGTGACAATTAATGCCTTAACCGGTGGTACAATTTCTTCTTCTCAAACAATATGCAGCGGAGGTGATCCGGCAGCTTTTACAGAAAGTGTCGCATCAACGGGTTCGGGTACTTTAACGTATGATTGGAAACACAGTACCAATGGCTATGGAACCAGTCTTGCGAGTACAGCTACTTATGATGTTTCGGCAGGCCTGGCAACTACCACTACCTACAGGCGGATAACGACCAGTACCTTGAATGGCGTTTCTTGCACCGCCAGTAGTAATGATATAATTGTAACAGTTAATACGGCCAGTGGCGGCACAATAGCCTCCGCTCAAACAATATGCAGTGGCGGTGATCCGGCTTCTTTTACAGAAACTGTGGCATCAACGGGTTCCGGTGCTTTAACGTATGATTGGAGATACAGTACCAATGGTTATGGTACGAGCCTAACGAATACAGCTACCTATGATGCCCCATCAGGTTTGGCAGCCACAACTACATACAGACGAATAACCATCAGTTCCTTAGGTAGTGTAACTTGTTCTGCCAGCAGCAATGATATTATTGTAACAGTTCAGGGTGTGGTTACCGGTGGTGCAATTGCTTCTTCTCAGACAATATGCAGCGGTGGCGACCCTTTGGCTTTTACTGAAACTCTCGCATCAGGTGGTTCAGGTACTTTGACTTATGATTGGAAACACAGCACGAACGGTTATGGTACCAGTCTGGCAAATACAGCCACGTATGATGTTTCAGCAGGTTTGCCCGTCACCACCACATACAGACGTATAACCACCAGCACTTTAGGAGGTGTGGCTTGTACCGCCAATAGCAATGATATAGTAGTTACGGTTAATTCAGTTAGCGGTGGAACAATTGCATCTGCTCAAACGATATGCAGTGGAGGTGATCCAGCCGCCTTTACAGAAAGTATTGCTCCTGTGGGTTCCGGTACATTGACGTATGATTGGAGACACAGCACCGATGCTTATGGTAGCAGTTTGATAAGCACAGCCACGTATGATATACCATCAGGTTTGGTAGCCACCACCACATACAGGCGGACAACTATCAGTACCTTAAACGGAGTTTCCTGTTCTGCCAGCAGCAATGATATAATAGTAACGGTTAATGCTGCTGCCGGGGGGGCTATTGCATCTGCTCAAACAATATGCAGCGGTGGTGATCCTGCTGCTTTTACAGAAAGTGCTGCGGCTACGGGATCGGGTCCATTAACTTATGAGTGGAGATATAGTACCAATAGTTATGGTACTAACTTGGCAAGTGCAGTCACGTATGATGTCCCATCCGGTTTATTAGCCACCACTACATACAGACGTATAACCACAAGTACTTTAGGAGGGGTTTCCTGCACTGCTAATAGCAATGACATTATTGTGACAGTTCAGAGTACAGTTACTGGTGGCATAATTGCTTCTTCTCAAACGATATGCAGTGGAGATGATCCCGCTGCTTTTACAGAAAGTGTCGCATCAGCGGGTTCCGGTACTTTAACGTATGATTGGAAATACAGCACCAATGGCTATGGAACAAGTCTTGCAAACACGCCTACTTATGATGTTTCAGCTGGTCTGACAGCTACGACCACCTACAGGCGGATAACAACTAGTACACTAAATGGTGTCTCCTGTATGGCGAACAGTAATGATATAATTGTGGCAATCAATTTGGTTAGTGGAGGTTCGGTTGCTTCCGCTCAAACGATATGCAGTGGCGGTGATCCTGCCGCTTTTACAGAAAGCGTTGCTTCTACCGGCTCCGGTACGTTAACTTATGACTGGAGATACAGTACAAATGGCTATGGCAGCACATTGGTAAGTGGGGCAACATATGATGTTGCTTCAGGTTTGGCATCTACCACCACTTTTAGACGAATAACTATTAGTACTTTAGGAGGAGTGTCTTGTAGTGCAAACAGCAATGATTTACTAGTAACCGTTAATGCCCCAATTGGCAATAACATAATAAGTGCAGCACAAACTATTTGCAATGGAGCGGCTCCTTTCGCATTAACCGGAAGTGTACCTACAGGTGGTGATAATTCGTATACGTATTTATGGGAATCTTCCACTACGAGTGGTGTTTCAGGGTTTTCTTCAGCAGCAGGCACAAATAGCAACCCTGGTTATATTCCTGGAATCTTAACAGTAAATACCTGGTTTAGAAGAATAGTAACTTCATGTACAAGTATAACTGATGTTTCAGGTGCAATTGAAATAACAGTCAATCCAATACCTGTTGCATTGGCAACTAATAACAGTCAAACTCACTGCTCCGGGACGTCATTTACAACAATGGTGCTGAGTACCAGTAATGGTGTGCCATCCACTTATACATGGACAAGAGATAAAACAACTGAAGTAACCGGTGTTGCCGCGAGCGGGGCTGGTAATATTACAGGAGTTGTGTTAACGAACACAACTACATCCCCTCAAACAGTGACCTTTACGATAACCCCAACCGGACCCAATCCAACTTTATGTGTAGGTTTGCCAATAACTGCGACAATTTTAGTAAATCCAACGCCTGTTCTAAGTAGCAGTCTTGCACCACCAGCAATTTGCACCGGAACTGCTTTCGCCTATACTGCAGCAAGTACAACTTCGGGATCAACATTTTCATGGTCGCGACCAGCAATTACCAATATAACGCCAGCTACAAATTCCGGTGTAGGAAGCGTTAACGAAGCTCTAACTAATACATCCGCATCTGCAATAAGTGTTACCTACGCTTATCAGGTGTCGGCCAATGGCTGCTTAAACTCAACAATTTATAATGTTGTGGTGGTGGTTAATGTTTTTCCAATATTGTCCAGTACACTGGCACCAGCGGCAGTATGCAGCGGTTCTCCTTTCAGTTATACACCAGCGAGTGCAACGTCAGGTACTTCTTTTGCCTGGACAAGGCCGGCAGTTGCAGGTATAAGCAATGCAGCAGGGAGCGGAACAAATAATCCAAATGAAATACTTAATAATACAACTTCAGTTACTATAAACGTTAAATACATTTATGCGCTATCAGCAAATGGCTGTTCAAATCCTATTAATGATACGGTGGTGGTAGCTATAAAACCAATGGCATTGCTAAGTAATAGTTTGACGCCTCCTGCAGTTTGCAGCGGAACCCCTTTCAGTTATACACCAGCGAGCTTGACTTCTGGTGCAACATTCGCCTGGGCGAGAGCTACTGTATCGGGAATTAGTAATGCGGCAGCGAGTGGTGTGAATAATCCTGGCGAAACACTTATCAATGTTACAGCAGCAGCTGTCAGCGTTACTTATGTATATACAACCACTGCCGGTGGGTGTAGTTACAATCAAAATGTTATTGTGCTTGTAAATCCATCACCAACATTAAGCAGTTCCTTATCACCTCCTGCAATTTGTAGTGGTACATTATTCAGCTACACACCTATAAGTCCTACTACTGGAGCCGTATTTACATGGACAAGAAGCGCAATTTCAGGTATAAGTAATCCGGCTGCAAGTGGAACTGGCAATCCTGGTGAAACTCTTATCAATACAACAGGAGCTGGTATTAACGTTACTTATGTTTTCACTGTTTCTGCTAATGGTTGTGTAAATCCTTCCACTTTCAATGTTGTGGTTGCCGTAAGTCTTACACCGGCATTAAGCAGTAGCCTGTTCCCTCCTGCAATATGCAGTGGTGGTACTTTTGCTTATACTCCAACAAGTGGAATGCCGGGTACATCATTTATATGGACAAGGGCAGCTGTAGCAGGTATTAGCAACATAGCAGGCAGTGGTATTGATAATCCAAACGAACTACTTACGAATACTACTGCTGCAACTATAAATGTGGTATACGTTTATACATTATCGGCTAATGGTTGTGCAAATCCAACAACCTATAATGTTCAGGTTCCTGTAGATCCTGTTCCATCACTAAGCAGCAGTTTAACTCCCCCTGCAATTTGCAGCGGTACAGCTTTTAATTATATTCCATTAAGTACAACCACCGGGGCATCTTATACGTGGACCAGAGGTGCAATTCCTGGAATAAGTAATATTGCAGGTGCGGGTTCCGGTAATGTGTCGGAAGTGCTTACGAATACAACAGCAGATCCCGTGAATGTTACCTATGCGTTTACAGTATCAGCAAGCGGTTGTATAAAAAATAATAATAATGTGACTGTTGCTGTAAATCCATCACCGGTATTAATAAGCACATTAGCTCCGGCTGCTGTTTGTAGTGGTGCCCCTTTCAGCTATACCCCTCAGAGTTCTGCACTGGGTGCAACTTTTATTTGGACAAGAGCAGCAGTAACAGGTATAACTAATCCTGCGGGCAATGGCACGGGTAGCCCGAATGAAACATTTACCAATACAACATTAGCACCGATTAATGTTACCTATGTGTATACGGTGTCAGCAAATGGTTGTACGAATTCAAACACTTACAATGTGGTAGTTCCGGTAAATCCGGTACCTCTATTTACAAGTAGTTTATTGCCTCCTGAAGTATGCAGCGGTACTACTTTTGCCTATACTCCAACAAGTGGAACAGCAGGTACATCTTTCGCTTGGACCAGGGCGGCAGTAATAGGTATAAGTAACATTGGTGGTAGTGGTATAAACAATCCTAACGAAGTGCTTATAAACACTACATTGGATTCTATAAACGTTACCTATATTTATTCGTTAACAGCTAACGGCTGTACAAATCCAATTTCTTATAGTGTGGTTGTTACAGTAAATCCAACACCGGAGTTTACCAGCACACTTTCCCCTTCCAGAATTTGCAGCGGTTCGGTTTTTAATTACGTTCCTACAAGTCAGCTTACAGGAGTGACTTTCTCATGGACAAGGCCTGATGTGCCGGGCTTAAGTAATATAGCTGGTGCGGGTGCCGGTACTATTGCTGAAACGCTCACGCTTTCCGACTCAGCTGCGGTAAATGTCACTTACCTTTTCACAGTATCAACAAGCCTTTGTACAAATGGGGCAAGCTTTCCTGTAGTTCTTACAGTAGGCTCTCTGGATGTAAATGCCGGGAACGATGTTACTGTGAGCTTTGGAGCTTCCGTAACGCTGAGTGGAACAGGAGGTATATCGTTTTTATGGTCACCTGTTACCGGACTTAATGATCCAAATATTGCTAATCCTACTCTTACAGCAGTATCTACAATTACTTATGTACTTACCTCCACCGATGGCAATAGTTGTACGGGTATAGATTCAGTAACAGTGACAGTACTTAAGGATCAGGATTTGATAATATCAAGCGTAATGACGCCAAACGGTGATGGGAAGAACGATACATGGATCATTGTAAATATTGAAGATTATCCGGATACAGAAGTAATTGTGGTAAATAATCAAGGGCAACAGGTATATACATCGCCATCTTATGATAATAGTTGGGATGGAACGTTTAATGGTAAACCGTTACCGGATGCTACTTATTACTATTTCCTCAAATTTGCAAAAGGAGAGAAAGTGTATTCAGGAGCCATCAGTATTTTTAAAGATTAGAATAAAACTTAAGGCCTTTTCTATCTCCTTTTGGAGACGGGAATATGCTGAGGTGAAAATAAAAAAAGAAAATGAAAGTATTAATTCTACATAGGAAGAGCATCATCATCATTCGGGTGATCATGTTTTTCTCCCTTCTTTTTGAGATGGGAGCGGGAGGAGAAGTATTTGCTCAACAGGTATCTTTTAGTAGCCAGTATTATACCAATCGCTTCATTTCTAATCCTGCATTTACAGGCAATGCCGCATTTAGCAATGCGTTTATTGGTCACCGTTCCCAGTGGGCAAATGTGAAAGGAGCTCCTCAAACAAGTTATTTTACTATTGATGCACCGGTAAAAGAAAAAAATGTTGGATTAGGTTTGAAAATTTATTCCTATTCCACCGATATTATCCGCCAGGTAGGTGCTTTTGCGAGTTATTCTTATAAAATAAAGATTGGTATCAATAGTGATCTTTATTTTGGAATGGCAATGGGAATGCTGGATAATAAAATTGATTATGCAAGTGCAGTAATGCGTGATAAAGATGATCCGTTTTTTGTGTTGCAACAACAAAATAAAACTGTTTTTAGCGCTGACCTTGGTCTCGCATACGTTCGAAAAAAACTGGAAATAGGTTTCGCTGTACCGCAAATTTTGGGCAACAACGTAAAATATGGAACAGATGTGGGGTATGTCAGAAATTTTAATTTAGCACGTCACTACCAGGGTTCAATAAAATATGAATTTAATGTT
Organism: Bacteroidota bacterium; assembly: GCA_040389865.1. GTDB lineage: Bacteria > Bacteroidota > Bacteroidia > 2-12-FULL-35-15 > 2-12-FULL-35-15 > 2-12-FULL-35-15. Next base: position 42,989 of record JAZJZM010000018.1, on the reverse strand, counting down.
TCAAAAGAAAAGCAGATAACGGCCTTTCCTTTAATCATGGTGAGAGCAGTTAAAGGAGCACCTTTTCAATTTGATATTAATGCTGTTGTAGATTGGAAAAAAATGGGGTGGATCGGTGTTACTTATCATAGTAATTATGCAGTTGCTATTAGTGCCGGTTTACGTTATAAAAGTTTTAGCTTAGGGTATGCCTATGATCTTGGAATGAGTCCGATAAAATCATATACAGGTTCGTCAACTGAATTTTTACTCGGCTATGTATTTACTACCGCTAAAAAACAGGCTGCAATTGTACCCTTAGATTCGGCAAAAAAGGAAGTTTGGGCGGAACAGATCCAATCAACAACACCAATGATACAACCAGCTGATTACGATGATGATTACTGGAAGTCGCTCAATAAGAATGTTAACCGCCAGCAAATATTTAATTCCATTGTGGATGCAGTACTTAGTGGTAAGGTTCAAGCGTACGATATTGTTACAAATACTCCTTTATCAATAAGTAAAGTGAAATCAGCATTGGTTAGACTGGGAGATACACCTAAACTGGTTACAAAAAATGATATTTCTAAAGTTAGGATGTACGAAAAATGGGTGTTTGATAAAAAAGCATATAAATTGACAAAGAATATTACACGTATTGACCTTCTGATCACCCAGATGGATGACGCAGGTGAACTTACAGGAAATGATATGCCTTTGTTTTACGTGAAGTTGAAGGAGTAAATTTACTGGATAATAAATGGCAATTTCCTTCGTTATTTAATTTCAGTTAAACCGCTTATAAAAAATATATTGGTTTTTCACTAATTTCAATCTTATCGCTTATACCTCCCTGTATTAAGGTAATTTATCAATGACATTTCCTCATTTTGTTGGTGGCAATGTTTGAGCAGACATTACACTAACAATGAAATTCTCAAGATTTATAAAACGCAATGCAAACAGACAATTTATTAAAACAAGTAAGTTTCATAAAAGAGATAGACAAGTTGAAATACATTCAACGTAAAACTAAATTATTCAATAGCGACAGACACGAAAATGACGCAGAACATAGTTGGCATTTAGCAATGATGACAATTGTATTGGCAGAACATTCGGACAAATCAATTGACATTCTTAAAGTTTTAAAAATGGTTTTAATTCACGACATCGTAGAAATTGATGCAGGTGACACTTTTATTTACGATTCTTTAAAAAACCATACAAATACAGACGAAGAACTTATTGCAGCAAAACGAATATTTGGACTTTTACCGACAGAACAAGCAGAAGAATTTATTGCAATTTGGAAAGAATTTGAAGAAGGTATGACTGATGAAGCAAAATTTGCAAAAGCAATGGACAGATTCGAACCATTGCTACAAAATACCTCAAATAACGGTGGAACTTGGGCAGAATTTAATGTCCCTTATCAAAAAGTTTACGATAAGAAAAAAGTAATTAAAAACGGTTCGACATCAATTTGGAACTATGCAGAGAACTTAATTAACGAAAGTGTGAAAAAAGGAATTCTAATAAAAAAAGTTGACTGACCGGGAAGGAAAATAGCCGCCAACAAGGGGGGGCGTCAGGCGGGCTGAAGTGCAAAACTCAAGGGCAGTTCTTCGATTGAACTTTAGTAATCTATTCGGCTTTTGTGCTTCGATTTCCCGCCCGAACGCAAAACCATAAAACGTTATATCAAATACAAAGTCCCTATCACTCGCAAAAGCTTCTTTTATCATGTTTTACTAAATCCTATTACCAATTCGATATAAAAATCCGAATTAACCAGTATAATCCAATGTTTTTTTAATAAACAGAACGGAATTCTTTAAATATAGCCCGAAATAATACGATATCTTTGTACTGATTTATTGTTATAATAATAGACTAAAAAGCAAGTTCCCCAAAAGATATTTGTCCATCATTCAATTAGAAAAACACTAATTCAAAAAAACAAATTCTATTAAATAGTTATCCGGGTGTTTTACATCCTGATTTTTTCTAAAATAAAAATGAGTACAACAACAGAAATAAAAACAAACGTAGTAATATTATTTGCAGGCGATTCTGGAGATGGTATCCAGCTTACAGGTTCACAGTTTACAGCCACATCGGCTTTGTACGGAAATGATATAAGCACATTTCCAAATTTCCCTGCCGAGATACGTGCACCACAAGGAACTACAGCAGGTGTTTCAGGTTTTCAGGTCCACTTTGGTAGCGTTGAGATTTTTACTGCCGGTGATAAGTGTGATGTATTAGTGGTGATGAATGCCGCGGCATTAAAGGCCAATTTAAACCAACTAAAACCAGGTGGAATTATTATTGCCAATATAGATGGGTTTGATGTCAAAAATTTAAAGCTGGCGAAATATCCTTCGGATGTGAATCCTTTACGTGATGGCTCTTTAGCAAAGTATGAAGTCCACGAAATTGATGTAACAAAAATTACACGTACTGCATTATCTGATTCGGGCTTAGGTACAAAAGAAATGGACCGGTCAAAAAATATGTTTGTGCTTGGTTACATTTATTGGATGTACAATCGTTCCCTCGATAATACGATTGAATTTTTAAAATTGAAATTTAAAAAACGTCCTGAGCTTATTGACGCCAATGTAAATGTTTTAAAGGCCGGTTATAATTATGGTGATACAGTAGAAACAACAATGAATCGTTTTGAAGTAAAGCCCGCACCTGTTGCTAAAGGTGTGTACCGAAGCATTACCGGGAATCAAGCTGCTGCATTGGGTTTGATTGCCGCAGCGCAAAAAGCAGGATTAACATTGTTTTACGGAACATATCCAATAACACCCGCATCTGATATTTTACATGAATTGTCGAAACATAAAAATTTTGACGTTAAAACTTTTCAAGCTGAAGATGAAATAGCTGCGATCACTTCTGCCATTGGTGCGTCATTTGGGGGTTCATTAGGTGTTACTGCATCGTCAGGTCCTGGTATCGCATTAAAAGGTGAAGCAATTGGCCTGGCTTTAATGTTGGAATTACCATTGGTGATTTTAAATGTTCAACGTGGCGGACCAAGTACAGGCTTACCAACTAAAACAGAGCAAGCTGATCTATTACAAGCATTATACGGGCGAAATGGCGAATCGCCTGTTCCTGTTATTGCAGCATATTCTCCAAATGATTGTTTTGATACCACTTTCGAAGCGTGCCGGTTAGCCTTAGAATTTATGACTCCTGTTTTCTTTTTGAGTGATGGTTATATTGCTAATGGTTCGGAACCCTGGAAATTTCCAAAAGCAAAAGAATTGCCTGATTTGACAGTATCCTTCGCGAAAAATATTTTGAAAGATGGAGAGAAATTTTTGCCTTACAAACGTAATGAGAAATTAGCGCGCGAATGGGCAATACCCGGAACTAAAGGATTAGAGCATCGTGTAGGAGGTATAGAAAAAGAAAATGAAACAGGCAATATTTCTTACGATCCCCAAAATCATGAGTTCATGGTGAAAATTCGTCAGGCAAAAGTGGATAAAATTGCTGACTACATACCGCTTCAAACTATTGATAATGGAAACGCAAAGGGTAAATTGCTAATACTTGGTTGGGGCTCAACGTACGGGTCTATTAAAACGGCCGTAAAGTCAGCTATTGCTGAAGGGTATGATGTGTCACACGCACATATTAAATATTTAAATCCATTACCAAAAAACTTAGGCGATATATTAAAGAGTTTTGATAATGTATTGATCCCGGAAATAAATAACGGGCAGTTAATTAAGGTGATTCGTGATAAGTATTTGATAGATGCGAAAGGCTTAAATAAAATACAAGGAATGCCTTTTACATCAGCAGAAATAAATGAAAAGATCATTGAAATGTTGAGTAAATAATAAAAATAAATTTTACGAATATATATTCGTAAAAAAACCAAAAAAAATAAATTTATAGCTTTGGAAGAAACGATTTTTGTATCTCATCCAGGCTATTACACAGATTCATTATCTGTACAAAATAAAAAAAATGCAAGCACAAACAGAAATAAAATTAACTGCAAAAGACTTTATTACAGACCAGGAAATACGTTGGTGTCCGGGTTGTGGTGATTATTCCATATTAAAACAAGTACAAACCGTAATGCCTGAATTGGGTTTAAAGCGTGAAGAAATTGTATTTATTTCAGGCATTGGTTGTTCATCCCGTTTTCCATATTATATGGAAACGTTTGGTATGCATAGCATCCATGGCCGTGCAACAGCTATTGCCAGCGGATTAAAGGCAACACGCCCCGAATTAAGCGTTTGGATCGTTACTGGTGACGGGGATGCACTATCCATTGGTGGTAATCATTTTATACACTTGTTGCGAAGAAATTTTGATGTCAACATCTTATTGTTTAATAATGAAATTTATGGTTTAACAAAGGGTCAGTATTCTCCTACCTCACCCATAGGGAAAGTAGCCAAGTCAACACCAATGGGCTCTTTGGATCATCCGTTTAATCCATTGGCTTTATGTATTGGTGCCGAAGCCACATTTGTTGCACGTTCAATGGATCGTGATCCTGTTCACATGCGTGAAATGTTAAAACGTGCACATCAGCACAAAGGAACCTCTATGCTGGAGATCTATCAAAATTGTAATGTATTTAATGATGGTGCTTTTGAAGTGTTTACTGAAAAAGGGACAAAAAAAATGAATACTCTTTTTGTTGAACAAGGCAAGCCTCTTGTATTCGGAGAGAATGGAAGTAAAGGGATTAAATTAGATGGACTTAAACCAATTGTTGTAGATATTGCTGATGTTTCAGCAAACGATTTGTGGATACACGATGAAGCCGATCAGGTGAAAGCTACTATTTTGGTTCGGTTTTTTAATACTCCTTCCGATGAAAACCCTTTGCCACGTCCTTTTGGCGTTTTTTACAAAGAAGATAGAGTTTGTTATGAAGATGCATTGAATGCACAAATTGTGGAAGCAATTGCAAGCAAAGGTAAAGGTGATCTGGACGAGCTTATTGGTGGTAGAAATACCTGGACTATTTAATTTAAGAAGTAGAGGTTTTTTATAAAACACTAAATGGAGATTGTTCATTAAACTATTTTTAACCAACAGATAACATTAAAAATACATTTGTAGTATTTCCTGCCCGTCTAGCATAAGCGATATTGCCCTTTCTGCTTTTTCCATTGCCATGTTTTTAGTTATTAAAACAGCCTGATTTAGATTGTTTGCAGTCATATTATATCTACTTTTGCCGAAAGAATTAGAAGAACATATTTATGGGGTTTTAGGTGGATCGTTTATTTAAAGTAATATCAGATTTTTTAAAAAAATATATGAAAAAAATTAGCTTACTCTTTTGTTTCCTGTTGTTGGTTTTAGTTGGGATTGCCCAGGAAAAATATACCATCAGTGGATACTTAAAAGATGCAAAAAATGGGGAAATGCTTATTGGAGCAACTGTTTTGGTGAAGGAATTAGGAACAGGAACGGCAGCTAATGTTTACGGGTTTTATTCAATTTCTATTGCTAAAGGAAATTATACAATTGTCCTTAATTATATAGGTTACCAGCCGATCACAAAAGAAATAATATTAAATGAGAATCTGAAACTTGATTTTGAGCTTTCTGAAAACACTCAGAATTTAGAAGAAGTAATTGTGAGTTCTGAACGGTCAGATGCGAATATTAAGAATGTAGAAATGAGCGTGAATAAACTGGATATTAAAACAATTCAGAAAATTCCTGCATTGTTAGGCGAAGTGGATCTTGTAAGAAGTATTCAGCTGCTTCCCGGTGTATCTACGGTTGGAGAAGGTGCAAGTGGGTTTAATGTTAGAGGTGGAGGTGTTGATCAAAATTTAATTTTATTAGATGAAGCTCCTGTATTTAATTCTTCTCATTTGTTTGGTTTCTTTTCAGTTTTTAATCCAGATGCTGTAAAAGATGTTAAGTTAATTAAAGGAGGAATTCCCGCAGAGTATGGAGGCAGAGTATCTTCAATTTTAGACGTGCGAATGAAAGATGGCAATAGCAAAAAGTTAGAGGTAAATGCTGGCATAGGACTTATCTTTAGCCGTCTTTCTATTGAAGCACCTATCTTTAAAGGAAAGGGTTCTTTTATTATTGCCGGCCGTAGGTCATACATTGATGTGCTTGCAAAACCTTTTTTGAAAGGCGATTTGAAGCAGGCTAAATTTAATTTTTATGATCTAACAGCTAAAGTAAATTACACTGTTAATGATAAAAATAAAATATTTCTATCCGGTTATTTGGGCCGTGATGTATTCGGAGCCGGATTTAAATTTAACTGGGGCAATGCAACAGGTACTTTTAGATGGAGCCATGTTTTTGGTGATAAATTATTTTTAAATACTTCTCTTATATACAGTAATTACGACTATTTGCTGGCATTTGGTGAAAAAGGGAAAGATTCTTTTGAATGGAAATCAAAAATTATAAGTTACAGTGTTAAACCTGAATTCAGTTATTTCCCAAATACAAAAAACACTATTAAATTTGGGCTTCAGTCAACCTATTATAATTTTGTTCCTGGCAATGCAATTGCATCAAGCGGTGGGAAAACCAATAATATCAGTTTAAATGATAAGTATGCATTGGAGTCGGCTCTGTATGTTAGTAATGAACAAAAAGTAGGTGCATCACTGATATTCCAATACGGACTTAGGTTTTCAGCTTACCAGTATTTAGGCAAAGGAACAGAATATATTTACAGAGATACTATTGCAGGATTCAGAAAAGAACTGACTTCTACTAAAACATACGGATCAGCTGAGATAATCAAACCTTATTATAATATTGAGCCTCGTTTTTCAGTAAAATTGGATGTCTCTGAAAGAAGCTCTATTAAAGCGAGTTACAACAGAACAACACAATATTTACATTTGATCTCAAATACAACGGCATCAACTCCTTTGGACGTATGGACTCCATCAACAAATAATATTAAACCGCAACTTTGTGATCAGATCGCATTGGGTTATTTTCAAAATTTTGGAAAAAATGATATGTATGAAAGTTCAGTGGAGGTCTATTACAAGATGTTGCAAAATCAAATTGATTATATCAACAATGCCAATTTATTATTGAATGAGTATTTAGAAGGTGATCTATTGAGTGGGAAGGGTAGGGCTTACGGAGCAGAGTTCTATTTACGAAAAGTAAAAGGCAAATTTAATGGCTGGTTAAGTTATACGCTTGGACGTACCGAACGACAGGTGAATGGGATTAATTTAAATAAATGGTTCCCTAATCGTTTTGATAAATTACATAATGTAAGTTTGGTAGCTAATTATGATTTAAATAAACGGTTAAGCCTTTCGGGTAATTTTGTGTTTGCTACGGGAACGCCTGCAACATTCCCTACCAATCGCATAGAGATTCAAGGATATACTATACCTCACAATTCGGAAGAAAAAAGAAACAATTACCGCATACCGGCTTATCATCGTTTAGATCTGTCAGCAACATTACAATTAAAGAAAAAGGAAGGTCGCAAATGGGAAGGTTTTTGGGTGTTTTCTGTTTATAATGTTTACAATCGTCAAAATCCGTTCTCCATCTTTTTTAGACAAAATGCGGACAACCCTGTAAATACAGAAGCTGTGCGATATACTATTATAGGCAGTGTTATTCCGGCAGTGTCATTTAATTTCAAATTTTAAGCAATTTTATATGAAAAATAATTTATTACTATTGATTTTATCTGTTATTTTTTTTACCAGTTGTGAAAAAGTGATAATTGTTAAACTGGATGAAGGTACTTCCCAGCTTGCAATTGATGCATTTTTAAATAATAAACCGGGATCGCAAAAAATACGGTTAACAAAAACATCGGGATATTTTAATAATGCGCCCTCGCCAGCCGCAATAGGTGCCACAGTTAAAATTACCGATAATGAAGGACGTGTTTACAATTTTACCGATGTAAACAATAATGGAGATTATGTTTGGACACCATCGGCAGGTGATACCTTGGTTCGGTATTTTAATTCATATACATTGTCTGTAACTTATTCAGGAGAGGAGTTTCAGGGGAGTTCAATTGCGTACCCTTCGCCCGCTATTGATTCTGTGAGATATGCCACCAAACAGGAAAGTGGGAGTGGTGGTTCTACAGCTGGAGAACAAGGTTTTTTCGCTTCTTTCTACTCTTACGATATAGCAGGTATGACAAATTTTTATTGGATAAAAACATATAAAAACGGTGTGTTTTATTCGAACCCCGGCAATATGAATCTATCTCAGGATGGTGCATTTGCTGGCGGAGGATCTGATGGTTTTTTATTCATCCTTCCAATAAGAGAAGCAATTACACCTGGCGATAAACCGCTTGTTATAGGCGATAGCGTTGATGTGGATATTTATGCCATCACTCCGGAAACTTTTTTTTATTTGAACGAAGTACTGCAACAAACTACCAATGGCGGATTGTTTGCAACACCTCCTGCTAATGTAAGCTGTAATATAAAAAATGTGAATCCCAATTCAAGTACAAAAGCTGTGGGTTGGTTTAATATAGGGGCTTTATCATCAAACGGAATTAAGGTAAAATAGATTAAAATAGAGCCTGTAATTGGGCTGAATGCGTAAGTTTTCTTACAAAATAGTTGTGTTTTTTTTAAAACAGATAAATGAAACCTATTGTATCAAATGTATTATTTTTGTTTTTGTTTTTTGTCTCAACATGTACATTCTCTCAAATCATTACTGAAAATTCTAAAGCTATGGAAAATACCAACCAACAACTGATTACCAAATTCTATACTTGTTTCCAAAATAAAGATTATAAAGGGATGCAAGAGTGTTATGCTGATAATGCAACTTTCAGTGACCCCGTATTTGTAAATTTAAATGCTGCTGAAGGAAAAGCGATGTGGGAAATGTTATGTGTTAGAGGTAAGGATTTAAGGTTAGAGTTTAAAAATATACAAACTAATGGAGCGCAAGCGTCTGCCGAGTGGATAGCGTATTATACTTTTTCGGTAACCGGTAGAAAAGTTGTGAATCATGTAAAAGCAAATTTTTTGATCGAAAATGGGAAAATTGTAAAACATACTGATGTTTTCAATTTTTATAAATGGTCGCGTCAGGCTTTAGGAATACCCGGTACATTGCTTGGTTGGACAGGTTTTTTTAAAAAGAAAGTAAGACAAGGTGCCATTAAAAGTTTAAATGATTTTATGAATAAAAAACAATAATAGCACATGCAGATGTGTCAATCCCAATTCTTTGAAGTCCTTGCAATTTTTTAAAACCTGTCAGGACTAAAAAGCACTGAATAATAGCAAATTTCAGTAATAAAAACTCCAGTCAAAAGTATGATCCGCCTTTTTTTACGTTAAAACATTTGCTATCTTTGAAAGCGTAAAAATTCTTTCAGATTCCCTTTTCCATTGTTGTACAAATGATCTTTTTATTTGTGCAGCCTGGTTATGGTGCTGGAAGTTCAAGGTGATATATGTTATTCAAAGAGATCATAGGACAACAGGCTGTTAAAGAGCGATTAATACGTTCCGTAAAGGAAGGACGTATTAGTCATGCACAGTTATTTCTCGGGCCACAAGGTAGTGGAAATCTTGCTCTTGCTCTTGCCTATGCACAATATATTTCTTGTGGAAACAAGCTGGAAGACGATTCTTGCGGGCAGTGTTTATCCTGTGTGAAGTACAATAAACTTGTTCACCCCGATCTTCATTTCGTTTATCCTGTGGCCCTTTCAAAGGATGTTCGTATAAGTACGGATGTTGCTGTTAAGTGGAGGGAAGTGTTTTTGGATAATCCCTATGTTACACTTTTTAACTGGTTTGAATTGCTGGATGCAGAAAACAAACAGGCGGTGATCGGAGTGGAGGAAAGTGCTGAAATACTTCGTAAATTAAGCCTTACAACGTATGAAGCGGAGTATAAAATAATGATCATCTGGCAAGCTGAAAAAATGAATCAGGCCGCTGCAAATAAGTTGCTCAAAATTTTAGAAGAGCCACCTGAAAAAACATTGTTTTTATTGGTTTGCGAAAGTGAAGATCAATTGTTGCGAACAATAGTATCTCGTACTCAGTTGATCAAAATCACCAAGATTAATGAAAATGATTTAATTGAAGCGTTAGTAGATCGCCACGGCATGTCGCCCGGAGCTGCTGAAAGCACGGCTCATTTGGCAGATGGTAATTATGCAGAAGCATTATCATTGATCAATGAAAATGAAAATGCAGGGCAAAACCTTGCAAGTTTTCAAAAACTGATGCGTGCAAGTTTGAAATTTGATGCCAAAGCAGTGATGGTTTGGATCGATGAAATTGCGGTTGCAGGACGAGAGCGACAAAAAAACTTTTTGAATTATGCTTTGCACATTATGCGCGAAAGTTTGATCTTAAATTACGCTGATGCCAGTTTGGTAAAGCTGGGGGCAGATGAGCAAGGGTTCGTGAAAAAGTTTTCGCCATTTATTCACTCCGATAATGTGGAACATTTTATTGATGAGCTCAACAAAGCGCATCATCACATGGAGAGAAATGCAAATGCTAAAATATTATTTATGGATTTAGCGTTTAAGTTCAATGAATTACTAAATTTACCAAAACCAATTATTCAGTAGGCAATTTAACAGTAGGCAATTATTCAGTAAGCAATTTAACAGTAGGCAATTGCCTACTGCTAAATTGAAGAATTGTAAAATTAATTTTTTAAACAATTAAGGATAAAATAATATGGGATGTGTAGGATGTTCAACCGGTAGCGATGCCACAAGCAAAAGTTTGCCGGGAGGATGTAATAATAATGGTTCTTGCGGAGTGGGAGATGGGTGCAAAAAATTGAATGTATTCGACTGGTTGGCAAATATGGAATTGCCGGGTGGTCAGGCTGCTTTTGATATTGTAGAGGTACGTTTTAAAAACAGCCGCAAAGATTTTTTTAAGAATGTAAATAATTTACAACTTCATGTTGGAGATGTAATAGCTGTGGAAGCTTCACCGGGCCATGATATTGGCGTAGTTTCTATTTCAGGTGAACTGGTACGTTTGCAGATGAAAAAGAAAGGTGTTCTTACAACTTCCGAAGAAGTTAAAAAGGTTTACCGCAAAGCAAAACCTAACGATATTGAAAAATGGCAGGAGGCTCAAAATCTGGAGCAGGCTACAATGTATCGTGCACGAACCATCGCCATCAAGTTGAAATTGCAGATGAAGATCAGCGATGTTGAATACCAGGGTGATAAAACCAAAGCTGTTTTTTATTATACTGCTGATGATCGTGTTGATTTTCGTGAATTGATAAAAGTGCTGGCTGATGAATTTAAAGTACGTATTGAAATGCGTCAGATCGGTGCTCGTCAGGAAGCAGGTCGTTTAGGGGGGATAGGTTCATGTGGCCGTGAGTTATGTTGTGCAACCTGGTTAACTGATTTCCGTGCTGTATCTACAAGTGCTGCCCGTTATCAGCAATTGTCTTTAAATCCTATGAAGTTGGCCGGACAATGCGGGAAACTTAAATGTTGCTTAAACTATGAACTCGACAGCTATTTAGACGCCTTAAAAGATTTTCCGGAAGTTAACAATGTGAAGCTTGAAACTGAGAAAGGAAGAGCCTTTCATCAAAAAACAGATATTTTCAAACGAACTATGTTTTTCTCTTATACCAGTGAACCTGATAATTTCATTCCCCTTTCCGTAGATCGCGTAAAAGAAGTAATTGAAATGAATAAAACAGGCTTAAAACCTGCCGATCTGGATGTGAAAGTTGCAATGAAAATAATTGAGAAAAAACCGGATTATGAGAATGTTGTTGGACAGGATAGTCTTACCCGTTTCGATAAAACAAAAAAACAAAAACAAAAAAACAGCAGTCATAAAAAGCGCACTGCAGGACCGAATGCCAACAAACCAAACGTAAATCCGAATCCAAATCCGAACCAAAAACCAAACGTAAACCCGAATCCAAACCAAAAAACAAACGTAAATCCGAACGCGAATCCGAATCCAAATGTGAACCCAAATCAAAATAGACCCAATCCCAATAGGAACAGGCCAAATACAAACAAACCTAACAACAGGCCACCACGACCAAATACTAATAACAAAGAACCACAGCAAGGGGTTTAATTATTTTAACTATGAAACAGGCATTAAGGTACATCGTCACAAAAAAAGAAGCTAATAGTAATCGGTGTAGTCTTTTTACAAATTTATTTAATCAGTTTCAGATGAAAAGAGAGCGCATAAAATCAGGATTTATTTTAGTAACGATTTTGTTATTTGGATTATTTTTTTCTGCTTGTGACAACAATCGTATTTTTGAAGAAAACAAGGATTTGCCTGATAACACATGGAGTAGCAACAATGTATTAAAATTTGATGTTAGTATTGTTGATACAAAAATACCAACAAATTTTTACATCAATGTTCGTAATGCCGATGGATATCCTTACAATAACTTGTTTCTGTTCATTAAAACCACCTTCCCCAATGGGAAAATGTCCAACGATACACTTGAATGTGTGTTGGCTGATGAAAAAGGAAAATGGCTGGGTAGTGGCATGGGGGATATTTATGACAATCAAATACCTTTTAAAAAGAATGTTCTTTTTCCTGAAGCAGGGAAATATACATTTGAAATACAGCATGGCATGCGTACCGAACAGGTTCCATTAATTATGGATGTGGGTTTAAGAATTGAAAAGGCTGAAAATTAAATGGTTTTATAATAAACAACAGGCAATTTTAACAATTCAGCTTAGATAGTTTAATCAACTCGAATTTGTTTTTCTTTAAAAAACACAGATTTGTATAACTTGTATGTCACCCAGAGCTTGTCGAAGGGCGTTTTTCGTAACCAAGTAAATTCGTAAAAATTCGTTATTAATAATCAAATGAGCGCAGAAAAATCAAAAAAGAAAAATTATAAAAAAGGAGTGATCTGGTTTTGGATTCTTTTTACATTTCCAATCCTTGCTTTATTTCTTTTTGTAATGAGCGTTCGCTTTTTTGCCGACTTGCCGGATACTGAAGCCTTACAAAACCCTCAAACGAATTTGGCGACCGAAATTTTTTCCAGCGACATGAAAGTGTTGGGTAAATATTATGCCGAAAATCGTACTAAAGTTAATTTTAAGGAGATCTCACCAAATGTGATAAAAGCATTGATAGCAACCGAAGACGCTCGTTTTTACGAACATTCAGGAGTTGATGTTCGGGCGTTGGCCAGGGCTGTATATGGGGCCCTTACCGGCAGTGGAAGCAGTGGAGGAGGGAGTACGATCACACAGCAATTAGCTAAAATGTTGTTTCCCCGTGAAGATCTGCATGGTTTCAATTTGATCTCCAGAAAAATAAAGGAATGGATCATCGCGGTAAAATTAGAGCGTGAGTACACAAAAGAAGAGATCATTGCCATGTATCTCAATAAATTTGATTTTATTAATAGCGCGGTTGGAATTAAATCGGCCGCACAAATTTATTTTGGCACCACTCCCGACTCATTGAGAATTGAAGAAGCTGCAATGCTTGTTGGAATGGCGAAAAACCCTTCCTTGTTTAATCCAAATCGTTTTGTTGAACGATCGAAAGGAAGAAGAAATACAGTGCTTAATCAAATGAATAAATATGGTTACTTAACCGATGTGGTAACTGATTCATTAAAAAAGCTTCCTCTTACATTAAGTTTTCATCCCGAAAATCATAATGATGGTTTAGCGCCTTATTTCCGTGAATATTTACGTGATGTTTTTATGAAAAAATGGTGTGAAGAGAATCCTAAACCGGATGGAAAAAAATATGATATTTATCGTGATGGCTTAAAAATATACACTACCATCGATTCGCGAATGCAACGATATGCCGAAGAAGCTGTAACTGAGCATTTGCGGGAGTTACAAGCAGCTTTCTTTAAGGAATGCAAACAAAAAAGAAATGCCCCCTTTGCCTGGAATGTTACTAAGGAAGAAATTGCATCTATCATGGAGCAAGGAATGAAACGTTCCGATCGTTATCGCCTTCTTAAAAAGGCTGGAATGAAGGATGCAGAAATTGAAAAGAAATTTAAAATTCCGGTTGCAATGACCATTTTTACATGGAATGGGGATAAAGACACCGTAATGACCCCATGGGATTCCATCAAGTATTATAAAGGTTTTTTACAAACAGGCCTTATGTCGATGGAGCCTCAAACAGGCTATATCAAAGCATGGGTGGGAGGAATATCGCATAAGTTTTTTCAGTATGATCACGTTCAGATTGGGCATTCACGTCAGGTGGGTTCAACGTTTAAACCTTTTATTTATGCACTTGCCATACAAGAGGGATATTCACCTTGCTACCGTGTTCCAAATGTTAAAACTTGTATTGATATGCCTGCAGGGCAACCGGCATGGTGTCCCGATAATTCTGATATAAAATTAAATGGCCGTATGCTTACTTTGCAGCAAGCATTGGCTAATTCCGTGAATTTTATTTCCGCATATCTTATAAAACAATTTGGTCCGCAAGCGGTAGTTGATCTTGCACGTAGGATGGGTGTTGTAAGCCCTATAGAACCTGTTCCTTCCATCTGTTTGGGAACTCCCGAAATATCAGTATTTGAAATGGTAGGTGCCAATTCTACTTTTGCTAATAAAGGCACATGGATCCAACCAACTTTTGTTACACGTATCGAAGATAAAAATGGAAATGTATTGACAGATTTTTTTCCTCGTACCGAAGAAGTATTAAGCGAAGAAAAAGCCTATGTGATGTTGCAGTTAATGAAAGGTGTGGTGCAAATTGGTACAGGTGTTCGTTTGAGATACCGTTATAAATTAACCATGCCCATTGCAGGTAAAACAGGAACAACACAAAATAATTCCGATGGTTGGTTCATGGGTATTACTCCCGATCTGGTTTCCGGCTGTTGGACAGGTGCTGATGACCGTGCGGTGCATTTTGATCGCACCGATATGGGACAGGGAGCTAGTATGGCATTGCCAATTTGGGCTAAATACATGCAAAAAGTATATGCCGATAAAACAATTAAAATTTCACAAGGCGAATTTGAAAAACCTGATAAAAAATTAGATATCGAAATGGATTGTAGTAAATACAATAAAGAACTGGAGAGTGGTGTTGAAAATCTGAATTCAGAAGAAGCTTTTTATTAGAAGCAAAAAAATAATTGAACAATTTAGCAATTTTTGCAGTAGGCAATTAAAACAAATTAAGCGATTACACAAATTGACAATAGGTAATTGGCAATCTGTGTAATCATTTTAATAATCGGTTAATCATTTTCAAAAATGAATAAAACAATAGCAAATGCCGAGGAGGCAATTAAAGGTATTCAGGATAATATGACCTTGATGCTTGGAGGTTTTGGTTTGTGTGGTATCCCTGAAAACTGCATTGCTGCTTTAGTAAAAAAAGGGGTGAAAGGCTTAACCTGTATTGCTAATAATGCAGGGGTAGATGATTTTGGTATTGGTTTGATGTTACATAAACATCAGGTGAAAAAGATGATATCTTCTTATGTAGGGGAGAACGCGGAATTTGAACGCCAATTGTTAAGTGGTGAATTGGAAGTAGAATTAATTCCACAAGGAACATTGGCAACACGCTGCCTTGCCGCAGGATACGGAATGCCTGTGATATACACACCCGCAGGTGTTGGTACAGAAGTTGCCATTGGAAAGGAAGTACGCAAATTTATGGTAGAAGGAGTTGAAAAAGAATTTTTGATGGAATATGCTTTTGATGCTGATTTTGCTCTTGTAAAAGCCTGGAAAGGGGATACTCAGGGTAATTTAATTTTCAGAGGAACAGCACGAAATTTTAATCCAATGATGGCAATGGCCGGAAGAACTACCATTGCTGAGGTTGAAGAGTTAGTACCCGCAGGAGAATTAGATCCTGACCATATTCATGTTCCCGGAATTTATGTTCATCATATATTTCAGGGAGTAAATTATGAAAAGCGTATCGAACAGCGAACAGTAAGAAAAAGATAATTTTTGATGTGCTGATTACCAATGTGCTGATTAAATTAGCACATCAGCACATCCTCACATCAGCACATCAAATTATGTTAGATAAAGTAGGTATTGCAAAACGTATTGCAAAAGAAATAAAAAACGGTTATTACGTGAACTTAGGGATAGGAATTCCAACCCTGGTAGCAAATTACATACCTGAAGGGATGAGCATTGTCTTGCAGTCAGAAAACGGGCTTTTAGGCATGGGCCCATTTCCATTTGAAGGTGAAGAAAACCCGGATTTGATTAATGCAGGGAAACAAACCATTACAATTGTTCCCGGTTCTGCTTTTTTTGATTCTGCTATGAGTTTTGGAATGATCCGCTCCAGGAAAGTGGATCTCACCATTCTTGGTGCAATGGAAGTTTCTGATACCGGTGATATTGCTAACTGGAAAATTCCCGGCAAAATGGTTAAAGGAATGGGTGGAGCAATGGATCTTGTAGCATCAGCAAAAAATATCATTGTTGCTATGCAGCATGTTAACAAAGCCGGAGAATCAAAATTACTGACCAAATGCGAACTGCCATTAACCGGTGTGGGGTGCGTAAAAAAAATTGTAACCGAATTAGCAGTTTTAGACGTAACACCGCAAGGCTTTCGTTTATTAGAACGCGCTCCCGGAGTGAGTGTAGAGGAAATTAAAAATGCAACCCAAGGTCGCTTGATTATTGAAGGAGAGATCCCTGAAATGGTAATTGACTAAAATTGGCATTTTCGGCTTGGTTTTTGTATATTTGTAATACTGATGAAGGCAATTAAAAAAACAATAGCATTATTTTTAGCGATGGTATTTATACTATCGAGCCTTGGCTTTACCATAAACAAAATGATTTGTTTTAAAAGCGGTAAGGTTAAAGTTTCATTGTCTCATCTTAAAGATTGTTGCCCCGAAGAAAAATCTTCTCTTCCTGTTGTTAAAGCTCAGTGTTGTGATATTAATAGTACTTCATTTCATTTAAATGATTTTAATTCATCTCAAAAAAACAATATTCCTGTTGCTGACGATTGTGTTTTAGCAATTAATAAATATTCATTTTCAAGCGGAAATTACAACACCCCTTCTTCAAAATTAGTATTCGCTGATTTACCTCCGCCACTATATGGCAGACAATTACTGTCTTTTATTTCAATTCTCATCATCTGATTTTTGTTAATGTTTTAAAATACCTGCTGGTTTCAAAACCTGTCGGGTCTATTACTAACAAATTAACATAATTAAAATTAACAGATGATGACGCGATTATTTTATTTGATCATTTTCTTATTATTCGTTAAAACCATATCCGCTCAACATACTATGGGCAAGGTTTTAGGAACAAATGATAAAGGAGAAAAAGAAGCCTTGCCCGGGGCCAATGTATACTGGCAAGGAACCACAATTGGTACTTCTACCGATTCGTTGGGAATGTTTGAAATCCCTGATCCGGAAAATGTTCCGGCAAATTTGATTGTGAGCATGATCGGTTTTGTAAGTGATACCATTACTTTGAAACAGCAAAATCGAATGGACTTACAAATAGTTTTAAAAAACACCGTTAACCTCAAAGAGGTAAATGTAGAAACCCGCCAAAATACTACTTTGTATTCTACTTTTAATCCAATCAATACGGAAGTGATCAGTGGTAAAGAATTATTAAAAGCCGCTTGTTGTAATCTTTCTGAAAGTTTTAGTACCAATGCTTCTGTTGATGTTGCCTTTACGGATGCTGTTTCGGGGGCAAAAAAAATTCAAATGCTTGGGCTGGACGGTGTTTATACACAAATATTGTCGGAGAATATGCCAATGCTTAGAGGCTTATCTTCTGCCTATGGGTTGAATTATATTCCCGGAACCTGGATCGAAAACATTATGGTTACCAAGGGGACAGGCTCTGTGGTAAATGGTTATGAAAGCATTTCGGGGCAAATTAATCTTGAATTTTTGAAACCTAAAGAACAAAAAAAACGATTGTTCATTAACCTGTATGGTAGTCATAAAGGCCGATCAGAGGCCAACTTGCATTATGCTCCTAAAATAAATAACAAATGGGGAACTCTTTTATTCTTGCATGCAAGCGATGTAGGATTAAAAAATGATATGAACCACGATTCATTTCTGGATATGCCGTTAACGCGTCAATACAATATTTTTAACCGTTGGGATTACCATAATCAGAAAAATTTTGAAGCGCAGTTTGGTGTAAAAGCATTGGTTGAAACACGACAAGGGGGACAAACAAATTTTAATTATAAAAATGATCTAGGTGCTAACACTACTCATGGACATGTATCCACACAACCATACGGAATAGGAATTAATACCAAGGCGCTGGAGTATTTTTCGAAAACAGGATTTATGTTCCCCTCAACACCTTATAAAAGTATTGGCATCCAAACATCCGGTAAATGGCAGCAACAGGATATGTATTTTGGTCACAGAAGATATAATGGCGAACAAAAAAACTTTTATCTAAATGCGATCTATGCAAACATCATTAATACTACCGATCATAAATATAAATTAGGAGCGAGTTATCTCTTAGATGATTATTCTGAAAGATATAACGATTCTATTAATGATTCTTTTTTTGCCCGTACGGAAAGCGTTCCGGGAGTTTTTGCAGAATATACATATACGCACACTGATAATTTTTCGATGGTTGCCGGGGCGCGTGCCGATTATCATAATTTATTCGGAATGCAATATACCCCACGTTTACACTTGCGATTTAATGCAACAAAATCAACAACTTTACGCTTGTCAGGTGGAAGAGGATTTCGTACTTCCAATATTTTTGTAGAAAATCAATCCGTATTTGCAAGTTCAAGACAATTGGTGATACAAGAAAAATTAAGACCTGAAGTAGCCTGGAATTACGGTGTAAGCGCCAATCAAAAATTTAAACTTTTCTATAATGAAGCATTTGTAAATGTTGATTTTTTCAGAACCGATTTTCAAAATCAGGTGATTGTTGATTTGGATCAACATGTAAATAAAATAGTATTCTATAATTTGGACGGACAGTCTTACTCTAATAGTTTGCAGGTTGATTTTGGTTTTACTCCGATAAAAATGTTTGATGTTAAATTGGCCTACAAATGGTATGATGTAAAAACGACTTATGATCATGTATTGCTTGATAAACCTTACGTTCCAAAACACCGGATAATGCTAAATATGTCATACGCAACATATATGGATATATGGAAATTTGATTTTACAACCAACTGGTTAGGACAAAGCAGAATACCAAATACACTTTTAAGCCCTGTCCAATACCAATTGCCAACACGTTCAAAGGAGTATTACTTAATGAATGCACAGATCACAAAAAAATTCCGGAAGTTTGAAGTATATTTAGGATGTGAAAATATTTTGAATTACACGCAAAAAAATCCAATTATAGCTTCTGATAATCCCTTTAGCAGTAATTTTGATGCATCAATGATATATGCACCTGTTGATGGAAGAATTATATACACTGGATTCAGAATGAGTATTAAATAGGATATTACAACGTGTACTATCTGTGGCAGTATTTTTGTTAATATTGATAGGTAAATTAACACAAGTAAAAACAGAATTTCTACTTCGAAAATTTTTCGATTTAATATTGGTAATTCTTTAAATAAGTAATAATTAAACTAATAAATTTAAAATGAAAACACTTAAAAATATATTATCGGGAGTTGCAGCAATTCTTATACTGTTTACAACATCAGTAAAAGCGCAGGATTCAACAATCGTAGAATTAAAAGTGAAAACTTCTGCCGTTTGTGGAATGTGTAAAGAAACGATTGAACAAGCCCTTGCTTTTGAAAAAGGGGTAAAAAAATCTAATTTGGATGTTAAATCCCAAATTGTAACTGTTACGTATAATTCGAAGAAAACTACACCTGAAAAAATTCGTTTGGCAATTTCAAATGCCGGTTACGATGCCGATGCTGTTGCAGCTAATCCGAAAGCATATAAGAAACTAAATGATTGTTGTAAAAAGAACAATACTGTTCATGAATAAAAACAGGCCCTAAAGAGGCTTCACATTAAAGCTTGTTTATGGTAACAAACCTGAAATCTGAAAAACTGATTACGTTAACTCGAAACTCAAATAAACACTTCTATGGCATTAATAAAACCTGTTAAAGGAATTCATCCTAAATTCGGTAACGATTGTTATTTAGCTGAAAATTCAACTATTGTAGGCGATGTAATTATGGGTGACCAGTGCAGCATTTGGTTTAACTCAGTAGTGCGTGGTGATGTAAATTCCATCCGTATGGGAAATAAAGTAAATGTGCAGGATGGGGCTGTGATACATTGTACCTATGAAAAAACAAAAGTGGTGATCGGTAATAATGTTTCTATCGGCCACAATGCATTGGTTCATGGGTGTACAATACACGATAATGTATTGATTGGAATGGGAGCCATTGTAATGGACAATTGTGAAATTGGAAGTAATACTATTATTGCTGCGGGAGCTGTAGTGCTTGAAAACACTAAAGTTGAGTCGGGCGTAATTTATGCAGGCGTTCCTGCAAAAAAGGTGAAAGATATTAATCCTGAATTAATTCATGGTGAAATAAATCGTATTGCTAATAATTACGTAATGTATAGTAGTTGGTTCAAATAGACTGTCATCCCATTCTTAATTGTCGAACAAAATACGCTTGCCTATAATCTTCCACAAGAATAGGCTGTGCGTGCAAGTCATATTGAGCCTGTCGAAATAGGTGCGTAAGCTTCTTAACTAAAATGGCATTTGAGAAGGACTTTATTTCAATAACTCTTCAGCCAGCATTGATAAACCGATGCTGGCTTTTTCTTTTATAATGGTTAAATTTTGTATGCCATTCACGTTTACATTACTAGGGTCAATTAAATATTTTGGAATATGTCTCGGGGTATAATCGATCAATCCGGCAGCAGGATATACTGCTAAGGAAGTGCCGACAACGATGAGTATGGCTGCTTTGTCAGCAATTAAATAAGCATTTTCCATTTCCGGAACCTGTTCACCAAACCATACAATGTGAGGGCGAAGTTGAGACCCTCGTTCACATCTGTCGCCAATATTTAATTCGGTTCCTTTAATTTTATAAATAAGGGAAGGGACTGTGGTACTGCGACTTTTTATTATTTCGCCATGTAAATGAAGTACTTTTTTGGAACCGGCACGTTCATGTAGATCATCAATATTTTGTGTGATGATATGAACATCATATTTTTTTTCCAAAGCAACCAAAGCGTGGTGCGCTTTGTTGGGCTGCGCTTCCAGGACTTGTTTTCGTCTTTTGTTATAAAAATCCAAAACCAATGCCCTGTTTTTATCCCAGGCTTGAGGTGTAGCAACATCATTAATATTATACTCTTCCCATAAGCCATCACTGTCGCGAAATGTTTTAATTCCGCTTTCAGCACTTATACCGGCACCGGTGAATACGACTAATTTAGGTTTCATAATCTGAGCTAATTTTAAACTGATGACAAGATGATTAAATAATTTTACTTTAATGCTGAATTTGTTTCATCATCCATAAGCCAATTAGGTTTATAAAAAAAGCCCCGTCATTGAAGCGAGGCTTGGAGTATTATGTTTAGTGTTAATTATTGTATGTTAATTGTATTTCCCATACTTGCATGAGCAGTGCAATAGTAAAATAATGTCGTAGGCGCGTTTTGCGGCACTTTAAAAGTGATTGTACCCTGTCCAGTTCCGTTATTTGTTACTCCAACAGTAAATGCTGCTCCCCCGTTAATTAATGATATCAGGAATGGGTGTGAGCCGCCTGTACTAATATTAAATTTATAAGTAAACCCTCTATATAAAGTTATTACAGGCTTTAAATTAGCACCAGAAACATAATCCGATGCATTATCGAAAAGAAAACCTCCTCCAATGTTCGTGATATTAAATTCAACAGCAAAAGTTGCCACAGCGCCCGTAGCTCCAGTTGATCCTGTAGAACCCGTGTTTCCATTAGTGCCATTATTTCCTGTGGCTCCTGTGGCTCCTGTAGTTCCCGTACTTCCGGTAGCACCATTGATTCCATTAGTACCAGTTGCACCCGTTGAGCCATCTATTCCATTGGTGCCAGTGGCTCCTGTTAAACCATTGGTTCCATTATTTCCTGTTGCCCCAGTTGAACCCGTTGTTCCAGTACTTCCGTTACTCCCATTGTTTCCAGTCGCACCTACAGGGCCTGCCGGGCCAGGGGCTCCGTTTAAGTTTATTGACCAAGGCTGTAACCCACTACCAGAACCAGTTGAAGTGGTCACAGTAACATTCATTAGTCCGGTTCCCGAATTAAAATTTGTTATTGTTCCAACCATTTGTTGGGTTGAAGAAAAGGCGATAATTACCTCTTGTCCTATCGAATAGGCTAAGCCTGTTTCAACAGTAAATGTTAATGGTGTTGTTGGAACTGAAATATCTAATGATGTAGGTGAAGTTGTTGCATATCTGTCGCCTATTGGGCCTGCTATACCTGTAGCGCCTGTTGAACCGGTATTCCCTGTTGCGCCAGCTATCCCAATGTCACCCGTTGCACCAATTAAACCTGTTGCACCGAGTATTCCTGTAGAGCCCACAGCACCTGTTACACCGATAGCACCCTGAGCACCTGTTGAGCCAGTTGCCCCTGTTGTTCCTTGGGCTCCAGTTGTTCCGCCATTGGCTGCATATAATGCGTATGGAACGCTCATTAACTGTTGAGTACCCATTAATACATAATTGGTTCCACCAGCTATATCCATACTTATTTCAATGAAATAAGGGCCCGCGGACCAATCAATTGTATTAAATGTTCCGCTCAGCACTGTACCTTCACCTACAACTAAATTAAGCAAACCGATGTTGCTTGATGTAACTGTATGTGTTTCGGAGTATGTAATGGTACCGGTGGCAGTACCTTGGCGAAGGTTTATTTTTAATCCAATGCTTTGATTTATTACC
Organism: Bacteroidota bacterium; assembly: GCA_040389865.1. GTDB lineage: Bacteria > Bacteroidota > Bacteroidia > 2-12-FULL-35-15 > 2-12-FULL-35-15 > 2-12-FULL-35-15. The sequence continues at coordinate 20,068 of JAZJZM010000018.1, read as the reverse complement.
GCAACTCCTGAATTATTACGTGCCACTGCCTGGTAATTAAACCCTTGCGGAGCTTGAGCTTTGAGTGTAAAGCCAATGGTTAAACAAATTGAAAGAATAAGTATTGCTTTTTTCATTTTTTACTTTTTGTTTGGTTTAGCAACTATTTTAATTTTACTATTCGATAAGATTTTCCTTTTGTGTTCTTGTTATTAATTTTTATTAAATAAGTTCCGATATCGTACATACCTATATCTATCTGACAAAGTGTTTGGTAATTTGAAGATTGCGTTAAAAGTAATTTTCCCTCCGCAGAATATAATTCTATCAAATTATTTTCATTCCCTTTTTCAAATTGGATCTGAATAAGATCAATGGCAGGATTTGGAAAAATGGTAAGTCCATAAGTGTCATCAAAATTATCAATGGAAGTTATATTCAAATTACCTTGATGAAACCCTTGAGTTAATGAATTACTGCCGTTGGTGAGCGGGGATGTTGAGAGTTCACCTAATGTCCACTCCAACTGATTAGAACCGTTTGTAAAACTGGTTCCGGAACTTGATATTACTTGGGGGGATAATGATTGTGCATCAGAATAGTGTATTGCACAAAACAGAATTAGAGAAAACAAAATTCTTTTCATGGTGCTGAATTTAATACTGTTAAGTAAAAATAACACTTTTTTGCAATGTTCAACAAGAACTAATCTGTTTTTTTAATCTGTTAGCTTAACCTAATTAAATTTTTTTTAGGATTAAAATAACCTTAGGTAATATTGAACTCTTGATTGGAATTGTTAATAATTTTGTGTGCTCTGAATGTTACCATTTTCGGCCCAGAACGTCCATTTACCGGATTCTATATCATTGGCATAAAAGCCTTCGTAACGTTTTTTATCGTTACCATACCAGGTTGTAGTTTTTCCGTTTTTCTTTCCGTCTTTAAAAGTTGTTTCGCTCCATGGCGAACCGTCTTCATACCAGCTTTTCCATAAGCCATCACGCTTGCCATCTTTCATTATTCCACGCATTTCAATTACGCCATTTTTGTAATGCTTTATGTACTCACCATTTTTAATAACTGAATCTTTTGATTCAGAAAAAATAAAATCCGTTTGAATAGTATCACGTTCTATGATTTTGTTTTCAACAGTTTGGGATGGTTCTGTGCTACAAGAAAATAATACAGTTGTAATAAGTAAAAAAGCCCAGCTCAGCGCTCCCGAAGCGAGCGTGAGCCGATGCACAAGACTGATTAGCGGATTAGCAGAAAGCTGTTCCTCCCTGGCCGAAGGGGTTGAGGCAGCTCCTTCTTTTTTTTCAGAATTGGAAATTGGAATTTTTATCGGAATTGATGAATGTTTCATAGCGTTTTTTAAATGCAATTTTAAAAAGCTCTCCCTTTGGGGAGGGTTGGAGTGGGCATTTTAATTAATTTTTTCGCTCAGTTGTATATTTAACCAATTCAAACAAGGATGTTTTCGAAACGCAATCCGGGAATTCAGAAAGTATTTCCAATGCCTTATTTTTGAATTCATTCATTTTCGTTTCAGCATATTCTATACCTCCGCTTTTAATAACAAAATTAATTGCTTCGGCCACTTTCTTCGGATCATTATTGTTGTTCTTTACAATATTAATGATCTTGCGTTTATCCCAAAAAGTTGCATTGTTCAGGGCATATATCAAAGGCAGGGTCATTTTTTTTTCTTTGATATCAATACCGGTAGGTTTGCCGATATTGGTTCCATCGCCATAATCAAATAGATCATCTTTTATCTGAAATGCAATGCCTACAGCTTCACCAAAAGTTTGCATTCTCTTAATGATTTTTTCATCACTTGTAACCGATGCCGCGCCACATGCACAACACGCTGAAACTAAGGATGCCGTTTTTTTACGAATGATATCAAAATAAACCGCCTCATCAATATCAAGTTTGCGTGCTTTTTCAATTTGTAATAATTCGCCTTCACTCATTTCCCGAACAGCATTTGATACAAGGCCTAACAGGTGAAAATCTTTATTGTCGATCGAAAGCAATAATCCTTTCGAAAGTAAAAAATCACCAACCAGTACTGCAATTTTATTTTTCCACAATGCATTTACAGAAAAAAAACCTCTTCGAACGTTTGAATCGTCCACCACATCATCGTGCACTAAAGTGGCAGTGTGTAAAAGTTCTATTAATGCGGCTGCACGGTAAGTGGATTCATTCATTTCGCCACATACTTTGGCGGATAAAAAAACAAACATCGGGCGCATTTGTTTGCCCTTACGTTTAACAATATAACGAGTGATCTTATCCAGCAATGGTACAGAACTTTTCATTGAAGATTTAAACTTCAATTCAAATTCTGCCATTTCATTGGCTATTGGGGCTTTTATTTCACTAACTGTCATAAAGAAAAGATTTTATTTACTGCAAGGTTCAAACTCAACACATTTGCAAATTATTTTACTTTCATTTTTCTTTTCTCAAGTCCTTCTTTGTTTTTATTTGCAAGCTGTCCGCAGGCTGCATCAATATCTTTACCTCGGCTTCTTCTAACATTTACAATAATTTTTCTGCTCTCCAAATAGTTTACAAAAGCATCTAATCGTTCAGGCGTAGTTTGTTTAAATTCGCCATCATCTATCGGGTTGTATTCAATAATATTTAATTTACATGGGATATGTTTACAGAAATCAGCCAACTCTTTTGCATCTTCTATGCTATCATTAAAGTCTTTAAAGGCAATGTATTCATAGGTTACGCGGGTTCCTGTTTTTTCGTAAAAATATTTTAATGCTTCTGCCAATACTTCCAGTGTATTGGTTTCATTTAAAGGCATTATTTGATTTCTTTTTTCATCATTCGCAGCATGTAATGATAATGCCAAATTAAATTTCACACCATCATCGCCTAATTTTTTGATCATTTTGGCAACACCGGCAGTACTCACCGTAATGCGCTGTGGTGACATATTCAGTCCTTCGGGAGAAGTTATTTTAAAAATAGAATCAATTACATTTTTATAATTCAGTAATGGCTCTCCCATTCCCATATATACTATGTTGGTAAGAGGGGTATTGTATTTGCTTTCTGCCTGATTTTTTATTAAAACTACCTGGTCGTAAATTTCATCGGCATTTAAATTACGTAAACGCTCCAACTTACCTGTTGCACAAAATTTACACGTTAAACTACATCCAACCTGGGAGGAGATACAAGCAGTCATTCTTGTATTGCTTGGGATAAGTACACCTTCTACAATTTTTCCGTCAAAAAGCTTAAATGCGTTTTTTATAGTGCGGTCTTTGCTGATCTGCATATCATCAACAGTAACAGCATTTATTAAAAAATGAGTGTTTAATAATTCACGTGTTGTTTTCGACAGGTTGGTCATTTCATCAAATGTACGAGCCGACTTTTTCCAGAGCCATTCATAAACTTGTTTGGCACGAAAAGCCTGGTCACCATTTTCGGTGAAAATTGTTTTTAACTCATCAAGCGTAAGTGCCCGTATATCCTTCTTGGTATTCAAATTTGATTTTATTGAATTACAAATTTACAAATAGATATTGATATATAATGCAGAATATAATTTCGTAATTTTGTGTAAAATTTTGAGTGTATGCGCCAAATTTCTGCTGATTATGTTTTTACAATTTCCTCGGAGCCCATTAAAAATGGTGTAATTAGTATTGATGATGATGGTACTATATTAGAAGTTATTAAAGGTAGGCAAGAATTAAGAAACAAGAAACAAGATCCCGAAATAGAATTTTATGAAGGGGTTATTTGCCCTGGTTTTATTAATACACATTGCCATTTAGAACTTTCTCATTTGCGTTCACAAATTCCGGAAAGAACGGGAATAGCGGGGTTCATTAAAGAAATTATTTCCAAACGATCCGGCTTTTCGAATGAGCAGATACAAGAGGGTATTGCAACGGCTGAAGCAGAAATGATAAAAAATGGAATTGTTGCTGTCGGAGATATTTCCAATAACAACAGTACATTTAAGCAAAAGGGGAAAGGGAATTTATTGTACCATACATTTATTGAAGTTTTTGATCTGAATCCTGATAAAGCGGATGAAGTTTTTGAAAAGGCTATTGCTTTAAAAAAAGAAATCAACGAGATATTAAACGTTGAACTTTCCAGTTCCATAGTCCCTCACACTCCATACACTGTTTCCGAAAAATTATTTGGATTAATTAATAAAAATACAATTGAAAACAATAGTATTTTAAGCATTCATAACCAGGAAAGCTACGCAGAAAACGAGTTGTTTATTTCAAAGTCAGGAATGATCTATGATGCATTTAAAAGCATGGGTATAAATACAGATCTGATGCGACAAACAGGGCTTAATTCTTTACAGTCAACGCTTCCCTTCCTAACCTTTGCATCTAAACTTTTATTGGTTCATAATACGTTTACTTCGAGAGAGGATATAAAATGGGCTGAGAAACAAACCAAGAATAAAGCATCAGGAATCAAGAATCCTGATGCCGGATCCAAAATCCAAAATCCAAAATCTCAAATTCTATATTGGTGCACCTGTCCCAATGCCAATATGTACATCGAAAATAAATTACCAAACTATAACTACTTCATTGAAGAAAACGTTCGCGTAACCATTGGTACCGACAGTTTAGCATCCAACCGGACATTGTCGGTTTTGGATGAATTAAAAACAATTGTAAAACAATATCCCGAAATTCCGTTGCAGACCTTGCTTTTATGGGCAACAAAAAATGGGGCGGACTTTTTAGGCTTTCAGCACTTAGGAACAATTGAAAAAGGTAAAAAGCCAGGCCTGAATTTGTTAAAAAATATCGATGAATTAAAGATCACTTCTAAAACGGAAGTGTTGAAATTGGTGTAAATTTACTCGTCCCGATTAAATTTTTTATTCAACAACTATTTTTTGCACCATTCCATTACCAAGTAAAACAAGCTAAATTATTTTGGGCTTGTCTCCTTGGCTGGCGCTGTTGGATATTCCGATGGGTGTGCTGGTTGTTCTGGTAATTTTTCCCCTTGCTTTGAATCCATCACAGGTGGATTATGAGGTTTTGACTGTTCTGCTTTGACCTTCATTTCCGCATTGGTTGGGGGGAGTGCCTTAGAATTGTTCTTCCCAATTTCCGCAATTTTTTCTTGTTCTTTTGCCTGGCGACTAGCCTCAGCAATATTTTTCAGTTTTTGCTCTTCCCAGTATGCTTGAATTGGCGCTTTTCTTGATTCATCCACCTTCAGTTGGTTTAGTAAATCCGGGGATATTGCAGGTATGTTTTTTTCTTGTTCTTTTTCAATAATGTTGTTCACTTTTGCCATTGCAATCCAATTGAATGTTACCAAGCTACTCTGGCGTTCTGTTTCAACCATAAAACCAATTTGATTTACTTGGGATACACCCATATTTACCCCTGCCTTTGATGGAGAAACTGTTACCACCGGATTTGCTCCATTCAATTGGTTTTTGAAATCATCCGAAAATTTCACCCAAATTTTTTCAGAAGTAATACTTTCAACTCCAAAGTCGCTAATCGTTTTACTGCTTTTTTCTAATTCTGACACTTTACTTTTCAATTCCTTAATGTCTTCGCGGTTGTATTTTACACCTGCAACGCCTAAAGTAGCCATTGCATATATATCGATACCGCTGAACGCCTGGTCTTGCAAATAGTCGGGTGACTCATCCAGTATAACTCCTAAGTGCATGTTGGGCCTGTATTTAGGCTCGTTTCCGCTTTGCAACTCATCAGTTTCATCTTTTAATTTGTAAAAAGAGGGCTTTATCTTATCTATATCATTCATCACGTAATCGTAAAGCGATTTGTCGAGGGGGGTAATATTCCTTTTTAGTTTTCTTTGCGACATATTTACATGGCTCATGGCATAGGAATAATACCAATATTGTCCTGAGGTACCTATATAGCCCCAGTTACCGGTTAAGGGATTGTATTGATGACCATCACTTGTCGTTTCCGTTTGCATAATACCGCTCAACCATCCGCCAACATTGTAAGCACCGATACCATGATAAATAGTAGCGAGTCTTGAACCATTGTTTGGATCCATATAATAAGCTCCATTATTCCAATCGTATTCTGTCCAGTTAAAACCATAATTTCTGCCAAAATAGTTGCAGTATGAACCATTATCCATATCGATGTAATAACCAGTGTTATCACGATCATAAAATATCGATGAACGAACATCCTGAAAAATGGATACATTATTAGGATCGACATAATAAGCGGTGTTATTCCAATCATATTCGGTCCAATTAAAACCGTAATTCCTTCCGAAGTAGTTGCTGTAGGAACTTCCATTCAAATCCAGATAATACCCCGTATTATCGCGGTCATATATATATGGAATATAGGATGTGCTAGCATAGAAACCTCCATAAGCTTCGGTATTGGAATTGTCAACTCTTAATCTCCAATTTCCACTTGGTGAGAGCAATCCAAAATTGTTACTGCCTGCTGTTCCATCCCAATATACATAGCCGGTAACGGTACTTGCATGACCATTTCTAAAAATCATCCCGTTTGCGCTTGCCGCAGTCCAATATGAATCACTTTCACTGTAAAAATGACGTCCTGTTGCTTGGTTGTATAAGCCAGTGCTGGAATTATTATTTCTAAACCAACCATTATTATATGCATCTCCAATGTTTGAAATCACATTTCCGTTCATGTTAAGGGTTGTGGTAGCAGTATGGTTTCCAAGATTATCGCTATAACTTCCGATATTTCCGGATGTGATCATTTCCACCCAACCGGATGTTCCGCCTCCCCATTTTCCTCTTAGCCAATACCTATTATCGGTTGCATTAGCAGCCCCAACCATTTGCCAGCCATAAGCTGAACTGCCATCAGCTGAGGCGTAATGCATACCTGATTGGATTCCTTGAGCATGAACGTACCCTGCACCTTGAGGATGCCCTGAACTAGTACCCCATATATCCAATCCGGAATATCCAAATTTCCATGCATTATCCCATGTACATTCACCTGTACCCCATCCGTTGGTACCTGTCCAATAGTTTTGATCAGCAGTTATATCTCTGCGGTTGGTATAAAGTCGGGCTAAATTAAATGCAGCCCTGGTATAATTTGTTACCGCATACAATTGGGATGTTCCATTCGGGTCAACATAATAACTTCCATCATTTTGGTCTAAAAGCCTATTTCCTGTAACATCGTAATTTGTCCAAATTCCACTTCCAAGAGCAACTTTAGTAATTCCATTTTCCATGACCAAAAGCTGATGAGATAATCCGGCTTTTGACTGGCCACCTACATTTGTATGGGTCCATGCCAAACCGTATAAGTTGCCGGGAGTTGAGCCATCAGCAGGTAAACGCCACGAAGTTCCCATTGCGAAAACGTTTTGATAATTGGTAGAAGAATAAACACCCACCAAACCTAATCCGTAGTTTTGATTAGATATTATATCTCCAACATTATTGATGGTATTGCCAGTCATATTTAATGTTGTAGTTGCGGTATGATTACCTAAATTATCTCCTGTAGGAGCTGTTATCCCTAAAAATGTTAAAACTCCGGCAGCATTACTTGTGCGGTGATAGTTATCGCCCTGTTTAACCATAATGCCTGTAACCCCTGATCCAACAGCATTATCGGAGGTGTTTATATAATCAGTTCCAATATACCCCGAAGGCACATGTAATTTGAAACCAGGTCCGGTTGTTCCAATACCTACATTGCCGGCACTTGTTATTGTTAGGGCATTAGCGTTAGCGCCTGTGAAGAAGTCTAAACCTGTACCATAGGCAAGGATCCGCGCATTTGCACCTGAAGCATTATCTAAAGGTGACATCCACAAGTATCTTGTATTGTCATTGTTTTGAATTTGTATAGCAGGTGACCACGCTCCGGGATAGGAGCCAAAATTAACCTGAGCCTGACCATCATTAAGTACCGTTAATGTTCTTGTAGCAGATGTAGTACCATTAGTCCCTAATATTTGTCCTCCGGCTGCAACGTGCAATTTCGCTGCCGGTGAAACTGTTCCAATGCCCACACTACCAGCTCCATCAATATACATCCTTTGGACACTATTTGTTCTGAAATCCAAATAAGTGTTAGCTGTATTTACTGCGCCTCCTGCAAGTATTGCCCATCCTCCGGCACCATGAAGAACACCAATACCAGAGGCATCTGCATAAAAATAGCCATAAAGAGCACCTGCATATGCATTTCTTAATCTTAGGCCAGTTGAGCCTCCCGCCATACCAATGTTCCAATATGCTCCATCAGAATAAAAATGATTAGAGGTAGCTTGATTGTATAAACCAATGCCTGAATTATTATTTCTAAACCAACCATTATTATATGCCTCTCCAATGTTTGTAATTGTATTTGCATTCATATTCAAGGTGGTGGTAGCAGTATGATTACCAAGGTTATCACCAGGAGCAGATTCCGCATAGCGTGCAACATCAACCCTTACACCGTATGTGTTCGCTCCATTCCAGCCCATTAAAGTAGGATAGGTCGGGCTCCAGGCAACTTGTGAATTCGTATTACTTACTGCAGTACCATCTGGTGATGTTCCAGCTGATGCATCAAATATTGTATGGTTATTACCATAGTTTTTCCAAGATAATTGTTCTGCTACAAAGTTACGGTGAACGCCAACCCATGCAGTTCTGATAGGAATGCCAGTAATGTTGGCGTAGGTTGCCGATATAGAGCTGTTTAAGAAGGCAGCAAGAGCGGGAGCGGTTCCTGTCCTAAGGTAATTATCTCCGGCTTTAACCATAACACCGGTTACTCCACTGGCAACGGAGTTGTCGGTTGTGTTTATATAATCTGTTCCGATATATCCGGAAGGTACGTGCAATTTGAAGGTAGGTGAGGCTGTTCCAATCCCCACATTAGTACCATTATCAAAAATAAGAGAATTACCAAGAGTAGTACCATTAGGTGTCCATTTTGGAACATAATTAAGCGTGCCGCTTCCTCCTGGTTTATTATTAAAGGTATTCCAATCGGTAGAAGAAAGATAACCATTTGCAGCAGTTCCTGATTGAGTAATTGAAATAACGGGTGTTGTACCACCGCTCGAAACAATTGGAGCTGTTCCGGTAACAGAAGTTACTGTTCCTGCACCGGGAGTAACCCATGTTGCTAAGCCCGTTGCATCAGAAGTTAATACCTTACCAGCTCCGGGGGTACCGCCCGTAATTTTTACTTGTCCAGCCACTTCTAACTTGGCACCGGGAGTTGTTGTTCCTAAACCTGTATTTCCGGCAGTTGTTATGAAAAGGTCAGAGGAGGCATCACTATGTCTAAGATCAATGGTAGAACCAACCAATCTTGTTGGTGTATATACTGCTGCGGTACGGTCGTAACCGAAGAAATAAGAATATCCTCCGGAAACACCTATTTCGGCACCTTGCCCGGCAGCTGTTCCTGCTCCTGTCAACCATCCGGTTGCTCTTATCATATTATTGGATTCGATATCACCAACAACTTTTAATTTTAAAAGTGGTGCGGATGTTCCAATACCAACATTACCATCAATAATTCCATTACCATAGGAATGGAAAAGACCGTCACTCGCTCTGATCTCAAATTTTACTGTAGGTGTTGTAGTATTTGCTGCAGATTCGAACGTCCATCCATATCCAGCTATGTTTTCTATGTAATCTCTGAGGGCCCAGTTTGTAACAAATGTGCCGGAAGGGGCGGTTAGATCTCCATGAGGCCCGGTATTTGTAGCTCCTCCCGGAGACATATACGTACTCCAGCTTGGATAGGATTGTGCATACCAGGAAATGCCGCTATTGGGAAATGAAGTGCGATTAATATCCAGATATGAATTAGATAATCGGAGAGCGCCTCCATTAACTTCCAGCCTGCCTCCTGGTGATGCTGTTCCAATACCCACATTACCATTGGCAGCCATAATTCTAACACGTTCAAGAGGCGTATTAATAACTGCACTTGTTTTGATCACAAGATCCTGAACGTCATTGGTTCCTATATAATTTGTACCAGCCACAGTTCCTGCATTACCTAAAAGTGCCCAGGCATTTAAAGCTCCATCAGCACCTGTTGCTCCTGTGATTCCAATGGCACCGGTTGATCCTGTGCTGCCAGTTGAACCTGTACCTCCTGTTGATCCGGTTTTACCGGTAGAACCAGTGCTTCCGGTGGAACCCGTAGAGCCTGTGTTTCCTGTAGATCCTGTATTTCCGGTTGAACCGGTACTTCCAGTTGAACCGCTGCTACCAGTTGAGCCAGTTGAACCCGTACTTCCTGTTGAGCCAGTACTTCCAGTTGAGCCAGTAGAACCAGTACTTCCCGTTGAACCAGTGCTACCAGTAGATCCCGTTGAACCCGTACTTCCTGTTGAGCCAGTAGAACCAGAATTTCCCGTTGAACCGGTGCTACCAGTAGATCCCGTTGAACCCGTACTTCCTGTTGAGCCAGTGCTGCCTGTTGAACCCGTTGAACCTGTACTGCCTGTTGATCCGGTTTTGCCTGTAGAACCGGTGCTCCCGGTAGAACCGGTATGACCCGTTGAGCCGGTAAATCCTGTGTTTCCGGTAGATCCTGTATCACCCGTTGAACCTGTACTTCCCGTTGAACCTGTGTTGCCTGTTGAGCCGGTAGCACCAGTAGAACCGGTGCGTCCTGTTGAGCCAGTAGCACCAGTGCTTCCAGTAGCGCCAGTACTTCCCGTTGAACCTGTAGCACCAGTGCTTCCGGTAGATCCAGTATTTCCTGTTGAACCAGTACCACCTGTTGAACCTGTGCTTCCTGTTGAGCCAGTAGCACCAGTGATTCCTGTAGATCCAGTTGAACCTGTACTACCTGTTGAGCCAGTAGAACCTGTGTTTCCAGTTGATCCGGTAGCTCCAGTACTTCCAGTTGAACCCGTGCTTCCTGTAGATCCGGTAGAACCTGTACTTCCTGTTGAGCCGGTAGCTCCAGTACTTCCCGTTGATCCAGTACTACCTGTAGATCCTGTTGAACCTGTACTTCCTGTTGAACCTGTACTTCCTGTTGAGCCAGAAGAACCTGTGCTTCCGGTTGAGCCAGTATTACCTGTAGATCCAGTAGAACCTGTGCTGCCAGTAGAACCTGTGGAGCCCGTACTTCCTGTAGATCCAGTAGAACCAGTGCTTCCAGTAGAACCTGTGGAGCCCGTACTTCCTGTAGATCCAGTAGAACCAGTGCTTCCAGGAGAACCGGTAGAACCAGTAGCTCCTGTATTACCTGTTGAACCCGTAGAGCCTGTACTACCTGTTGAACCCGAAGAACCTGTTGAGCCAGTATTTCCTGTTGTTCCGGTGCTTCCAGTAGAACCGGTACTTCCGGTTGAGCCAGTTGAGCCAGTAGATCCGGTACTTCCGGTTGAGCCAGTAGAACCTGAAGATCCGGTGCTTCCTGTTGAACCCGTAGATCCTGTAGATCCAGTGCTTCCTGTTGACCCTGTACTTCCAGTATCACCAGTAGAACCAGTGTCACCAGTGGAACCGGTATCACCAGTGGAACCAGTACTTCCCGTATCACCAGTAGATCCCGTTGAACCAGTACTTCCTGTATCACCAGTAGAACCAGTATCACCAGTGGAACCAGTATCACCAGTACTTCCCGTATCGCCAGTAGAGCCTGTATCACCAGTAGATCCTGTTGAACCCGTACTACCTGTATCGCCTGTGGAACCTGTATCACCCGTTGATCCGGTAGAGCCCGTATCTCCAGTAGAACCTGTTGATCCCGTGTCACCAGTTGATCCAGTTGAGCCGGTATCACCTGTAGAACCAGTGCTTCCTGTTGAGCCCGTACTTCCTGTGCTTCCAGTATCGCCCGTAGAGCCAGTGTCACCTGTTGATCCAGTACTTCCAGTATCGCCTGTAGAACCAGTATCGCCTGTAGATCCTGTGCTTCCTGTAGAACTCGTAGATCCGGTGCTGCCGGTTGATCCAGTACTTCCAGTATCGCCTGTTGAACCAGTATCTCCCGTTGATCCTGTACTTCCAGTAGAACCAGTAGATCCCGTGCTTCCCGTAGAACCCGTAGATCCTGTGCTGCCGGTTGATCCAGTACTTCCAGTATCGCCTGTTGAACCTGTATCCCCAGTAGATCCAGTGCTTCCTGTACTGCCAGTGGAACCAGTAGATCCGGTGCTGCCTGTAGATCCAGTAAAACCAGTGCTGCCAGTAGAACCAGAACTTCCAGTTGGGCCTGTAGTACCTGTTCTGCCAGTAGAGCCGGTAGAGCCAGTACTTCCTGTATCACCTGTGGAACCAGTGTCACCAGTAGACCCGGTAGAACCTGTAATTCCTATAGAACCTGTTGCCCCTGTACTTCCCGTTGCGCCTGTATTTCCTGTATCACCAGTTGAACCTGTATCACCCGTTGAGCCGGTATTTCCGGTTACTCCTGTTCTACCCGTAATACCTGTTTTTCCTGTGGTACCAGTAAATCCAGTACTTCCGATAGCCCCAGTATTCCCTACATCACCTGTTACCCCTGTAAATCCAATATCACCTGTTGAGCCAGTAAGACCTGTTGCACCAAAAGAGCCATTATTGCCAGTTCCAGCAATAATTGATTTCCAGTAAGTGCCATTAAAATAGTAAAAGTTATTGGTGGGAACCAGGTAAATTAATAAACCTGTTGCCGGAGAAGCAATATTGCTGGTGTCCGCAATGCGGGGGATCAATAGTCCTTTGTTTGTAGCTTTTAAGTCAAGAAGCGCACTAGGGTTGGGGGTCAAAGTTCCAATACCCATATTGTTTTGAGCAAGCAACCCTCCTCCCCAACTAATTGAGAAGAAAAATAGCACTGCAAGGCTGATAGAAGTAGTTATGTTTTTTGCAATAGTCATTTTATTTTAAGAACAATAAAATATTCATTAGAATATTGGCTTGGAATCTTGTCTTACAAGATTCCAAAAATAAAATTACTCCAATTTTATACGCTAATTTAAGTGCTAAGGTTCTGAAATTGTTGCAGTTTGAAAATATCGACATTTTTATACAAACTATCCGAGATTTAATGTTATTTATCGTTAAAAAAATATTGTTTTTTACTAGTTTTTGCTTTTCCCAATTGTGAAAATTTTTATAAATTAAGAAGGTTAAAACGGATAAAAAATATATTAATTAGTCGCCTCTTAAAAAAGTCCGCTTTAATTTTTGAATAAAAAATTGCTACAATATCTAATTATTAACAAGCATGAATTTCCAATAAAATTTTTAAGTCCCCTAATGCCAGAGGCATTAATCGTTTAAAGTTCATCGCTTTGCTAATTGAAATAAAGGATGTTGATGATTTACCTGGCCTTCAAATGAGGTAAAAAAAACAAGTTGAGAAGTGTTTTTCGGTTTTGAGAGCATTTACAATTCTTCAAGTTTTATGAATAACTTTATTTTTTTCTTGTAGGTTTTTACACCAATTTTTTAACCTAAATTGTTGATATCGTTAGGGTAGAAATTTTTTTGATATACAACTATTTACCAGGTAATTGTGATTTTACCGTTACCAGACCATGCCCCAGCAGTATTGCTTTGGCTAGCACCTCCATTATAAGAACCTCCACCACCTCCATTTCCATAATATGTACCACCTCCACCACCGGAATAACCACCACCACCACCACCACCGGTCCAAGCTACCCATTCGCCACCACCACCGCCACCAAATCCTCCTGCTCCACCAGCACCAGCACCACAACCTCCGGCACCACCATTTGTAAAGGAGTTTCCTCCGCAGCTAGGGGAGCAAGAAACACCGTTTCCTGTAAGTCCTCCACCACCGGATGCGGAACTGCCATAAATTTGGCATGAACCACCACCACCACCACCGGAGCCTCCATTTCCTGATATTGAACCAGGGCAACCTCCGCCACAATAACCATTTTGTCCGGAGTTTCCAGTAGTACCGGGTTCGCTACCGTAATCATAACCACCATATTCGCCTCCACCTCCACCTCCAGCAATAACTATAGGATTGTTGCTGGCATCGGTAACAAAAGATCCGCCTCCTCCGCCACCTTGATTACCGGATCCACCGGCACCGCCCACCAAAACTTTTAATACCTGCCCCGATGAAAGTGTAAATGTACCTTTCATTCTCGCTCCAAGACCTCCTGGTCCTGTCCCGCTTCCCCCTTGTGCACCCCATACTTCAATTGTAACACTTGTAACGCAGGCAGGGACTGTCCACGTTTGTATAGCACCTGTGTAATTAAGGGTAAGTGTGCCAGATCCTCCTCCTCCGGCAGTTATAGTTGGTGTGCAGGGGCAGCCTTGTTGCAAAAGCGTTGGCGATAGAACGGTTAGATTTGCCCCGGTTTGTACCTCAAGATTAAGGAAACAAGCAGTGGCGGAAACCGTTGGTTTGTTTGTTACCGAAGGGATTATTACATTGTTTGAACAAGTGGGCACAGCATTGGTACTCCAATTACAGGCTTTGTGCCAGTCGGTATCTACTGCCCCTGTCCAAACAGTTTGTGCAAGACCGATTGCAACTATTTGCAAAAAAAATACAATGATTATAATTATGCGTTTCAATTGGGTTGAATGTTTATTTTTTTTTAGCAGAAACATCCTCTTTCAACTCTTTGCTGATAAGTCCTTTTTCAATAAGGGCATTGAGTAGGAAATCGTATTTTTCAGAGATTGTTGTGTTAATTGTTTGTTGTTTGTCGTTTTCTGATTTCAGATTGCTGATTGTTTTTTGTTGTTCTTTAATGGCTTCAATAAGTACTCCTACTAATTTGGAATATTCAACGGATTTATAACCATCGGCATCGGTACTTACCACTTCTGGAAATATTTTTTCAATTTCCTGTGCTATAACTCCTACCTGAAGAGTTGTGTCAAAATTACGGTCTTTAAATTCATCGCTGCGCCAGTTGAAATATACCCCACGCAATTGCTCCACTTTAGCAAGTGCATTGCCAATGGTCACAACATCTTTTTTGAGCCGTATGTCGGATGTTTCATTGATATTATCAGTTTTTATTCGTCCGACAACGTGAAGTTTATAAGTAGGGGCATTTGTGCCGATACCAACATTGCCTGCAATAATAGCCCCGCCTCCCGGAGGACTTGCTCCACCGTAACCAATGGTTAAGCCTCCATCACCACCAACGAGAGCTCCTCCCATCCAAAGGCTTTTGCCATTATAACCTCTTATCCACGTAGCATCTTGCATATACCAACCTCCACCATAGGATTCAAAATAAAGCCCCTGGGTGCCGGAAACTCTTAACCAGCCACCATTTGCGTATATATCTCCAGCTACATGCAGCATGTATGATGGAGATGTAATTCCTCCAATACCGGTATTTCCATTTGCCAAAACATCAAAAACATCGGCACTTGCACCGTTACCAATCCTAAAAGTCAGACCCGCACCAGTAGTTCCGTTATCCCAGTTTAAAATTACAGCATTACCAGTCCCGGAGTTCAGGTGGAAGTTAGGTGTCATCCGCATAGCATTATTTGGCGGGCATGTTCCTTGCAAACAAGTAACAACTCCTCCAATACTTAAATTTGCTGATGAGTAGATGTCTTTGGCAATAAAATTTTCATATCCTGTACCCGGATTGTCTCTAATAGCCATTCTTCCGGTGCTTTCGATAGCTATTTGTGAAGCAACAACACCTCCCCAGTGAAAACCTAATCTTGGTGGGGTTGCCGCCCCTGTGCCTGTAAAATTAGATTCTCTTAACTCTAATGAAGACGCGCCATAACTGGTTCCTGTAGATGAGGAGGCTATCTGCCAATCACCAATGCCGTTATTGGGTATAAAGCCTTGAGAACCTATATTGGCGGTTGTGATCAATTTTACCCATGAATTCCAAGTGGAACTGGATTGAACATAATTCCGAATGGCTAATTCAGGAACAGCAGAATTATAATTTCCTGATATTTGATAGGCTCCATACCGGTCATATCCCGACATTGTTAAGGTAGTTGCCCAGCTGCCAAATAATCCATGAGCTGCATGCATGTTTACCGAAGTTAAACTGTTGGGCTCGCATAAAGTTACTGCAGTTGTTGCATCTGTAATATTAATATTATACGGATAAGGAGATCGTAAATAATAAGCAGAGGCTGCGTAACCAGTTGTGTTTTGATTTAAAGTAGGAACATCGGCTGCCTGTATTGCTGAAGAAACAAAATTGCTACCATTACCGCGCAAGTAATTACCACTTGCAGCAGCGCTGGAAACCTGATATCCAACATTAGAATTAATGGAACTACTTGCAGTAACTGTTCCAGCACCGGCTGACCCTAAGCCTCCTGATGCAATACCGCCATCGGCTCTAAAAAAGCCTGGAGTATATGTTCCGCTCGCAAATGAAGCTTGTTGGTTTAGTCGTAACCAGGAATCGGTTGCATCAATGGCGTATTTACCATTACCTAATAAATAGTTTCCAAAGGTGAAATTTCCTTTAATTTGCATACTACCAGTTTGACATTCTAATGCCGCTACAGGGACAACGCCATCAACCCCCCAAGTCCAGCCTCTGGCAGCCTGATTGTTCATATTCATTTTTATGCTATAATCGGTAACAGGTCCATAATGATTTTCAGCAGCATTGCCCATGTGAATTTTATATGAATCACTGCTCCAGAACCTTATTCCGTTGCCATCTCCCGGAGTCATGTTTACAAATGGTGTATTAGAAATAATATTTCCAGCCATACTAAGAGTTGTGGTTGCCGTATGATTACCTAAATTATCACCCGTAGGGGCTGTTATTCCTAAAAATGTTCTTACCGAAGCAGCATCTGCTGTGCGGTGATAATTATCTCCCGATTTTACTATAATGCCGCTCACAGCCTGAGCAGTTCCGGTAAATCCATTATCTGTTGTGTTTATATAATCTGTTCCGATGTATCCTGAAGGTACGTGTAACTTGAAGGTTGGTGCAGTGGTTCCGATACCAACATTACCAGCTCCAGGGTTAATAAACGTATTTGAGGTAGTATAATTTGCCAAATAAATATTTTGACCGGTACCGGCATCTAAATGTAAATTGCCGTTTGTAGAAATAACCTGTGCGGTTCCAGCAACAGCCTGAGTTGTGCTCGCACCTACAAAAAGTTTCCCTCCCCAGGTTGCATTTGGTCCAAAAAGAGCCAAAGATCCATCACCTGCACTTACGTGGAGTTTTGCAGTTGGTGCAGCTGTTCCGATACCAACACTACCATCAATAATTCCATTGCCATACGAATGGAAAAGACCGTCACTGGCTCTTATTTCAAATTTCACTGCCGGTGTTGTTGTATTTGCAGCCGACTCGAAGGTCCATCCATATCCAGCTGCATTTTCTATGTAATTTCGGAGCGCCCAACTTGTAACAAATGAGCCGGAAGGTGCCGTTAGATCTCCATGAGGCCCGGTGCTTGTAGCTCCTCCGGGAGACATATAGGTGCTCCAGCTCGGATAGGATTGTGAGTACCAGGAAATACCGCTATTTGGAAATGCAGTGCGATTAATATCCAAATATGAATTAGATAATCGGAGGGCGCCTCCATTCACTTCCAGCCTGCCTACAGGAGTTATTGTTCCTATGCCGACATTACCGCCATTGAACAAACCGTTTCCGTTAATTCTGAACCCGGCTGCCTGATCTGTGGCAGTTTGGTTTTGAATATAATTACCACTACCACTGGGAAGTGTAGTAACATCCGGCACACTAACTACAAAATCATAACCTGCCAGAGATGTAATTTGAGAAATTGCCCAACCATCAGCGTAAGCTTCATTGATGTTTGTATGACCTTGCATAAAAGATGTGATGCTTAGTTTAGGGTAAGAATAAGACAATGCCTCGTCACCTATAATGATTGCAATGGTATTTGTGCCTATATTTCTTCCTAATCGTACTGCAAGTTTTTTTGCTCCTATATTTATATATCCTTTATTGTAAAAGTCATCGGAAATATACATATACGCACCTATGGTAGTTTCAAAAGGAGCAGTGGCATCATAAAAATAACCTTCTACTTTAACTCTGAACATACATGCTGAATTCCATGGCTGCGTTGTGTTAATTACAAAAGCACCGGCAGCAGAAGAAGCGCTGCTATTGTATGTAGCAAGGTTACGATAAACACGGTAGGAGGTATTACCTTCCACCATCATGTTATCATCTAATTTAATATTTCCGGCCACGTGAAGTTTTTGAGTAGGTAACGCGGTTCCAATGCCAACATTCGTTCCATTATCATAAATAATAGAATTACACATATCAGATATGCTTGTAAATTTCGTAACATAATTTGCAGCAGCAGCACCGCAAATTGCTCCCGGCCCAGTTGCACCTGTTGAGCCTGTACCTCCTGTTGATCCCGTTTTGCCAGTAGAACCTGTTGATCCGGTACTTCCAGTAGAACCAGTAGAACCTGTGCTACCTGTAGACCCTGTCGAACCCGTACTTCCAGTTGAGCCGGTAGAGCTAGTGCTTCCAGTTGATCCCGTGCTACCAGTACTTCCAGTTGAACCCGTGCTACCAGTAGATCCGGTTGAACCAGTTCTTCCTGTTGCGCCAGTAGAACCCGTGCTTCCAGTAGATCCGGTAGCTCCAGTACTTCCCGTTGAACCAGTACTTCCTGTTGAACCCGTTGAACCGGTGCTTCCTGTATATCCTGTTGAACCAGTACTACCTGTTGCGCCAGTAGAGCCGGTAGCTCCAGTACTTCCCGTTGAACCGGTGCTACCTGTAGATCCTGTTGAACCAGTACTACCTGTTGAGCCAGTAGAACCTGTGCTTCCCGTTGAACTGGTGCTACCAGTAGATCCTGTTGAACCAGTCCTACCTGTTGATCCAGTAGAACCTGTGCTTCCTGTTGAGCCGGTAGCTCCAGTACTTCCCGTTGAACCAGTACTACCTGTTGAGCCAGTAGAACCTGTGTTTCCCGTTGAACCGGTACTTCCTGTATATCCCGTTGAACCAGTACTTCCGGTTGCGCCAGTAGAACCAGTACTTCCTGTTGAGCCGGTAGCTCCTGTACTTCCCGTTGAACCGGTACTTCCTGTAGATCCCGTTGAACCAGTACTCCCGGTTGCGCCAGTAGAACCTGTGCTTCCTGTTGAGCCGGTAGCTCCAGTACTTCCCGTTGAACCGGTACTTCCTGTAGATCCCGTTGAACCAGTACTTCCGGTTGCGCCAGTAGAACCAGTGCTTCCTGTTGAGCCGGTAGCTCCTGTACTTCCCGTTGAACCGGTGCTACCAGTAGATCCTGTTGAACCAGTTCTTCCTGTTGAGCCAGTAGAACCCGTGCTTCCAGTAGATCCGGTAGCTCCAGTACTTCCCGTTGAACCGGTGCTACCTGTAGATCCTGTTGAACCAGTAGAACCTGTGCTTCCTGTTGAGCCGGTTGCTCCAGTGCTTCCAGTTGAACCCGTGCTACCTGTAGATCCTGTTGAACCAGTAGAACCAGTGCTTCCAGTTGAACCCGTGCTACCTGTAGGTCCTGTTGAACCAGTAGAACCTGTGCTTCCTGTTGAGCCGGTAGCTCCAGTGCTTCCAGTTGAACCCGTGCTACCTGTAGATCCTGTTGAACCAGTAGAACCAGTGCTTCCAGTTGAACCCGTGCTACCTGTAGGTCCTGTTGAACCAGTAGAACCTGTGCTTCCTGTTGAGCCGGTAGCTCCAGTGCTTCCAGTTGACCCCGTGCTACCTGTAGATCCTGTTGAACCAGTACTACCTGTTGAGCCCGTTGAACCGGTGCTACCTGTAGATCCTGTTGAACCAGTTCTTCCTGTTGCGCCAGTAGAACCCGTGCTTCCAGTAGATCCGGTAGCTCCTGTACTTCCCGTTGAGCCGGTACTTCCTGTAGATCCTGTTGAACCAGTACTTCCTGTTGAGCCCGTAGAACCTGTGCTTCCTGTAGAGCCGGTGCTACCTATAGATCCTGTTGAACCAGTACTACCTGTTGAGCCAGTAGAACCAGTGCTTCCTGTTGATCCGGTAGCTCCAGTACTTCCCGTTGAACCGGTACTACCAGTAGATCCTGTTGAACCAGTAGAACCAGTGCTTCCTGTTGATCCGGTAGCTCCAGTACTTCCCGTTG
This sequence comes from Bacteroidota bacterium, assembly GCA_040389865.1. Lineage (GTDB taxonomy): Bacteria > Bacteroidota > Bacteroidia > 2-12-FULL-35-15 > 2-12-FULL-35-15 > 2-12-FULL-35-15. The sequence continues at coordinate 3 of JAZJZM010000018.1, read as the reverse complement.
AAC
>JAZJZM010000017.1:174269-187223 GCA_040389865.1 Bacteroidota bacterium | reverse complement strand
CTCTACTGGTTCAACTGGAAGTACGGGATCAACCGGCTCAACAGGTTCTACTGGTTCCACAGGCTCAACTGGTTCAACTGGAAGTACGGGATCAACCGGCTCAACCGGCTCAACCGGTTCTACAGGTTCAACCGGAAGTACCGGTTCAACAGGCGATACCGGAAGTACAGGCTCTACCGGATCAACCGGTTCAACGGGAAGTACTGGTTCCACGGGCTCTACTGGTTCAACTGGAAGTACGGGATTAACCGGCTCAACAGGTTCTACTGGTTCAACCGGTTCAACCGGAAGTACAGGTTCCACTGGCTCAACAGGATCTACCGGAAGCACCGGTTCTACGGGATCAACCGGTTCAACTGGAAGTACAGGTTCCACAGGCTCTACTGGTTCAACTGGCAGCACCGGCTCAACTGGTTCTACAGGCAGTACCGGTTCAACTGGCTCAACCGGATTTACCGGAAGCACAGGTTCGACAGGTTCAACTGGCAGCACTGGCTCAACTGGCTCCACAGGATCTACAGGAAGCACCGGCTCCACAGGAAGCACTGGTTCAATCGGCTCAACTGGTTCTACAGGAAGCACTGGTTCAACTGGAAGTACCGGTTCAACCGGCTCTACAGGAAGCACCGGTTCAACAGGCTCAACAGGATCCACCGGAAGTACAGGCTCGACTGGTTCTACAGGCAGTACCGGTTCAACTGGCTCAACCGGATCTACCGGAAGCACCGGTTCGACAGGTTCAACTGGCAGCACTGGTTCAACAGGCTCAACAGGATCCACAGGTAGTACCGGTTCAACCGGCTCTACAGGAAGCACCGGTTCCACTGGCTCAACCGGATCTACCGGAAGCACCGGTTCGACAGGTTCAACTGGCAGCACTGGTTCAACGGGCTCCACAGGATCTACAGGAAGCACTGGTTCAACTGGCTCAACTGGCTCCACCGGAAGTACCGGTTCAACCGGCTCAACTGGCTCAACTGGCTCTACAGGCAGCACCGGTTCAACTGGCTCAACAGGTTCCACAGGCTCTACAGGCTCTACAGGTAGTACCGGTTCAACCGGTTCTACAGGCAGCACTGGTTCAACAGGCTCAACAGGATCTACCGGAAGCACCGGTTCGACAGGTTCAACCGGAAGCACAGGCTCTACTGGTTCCACCGGTTCAACAGGCAGCACCGGCTCAACAGGTTCAACTGGAAGTACCGGATCCACTGGTTCTACAGGCAGCACTGGTTCAACCGGCTCAACTGGCAGCACCGGTTCAACGGGCTCAACTGGAAGTACTGGTTCAACTGGTTCCACCGGAAGTACAGGTTCCACCGGTTCAACTGGCAGCACCGGCAGCACTGGTTCTACAGGCAGCACCGGTTCAACCGGCTCAACAGGCAGCACCGGTTCAACCGGAAGCACTGGAAGTACAGGTTCAACAGGCTCAACAGGCTCAACAGGCTCAACAGGAAGCACTGGTTCTACAGGTTCAACTGGAAGTACAGGTTCCACTGGTTCAACAGGAAGCACTGGTTCAACTGGTTCAACCGGCAGTACAGGTTCAACCGGTTCTACGGGAAGCACCGGTTCCACAGGTTCCACCGGCAGAACCGGCTCAACTGGTTCTACAGGTAGAACAGGCATTATTGGAAGATTAGATCCAATAGGATCTTCACCAAATGCTAATGGGGGTACCTTAACTGATACTGTATTAAATTTGCAACCGGCTAGTATCAATTTTGGAGGTGTTATTACAACAGGTACACAAACTTTAGAAGGAGCCAAGACATGGAATATGCTTGGAACTTTTAGCGCTGGAATTACCTCCACTGGTGGTGTCGTTAATTTGAATGCAACAACAGCTTTTGCCACAAATATTGGAAATGGTACTAATAATTTAATTCAATTGGGAACAATTGATATCAATCAATCAGGCACTGGAAATACAAGGATTGGAAACGGCACAAATAATTTAACTCAATTAGGGACAATTGATATCAATCAAACAGGTACTGGAAATACAAGAATTGGAAATGGTACAAATAATTTAACTCAATTAGGAACAATTGACATCAATCAAACTGGTACTGCAAACACTAGAATAGGTAATACCACTGGTACCTTAACACTTGAAGGTGGAACTGCAGCCACAGCTATTCAGATTGGAAATGGAGGAACAGCACATGGAATTCAGATCGGTAGTAATACCGGAGGAGCAAATGCAATACTTATTGGGGGAGCAAATGCTTCATCTACATTAATTCTCGAAGGTGGAACAGCAGCAACTGCAATACAGATTGGAAACGGAGCAACTGCACACGGAATTCAGATTGGTAGTGGAGCAGCTATAAATACTATAGTTCTTGGTTCCACCAATTCAACCAGTACAACTACTATTAATGGAGGTAGTGGTGCTGGAGCTATCACTTTAACTCCATTTGCTACTGGTGGTGGAATAGTTATCGGAAATACGGCTGGCACTGGTACAATCACTTTAGGATCATCTTCTACAACTCAAACTACCATTATCGGAGGAGGAGCTGGTGTGTCAACTGTACAAATTGCTGGTGGTGCAGCTGCCAATGTAATCACTGTGGGTAATGTTCAGACTGCGGGTTCATTTTCTCTTGGAGCTGCAATGACCACAGGTACAATCTCTATTGGTGGTACTGGAGCTCAAACAGGTACAATTGATATAGGCATTGGTACAGGTTTGCAAACTATTAACATTGGTACTGGTGCCACTGCAGTTAAGACTATTGAAATTGGAACGGGTGACGTTGCAGATGTAATAAAAATAGGAGATAAAACCGGCACCACTGCAAGTACTGTATTGATTGGCGGTACAACAACAATAAATGGCGGATTCAATTATGGTACTTCCACTACGGGAAATGACACTTATGTAATTACTCTTAATCCTGCTCCAACCGCTTATGCAGCCGGAATGTTTATTGCATTTGATGCGGGAACGCAAAATAATAATACATGTACCATAAATGTTAATGGCCTTGGTGCCAAGTCCATACTCAAACGTGCTGGTGGTGCTATGAATACCGGTGACATCTCAGGTGGTATGACCGTTCTCTTAATCTATGATGGAACCCAATTCATCATAATTAACCCTGTTACCAACTAAATTATTTTGTAGGTCAACTTGGCTGATCCAAAGGGGTGATGCGTGGCCGTTAATATAGAAAGTTCTTTAAGTGTTAACTTTGCTGAAGTCAAATTAATTTTCCTTTGTTTCTTTTTGTTGTCATTTTTTCTGAACCCTGCAGTTTTTATAACCCACATCAGCATTATTGTATTGGGCTATAATTTATAAATTTGCGTTGAGAATTATTTTGTTTATGTTTTCAATAAAAAGGAATCTTACAAGGTTTGCATGTCCTACTCCCATCTCATAAAGTAACCATAAAGTAACATTAGCAGAGAAAGAGAATTAAAATTTTTTTCACTTCTCTTCTCTCTCAATTATTTGTTAAATAAGCCATTAATTGCCCCGAATTCAATTATCGATAGGTTCGTGTCAAGTAACTTGAATTTCAATTCAGGTAACGAAATTCTCCATTATTCCACTTTTAATGTATTTAACTTCGGTATAGTAAATATGTATATACACATATATAACTGAGTATAAAAAAAAGCTAAAATGGTTGCTTCTGGAACTAAAAATGGAGGAGAAATAAAATGAAAAGATCTCAACTTATTCGGAACGTAATTCTTGTACTTTGCTTGGTATTATTCGGATTGGGGAAATTCGTTGCTCAGGAAAATACCGATGCATTAGGGGGAATGGGCTATGGAGCCGGTGGATCAGTAAGTTACTCCATTGGACAAATAGATTATGAAACTGCAACAGGGCCTGGAGGAAACATTACAGAAGGCTTACAACAGCCGTATGAAATTATGGTTGTTAGCGGAATTGAAGATAACGATATTAATCTTGCCTTTGCTATTTACCCTAATCCAACTGCTGATTTTGTAGTGTTGAGCGTTCAGAATTCAAATACACTAAATATGACTTACTCACTCTGTAACGTAGAAGGTAAATTAATTGAAAAACAAGAAGTAAATGGCAGTCAAACAACAATAGCCATGAAGGATCTGGCAAGTGGTATCTATTTTATAAAAGTGCTTAGAAAAAGCACTGAGGTTAAAATATTTAAGGTCATTAAAAACAACTAAAATTGAAAAATATCCTTTCAGTTGCCTGTGGGAATTATGTAACTTTTAACAATAATTTTGTAAATACAAATAGCATTGGGATGGCGACATTTGAGCAAGTAAAATCAATTGAAATGAATATCTGTTATAATACATTGTTAGTTGTCGTTTAAATTTAACGGGATAGCAATGAATTGAGTTCGTGTAACGAATTTCTGAAACCTATGCTATTGATACCTGTTTAACCTTAATAAATAACTTCATTAATAATTAATAAAATTGAAAAATATACTTAAAGTTATCTTAAATCAACGTTTTTCCAAAGACTCTCTCTTTGGAGATTTGTTGCGCGTTAAGCTAATTAAAGCTATATCAGGATTTCAACCTAAAGTTATTGTAATTGTTTTTTCTTCACTTTTCTTATGTAGCGCTTGCGATACGTTTGCTCAGGCACCTCAAAAGATGAGCTACCAGGCAGTAATACGTAACTCCAACAATAACCTTATTGTGAGTAGCATTGTAGGTATGCGGGTTAGCATTTTGCAAGGATCGGCTACAGGTCCTCTCGTGTATATCGAAACACATACCGCGGCTACAAATGGCAATGGATTGGTAAGTGTTCAAATTGGAGATGGAACAATGGTTACAGGTAGTTTTTTAGCTATTGATTGGGCTGACGGACCATATTTCATTAAAACAGAAACTGACCCATCGGGCGGAACAAACTATACCATCTCTGCAACCAAACAAATGTTGAGTGTACCTTATGCCTTATATGCCGAAACATCGGGCAATAGTGCTGCTCAGGGGGCAACTGGAGCAACTGGTGCTGTCGGACCAGTGGGGCCTGCTGGGCTTGTCGGTGGAAATGGCAACTTGGGTAGTACCGGAGCTACCGGATCATTAGGTGTTTCCGGAAATACTGGCGCAACAGGAAATACAGGTTTTACAGGAAAAACCGGTGCAACCGGTGCTACCGGAAAAACCGGTGCTACTGGTTTAAAAGGTTCGACTGGCTCGACTGGCGCAAGTGGTATTAATGGAAGCAATGGAATAGATGGTGTAACAGGGGCAACAGGTGCAAATGGAACAAATGGTATAACTGGTTCAACAGGAACAAATGGAAACAACGGATCCACAGGTTCAACGGGTGCTACCGGATCAATTGGTTTAATTGGAACAACGGGTTCTTCCGGAACTCCTGGATTAATTGGTTCAACGGGGGAAGCAGGAGATAAATATTTAACAGCATCTAATACATCGTTGACAATATCGATGGTTCCGAAAACATTAACTGTTTATCCCGGTTTATCATATTCTGTTGGACAATCAGTTGTAATTGCAGCAAATTTACCTAACCGAATGGTTGGAACTATTACAAATTATAATTCTACTTCAGGAGTATTAATTGTTAATATAGAATCAATAGTTGGTGGACCTGGTCCGTTTTCAATATGGTCGGTTAACTTAACAGGCTCAACCGGTGTAGCAGGAACCAATGGTTCAAACGGAACTAATGGTGTAATTGGTTCAACCGGAGCAACCGGTACCAATGGAACCAACGGAACAAATGGTGTAATTGGCTCAACAGGGGCAACAGGAACAAATGGTTCGAATGGAACCAACGGAACGAATGGTGTAATAGGATCAACAGGTTCAACCGGAACTAACGGTTCGAATGGAACAAATGGAACAAATGGTGTAATCGGTTCAACTGGAGCAACAGGCACAAATGGTTCAAACGGAACAAACGGTGTAAATGGTACTAATGGTGTAATTGGTTCAACAGGAGCAACAGGTACCAATGGTTCAAACGGAAGCAATGGAACTAACGGTGTTATCGGTTCAACTGGAGCAACGGGCACAAATGGTTCGACAGGAGCAACAGGTACCAATGGTTCAAACGGAAGCAATGGAACTAATGGTATAATTGGTTCAACAGGAGCAACAGGAACCAATGGTTCGAATGGAACAAACGGAACAAACGGTTCAACTGGCTCAACCGGAGCAACAGGAACCAATGGCTCAAACGGAAGCAATGGAACGAATGGTGTAATTGGTTCAACCGGAGCAACAGGCACAAATGGTTCAAATGGAACAAACGGTGTAAATGGTACTAATGGTATTATCGGTTCAACAGGAGCAACAGGTATTAATGGAACAAACGGAAGCAACGGAACTAACGGTGTAATTGGTTCAACAGGAGCAACAGGAACCAATGGTACAAACGGAAGCAATGGAACTAATGGTGTAATAGGTTCAACAGGAGCAACAGGAACCAATGGTACAAACGGAAGCAATGGAACAAATGGTTCAACTGGCTCAACAGGTGCTACAGGAACCAACGGAACTAATGGTGTTATAGGTTCGACAGGAGCAACAGGTACCAATGGAACAAACGGAAACAATGGAACTAACGGTGTAATTGGTTCAACAGGTGCTACAGGAACCAATGGATCAAATGGAAGCAACGGAACTAACGGTTCTACTGGCTCAACCGGAGCGACCGGCACAAATGGGACGAATGGGACGAATGGAAGCAATGGAGTAATTGGTTCAACTGGAGCAACGGGTACAAATGGAACTAACGGAACTAACGGAACTAACGGTTCTACTGGCTCAACCGGAGCAACAGGAACAAATGGAAGCAATGGTTTAACTGGTTCAACAGGTAATACAGGAAACGTAGGTTCAACCGGAGCTACAGGTGGATTGCAATATTTTGAAAAAGAGTTAGCTGCTGACGGGGAAAATAATATTGCCATAGCATTCTCTTTGGTTACCTCGTCTAAAATATATTATAATGGCGCTTTATTAAGACAAAGCCAATGGTCAGGTGTTGGTTTAAGTACCTTAACATTAATGCTTGATACCAGAGAAAAAGATATACTGGTGGTAACAAATTAAAAAATTAATTGGAATTTTTATTGGATCGATACTTAATATCAAAACATGAAAAAGTGAAATTTAACAATAGCATTACCAATTCCTGGGTTTGGTCTTTCTAATTAAAAATTAAACCTGGCAAAAGGAAGAAAATAATAAAACAAGCTTAAAATCTTTCAGTGTATTGATAAACTGAGTAAAAATTATGAAAAAATATATATTAACAACCGCATTACTGGTAATTTCCTATTTAGGATTTTCACAGGTAACTCCAGCTTCACATTACAGAATAGCAAACAGGACAACAGCATTTGGAATAAATGTTCCTGTGGGTACACAAATTTATTGTGTGTCTGATTCTACTACATGGGAAGTGAAAGTAGGATTGGCTTCAACAGCAACCATTACAACAGGACTTTCTTCTTTATTCTTAGTTGGAAAAGCTACCAATCTTACCGTAGGAACGGTAACAGGTACTACCGTAAATGTAAATTCAAGTACTGGTACTTCCGTTACATTACCAGCAGCTACTACAACTGATGCAGGTTTGATGACAGAAGCTGATTTTGATAAATTAGCAGCCATATCCGGTACAAATACTGGCGACCAAACCATTACGTTGACTGGCGATGCTACAGGAAGCGGTACAGGTAGTTTTGCAACTGTTGTTGGTAAAATTAACGGAGTTGCTTTATCGGGGCTTGCTACAGGTATATTAAAAAACACATTTACCACAGGTGTTCCATCCATTGCAGTAGCTGGAGATTTCCCTACCCTTAACCAAAATACTACAGGTAATGCAGCAACTGCAACTTCTGCGACAACAGCAACCAATCTTGCAGGCGGATCTGGTGGAACGATACCATACCAATCGGCAGCAGGGACAACTGCTATGTTAGCCAATGGAACGGCAGGGAAAGTGCTGACTTCCGCAGGGGGAGTCTTAGCTCCAACTTGGGAAACGCCAACTGTAGGTACAGTAACAAGTGTAACATCAGCAGATGGGAATGCAACAGTAGCAACAACTACTTCTACACCGGTTATTACCATTGTTTCAGCTCCAAAATTAACAACACCAAGAGCAATAAATGGGGTAGATTTTGATGGAACAGCCCCTATAACGGTAACTGCAGCTGCCGGTACACTTACCGGCACTACTTTAAATTCAACGGTTGTAAGTTCATCATTGACCTCTGTTGGCACATTGGCTACTCTTACTGTTACAGCTCCAATTGTAGGAAGTGTTACAGGAAATGCAGCTACAGTAACAACCAACGCAAATCTTACAGGTGCGGTAACGTCAAGTGGAAATGCCACTACCATTACTAACAATGCAGTTACCTACGCAAAGATGCAAGCAATGACTGCAAATAAATTATTAGGTTCTGGCGATGTAGGAACAGCAGTTGCTGAAATTACTTTGGGCACCGGATTATCATACAGCGGTGCTACTTTAAATACTACTGGGGTAGGAAGCAGATACAAAGCAGAAAATTTTGAAGAAGCTGCTGCCGGACCTAGTACCGCCAGAACGTATTCACTTGCAAATATTCCGGCTACGGCCACAGGTATAACAGTAGAGTTGAATGGCCTACCTTTAACAGTAACATCACAATATACGCTTACCGGATTAGTAGTTGCAGTTATTATTCCTGTTTATCAATATGATAGACTGACGGTTTCTTATACCTATTAATAATTATAATTTTCATGAAAAAATTAATAATTTTATTTCTTTTGTTACCATCCTTACTGTTTTCGCAGGTTAGTCCTTCAAAAATAGTAAGAATAGCTGATGCATCCACCGTATTTGGTTCTGCATTGTCGTATGGTACCTATTTAGAAATGCAGAGTAACAATAAAACTTATAAAATTATTAATGTTAATGGAGTAGCCGGTTCAGCAATGTTTTCTGGTCTGGTGCTGAATACAGATTATATTGAAGAAGGAACGGTAACTTCCGTATCAACAGCTGCCGCTAACAATGGTGTAACGGCAACATGGTCGATGGCTTCACCTACACCTGCCTTAACGATTGGTTTAGGGGCCATTACTCCAACTTCTGTAAATGCTTTAAGCTTAACAGCTCTTGCAACAGGCTTTACTGTTGCTGGTGGTACTACTTCCAAAACATTGACAGTGCCGCTTGATGCTTCAGTATCAGGTACAAATACAGGGGATCAAACTATTACACTCACAGGGGATGTAACAGGAAGCGGTACTGGTAGCTTTTCAACTACAATAGCTGGTAACGCTGTAACTGACGCAAAATTTCGTCAAGGTGTAGCGAGAAGTATAGTTGGGGTAACTGGTAATGCTACTGCAAATACTGCTGATATGCAAGGCACTACTGATCAAATATTAAGAGTAAATGGAGCAGGTACGGCTTTAGCTTTTGGCTCTATTGATTTATCAAAATCGGCTGCTGTTGGTACAAGCGTTTTACCTGTTGCTAATGGTGGGACGAATTCAGCTACTCAAAACTGGGTGGATCTAACAACCGCCCAAAATCCAATAGCAGGTGCTAAAACATGGACTGGTCTTGGAACCTTCAGTCTTGGAATAACCACAACCGGATCAGCTGTTAATTTAAACGCGAGTTCTAACTTTGGTACTAATATTAATACGGGAACTTCTAGCGGAACAGTTACTATAGGGGGAAGCGTTGCTCAAACAATTTCAATTGGCGATGGTATTGGTGGTAATACTGTCTCCATGGCGAATGGCGTTAACAGCGCTGCCCAGACTATTAGTATTGGTTCAGGTGCAAATGCCGCAAATAATACAATTAACATTGGCAGTGGAACTAATACAGCGGGTGTGATTGCTGTTACAGTTGGTTCTAATGCAGCTTTTGCTAACACTACTGCCATTAAAGGTGGTAACGGTGTAGGTGCAATCACTTTGGATCCTCACGTAGCAGGTACCATTGTTATTGGTGATGCAGCAGGTACTGGTGATATCACTATAGGTTCATCAACTGCTGCACAGACAGTTTTAATTGGCAATGGAGTAAACGCAAGTGCACAAACTGTTAGCATTGCTAATGGTGCTACTGCAGCTGATGCTACTGTTAACATACTTTCAGGAGTGGGGACAGCAGGTACTGCAATATTAAACTTAGCGGATAATCCACGAGTTACTACAATTGATATTGGTAATATTGCCCCTACAGTTGCAAGAACCATTACAATTGCTGGCGGCAATTCTGCCGTTGCTGATGTGGTAAATCTCGGAACAGGTCTAGTTGGTGGAGCAGGTTCAAAGACAATTAATATTGCAACAGGTGCTTCAGCAGCGGGAACAAACACCGTTAATATTGGAACTGGTGCTACTACAGTGAATGGAGGTAACGAAATTCATATTGGGGACGGTACCCCAACTGGCTCTGGTACAAATGAAATAACAATTGGTTCATCGATTACCACAGCGGGCAATGGAGTCAGAATGCAGGGAGTACAGTCGCAGGTTTATTCAAACGGAGTGGTTACACTTTCATCGACTGTTACAATAACGGCAGCTCAAATGCTTAAATCGGGTATTATTTATCATTCACAGGCAGATAATAACGCCAGGACTTTTACGTTTGATACAGGAGCTAATATTGCAGCTGCTATGCCAGGGGGCTCAGCAACAGTTGGGGACACATTTAGTTTTATAGTGGCTAATGGCAGAAATACTGTAACCCTTGCTGCTGGGGCAAGTGGTTCATTCTTCACTGGTGCAGTTCTCACAGTAGCAGTCGGAGTAACCAAAGTTGTCACCGTAACCTTTACTGGGGCAACTACTTATGTTTGTTATTAAGAATTAGAATTCCCCGGTAGGCACTCAGATGAAGCGTTGGTAATGTGTGTATGATCTTAGTGTCTTTTTTAGTAGTGAAGCTTTGTTTATCCTCCTTCATACTTCCAAACAGAACAACCTTCTTCAGCTGAATTGCATTGATTTTAATTTTTGATAATTTCCATCAATTTTTGTGTGCTACTTTTTCGGCTCACCTTCCTCCTGTTTTTTTAATTTAATTAAAACTCTTTGTTGCCCATCTTATTATTCCATTCATAAATAAGCTTTAAAAGCCTATTAAAATTAAATGCATGAACTTGTTGTTCTAAGCCAAGTTTGGCACGCCTGTGCATGATGCCAATCATCGAAATAGCAGTTTAGTTGATCCTCAGAAAAGATCCCCAAAATCAGTATCTGAAATTGACCGACAAGTTTTTATTGATCAGCATTTGTTTTTGAACTAGTAGCGAAAATCTGTCGGTTTGGGGAAAGGGTGAATTTAGTTTTGCATGTGGATTTTAGTTTTGCTTTTGTTAAAAAACGAATTTAAAAATATCAACAAAATAGTAGAAAAAGGAGATGATTGTTTTAGGGATTTAATTAAAAATGGAGGAATTTAAAATTAAAAAATTTATTCACATAAAAAAAGTAATTATAACCTGTTCCCTTATATTAATTGGGGCGGGAGCTTCAGTCGCACAGCAAAATCCTGTAGCTTCAGGTGGCGATGCAATTGGAACAGGTGGTGTAATTAGCTACTCATTAGGGCAGATCGATTATGTAACCTCAACCGGCTCTTTAGGTACTATTTCAGAGGGATTACAACAGCCCTACGAAATATTGATCCTCAGCGGTTTTGAAGAAACAGGTATTAGTCTTTCCGTTTACCCAAACCCCACCACCGATTTTGTTGTATTAAGTGTCCTGAATAGCAATACGCAAAATATGACTTACACGCTTTATGATTTGCTTGGTAAGATCATTGAAAACAAAAAACTAAGTGGAAGCCAAACATCTATCTCTATGACCAATTTAGCCAATGATATTTATTTTATTAAAGTGCTGAACAATGATACTGAATTGAAAGTTTTTAAAATCATTAAAAATAAATAATCATGAATAAATTACTCGTTTTCTTACAAATTTTGATCAAAAGTTTATTCTTAGAGCATTCCAAAAGTAATACGTTCAAAAATGATAAATTGAACCTCCGATTTGCAGCTTTTGTAATCCTATTTTTTAGCCCGATTGTTTGGAAAGGTAATGGTGGAGTGGCGTTTGCTCAGGCTCCTAAATTAATGACCTATCAGGCGGTGATTCGTAATGCAAGCAATAATCTTATTGTAAATACTTTTGTAGGTATTAGGGTTAGTATTTTGAAAGGTTCTTCAAATGATACCACCGAAGAGTTGAATCAAACGCTAATTCTGTATACCGAAACACATCTTGCCAAAACAAATTCCAATGGATTGGCAACTATTCAAATTGGTGGTGGTACGGTGTATTTTGGTAATTTTTCCTTTATCAATTGGGGGGATGGAGCTTATTATATTAAAACAGAAACGGATCCATTAGGGGGTACTGCCTATAATATTTCAGCAACAAGTCAATTGTTGAGTGTGCCTTATGCTTTGTATGCCGAAACAGCTGGAAATATTAGTGCCCAAGGGCTTCCTGGGGCTGCTGGTCGCACAGGATATACAGGTTCAACAGGTAGTACGGGTAGAACAGGTTCAACCGGGCGGACGGGTTTAACTGGAAGAACCGGTTTCACAGGAAATACAGGATCTCCAGGAAATACGGGTGTTACAGGTTCAATAGGAAGGACAGGTTCCACCGGAAGTCTTGGGACTACAGGGAAAACAGGTGTTACAGGGTGGACAGGTTCAACAGGAAAAACAGGTTCAACCGGAAATACTGGCTCTACCGGTAAAACTGGTATAACAGGTAGGACTGGTTCGACAGGAAGAACTGGTGCAACAGGTTCAACAGGCGCAACAGGTGCAAATGGAGCTAATGGAACGAACGGAACTAATGGAATCAATGGATCAACAGGTGTAAACGGAACCAATGGAACGAATGGCACTGATGGTTCAACAGGCACAACGGGTGCAAATGGAACTAATG
>JAZJZM010000017.1:0-174169 GCA_040389865.1 Bacteroidota bacterium | reverse complement strand
CAGATGGTTCAACGGGCGCAACAGGTGCAAATGGAACTAATGGAACAAACGGAACTAATGGAATTAATGGATCAACAGGTGTAAACGGAACCAACGGAACGAATGGCACTGATGGTTCAACAGGCACAACGGGTGCAAATGGAACTAATGGAACAAACGGAACTAATGGAATCAATGGATCAACAGGTGTAAACGGAACGAACGGAACGAATGGCACAGATGGTTCAACGGGCGCAACAGGTGCAAATGGAACTAATGGAACAAACGGAACGAATGGAATTATTGGATCAACAGGTGCAAACGGAACCAACGGAACCAACGGAACGAATGGCACAGATGGTTCAACAGGTGCAAATGGAGCTAATGGAACGAACGGAACTGATGGTTCAACTGGTGCAACAGGTGCAAACGGAACCAATGGAACAAACGGAACTAATGGAATCAATGGATCAACAGGTGCAAATGGAACCAACGGAACTAACGGAACGAATGGTACTGCTGGTTCAACAGGCTCAACAGGTGCTAATGGAACCAACGGAACCAACGGAACCAACGGAACGAATGGAACGAATGGCACTGATGGTTCAACAGGCTCAACAGGTGCAAATGGAACCAACGGAACGAATGGCACTGATGGTTCAACAGGCGCAACAGGTGCAAATGGAACAAACGGAACTAACGGAACGAATGGTACTGATGGTTCAACAGGCACAACAGGTGCAAATGGAACAAATGGAACAATTGGTTCAACAGGTGTCACAGGAAGTACAGGCTCAACCGGAGACACTGGAAGTACAGGTTCAAGAGGAGGTACAGGAAGCACTGGTTCAATAGGTGACACTGGAAGTGCCGGATCCACAGGAGATACAGGAAGCGCGGGGTCAACAGGAGATACAGGAAGCACAGGCTCAACAGGTGACACAGGAAGCACTGGTTCAACCGGAGATACTGGAAGCATCGGTTCTACAGGTGACACAGGAAGTACCGGCTCAACAGGTGATACAGGAAGTAGCGGCTCAACAGGAGATACAGGAAGTACAGGTTCGACAGGAGGCATAGGAAGTACAGGCTCAACAGGAGACACAGGAAGTATCGGTTCAACGGGCGATACTGGAAGTACCGGCTCAACCGGAGATACAGGAAGTAGCGGCTCAACAGGAGATACAGGCAGCACCGGCTCCACAGGTGATACCGGCAGTACCGGTTCAACTGGAGATACAGGCAGCACCGGCTCAACTGGTGATACAGGAAGTACAGGCTCAACTGGTGATACAGGCAGTACTGGTTCAACAGGTGACACAGGAAGCACTGGTTCAACTGGAGATACAGGAAGTATAGGTTCTACCGGAGATACAGGAAGTGCCGGCTCAACAGGCGATACAGGTAGTACTGGTTCAACAGGTGACACAGGAAGTACTGGTTCAACAGGTGATACCGGCAGTACCGGCTCAACCGGAGATACCGGCAGCACTGGTTCAACCGGAGATACAGGAAGCACAGGTTCAACGGGTGATACAGGAAGTACAGGTTCAACAGGAGACACTGGAAGCAGCGGTTCAACTGGTGACACAGGAAGCACCGGTTCAACAGGAGATACAGGAAGTACCGGTTCAACAGGTGACACAGGAAATACAGGCTCAACAGGTGATACGGGAAGTACCGGCTCAACAGGCAACACAGGAAGCACAGGAGCAACAGGAGATACTGGAAGCACTGGCTCTACCGGTTCAACAGGAAGCACTGGTTCAACAGGTAATACAGGAAGTATAGGTTCAACTGGAGCAACCGGCTCAGTATCATCTTTAACGGTAGCTCATATTTTAGTGGGTAATGGAAGCAATGTACCAACAGATGTTCCAATGAGCGGAGATGCAACTATTACCAATACTGGAGCAGTAACAGTTTCAAAAATTAACGGTACTTCTTTATCAGGATTGGCAACTGGCATATTAAAAAATACAGCAGGTACAGGTATTCCATCCATTGCTTTAGCGGGAACAGACTATGTCGCACCTAATATTGCAATTGCCGGAGCATCAAATACAAAAATTACGTATGATGCAAAAGGTCTGGTAACTGCAGGAGCTGCTGCAACCTTAGCTTCTGCCGATTTTGCAAACCAAGGATCTACAACAACTGTTTTACATGGTAATGCCGCAGGGAATCCTTCTTTTGGCGCGGTGAGCTTAGCTGCCGATGTTTCCGGTGTTTTACCTTTGGCTAATGGAGGAACGAATGCTAATCTGGCAGCAGTTAATGGTGGGGTGGTCTATTCCGGGGCTTCTGCAATGGGCATAACACCTGTTGGTACGAGTGGTCAATATTTACAAAGTACTGGCGCAGGCACCCCGGTTTGGGCTCAGCCGGGCCCTGTTAGTGTTCAGGTTTTAACTTCGGGGACAACCTATACAAGGCCTGCTGGTATTACTGCAATAATTATAGAATTAGTTGGCGGTGGTGGAGGAAGTGGTGGGATTGTATCTACCGGTGGCAGTAGTGACAAAGGTTGTGGAGCCGGAGGAGGTGGAGGAGGTGCATACACCAGAAAATTAATTGTAAGCCCTGCGGCTACGTATTCTTTTACTATTGGTGCAGGTGGTACAGCAGGGGCGAATACAGGTGCTAATGGAGGTGCAGGGGGGGCAACTTCTTTTAATGGTGGCGCTATTACAGCACCAGGAGGTTCTGGAGGAACCGGTGAATCATCAACAGGTATTGGAACAGTGGCCGCTGGTGGAGCAGGTGGTGTAGTCGGTATAGGTGGTGACTTTATGGCAAGAGGTGGTGCTGGAGATGGTGGCTTTTCTGCAAGGTATATTGGATGCGGTGGACAAGGAGGAAATTCAATTTTTGGTGGAGGAGCAATTAGTGGAATGGCTGCTGTTCAGGGTGTAGCAGCAGGTTCTGCCGGTAATGCTTATGGTGGTGGTGCTTCTGGCCCCGGATCAATAAGTTCAGGAACTAACCAAGCGGCAACTGCCGGTTCTGCTGGCGCGGCCGGAGTGATTATTATTTATGAATACAAATAATAAAATTTTGGAAAAATTTAAAGAAAGCATTAAATCCTGCTTAAATTTTAATTACATATTTTGTGATTGAATGCGCTACCCGGAGGTCGTTTCTGTCGAAACTACCTCCGGGTGTGTCATCCCGAACTTTTGTGAGGGATCTTGTTTTTACGAAAGATATTGCTAAAACAACTAACAAGATCCCTCACAAAAGTTCGGGATGACGTTGCCTATAAATGTGGTTCTTAATCCCGATTTAAAGATTATTTAGAAATTAAATGTAATGATAGAATTAATTTTGAATAAAATTTAACCAAGCTCTAAATATAAAATCAATAATATTTCTTTCCCACCAAATAATTCTGAACATAGTCTTTTACGCCCTCTTCCAGGGTATAGAACGGTTTTGAATAACCGATCGACTTTAATTTATTCATATTTGCTTCGGTAAAATACTGATACTTGTCGCGAATATCAATAGGGGTGTCGATGAATTCAATATTGGGTGCTTTATTCAGAGCCGAAAAAGTGTTTTTTACCAGATCCAGGAATGTACGGGCTTTGCCGGATCCTAAATTATAAATGCCTGAATTTTTGCGATGATGTAATAAAAAATAACAAACCTCCACTACATCTTTTACATATACGAAGTCGCGCAACTGCTCACCATCTTTGTAGTCCGGGTTATGGGAACGGAATAATTTAACCGATCCTTTTTCCTGTATTTGATTAAATGCATGAAGTATTACGGATGCCATTCGACCTTTGTGAAATTCATTTGGCCCATATACGTTAAAGAATTTTAAACCAACCCAGAAATAGGGTTTCTTCTCCTGTTTCAAAGCCCATTTATCAAAATCATTTTTAGAATCACCATAGGGGTTTAATGGTTTTAATTTTTCAATCGTTTCTTCATTGTCGTCATAGCCCAATTCCCCCATACCATAGGTTGCAGCTGAAGAAGCATATACCAGAGGCAAACCAAATTCAACACATACTTTCCAAAGGTCTTTGGAATAATTCAGATTGAGTTTGTCAAAAATTTCTTTATTGAACTCGGTTGTATCTGTGCGTGCGCCCAGATGAAAAACAAATTGAACAAGTCGCTGATTATCCCGCAACCATTGAATAAATTCATCACGATGGATTTTTTGAGAATATTTTTTCCCATCCAGATTTTTCATTTTTTCTGAATCCGAAAAATCGTCCACAAGAATTAGATCTATAAAACCCTCCTCATTTAATTTGCTTACCAAACAGCTACCAATAAATCCTGCTGCGCCTGTTACTATGATCATATTTACAAGATTTAAGATTCAAGATTCAAGATTTAAGAATTGTAAGTTCTCATTTCAAAACTCATAAATTTATAAAAATATTTCTTCTTCAATTTTATCTATTATTCCCAATTCATGGCCTTTATCGAATAATAATTGTACTGCATGTTTGCCTTCTATTCCTAAATCAACCGAATAATTGTTTACATACAGATCAATGTGTTTGTACATTACTTCTTCGCTCATTTCTTGTGCATGTTCTTTTACAAAGTTAAGGCTAGATTTAGGGTTTGCAAATGCATACTCTATGCTTTTGCGCAATACACGATTTACTTTAAGTTTCAACTCATTGGATAAATTTCGTTTGATAACGATTCCACCCAATGGAATTGGAGCTTTTGTTAAGGTTTCCCAATATTCACCAAGATCAATTATTTTTTTTAATCCTTTTTGTTCGTATGTAAAACGGTTTTCGTGAATGATCAACCCTGCATCAGCCTTTCCGCTAAGCACAGCATCTTCGATATCAGAAAAAAGCATTTCTGTTTTATTTTTTGCATCCGGGAAAGCTAAGGATAAAAGAAAGTTGGCTGTTGTGAATTTTCCAGGTATGGCAATAGTTGCTTTATTCAAATCCGAGATCTTAAATCCGGGATTCGAAATCAATAAAGGCCCGCAATTATTGCCTAATGCGCTTCCTGCACTTAGTAATTGATATGGTTTTGTTAAGTATAGATATGCATTGAAACTCAATTTAGTAATATCCAATTCAGCTCTAAAGGCCTTTTGATTTAAGGATTCCACATCCTCCATTATTACTTCAAATTGTAAACCTTCGGTGTCAATTTTATTATGAATGAGTGCATCAAAAATAAAACAATCGTTGGGGCAAGGGCTGAAACCTATTGATATTGTTGTTGGTTGTTGGTTCTCGACTACGCTCGAACTGACAAGGTTGTTGGTTGTTGGTTGCATTTAATAATTAGTTCAAACAATATTAATGAGGTTTTATGACAATGTCATTATTTAAGAAATATTTCTAACAAAATCCCTGCCCAAAGTCTTCGACAAGCTTAGACTGACCGCGCGCAGGTCATATTGAGGTTGTCGAAATATATGCGATGGCTTCTTACCTTAATAACATTTGTTGTTTAGTACGAGTTAAAATGAATCCAATATTTCTAAAGTTTTTGTGTTCAGATTTTCAATTGCTAAAGGGATATTCCAGATCTCTTTATTCCTTGGTTCAACATAATTTGATACAGCACGTATTTGGGTGTATTGTAACCCTTCATTTTCACAAGCAAACATAAATGCGGCACCTTCCATACTTTCAACAATTGGATGAAATTTTTGCACAGCTTTTGTTATACTGTTTTCATTTCCATGAACCGTATTTACAGTAATCCCGTTTACTTTCGGCAACAATTCAATTATAGAATTTGGAATTTGTAATTTGGAATTTGTAATTTTTGAAACTCCTGTTAATTCCAATTCCTCCAAACTCAAAAATGAATCTCCATCTTCGGCACCTAATTCTGAAAAACAATCTTCATAAACATTAACAACAGAGCCTATTTCAAGATTGCGATTAAAACTGCCGCAAATGCCAATATTTAAAGCTAAATCGTATCCATTACTTAAATTTTTTCCTAAATGATAAGCGGTTGCCACCATTCCAACTCCGGTAATTAAAAAATTAATTTCTAATTTTTTATAGTTGCAACTGACCAAAGTACTCCCAAAATTCCGAACCGATTCCATTTGAATTAGTAATGGTTGAACTTCAAAGCGGGTGGCTGCAACAATTAATATTTTCATTAATTCTGAATTTACTTATTTGTGCAAATATACACATGTTTTCCCCTCAGATTCCGCAGATTTACACAGATTTCTACTGGTTATCAATGAAATTACTTAATTTTCTTTAACTTTTTGTAATTGTAATGTATTTGAAAAATCGATTATTCGTAACGTAAAATATTCGTAGTATATTTGCAAAATGATTCACATTACACGAAGAGAGCATTTTAATGCAGCCCACAAGTTATATAATCCTAAGTGGAGCGAAGAGCAAAATACCGAAGTATTTGGTAAATGCGCCAATCCGAATTGGCACGGACACAACTATAATTTATACGTTACCGTTAAAGGGAAAGTAAATCAGGATACTGGTTTTTCGGTTAATTTAAAAGAACTGAGTGTTATTATCAGAACCTATGTTACGGACAAATTGGATCACAAAAATTTGAACATGGATGTTGATTTTTTAAAAGACCTGATGCCGTCCACAGAAAATGTTGCCATTGCTATTTGGAAAGTATTAACGCCTCATGTAAATGCCTTGGATTGCCAATTACACTGTATTAAACTGTACGAAACTGAAAATAATTACGTGGAATATTTTGGAGAAGAATAGGAATAATTGGACAATTAAGCAGTAAGCAATTTTTCAATTAGTTGTCCGGCAGATATATGGAGGAATTTGTTTAATTCGGATGATAAATCAATAAATCAAAATTTAAATTTTTTAGGATGTCTCACGATGAATTTGATGATGTAGAAGGGTATAAAAAAATTGACAGGTATAACCTGAAATCAATTGATGGCATTGCATCAAAATATAAAACTATTTTAAGTCAGATTGGGGAAAACCCTGATCGTGAAGGGCTTTTGAAAACTCCTGAACGTGTTGCAAAAGCAATGCAGTTTCTTACGCATGGTTATGATCTAAATCCTGTAGAGATTTTAAGATCAGCTATGTTCAAGGAAGATTACAAACAAATGGTAATTGTAAAAGATATTGAAGTTTATTCAATGTGTGAGCATCATTTGCTGCCATTTTTTGGCAAGGCGCATATTGCCTATATTCCTAATGGTTATATTGTAGGATTAAGTAAAATACCACGTGTTGTAGATGCTTTTGCACGGAGATTGCAGGTTCAGGAACGCTTAACAACAGAAATTCGAGATTGTATAGAAGATACCTTAAAACCGCTTGGTGTGGCTGTGGTAATTGAATGTTCGCACTTGTGCATGCAAATGCGTGGGATTCAAAAACAAAATTCAGTAACCACAACTTCTGCCTTTACCGGTGAATTTTTAAAGGATACCACCCGCACTGAGTTTATTAGTTTAATAGGGTCGAAACTGCATTGATTTAGTGTATTGTTAAAAAATCTAAAAAAAACTGACATTTTTGCATAAATTACTTAATGGTATTATCTTTGTACCTTATTATACAAATCAAAAAAAACTATGGAAACTAATAATTTTAATTACGTTCAATCAAAGGAAGAAACCAGTGCATTATCAAAAACTTTTATGTCGAGTGTTTTCTCCTGGATGTTTGCAGCCTTAGCGATTACTTCTGTTGTGGCTTATTATTTTGGGAATAGCATGGAATTAATATCGATGCTGATCAATCCTGAGGTAGGTGGTTTAACAATTCTTGGATATGTTGTAATGTTTGCTCCATTTGCATTTATACTAATAATGACATTTGGAATGAATCGTATCTCTTATCCTATTTTACTATTCTTATTCATATTGTTTTCGGCAGTAATGGGAATGAGTTTAAGTTTCATTTTCCTTGCCTATACAGCGAGTTCAATTTTCTCAACATTCATTGCAGCTTCCGCAATGTTTGGTGTAATGTCGATAGTTGGATACACAACTAAAACTGATCTTACTAAATTCGGTTCTATAATGATGATGGGTCTTGTAGGGATTGTTATTGCCAGCTTAATCAACATGTTTATGCATAGCGGTACCATGGATTACATCATCAGTTTTGTGGGTGTACTTGTATTTACAGGACTTACAGCTTATGATGTTCAGAAATTAAAAAATATTGGTGCAGGTGTTGAGTTAGGAACTGCTGCAGCAGGTAAATTAGTTATTATGGGAGCATTAAATTTATACATGGATTTCATCAATCTGTTTTTAATGTTACTTCGCTTATTTGGCGACAAAAAATAATCACCAAGTAATTGTGAATAAAAGAGTCCCGGTAGCTATCGGGACTCTTTTTATTTTTACTAATATTGATCTTATTAATCATAAACTAGTTTAAAATGAAAGCATATATATTTCCGGGACAAGGCTCCCAATTTGTTGGGATGGGTAAAGAATTATACGAAACATCAGCATTAGCGAAAGAATTATTTGAAAAGGCGAATGATATCCTTGGTTTTAGGATCACTGACATTATGTTCAATGGAACTGATGAGGAGTTAAAACAAACCAAAGTTACTCAACCTGCTATATTTTTACATTCAGTGATTTTAGCAAAAACATTAGGCGAAAGTTTAAAGCCTGATATGGTTGCAGGGCATAGTTTAGGTGAATTTTCAGCCTTAGTGGTGAATAAGACGTTGTCGTTTGAAGATGCCTTGGTATTGGTATCAAAACGCGCTATGGCAATGCAAAAAGCATGTGAATTGAATCCTTCTACAATGGCGGCTATTTTAAATTTGGATGATAAAGTCATTGAGGCTATTTGTGCTGAAATTACTCAAAGTGGTGAAGTAGTGGTTCCTGCAAATTATAATAGCCCAGGGCAGTTAGTTATTTCAGGAACTGTTAACGGAATAAATATCGCTTGTGAAAAATTAAAAGCAGCAGGTGCAAAACGTGCATTGGTATTACCTGTTGGTGGTGCTTTTCATTCTCCGTTAATGGAACCGGCACGCATCGAATTGGAAGCAGCAATTAACGCGACCAATTTCAGTCAGCCTATTTGTCCGATATATCAAAATGTTACAGCAAACGCAGTTTCTGATCCTGCTGAAATTCAGAAAAATTTGATCGCACAGCTTACTGCTCCTGTTAGATGGACACAAACTATCCAGCAAATGATAGCTGATGGTGCTACTTCATTTACCGAACTTGGTCCAGGGAAAGTGTTACAAGGTTTGGTTAAAAAGATTAATCCTGCAATGGAAGCAGCTAGTGCATAATTTTTTTAAGTGTCATCCGTTAAATAGCTGTTTGAGTTTCGGGCTTTGTGAGTTTTAAAAAAAAAATTATGAAAAAAGGGATCCTGTTTATTGTAATATTCTTATTTGCCTTGCAAAGTAAAGCGCAATTCCTTAATAGCATTGGTATTACAGCTGGTGTATCTGCAGGGAATCAGAAATTTTATTTTTTTGATCCTCTTTCAATTTCTAAAAAGAAATATGTTTTTGGAGGGAATGGCAGTGTATTTTTTGAGTTTTTTAGTGGAGATTATGCAAGATGGGTAAGTGAAATTCAATTCAACCAAAAAGGCTCTCGTGATAAGCAACCGGAAGGTAATTACACGAACAAACTAAATTACATTTGCTGGAATAATTATTTGAAATTACGATATGAAATGGATCGCATCATTCCATATATTTTGGTGGGTCCGCGCCTCGAATATAATTTAACTCAGGGAACCACTTCTCCGGTAATTACGGGGAAGTTCCTTCCTTTACATGTAAGTGCTGCAGGGGGCCTTGGTGTTGAATTTGTAAGTTACAGTAATATTAAATTTTTTACGGAAGCTTTCTATAATCCGGATATAATAATGCCTGCATACAAACGTACCGGATTAAGTGTTAGAAATAAAAATATTGAACTTCGCGTTGGTTTGAAATATGAATTTGGTGGTAGAAAAGAAACGTGTAATACGCCTACATACGTGGAGTAAGGTTACTAATAGCGAATCTATACGAATTTACGAATCTAAGTTTGCTACTTTTAACAATACGAATTCATTATCGTTTTTAAAAGTGTTTTCTAAAACACACTGCATTATGTCTTCAACAAGCCTATATTAAATGCTCTTTGTCAATTAAGCCTATCTAAATAATGCGCTGCCTTTAATAGAATGCAGTTTCGTAAATTCGTTTTTTATTCGTTTATCCGTAACCGGTTATTTAGTTAAAACAGCTGTAATTGTATCATAATGCGTCCCTGTAGTTTGAACGTAATATGTTAAATTGATCTGATTCGCGTTTGACAGTACACCATTTCCTGAAAGGCTATTTCCCTGAATAATTTGCGTTGGGATTGAGAAAGTACTCCCATTTACTATCGAATGCGCCTTCTTATTAAAGCCATACAAATAGGCAATAAAAATGTAGGATGCCTGTGATGAATCGGTGATGGTACAATTATATGTAGAAGTCCCATAATCCTTACTGTTTTCAGAAACCGACCAGTTTCCATGAAATTTTTCACGGGGATCGGTATTGGCAGGTGTAGCAGTTGGATCATCCGTAGGGCTACAAGATGTTATAAATAATGCTCCGAATAGGGCTGTTGCAATGGAGAGTTGAATTGTTTTTTTCATGTTGTTAATTTTTTTGATCAGCAATAAATTTGATGCCTGTTAAAATAAATCGTTCAATAAATCGTCATCAACTAAATTTGGTAAGGTTACTTTTAAGTTTGGTTTACGTTCCATTTCACGCTTAATTGCAAAAATCGCTCCATTGTTTCGAGCCCAGCTTCTACGGGCTATTCCGTTGTTCACATCCCAGAATAGCATTGACTTTAATCTTCTATCACTATCATCGGTTCCATCTAAAACCAAACCAAAACCTCCATTGATCACTTCTCCCCAACCAACACCACCACCATTGTGCAATGATATCCATGTTGCTCCACGAAAACTATCCCCTACAAAATTTTGAACTGCCATATCTGCTGTAAAGCTCGAGCCATCATATATATTGGATGTTTCACGGTATGGTGAATCAGTACCTGATACATCATGATGATCACGACCAAGAACAACAGGTGCTGAAATTCTTCCGTCTTTAATTGCGCTATTAAAAGCTTCTGCAATTTTTAAACGCCCTTCAGCATCTGCATACAAAATACGGGCCTGTGAGCCTACTACCATTTTATTTCCTTGTGCAGCCTTTATCCAACGGATATTGTCCTCCAATTGTTGTTTGATCTCGGCTGGTGCAGTTTTAAAAATTTCTTCCAAAACTTCCGCTGCAATTTTATCTGTAGTTTCCAGATCTTTTGGATCACAGGAGGAACATACCCAACGGAAGGGACCAAAACCATAGTCGAAGCACATAGGGCCCAAAATATCCTGTACATAAGAAGGGTATATAAATTTGCCATCCGGTTTCAATATATCAGCACCAGCGCGAGATGCTTCTAACAAAAATGCATTTCCATAATCGAAAAAATACATTCCATTTTTTGTCATTTTATTTATCGCATCAACATGACGTATCAATGTTTTTTGAACTTCTTTTTTAAATTGTTCAGGATCGTCCGCCATCATTTTATTGGCGTCATCGAGTGTTATACCCACGGGATAGTAACCACCAGCCCAGGGATTGTGTAATGATGTTTGATCAGATCCTAATTCTACTTTTACATTTTTCTCCGCAAACCTTTCCCACAAATCAACAATATTACCTTGGTAAGCCAATGATACAGCTTCTTTATTCTCACGAGCTTTTTCAATCCGAACGATTAAATTATCAAGATCGTCATATACTTCATCTACCCAGCCCTGTGAATAGCGTGTTTGCGTGGCTTTAGGGTTTACTTCGGCAATTACTGCAATGGCACCAGCGATAACAGCGGCTTTTGGCTGAGCGCCACTCATGCCTCCTAAGCCTGCGCTTACAAATATTTTCCCTGCTAAACCATCTTTTTCGCCTCCGGCAAATTTTCTTCCAGCGTTTAATAAAGTAATAGTAGTGCCATGTACAATTCCTTGTGGACCAATATACATGAATGAACCGGCAGTCATTTGACCATATTGAGTTACGCCCAACGCATTAAATTTTTCGAGATCATCGGGTTTACTGTAATTTGGGATCATCATGCCATTTGTAACAACTACCCGTGGTGCATCTTTATGTGAAGGGAACAATCCCATCGGGTGACCGGAATATAATGTTAACGTTTGTTCATCGGTCATTTCAGCCAGATACTTCATCGTTAATAAGTACTGCGCCCAGTTTTGAAACACAGACCCATTACCACCATATGTAATTAACTCGTGTGGATGCTGTGCAACGGCATAATCTAAATTATTTTGAAGCATGAGCATTATGGCTGCTGCTTGTTTTGACTGATGCGGATAATCAGTTATAGGGCGTGAATGGATTGCGTAATCGGGGCGAAAGCGGTACATATAAATGCGGCCGTAATTTATTAATTCCTGAGCAAATTCTTTTGATAAAACAGGGTGATGTTTTTTGTCGAAATAGCGTAAAGCATTACGTATTGCCAGTTTTTTTTCTTCCGCACTTAAAATGTCCTTTCGTTTTGGTGCATGATTTAATAAGGTATCCAATGGCTTTATTGGTGGTAGGTCCGAAGGTATGCCTTGTGAAATTTGTTTTCTGAATTCTTCGTTGGTCATGTTATTAGTTCATTGGTTCAATAGTTCGTTGGTTTATTGGTTATTGAACAATTAGTAGATAGTAAAATAAACTTACAGATCATCAGCACATCGTACCTTAGCACATCTGCACATCATTTCTTTTTATCAATTCTTCCTTTGTTTTTGTCAAAACCATAGGGGCAATGTTTGCAGCCATTTTGGCAACAATATCCACGTTTTAATAAAAATTTTTCGGTAAAAACAATGTAGCCTTCCGGACTGTAATAAAAATCATCCGGCTCTAAGTTTTTACGATGTGAAAATTCTTCCATTGGTTACAAAATTAACTAATTTTGTGGTATGCAGTTTGAACCAATGAATATTCCGCTACAAGCTATAAATGATGCTGTAACAAAGAATCATGGTATTCGTTTATTTATTTTGCGTACCGATCTACTTCATCCTCATATTAGCGGGAACAAGTTGTTTAAACTCAAGTATAATCTGTTTGATGCTGAAAAAAAAGGAATAAAAACACTACTCACTTTTGGAGGTGCTTTTTCGAACCATATTTCTGCAACTGCTGCTGCCGGCAAAGAGTATGGATTTAAAACCATTGGAATTATCCGCGGTGAAGCATATCCGGAATTAAATCGAACCTTGCAATTTGCTGCTGAATGTGGAATGGAACTGCATTATGTTTCAAGGATCCTTTATCGGAATAAAAAAGAATTATATGACCATGTGAATCAACAATTTTCACAAGAAAAATTTCACTTCATACCGGAAGGCGGTTCAAATGAGCTTGGTGTATTGGGTTGTAAAGAAATTACAGAACATATAAATACTGATTTTGATTATATTTGCAGCGCTTGCGGAACGGGGGCAACAATTGCCGGTATTGCTCTTTCATTAAAAAATAATCAAAAAGCGATTGGATTCCAGATCTTAAAAGCAGAAGGATATATTAAAAATGAAGTGGAGGAGTGGTTGAAAAAAGAACCAATTAGCGCTAAAGTTAATGGTATCGTTGGATCTGAAAATGATACTGTTTCTACAATTATTCAAAATAACTGGAGTATTGATGAAAATTACCATTTTGGGGGATATGCAAAAAATAAATCTGAACTAACCGAATTTATTAATTGGTTTGAACAAACAAATCATATTCCTCTTGATTTTATATACACCGGTAAAATGATGTTTGGAATTTATGATCTGATAGGAAAAGGATTTTTTAAAAAGGGAGAAACAATTGTTGCAGTCCATACCGGTGGTTTGCAAGGTAATGCGGGGATGAAATTTTTATCAGACCCAATTTAATAATGCGTTGTTAGGAATTAAAATCAATTGTTTTATCATTTAGTTTTTATAATTACTTTTGAATAGATGCTTCACTATTTTAGAATAGGTTTATTTTTAACAGTTTTACAACTGCCTGTCTATGCCGGAAATGTTGAATCGGGAGGGACAGCGCAACTGTATGTCCAGAATTTTAAAGAGGATGCTATAAAAGAGATGTTGTTGTATAATATCCCTGCGAGTATAATACTGGCTCAGGGGATGCTTGAAAGTGGCAATGGAACCA
Organism: Bacteroidota bacterium; assembly: GCA_040389865.1. Taxonomy (GTDB): domain Bacteria; phylum Bacteroidota; class Bacteroidia; order 2-12-FULL-35-15; family 2-12-FULL-35-15; genus 2-12-FULL-35-15. The sequence goes on along the minus strand of JAZJZM010000017.1, from coordinate 159,967 downwards.
GCGATCTGGCGGTTTTGGCCAATAATCATTTTGGCATTAAATGCCATGATGAATGGGAGGGGCCTACGTTTATAAAAAGCGATGATGCAGAAAATGAATGTTTCAGGAAATATCCCACAGTGCTTGATTCCTATACAGATCATTCTTTGTTTTTGAAGTCCCGCGCACGTTATTCACAACTTTTCGAACTTAACCATACTGATTATAGAGCATGGGCAAAAGGGTTGAAGGAGGCAGGTTATGCTACGGATCCAGAGTATGCAAAACGATTGTTAGATCTAATTGAAACACATGAATTGTTTAAATATGATTTGACCGGACAATCCTCAAAAAAGGCGAAAGGCGATCTAACAAAGAAACAATCAAAAAATATAAAAAGCGAGACAACAAAGAAGGTGCACTCTGCGCCCCCCGTTCCGGTAACAGAGAAGGTGACTATAGTTGCTGTTGAAAAAATAGAGGCGCACGAAATTTTACGTTTAGGAATTGTTAAATACATTATTGTAAGGCCAAGCGACACATTTGAAAACATAGCCATGGAAACTGATAAAGACCTTTGGCAACTCTATAAATTTAATGACCTATCAGAATATGACAAGTTAGTTCCCGGACAAAAATTATACCTGCAACCCAAACTCAGAAAAGCAAAGGAGCATTATCACATTGTGAAAATGGGCGAAACCATGAAATCTATTTCTCAATTTTATGGTATAAAATTAAGGCTACTCTATAAAAAAAATAATATGAGGGAGTGGGAGGAACCTGTTGCCGGACAGCTGCTCTATATGCGGGATAGCAAGAAGTAGTTGAATTTAAATTAATTATTTGTAATGGTATTGAAGGCTCTTTTATTTCTATAAATAGCTTCGCAATACTATCAATGAAAGAACAAATACGAAATATAAATAGCTGCAATCACCCCGGCTAAATCTGCTATTAAACCTGCCGTTACAGCATAACGGGTTTTCTTTATTCCTACCGAACCGAAGTATAATGCAACAATATAAAAGGTAGTATCCGCAGCACCCTGAAATACACAACTCAGTCTTCCAACAAATGAATCCGGCCCGTGGGTTTGCATTGCTTCTATCATCATTGCTTTAGCACCACTGCCGCTCAATGGCTTCATCAATGCGGTAGGTAGGGCTCCCACAAAATCAGTATTCATATTCAAAACACTGAAAAAATATGCAATTCCATTCACTAAATAGTCCATAGCTCCTGAAGCACGGAATACCGCAACACCTACTAACATGGCAACTAAATAAGGAATAACTTTTATTGCAGTTTCAAATCCGCTTTTTGCACCCTCAATAAAAGTATCATATACATTTGCTTTCTTTCGTAAAGCACCAAGTATAAAAGAAACAATAATTGTCAGCAAAATTACATTGGCACTTACTTTAGATATTGTTGCGATTTGTGCCTGCTCCAATGTGCTAAAGTACCATATAATACCTCCAATGGCAGCACTGATGCCCAACAGCCAGGTCATCACAATCCGATTGAATAAATTAATTTTTTGCCATATTGAAACTGCTATCAATCCAGTTATTGTGGAAAAATAGGTTGCAATTAAAATTGGTATGAACACATCTGAAGGATCGGCAGCACCAAGTATGGCGCGCTGTGCAAGAATGGTAACAGGTATAATAGTTAAGCCCGAAGTATTCAAAACCAAAAACATAATTTGCGCATTGGATGCGGTATCTTTATTCGGATTGAGTTCCTGCATGCCATTCATTGCTTTTAGTCCAAGCGGTGTTGCAGCATTATCAAGCCCCAGCATGTTTGCTGAAAAGTTCATCATTATTTGTCCGTTTGCGGGATGATTTTTCGGGATTTCAGGGAATAATTTATTGAAAAAAGGTCCAACAATACGTGATAAAAAATTAATAGCACCTGCCTTTTCGCCAATGTTCATGAGGCCCAACCATAGCGTCATTACACCAACTAAGGGTAATGAAATATCCATTACTGCCATTTTGGATGAGCTAAATGTTGCATCAATTATTGTTTTAAAAACTTCGGTATCACCTGTAACAATAAGCTTTAAAAGTGCTACAACAAAAGCAATGACAAAAAATGCGATCCAGATATAATTTAGTACCATGGCACGAATATACAAATTCATTGAAAGTAGAGGTTCGGGTTTTATAGAATTATAAAATTTGGTAAAAATCTAGGAATGAAATCGGTTTTATTTCTACTTTTGAATCCTATTTTAATTGTAAATAACTAATCAACTAAATTATGGGATTTATAGCAAGTATTCAAGCTCGTCAAATACTGGATTCACGTGGTAATCCAACAGTTGAAGTAGATGTAATCACCGATTCAGGTATTCTGGGCCGTGCAGCTGTTCCCTCGGGAGCATCCACAGGTATCCACGAAGCTGTGGAGTTACGTGATGATGACCAAGGTTTTTATCTTGGCAAAGGTGTTTTAAAAGCGATAAGTAACGTAAATACTGTTATCAGGGAAGAGTTGCATGGTACCTATATTTTTGATCAAAATATGATCGATCAAAAAATGATTGCTCTTGATGGTACTGATAATAAAGGGAACTTGGGTGCAAACGCTATTTTAGGTGTTTCATTGGCTTGTGCCAGAGCTGCTGCAGAAACAGCAAGTCAACCTTTGTACCGTTATGTAGGAGGTGTAAATGCAAATTTATTGCCAATACCAATGATGAACATTATTAACGGTGGTTCACATGCCGATAACAGCATCGATTTCCAGGAATTTATGATCATGCCGGTTGGTGCAACTAATTTTTCTGATGCGATCCGGATGGGAACAGAAGTGTTTCACCATCTTAAAAAAGTATTGAAAGATAAAGGTTATTCAACCAACGTAGGTGATGAAGGCGGTTTTGCTCCCAATTTAAAATCAAATGAAGAGGCCATTGAATCCGTTTTAAGGGCCATAGAAAAAGCAGGTTATAAACCAGGTGAAGATATGTTTATTGCCATGGATGCTGCTGCATCAGAATTCTACATTGAAAAAGAGAATGTATATCATTTCAAAAAATCGAGTGGGGATAAATTAACTCCTACTCAAATGGTTGATTATTGGGCTGATTGGGCAAAAAAATATCCTATTCTTTCAATTGAAGATGGTTTGGCCGAAGATGATTGGACTGGCTGGAAATTATTAAGCGATAAAATTGGAAAAAAGATCCAGCTTGTGGGGGATGACCTGTTTGTAACCAATGTAAACCGTTTACAGCAAGGGATCGATAAGAATATTGCTAATTCTATCCTTGTAAAAGTAAATCAGATCGGTACTTTAACGGAGACTATTAATGCTGTACAGTTGGCTCAAAATAATTCGTATACATCTGTAATGAGTCACCGTTCGGGCGAAACAGAGGATACAACGATTGCTGATCTTGCGGTTGCTTTGAGTTGCGGACAAATTAAAACGGGTTCTGCTTCCCGTTCGGATCGTGTGGCTAAATACAATCAATTGCTGCGTATTGAAGAACAATTAGGAGAAACTGCCCGTTATTTGGGTAAAGAGCTTAAATTCGTTAAAAACAGGTAGTAGGTAAAGGTGCTAATTTAACTCTATACCGGTTATCAAATAGGCAAGTTATCATATAATCAAAGTATTTTGTCATATTGCTTTTTAATCTGATAAAATCCTTTTATCTTTCGGAAAAACTGAATAAAACGTTATTACTTACATCGACACTACTATGGATTCATTAAAAGAAAGATTTGCTGCAAAAGCAGGACCAATAGCCGCAGAAGTTAAAACGCTTATCAAAGAAAAAGGCGATTTTAAACTCGGGGAATACACCGTGGCTCAAGTATACCAAGGTATGAAGGGTATGATCGGTATGGTTACCGAAACATCAAAACTGGATCCTGAAGAGGGTATCCGTTTCAGAGGTTTTACTATTCCTGAATTACGTGAAAAACTTCCGAAGGCTCCGGGTGGTACTGAACCATTGCCAGAAGGTATATTTTATCTGATGCTTTTAGGTGAACTTCCAACGCAGGAAGAAGTATTGCAAATTGGTAATACATGGGCTCGCAGAGCTATCGTTCCAAAGCATGTATTTGATGTGCTGGATGAACTTCCGGCATCTACTCACCCGATGACACAATTTGTAATTGCAATTATGGCAATGCAAACGGAGTCGTTATTTGCTGCGGCTTATAAAAAAGGTGTTAACAAAAGAGATTATTGGGATTATGTGTATGAAGATTCAATGAATCTGATTGCCCGTTTACCACGTATTGCAGCTTATATCTACCGTAGAAAATACAAAAATGGTGTTCACATTGAACCGGATCCGAAATTAGATTGGGCAGCAAACCTTGCACACATGCTTGGTTACGAAGAGTTTGATATGAAACGTTTAATGCGTTTGTATATGACCATTCACGTTGACCACGAAGGAGGAAATGTTTCGGCCCATGCTACGCACCTTGTTGGCTCTGCATTGAGCGATCCTTATTTTGCTTTTGCAGCCGGTATGGCTGGACTTGCAGGTCCTTTACATGGCCTTGCAAATCAAGAAGTACTAAGTTGGATACTTGAATTACGTAAAGAATTGGGTGGTGGTTTACCAACCGAAAAACAAATTGAAGATTATATTAAGAAAACGCTTGCCGAAGGTAAAGTTGTTCCTGGATACGGACACGCGGTATTGCGTAAAACCGACCCACGCTTTACAGCTCAGCAGGATTTTTATAATCGTTATATCAAGCCAAAAGGAAAAGATGATCTTTGCGAAATTGTGCAAATGGTTTATAAAGTAGCTCCTCAGATCCTTGAAGGCACTGGTAAAATAAAAAATCCTTGGCCAAATGTAGATGCACATTCAGGTGTATTGTTAACGCATTATGGTATGGTGGAACATGATTTTTATACGGTATTGTTTGGTGTATCCCGTTCATTAGGCGTATTGTCTTCATTGATTTGGGATCGTGCATTACGTCATCCGATCGAGAGACCGGGTTCTATTACAACCGAAGGCATCAAAAAGAAAATTGCCGCTGCAGAAGCAAAAGCATAAAAAAAGAAAGGCTCCGAATTTTTTCGGAGCCTTTCTTTTTTACACCTTATTTTTATTTGAAAGGGAAGCATCAACTGACCTTCCAAAGGAGGAGGGATTAACATTAACATACCATGTGAAGCCGACACTATAATGGCAGTAGCATTTTGGTAAAGGTGCAACCTCCGCTTTTATTACTTCAGCTTGATATATTTATGAAACTCAGGTACAATTTTCAATAGATAAGTCAACCCGGCATAAACAGCAATAATAACAGCCGATTTCATGATCATGGAAATTATTGCATTATTCAATGAAGGCAAAAAATAACTCAGCAGAAATGAAAAAGCGATTACAAAAAGTATTTTTAAACTTGATGTATCATAGGGTTGCATTTTAATTTTTTTGAGAATAATAAAATATTTCAACGCATTGTAAATTACAGACGACAACGCTGTGGCCAATGCTGCACCTTCAATTCCATAAAGCGGAATTAAAATAATATTTAAAATAACAGCTAATACTAATAACAGAAATAACAAATAAGTTCCATAAAGATATTTATCCGAAGTAAAAAGTATGGAAGTATTTACACCTGTGGCGATATTTAAAAATCCTCCAACACAGGCAATTATAGCAACTGTGGCACCTTGATGGTATGCTTCAGGTAAAAGGCCCAGAAGATCATGAATGTTTGCAATAATACCAACCATTAACAATCCCCCACCAAGCATTAAATATTTAACGGATTGATAATATATTTTTTGGATGCTCAACACATCTTTATTTGCCCAGGCTTGCGCCACTTTAGTATGGGTGATACGTTCTAGCGATAAGAGCGGTATTTCAATAACCATTGCGATATAAGCGGAAACCGCGAAAATACCAACATGATCCAGACTCAAATATTTGCCGATCATTATGGTATCCAAATGCTTTAAACTTATGGAGGAGAAGCTTGCCAAAGTTAACAACAAACCGAATTTGGCCATCTTTCCCGCACCTATCGATTTCAAAAAACTGAAATCGATTTTTAAAGAAGGTTTATCTACGGCATAAATATAAAGTATCATTGAAATGGCCTGCAACAGATAGATCAGTACAAACAAATTCATGAACTGCACCAATTCAATCCATTTTAAATAGTAGATAATAATTAATAGGATAAATAATATCCTTGGAAAGATCCCTTCAAAAAAACTAATGATCGTGGTTTTAAATAGTGAAGCACAGTAGGCATTCAATGTCATATTGAGTCCGATAATAATTGCAAAAGGCAAAAGCAAATCAAAAAAACGGGTGAATAAAAATGATTGTTGAATATATTGGCTGATGATCACATTTTTGAACGTAAAAACTAAAACACCGCAAACAATTGTTCCGATCAGTGGAAAGAGCAACATTAAGCCAAAATAACCATGATGTTTTTTTTCTTCGTTACGGAAATAAGGGAAAAATTTAGTGGTAACGCTACTCGATCCTAAAGGCAGAATGGTTGCTATCAAACTTGCGGCAGCAATTAAAATACGTGTTAATCCCAGCTCTTCGGGCTTTAATAAATTAGGCTGTATGAACAATAGGCTCACAAAACCTATTACTACACCTGCATAGGTGATAATAACATTTTGGATCCCTTGTTTTTTTATTGAGCTCAAGCTTTTAAAGGATTGGGGTTTTAGCTGAATTGTCAAAGATAAGCTAGAAACTAATAGTTTTAAAACTTTTAATTAACTTTGTGTTTCCAGACATTTTCTATTACTGGTATATTGTGAATACCAAAGGTATAAACTGTTTCAATTATACTATACACTCTAAATATTAGGATTTGTTTTATCTATTTTATGCAAGCTAAGAAAATAACAATTGTTAACCGGCATTATCCTCCTAATATGAATATTACGGGAGAAAATGCCTGGGATTTAGCAAATTATTTAATTGAAAAACATAAAATAGAAGTTAGCATTATTCATATCGACCGCAAATATGAAGGGGGCGGTAATAAAAGAGAACCTGTTGGAAATGTACATCCAATAAAAACCATTTACGAAGGCAAAAACAAATATTTAAGTTACCTGAGTGGTTTTATGGATGGCTACAACCTAATTCGAAAAGCCGCAAAACTCAACAATGGCCCTATCATTGTAATGACAAGTCCACCAATGCTTCCAATGTGGGCTTCAAAAATTTTAGGTAAAAAAAAACGTGAATGGATACTCTGGAGCATGGATTTATTTCCGGAAGGTTTTGCTGCATCGAATGAAATAAGTCCGACAAATTTTTTATACAAATTTGCATTGAAGCAAACCTATAAAAATGCTCCCCAAAAAATCATTGCACTGGGGCCTCAACAAAAAAAAGTTCTGGACAAAAAATATAATAAAGAAATTGAACATGTGATTCTGCCATGTGGCGTTTTTTTAGATCAAAATAAAATTCAGACTACCCCAGCCTGGAAAATTTATCCGGATAAAATTTACTTGGGCTACTGTGGAAATTGTGGTAGTCCGCACTCTGCAGATTTTATAAAAGAAGTGATGAATTCAATTGATCCGGAAACGCAGCATTTTGTTTTAGCTGTATATGGAACCAAAGCAGAGCAGCTGAAAGATTATGCTAAAAATAAACCAGGAATAACCATATTATCAAATGTTCCAAGAAATGAGTTACACCATATTGATGTTCATTTGGTAACGTTAGTGAACTCCTGGACACATGTTGCCGTACCTTCAAAGGCTGTGAGCAGTATCTGTTCAGGTGCCACCATTTTATTTTGTGGTAATAAAGAGAGTGATAATTGGGTTTTACTTCAGGATGCAGGTTGGTTTGTTGGAGCGGATATAAATTTAAAGCAAAATGTTCAAAAAGTAGTATCCTCGCTAAATTGGACAGAAATAAAAATTAAAAAAAGTAATGCATACAGGATATCTAATGAACTTACTAACCTGATACAGGAAAGTTATGCTACTATTGCCACTTGGGCGAAGTAAAATAACTGATTTTACTGATTTAATAATTATATTTACATATCAAAATCTATTCGAATTCAAATGAATATAGCAATTATAACAGGTTCAGGCGGGCTAATTGGTAGTGAAGCAGTATCGTTTTTCTCAAAACAATTTGATAAAATAATCGGCATTGATAACGATATGCGTAGTTATTTTTTTGGTAAAGAAGCCTCTACCAACTGGAATGTGAATAGGATCAAAGAAAGTATACCGAACTATGAGCATCACAATATTGATATCCGTAATTTGACTGAACTCGAAAAAATATTTAACAAATATGGTAATGATATTCGCCTGATTGTGCATACTGCTGCTCAGCCAAGTCACGACTGGGCTGCAAAAGAGCCAATCACTGATTTTGGTGTAAATGCAACAGGTACGCTTCATGTGCTTGAACTTACCCGTAAATACTGCAATAAAGCTGTTTTTATTTTTACTTCTACGAACAAAGTGTATGGCGATAACCCCAATTTTTTGCCCTTGATCGAAAAAGAAACGCGTTGGGAAATTGCAGAAGATCATGCGTATTTTAAAAATGGCATTGATGAGCAAATGAGTATTGACCATACAAAACATTCTGTTTTCGGTGCATCGAAAGTAGCGGCAGACGTGATGGCTCAGGAGTATGGGAAATATTTTGACATGAGTGTTGGTGTTTTTCGGGGAGGATGCCTTACGGGGCCGAATCATAGCGGAGCACAGCTTCATGGTTTTCTTTCCTACCTGATGAAATGCACACTAACAGGAAATCAATACACCATTTTTGGTTATAAAGGAAAGCAAGTTCGTGACAATATTCACAGTTCTGATTTGGTAAATATGTTTTGGCATTTTTATCAAAATCCGAAGAAGGGTGAGGCTTATAATGCAGGTGGCGGACGATTTGCCAATTGTTCCATGATAGAGGCAATTGAATTGTGTGAAAAGATCAGTGGTAAAAAGTTAAGCCGAACATACAGTGAACAGGCTCGCAGCGGTGATCATATTTGGTATATAAGCGATGTATCAAAATTCCAAAAAGATTATCCTGATTGGGAATACAAATGGAATCTACACGATACTCTTGTTGATATTTATGATACGATGAGTAAAACGGTTTCGGTGAGGGATTGCAAATAAAGCGGCTGGTAATTTATCTTTCTTTGGCCGAATACATTCAGTTTTTTGTCTTTTTTTACGATGTTAAAAAAAAATCCACAATTTATATTGAATAGCGTGTATTGAACAAACGGATTATTTGATTTATAACTGTTTCTTCAGAGAATTTTTCTTCAATAATAGCTCTTCCATTCATTGAAAATGAGGTGTAATCATCCAAATCAATAAATGTTTCAATATTTTGAATAAACTCCTTTTGATTATTCGGATCAGCCAACAAGCCGGATCTACCATTAATTATCATATCCGGAATCCCTCCAATATTATATCCCAGAACGGGAGTGCCGCAAGCTAAAGATTCCAAAACTGTATTCGGCAAATTATCTTCAATGGAAGGTATCACAAAAAAGTCGGCAGCATTGTAGCAATTTACAATATCTGCATCATTGTTAATGAAACCAAGTTGTAATACCTGAAAATCGAAGTCAACATTTTCTACTTTTTTTCCTATTATTAATACACAGATTTTGGATTTGTTTTTTATCTGATTCAAAGCCGAAAAAAGAAGGTGCATTCCTTTCCTTTTATCGTTCGGATTTTCTGCAACAAACAAAATAAATTTTTTATTTATTTTGTCAAGATTGAGTTTTTTGCGTGCATCCGTTTTATTAATGGGTTTAAAAATAGTTGTATTGATACAATTTGGGATCACCTTCACTTCAAAATCTTTAAAAACTTCACTATCCTTTGCCAATTTGCCTAACCAAACGGAGGGAGTAATAACAGTAAGATTAGTATCTTTTAAATACTTTTTCTTTTTCTCAATATTTCGTTGGAGCAATTTTTTATAAGGATTATAATCCAAATCTGTTGTGTAATGGTTCCCCCCAGTAAAGGGGTTCATGTCATGCAAGGTCCAGAAAATATTTTTCTGTTTATCAGCAAAAATATGCTTGTATGAAATTATTTTAGGTGTCCAATGCAAATGAATAATATCAGCCGCTTTATAAATGCTAAGTTTATCAATACGAAAAAGTGAAGAAGGACCATTTATGTATGCTTTCTTATTAAATAGTGTGGGCAGTTTATTTAAAAATTGGTTTGCAAATTTTAATAAACTAAAATAAAAAAATCCTTTTTCTTTTGAAATAATTTCTTGAATTGAAAATACATTTTTCTCTTTTGGAGAATTAATTTTCTCTAATACTAATAAACTGGAATCAAACCCATTTGCCAACAATGCCACATGCAGCCTTCTACAAGCTATGGCTGCTCCTCCTCCATAATTGGTATTAATCAATAAAATTTTCATACTAAAATCAAAATTAAATAATCGTAAAAAAATTCTTTTGTTTATGATAATGAACTCAAAAGTCGGAAACAAAAGTTGAAAAAAAAAATGTATTGTATTTTGATTGTAAAATAGTTTCAGATGGTGATTTTTATATAAAGCTCTGTTACATCAATATCTTAATAATTTATAAAGTTTTGCGATTTTTGGCCTTCATTAAAATTATAAAATATTATTGATTAGCTTTGTGAGTACTAAAATGAACTAATAATAACATTGTATTTAGAATGGGTGAAATGGATCAATATCTATCAGGTAAATTATTGTATGGCGATGATTTTACTTTGGAGCAAATAAATGCGTGGTACGAGGATGAAAAAGAAGGGTATGCTAATTTAGGTGCCAACGACTCAGCAAAATATTTTTATGAATATAAAGCGCTTGATAAAATTTATTTTTTAAACTATCTTCCTGAAAATATAGAACTTACAAATGTATTAGGAATTGGTTCTGCTTATGGGCATGAGTTTTTGCCGCTTATCGACCAAATTAAAAATTTATATATCATTGAGCCTTCCGATCAATTAGTTTCAAAAAAACTTGGTGCAGTTATACCTAAATATTCCAAACCAAATATTAATGGCAAACTGGATTTTGAAGATAACACGTTTGATATGATTACCTGTTTTAGTGTGTTACATCATATTCCAAATGTTTCATTTGTATTGAGTGAAGTTTATAGATGTTTGAAACCTGGAGGATATTTATTACTTAGAGAACCTATTAACTCAATGGGTAATTGGAATGAACCAAGGCCTGGTTTAACAAAAAGAGAAAGAGGAATACCATTGCAAATATTCGATCAGGTAATCGGTGACTTAAAATTTAAAGTTATTAATAAAAAATTAGGGTTTTGTATGACTTATTTTTTTCAACGCAGATTTCAATTTTTATTAAAAAAACCGATTTATTCCTATTCTTTATACTTAAAGTTTGATTCAATATTATCATCAATATTTTCAAAAAATATAGTATATCATCCCAAAAATAAATTGCAAAGGATTGGTCCTTCTTATGTATATTATTTGTTAAGGAAATGAAATTAGGTTTTTTTTTTATGGAAAGATATACCCATACCACCACCAGGATACCAATGATTTAAAGGTTCTTCATTGAAGAAAAGAAAATTTCTATTCGTTTCATTTGAGAAAATTGCTAGTTTATCTGTAATATGGGAATTATCACCCAAAATAATAGTTTTTTCAGTCATTAATTTTTTTATAGTCAAATACTCTTGGTATTCATATTCAGCTGAGTGGTCACTATCACTTATAAACAAATCAATATTCTCAGTAAACGCAGATAAACTTTTTATAGAATCACCGAATAATATCTCACCAACTTCTTTGTATTTGCCGCTCAATAAATACCCGGCCTCGGGGTTAATATCAGTTCCGTAATATTTACCAGGATATCCTTCTTCCTTGTTTCTAATAAGTGCAGAACACATTATAATTGAACCTAATCCTTTATCTATACCTGTTTCGATAATTATTTTTGGTTTTATAACTCTTGCAAAAGCATACCAGCCAAGCCTTTTTCCGTATCGCACCTCTGTGTCAGCAATTTTTTTTAAGGAAGAGTTTTTGATTGCTGTTAATATTGTTTCCTTCAAAATAGTATCAGTTTCTACTTCATTTATATAATTTAATATTATCGAATAGTCTACTCCTGTGACATTCGAAATTGTATTGGCCAAATATCGAAGGTTTACCGGAGTCAAATTATATGTAAAATTCGTATCTTCTCGTGATGTAATTCCCCATTTCAAAATTTGCCAGTATTTTTTATTATAGACTTTACTGGCGTAATAAATTCTTCGTGTAAAGTTTAAAATCCATATTTTTTTTAAAAATCTAAGTGCTTTTTTCATCTGTGGTTATTTTAAAAGAATAATTGCTGCAAAATCATAGATTTTTTTAAGTAAACACAAAACTATAAAAGTTTAGGCACAAATTGCAGAAGTCTATGTGTTTATTGCAAAACAATTTCTTCAGAAGAGTGCCAGGGGTTGAAATAGTCTAAACATTTTGTAAGCAATAATAAATGGGAAATAACGAATAGTTCAAATTGGTTCTACTAAGCAAAAGTTAATACTGTCCTATAGTAAACTTTTTACACGGGTAGTTTTTATCAAATACTCAAAATATTACATACATTTGGTGTCAATGGCAGCATTAGAAAAAATATACAAGGCCTTTAGTTCCGGAATAAACTTATTTATAAGTAGTTTTATTTCGATTCTAAAAATAGCCTTTCTCTATAGGATAAATAAAAAATTACCTAAAGCAATAAAAGAAAGTTGTGCAATTTTAGGAAATGGTCCTTCTTTAACTGACTCATTTAAAAATCATTTAGATTTTATAAAAAAATGTGATATTTTATGTGTAAACAATTTTGCTCAATCCGAATATTTTCAAATACTTAAACCTGATGATTACGTTTTGCTTGATGGATATTACTTTTTGTTTGATAATGAAAAGTATGACAGGGATGATGTAAAACTTACTTTTGAAATATTGAAAACCATTAATTGGCCTATTAACATTTACCTTCCGACATACGCTCGAAATTCGTATTTGGTTAATTCTATTTTAAAAAAAAATACTTTCATTCGAATATGTTTCTTTAATCACATTGTTGTTGAGGGGTATAATTGGTTTAAATTTCCTGTTTTTAAACATGGTATAGGAATGCCCCAATGTCAGAATGTGTTGAGCGCATCCACGTTTTTAAGTATTAATAGAGGTTTCAGGGATATCTATATTTTTGGTGCGGATCATTCCTGGCATGAGCAGTTTGCGGTGTCGGAAAACAATAGAATTGCGATAGCCAATGATCATTTTTATGACAAAACAAAGACTGGCTCTGTCCCGCCCGAAATTGTTTTTAAAAAGGAAGTAACTGTTTCTGATTTTTTTCTTTCCCTTTATAAGGTATTCCAGAGTTATTATATACTTAATGATTATGCTATTTATAGAAAAACAAAAGTGTATAACTCATCACACAAAAGTTGCATTGATGCATTTGAACGTAAGGAAATAAAATAACCTGTGTCCAAATTCTAATTCCTTCGGGATAAACGATTCGTCTCATTCTCCTGATTAATTGATTAAAATTATTGAAAAATGCAATCAAAGTATCATAGAATGGGTGAGTTAATCACTATTAAATGAAAACTCAAAAAACAAAGATCATTTGTACCCTTTTGGATACATAAATCTTTGTTTATTCCGTAAAATCTGCTTATTTTTGAGTTCTATTAAAAAGGAATAAAATGCTGGATTTGAATGATAAATCAATTTTAATTACTGGTGGTACAGGATCGCTGGGGAAACATATTACCAAAAATATTTTTAAAAAGTTCCCCCGGGTAAAACGCCTTGTTATTTATTCACGTGATGAGCAAAAACAATTTGAAATGGCTCAGGAGTATCCGCAAAATAAATATCCTGCAATTAGGTATTTTATTGGGGATGTACGTGACGCTGATAGGTTAAAAAAAGCATTTAAAGGTGTGGATTATGTAATACATGCTGCTGCAATGAAGCATGTTCCAATAGCTGAATATAATCCAATGGAATGTGTTAAAACAAATGTTCTTGGAGCCGAAAATGTTATAAATGCAGCACTGGAAACCGATGTAAAAAATGTTGTTGCATTATCTACTGATAAAGCAGCAGCCCCGATAAATCTATACGGAGCAACCAAATTATGTTCGGATAAATTATTTGTTGCAGCCAATAATATCAAAGGCAAACAAAATATTAAACTTTCAGTTGTGCGTTATGGAAACGTCATGGGATCGACAGGTTCAGTAATTCCATTTTTTATTAAAAAGAAAAAAGATAAGGTATTGCCTATTACCGACCCGAATATGACGCGGTTTAATATTTCTTTGCAAGAAGGGGTTGATCTTATATTTCATGCAATGGAAACTGCTTGGGGAGGCGAAATATTTGTTCCGAAAATCCCATCCTATAAAATTACCGATGTTGCCACTGCCATTGGCCCTGAATGTAAACAGGAAATTGTTGGAATTCGTCCCGGAGAAAAAATCCATGAGGAAATGATTACCTCGTCTGATTCTTTTTCGACTTACGATCTTGGGAAATATTATGCAATATTGCCACAGGTGACGAATTATAATTTACAGGAGTATATAAAACATTTTAATGCCAAAATTGTACCTAAAGGATTCCAATATAATTCTGGTGAAAATAAAGAATGGATAAGTGTGGAAGAAATCAGGAAATTGATTAAGGAACATGTTGATTTTGATTTTTCTTTTTAAAAACACTAATTAGTGCCTTAGCAAAAAGGCACCTAGTAGAGACAATATTAATTACGATATAGGTCATTTAATGCCAGTAAACATTTCTTTAATAAAAAAGGATGATTTTTAAGGCTAATCCATATTGCATAATTTAATTTGCGCAAACCAGTGTAATATTAATTAAATTGTGACTGGCAAAATTATATGATACAATTTTAAAATTCAGCTAAACTTAAAACATGCAAACACAACAAATAGATTTTTGGAAAGGAAATTTTGGAAAAGAGTATACTGACCGTAATTCTTACTCCATCGAAGATTGGGATAATTTTTATTTAAATAATTACGGAAAAACAAAAATAGAAATGAATTCCGGTTTCATTGGAAATCTTCCGAAAGATTTGAAAATGTTGGAAGTTGGATGTAATACAGGTATGCAATTGAATGGATTTCAGCGTATGGGATTTAGGAATATTTATGGTATTGAGCTGCAGCCTTATGCGGTTGAAGAAGCAAAAAAATACACAAAAAATATTAACATTATCTCCGGTTCGGGATTTGATTTGCCTTTTAAAGATAGTTGTTTTGATTTGGTATGTACCAATGGTGTATTGATACATGTTTCGCCAAATGATTTACCGAAAATTATGGCTGAAATGTATCGTTGTTCAAAAAAATATATTTTCGGATTTGAATATTTTGCCGAAAGTGTCACTGAAATCAACTATCGTGGACACTCCAATTATTTATGGAAAGCAGATTATGCTGCCTTGTTTATGCAACAATTCCCTGATTTAGTGTTGGTAAAAAAAGAAATGTATCCATATTTGGATAATCCAAACAATACTGATTTTATGTATTTATTAGAAAAAAAATAATTTTTTGAGACTACTGCTAAAACCAATTAAACATTTTTTGCTGCTAATTTAGTATATTAATTATCGATTACAATTTTAAAAAACAATTAGTGAAATACAGTCTAAAATCAAAATGTTTGGACTGATACATTGAAAAACACATGCTGGGTCGTTATGATATTTGAGAATATTTAGAAGCTACACGGTTTGCCCTCAAATATTTGAATTTGCAAAACAAAAGAATCAGGAGGTATTAATGCAAGATCTTCACTATGTTTTAAACTCATTTTATGGAATTAATTATTAACAATCATACCGTTTTAAAAAAAATTGAAATTGAGAGAGCAGAGAAAATGACAAGCCTGTGTTCTCCTTTATCCTATTCAGAAAAACAATTTCTTGATCTTTTAACCTTCTTTGGTCGTAAAGAAAGTAATATCATCAAAGCACTTGATTATGCTAAAAGCCTCGACTTCTCTAAAAATCATCTTAAATCAAGTTATCTGAGCCATCCATTAAGATTAGCTTCTTTTTTGATTAAAATCAATCCTTCAATTGATGCTGATTATATTGTTATTTCCCTGCTCCATAATATTCCTGAAACCACTGAAATAACAGTTGAAGATTTAAAAAACACCTTTGGTGAAAAAGTTGCGGATTGTATTAAAACATTAGTTCTTGATAGAAAGGTTTCTTTTCCAACTATTGAGGAATCTTACTATAAAGAAATTTTCGCAAGGGGAAGTTCATTAATTCTTGTGAAGCTTTTTGATAAGATAGATAATCTTTTTGTTCTATGTTTAAACCCTGATGATGAAGTAAGAAAAAATTATATTATTGAAGTGAGAAAAAAATTGTTACCATTTGTATATGATTACAACTTACAATTGGGTGAATACTTGGACGAACTTTTAAAAACATCTTTAAGCCTAGGATATTCTGAAAAACTAAAGAAAAAACTGATAGAGTATCAACAATCCTTATAATGTAATATAATTATGACTAGAAGAACGGCATTAATAGGAGGTTCGAGCGCAGGTATAGGAAAAGCAATTGCAGCAGGGCTTTTAGAAAAGAAGATAGACGTTATTATCATTGGAAGGGGACCTCGTTTAAATGATACTAAAGCAGAACTTCAAAAACAATTTCCCTTAGCGAAAATTCACGCAATTATTACAGATTACTCTTCAATGAATTCTGTAAATAACCTGATTCAATCAATTAAAGAACTTTCACTTCAACCGGATATCCTTATTTTGAATACTGGGGGGCCAAAGCCTGGTTCATTTGACGATATTTCCACAGAGGATTGGGATATCAATTATCAACAACAGTTCAAAAGCTCTATGATGTTGATGAAGGCATTTATTCCAGATATGAAAAAAAAAAAATGGGGCAGAATTATTAATATTAGTTCTACTATTGCAATTGAACCTACAGTTTCCATGATACTTTCAGCAAGTTACAGAGCAATGTTGATCAATGCACTTAAATCAACCTCAATACAGCTTGCAAAGGATGGAATTACTATTAATACACTTTGTCCAGGTGCTGTAATGACAGATAGATTAACTGGTCTTTTTCAGAAACAAGCCGATGATTCTCAAAAATCCCTCGAAGAAATAATCAATAATGTAGCATTAACAATTCCTATTCAAAGAATAGCTTCACCTAAGGACTTCTCTCATCTTGCTGTTTTTCTTGCCAGCGATGAATCAAATTATATTACAGGTACTGTTATTCCTATTGATGGAGGGCTTATTAAAAAAAGTTTTTAGATCATAAAAATGAATTTATTCGCGAAAAATGTTTTTTCAGTTCAATCTCCCCAATTTTCAAAATTAACAAATTCGGAGACCGCTGAATTATCTTCAATAATTCAAAAAAATTATTCTGACCTCATCGTATTAGAAATATACGCGATTGGGACATTTGGAATTAACAGTAATAATTGGAAAATTATTACGAATAAAGAAATTTTCATTCTTAAACGCGCTACCATTAATAAACACGAAGTTTTATCATTACAGGCTGAATGGACTTCTGATCTTTCCGCAAGCAATTTTCCAACAGTACGTTTTATGAAAAATAAAGCAGGAAAGTTAATCAGCACCCAAGAACAGCATATTTATTGTATGACTTACTTTGAAAATGGTCAGTATTTTGGTTCTTTTATGGAAGATTGGAATGATTTAATTTATAACCTAAAAAATCTATTCGATTATTGCATAAAAGATAATTCAATTCCATTGCATAAATTCCCTAAGCGGGAATTTTTCACTCCAGAAGAAGATAATTTGATCGATCAATTGAAATTATTCAATAATGTAAAAGGGATACCTATTAAACAAATTGCTTGGATAATTACAGAGTACGAAAAATCAAAAAAAAATTTTCAATTGAATCAATACAATACAACTATTTTTCACACTGACCTTCATCCACACAATTTAATTTTCAATGACCATAAACTTATTCTCTTGACGGATTTTGAAAGTTTTCAATTGACACCTTTAGAAGTAAGTTTAGGGTTTGGTTTATATAAATGTTTACGCCAGTTATTTGCAGTAATGCAAGATCACCAAGAACTGCAATTGCAAGCTTCATTAAATAAATTCAAAGATCAATTTGTCCAGTTTTTTCCTGAACAAAATTTCAAAGAATTGATCAAACTTGGAAAAGTTGATGTTTTAAAACGATTACTGTATATAGTTAATGAAATACTTGAAAAAGGAGAATCTAAATGGCTGTTTATATTTCAAATTCAAGTAACTTCACTGGATGAAATTAATGAGTTGGAAAGACTGCTTTCATAATCATCAAGTCCTTTTTTATTGAACAATTAAATTTATAAATGATTTACAATGACGAACTATAATGATTTAAATATTGGGACAATTATTGCCTGCAGATTAAAATCAACCAGGCTTCCTAAAAAGGCATTATTAAAAATTGGAAACCTCACTTCCGTTGAATATTGCATAAAAAACTCTTTGCAATTTAATAATGTTAAAACTACTGTTCTTGCAACTTCTTTAATAAAAGAGGATGACGAACTTGCAAACTACACCTATAGTCGCGAAGTCCAGTTTTTTCAGGGAGAACCTGATGATGTAATGCAGCGCTACGTTGATGTGGTAAATAAATATAATATAGATACAATTATTAGAGTGACTGCCGATATGCCTTTTGTATCAGATGAGATTTTGCAAATTCTGTTAAAATCTCATTTTGAAAATAACGCAGATTTTACAATTGGAAATAAAGCCGCCATTGGAACTAATTTAGAAATTATCAATTCAGAAGCACTTATTAGAGCAAAAAAGTTTTTCCCGAATGCCGATTATTCCGAATACATGACATTCTATTTCATTAATAACCCCGATCATTTTAAATTGAACAGAGTGGATCTGCCAAGCGAACTTATTCGGGATTATAGACTCACTCTGGATTACGAAGAAGATCTTAGGTTATTCAATGTCATTGATGATCATTTTGTTAAAAACAATGTTAAACCAACACTCAGGGATATTTTTAATTTTCTGGACAATAATCCTGAAATCGCCAAAATAAATCAATCGCTTTTAATTAAATATAAAGATGATACAACATTGCTGGATATATTGAACAGAGTGACAAAAATCCCTTTTAAATAAAATTAGTTTATGAATAATATTTTTTTTGTTTAGATACGGTTTCTGTAAACAAAAAATGTTTATTACACCTCGGGTGAAAGAAAATTATATTCAAAAATTAACATGGAGCCTAAAGTATATATCAGAACTGATGGAGGCCCCGAAATAGGATTAGGTCATTTAGTACGTTGTATGTCCTTGGCTCAAATGCTTGCAAAAGAATTCGAGATAAATTTTGTATGCAAGAAAATTCCTGAATACACTGTAAGCGAAATAAAAAAGTTGGGATTTTTTGTTACAATTATTGAAGAAGAGGGTGATTTTTTGACTCAATTAAAAAGTGATTCGATTGTTGTTTTAGATCATTATGGTCTAGATTCAGACTATCAAAAAACAATAAAAGACAAAGGCTGCAAATTAGTTTGTATTGATGATTTACACGATAAAGTTTTTTTTGCTGATTTGATTATAAATCATGCTCCTAATGTAAAAATAAGCGATTACAAAGCTCAAGCATATACCAAATTTGCCTTAGGACTTGAATACGTTTTACTTCGGCCAGCATTTTTGGAAGAGGCAAAAAAAGAAAGAGTTATTGGAAATTCAGGAACGGTCTTTATTTGTTTTGGTGGTTCGGATTTTGAAAATTTAACTACCAAGGTTGTAAAAAGTGTTTTGCCTGAAAGTAAATTTAAAAAGATAATTGTTGTTACAGGTCCCAGTTTTAAATATAGAAAAGACTTGGTGAAAGCAATAAAAAATGATATGCGGGTGCAGTATGAACATTCTATTGATGGAAATAGAATGTTTGAATTGATGAAAATTTCAGATTGGGCAATAGTTCCTGCAAGTGGAATATTATTCGAAGTAATAGCCGTTGGTGTTAAACCATTAATATGCTATTTTGCCGATAATCAAAAGGAATTTCATGATTATTTAGTTGAGAATTGTAATTTCCTATCATTAGGATATTTATCCAAAGGGGATGTTTCAATTTCAAACTTTTCTTTACTAGCAACAGAAGATGAGAGAAGAAATGAAAGTTTCAATAGTTTAAGGTCTGAAATTTCTATGGCGAAAGAAAATTGTGTTAGAAGTTTCAAAAACATATTATAAAAAATGAATGATGTTGAATTAATAAAATTAGAAATTGATCATCTTGAAATGGTTAGGAACTGGAGAAACTCACTTTACGTTAGTGCCAGTATGTATTCTGATAATGAAATAACCGAAGAGCAGCAACAAAAATGGTTTTTGAAAATTAAAGAAGATGCAACATGTAAATATTGGGTGGTTTACTTCAAAGGAATATCAGTAGGTTTAGCTTATTTAACGGATATAAATCTATCATTCGATAGTTGTTATATGGGCTTTTATTTAAAGGATTCATCAGTTAGCGGAACCAGCATTGCTGCTAAATTAGAATTTAATTTATTAGAGTATGTTTTTACAGTTTTAAAACTTAATAAACTTCGATGCGAGGTATTTGAATTTAATAAACCGGTGATTTCTATGCATGAAAAATTCGGTTTCAGAAGAGAAGCATTTTATAGAGAACATTGTAAAAAAAATGGGAAATACGAAAATGTTATAGGTTTAGCCATATTATCTAATGAATGGAGAGTTATCGCATCAGCACTTGGAACTAAAATATATGGTAAATTTTTTTTAGAGAATAAAAATGGAGAATAAAATAAAAGAAATTATTGTGAGTATTCTTGAAGACTCCGGGAATTACAACGAAAGTGTTGAAATTGAGGCTTCATCACGCTTAAGAGAAGATTTAGGTATGGATTCTTTTAACTTAGCAGAGTTAACGGTGCACATTGAAGAAGAGTTTGACGTTGATATTTTTGAGGACGGACTTGTTAATACGGTTGGTGAAATTTTTGCAAAGCTCAATAAGCATAAATAATATCATATGAAGCATTTTATCGTAGATGAATCTTTTCAAATTCAAAAAAGTATTACAACCTTTTTGGAAGATATCCACGCAGATAACCATTACTATAGAGTGTACAGATATGCCAATTTTTACGAGTATTTGGTGAATTTAGTAAAAGCACTGGTCAATGATAAAGATGTTGTTTTAATTGATGCCGATTTTACACAACAAGAGTTGGATAATTTAGGTTATGCCGATTGTGTAAATCTTGAAGAAGAAATATTGAATGTTGTTTATCTGACCGATCAAAAGGAAATGGTAAAGAAAATTCAAGACTCCAAATCGCGAATAACTTTATTTACTTCAGGTACAACTGGATTGCCTAAAGTTGTTCATCATACAATTCCTTCATTAACAAGAATGATAAGAGTTGGAAGCAACTATCAGGAAAATATTTGGGGACTAGCCTATAATCCTACTCATATGGCTGGGGTGCAGGTTTTATTACAAAGCTTATTAAACTTAAATACCTTGGTTTATATTTTTGGCAAAACAAGTAATGAAGTAGCTTTAAATATTAATTTATATAATATCACTCATTTATCTGCAACTCCTACATTTTACAGATTATTAGTAGCATCAAAAGATGTTTTCCCTTTGGTGGAAAAGATTACTTTAGGAGGAGAAAAGTCCGATCCCAAACTTCATTTGGATATTAAACTGTCTTTCCCAAATGCAAAAATCAATAACATTTATGCTTCAACCGAACTAGGTTCGTTATTTGTGGCTAAAGGAGACATTTTTTCTGTACCCGATTCCATTAAAAAGCATGTTAGAGTTGTTGATGAGGAATTGGAGATCCATACTTCTATCATTCCCAATATGGAAAAGGAAGAATGGTATAAGACAGGCGATATTGTTGAGATTATAGATGAATCACCACTCCGGTTCAAATTTAAAAACCGGAAAACTGAAATGATCAATGTTGGGGGATATAAGGTTAATCCAAATGAGATTGAAGAAGCTTTACGGCTATTTCCTGAATTAGAAAATGCAAGGATTTACGGAAAACCTAATTCCGTTCTTGGTAATATTGTTTGTATGGAATTTGTACTTAATAAAGGAGCTAAGATCGAAGTAGTAGAAATAAAAAAAAGACTTAGCGAACAGTTTCAGGATTTTAAGATCCCAAGAATTATAAAAGAAGTTGTGGCGATTGAAAAAACCAGAACCGGAAAAATAAACAGAAAATGAAAAATTATTTAATTTCAGGCGTATCAAAAGGGTTAGGACTAAAACTAACAAACTTAGCTTTAGAAGTAGGTTTTACAATATATGGTATCAGCAGAAGTAAGACTAAGGAAGTTGAAATTTTATTAGAAAAATACCCCAATCATTTTTTTTGGAAATCACTTGATCTCTCTGATACCAATTTGGATGTAAAGAAAGAAATTTTCAAGGATTTTGTAAGTAACAAAATTCATCTGGATGGCTTTGTAAACAATGCCGCACTGGCCTATGATGACATCATAACAAATCTAAATTTAGAGAAACTGGAAACGATGTACAGAGCCAATGTTTTTGCTCCAATGCTGATGACTAAATATGCCATTAGAAATATGATTTTTAATAAAACAAAAGGGAGTATTTTACATCTGTCATCTATCAGCGTTCATACCGGATATAAAGGCTTGGCTATGTACGCATCAACAAAAGGTGCTTTAGAAGCATTTTCTAAAAATACCGCCAGGGAATGGGGGGAGAACGGCATCCGGTCCAATGCAGTAGTCGCTGGCTTTATGGAAACAGACATGAGCAGTGGGCTAACAATTGATCAAAAAAACAGGATTTATAATAGAACGTCATTGAAAAAGGCAACAACCATGGAAAGTGTTGCTAATACTATTTTATTTTTATTGAGTGAAAAGGCGGAATCTATTACCGGGCAAAATATATTTGTTGATTCCGGAACTATATAATACATATGCAGGAAATTAAGATAAGGGCTTATCAGGTTGGGGATGCAGAAAAGATATTTAAACTTTTCCAGCAATATTCTCCCTATAAAAGAGATGGCGCTTTTTGGATTTGGATAAATAGAGTGTTGGCTCATTCAATAATTTCAGTTGCTGAATTAGATGGTGAAATAGTTGGACATTATGCTATCGTACCCAGAAAATGTATATTGAAGGATGGAGCGGTTTTAAAGGCGGGCTTGGGTATTCATGCATTTGTTGAACCCCAACATAGAAATATAGTTTCTATATTTTCAATATCTGCATTGGCCTATAAATTAGCGAAAGAACAAGGTATCCAATTCGTTTATGGATTTCCAAATAGTAATTACAGACTTATTCAAGAACGAATTGAGAGATGGAAAAAAATTGAATTGTTTAAAGCATTAGTGAAAATACCTGTTAATACAGCACCTTCATTAATGTTTAATTGGAAAAGAGTGGATGAAAATAATTACGATGATTTATTTGAAATAAATAACCTTTTTGAAAAAAGAGAATTGAAATATAATTTCTTTAGATCTGGTGCTGAGTTTTGGTTTAAACGTTATTTTTCTCATCCTCAGAAGTTATATGAGATATGGAAATTGAATAAAAATGGGCTTGGAATTGGTTTCGTGGTATTAAAATTTTTTGAATTTGAAGGGATTATTCGCCTTCATATCATAGATTTTTTACTAAATGAAAATTATAAATTAACAGATATTTTGCCAGATATCGAAATGAAATTCAAAGATGTTAAAGAAATGGTTTTTTGGCCATTTAATATAGAGATTTCTAAAGAATTAAATGAATATGGATTTGCTGACGAAGGATTTGATACTTACTTTGGTGTAAAGATTTTAGATAAATCCATGGATAGTTCATTAATACTTAACTTTAAAAACTGGCATCTTACAATGGGAGACTCGGATGCATTTTAACAACAACCAATGAAAACGATAAAAATAGGAACAAAAGAAATTGGAAAAGGCAAGCCCTGTTTTATTATTGCTGAATTATCTTGTAATCATAACAATAACTTTGATATTGCCATGGAAACAATTCATGCAATGAAAAAAGCAGGGGCGGATTGTGTTAAATTACAAACTTCAAAACCCGGGTCTATTACAATTGATTGTGATAAGGATGTTTTTAAGGTTAAAGGTGGTACAATTTGGGATGGTAAGACTTTATTTGAATTGTATAACGAAACATACACTCCCTGGGAATGGCATCAGGCTATTAAAAATGAGGTCGAAAAATTGGGGATGATTTTTTTCTCTTCTCCCTTTGATTTCGAAGCTGTAGATTTTTTAGAAAGCATGAATGTTCCCGCCTATAAAATTGCTTCATTCGAAATTACGGATGTTCCATTAATTAACTATGCAGCAAGTAAGGGCAAACCCATTATTATTTCTACTGGAATAGCTGATGAACTGTATATTGAGGATGCAATACAAGCTTGTAAATCCGCAGGAAATGAAAATATTATATTGCTAAAATGCACATCGGCCTACCCAACTCCTTTATCGGATGTAAATCTGAATGTTATAAATACATTGAGAACAAAATATAATTTAAATATAGGATTGTCGGATCATACAGAAGGTTCGTTAGTGGCAATTGGAGCAGTTGCGCTGGGAGCGTGCATAGTTGAGAAGCATTTTATTTTAGATAGAAATTTGGGCGGTCCCGATGCTTCATTTTCAATGGAACCGAATGAATTTAAAACAATGGTTGATGGCATAAGAGATATGGAAAAAGCGATGGGACATGCGGAGATTGTGTTAGATGAAAAAGTTAAAAAAAGCAGAGCCTATGCAAGGTCTTTGTTTGTAGTAGAAAATATTAAGAAAGGAGAGGCATTTACAATTATCAATGTAAGATCGATAAGACCCGGTCAGGGTTTATTGCCTAAATTTTTGCCGGATATAATTGGCAAAACAGCGAAAGTTGATATTGAAAGAGGAACACCACTTTCAATGGATTTAATTAATTAATAAATTTATTATGTTAGAATCATTTCGAAATAAGAAAATATTAGTTGTGGTAGCGCATCCCGATGATGAGTTGTTAGGTTTGGGTGCTACTATGAATAAATTAATTCAAGAGTACGGTGTAAAAACACAAGTTGTTATTCTCGGAGAAGGAATTACCTCTCGCTCCGACAATAGGAATACTCTGGAATGGGCAAAAGAATTGGCAACTCACAAAAAAAATATTGACGATGCAAAAAATTGTATAGGTTATCACAGCGTGAGCGTACATGATTTTCCTGATAACCGATTTGATAGTGTTGCACTATTGGATATTATAAAAGTTGTTGAAAAAGAAAAGCAATTATTTTCTCCAGATATTATATTTACGCATCATGGCGGAGATCTCAATATTGATCATCAGCGGACATTTGAAGCTGTGGTAACAGCTATCCGTCCTATGGAGGATGAAAAAGTGAGTACCCTGGTTACTTTTGAAACCCCCTCAGGAACTGAATGGAGAGCTTCTTCCGACCCAAGACATTTTCTTCCGAATATTTTTATTGAAGTTTCAGAAAAAAATATCGATGCAAAAATAAGGGCAATGGAATCGTATGAATTTGAAAAAAGAATATATCCTCATCCACGCTCACCGGAAGCATTAAAAATTCAGGCACAACGCTGGGGAGTGGCTGTTGGGAAAAAATTTGCCGAGGCATTTGTATTGGTGAGACATATCAGCTAAAATTGGAATTGAAATGGGATTTGCCTATATTAATTGTGAAGGTTTATTGATCAAAAAAAGTTTTATATTAAAACACATCCACACTATCATTGGGTTATTATTAAAAAGGTAATTAGTATTCAGTATCTATCAAATAACGCTTGGATGACCAGTTTTTGGACCTTATACGACAAAAATTAATAATTGTAGTTTTTCTGATCAAATGGGAATAATAGAACAACAAGCCACAAAAAATGCCATATACTCCTATTTGGGAGCTGGATTAGGTTTTTTTACCGTTTTGTGGATGTCCCATACATTGACCACCGATGAGAATGGATTAATACGGATTTTAGTTTCCATTGCTGCACTATTGGCTCAAGTTTCAGGTTTGGGATTTTCGTCAGTTACTATTCGCTTATTCCCCTATTTTCGCAATCAGGAAAAAGGACACCATGGTTTTTTATATTATGCAATAATTGTTTCCATAGTTGGTTTTTTGCTTTGTTGGCTTGGTTTTTATTTTTTCAAATCGATGATCATTGAAAGTAATTCTGAGAAATCAAAATTATTCGTTGATTACCTTTTTTACCTTATGCCATTGAGTTTCTTCACTTTGTTTTTTACGGTTTTTGATACCTATCTAAGGGCTTGTTACAGTTCAGTAATAGGTTCATTTAGCAAAGATTTCTTTCAACGTATCATTATCATTATTGTATTAGCACTTTACTTTTTTCAATTTATAAATTTCTCTTTGTTTATATTAGGCTACATTATTGCCTGTAGTTTACCTACCATCCTTTTATTATCATATATCATTAAATTAAAAGAATGGCATGTAAGACCTGTGAAGGGCTTTGTGACCCAAAAATTGGCGAATGAAATGATCAAATTAAGTACTTTTTCTTTACTCGCAGGGTTTTCCGGGACTATTATCATTAATATTGATACCATAATGGTAAACCAGATGCTTGGACTTAGTGAAACAGGGATATATGGGATTGCTTTTTTTTTCGGTTCAATCATGCTAATACCGGCACGTTCCATAAATCGCATTACTACCAGCATTGTTGCCGAATGTATGAAAATGAACGATTTTACCCAAATTAAAAAATTATACAACCAAACATGTAATACAGGGATTGCTGTGGGCAATATTTTATTTATAGGGATATGCATAAATATTAACAACATTATGCTTTTGTTGCCTCCTGAATATGCTTCAGGCAAATATGTTATTTTATTTATTGGTGCCGGTTATATTGCGGAAATGTCAACAGGCATTAACCAGGTGATACTCGCCAATTCCAAATATTATTATTATGATGGATTTTTTGTATTGTTTATAGTTGTTATTACTGTTGCAGCAAATTATCTGCTCATTCCTATTTATGGAATAATGGGGTCTGCAATCGCCACAGCAATTACTATAACGTTAGGAAATATAATGCGATGGGGATTTCTTCTTTATAAATACAAAATGCAGCCATATGATTTTAATTCTGTTAAATTGGTTATAATTTCTGTTGTTACATTTTTAATTGGGTATTTTATCCCAATTAGCAGTAATTTCATTGTTGATATAGCTATTAGAAGTTTATCAGCAGGAGGGTTATTTGCTTTATTAATATTAAAAACAGAGGCCACTCCCGATATTAACAAAAAAATTAGAAAAAATCTGAAACGGTTTTCGATCAATTTGTAATTTTCCAATAATCCCGTCTTCAAAAGAATAAAGATTCGACCAGCTTGAAGAACTTCTTGCTTTTACCCTAATTACAATATATCTGCTTTTGTAAATTGAAATTCGCCCTTTGATATTAAAATTTTCAATAAAAGGAGACCCCGGAGTCAAAAAAATATTTTTTTTGGGGAAATAATTCCACATATTGTGGAAAACTAATGACCGGATGAGGAAATAATACATTCTCTAAATTCAAACTAAGCGCTTAATACCAAAATTTTGCAAAAGCCTTTATTAACAACGTTTTTGGTGATTAATAAATAGTGCTGCTATTTATCTCTATCCAGTATGAAAAATAAATAATTATTAATTAATTATTTTAAACCTCAGTATAATTAATTAGTTAATAACCTACAGGGTTTTGTTCATCAACAATTATCAGAGATGAATCTGATTTCTCTGATAATGCTTTGGTATCAATGTTTTTTGATTGGCCTTAAGTGCCTGGTTTAGCATTTTGATTAATGAAATTTTTTTCATGGTTTTTCATGAAATGTTCAGTTTTTCTAATAAAATTGGCTTGATTTATCAGATTTCGGACAATTAATAATAAAAAAAAATATTCCAAATTAATTGAGGAAATTTTTCCACATAAATTTATGGTTGTATATTTGTTAAAGGATATCCAAGAACTAGCATATATGGGCAAAATACTGATAATAGAAGATGATATTGATATGAGTCTTCTTCTAAAAAAATTTCTGACAAAAAACGGCTATGAAGTTGTGACTGTTGCTAATGGAAAAAATGCGATAACTGCATTTGAAACAAATCAACCCGATCTTGTACTTTGTGATTATCGTTTAGGTGATATGGAAGGTGTTGAAGTTTTAAAAAGAATAAAAGACATTGAACCATCTGTTCCATTTATTATTATGACAGGATATTCTGATATACGAACAGCTGTTAATGTCATGAAAATGGGGGCATTTGATTACCTTGCTAAACCTCTATTACCAGATGAAACACTTCAAATTATTAAACGCGCGTTTGCAAGTCTTAATCAGGTAGCAAACATCGTTATTGATGATGAATCAACTACCTCTACTTTTCCTGTAATTACAAATGCAAAGCCAAATGTTGGAAAAAGCGATTATGTTTTTGGTAAAAGTCCACATTCCAGAGAATTACTTCGACAGATAGATTTAGTGGCACCAACAAATTATAGTGTAATTATATATGGCGAAAGTGGTGCCGGTAAGGAAGCAATTGCACAAACAATCCATAAAAAAAGTAAACGTTCAAAACAACCATTTATAGCAATGGATTGTGGTGCGATATCAAAAGAGCTCGCAGGAAGTGAATTATTTGGGCATGAAAAAGGCTCATTTACCGGGGCGCTTACTACTAAAATCGGCCATTTTGAGTTGGCGAATGGAGGAACTATTTTTTTAGATGAGATAACCAATCTTCCTTATGATATACAATCCTCGCTATTACGCGTTGTTCAGGAGCGGAAAATAAAACGCGTTGGTGGAAACAAAGAAATTCCAATTGATGTAAGGATTATTGTGGCGAGTAATGAAAATTTAAACGAAGCTTATAAAAAAGGGAAATTCAGAGAAGATCTATATCATCGTTTTAATGAATTCCATTTAACCGTGGCTGCATTGCGCGACCGTAAAGAGGATCTGCTCATGTATGCAAATTATTTCCTTAACATTGCTAATCATGAGGTGGAAAAAAATGTAGACGGATTTACATCAGAAGTAGAAGAATTATTTTTAAAATATCCTTGGTATGGTAATCTTCGTGAAATGAAAAATGTGGTTCGTAGAGCTGTATTATTAACTGAAGGAACAGCTGTGGAAGCAAAATCTTTACCTTTTGAGATCTCTAATTATACCCGCACTGCAATGGCAATTATAGATGACAAGCAAGAATCGGTAATCGAATCCAATGAAAGCAATGTGAATGATACCAGAGAAGAGAAACCGGATTTAAAGTCGGTTGCACTTGTGGCTGAATATGATCTAATTATAAAAGTACTCAAAGAAGTAAATTATAATAAAAGTAAAGCAGCCAAAAATTTAAATATCGATAGAAAAACATTGTATAATAAAATGAAGGCGTATAATATGTAGTTTTATTGATAAAGAAATGGACCAAACAGCGAACATTAGGGTATTACTGGTAGAGGATGATGAAGATGATTATATTTTGTTTAAAGAAATTCTAAATGAGATTAATATTAATTCGTACTCTTTAACATGGGCAAGTAGCTATGAAAAGGCACTTGAATTTATTGAGAAGAATGAACATGATATTTATTTTTTCGATTATCTATTGGGTGCCCGAACCGGTCTGGATTTAATTCAGGAATGTATAACTCTGGGAAAAAATTCACCGATAATAATTTTAACCGGACTTGGTAGCCAGGAAACCGATCTAAAAGCAATGAAACTTGGTGCTGCTGATTATCTGGTTAAAGATGAAATTGATGTAAAAAAATTAGAAAGGAGCATTCGGTATTGTATTGAACAAAATCAAATGTTGAAAAAATTGAAAGCCAGTGAAACTAAGTTTAGAAGTGTTTTTGAAAATTCGCATGATGTAATATACCTTTCTGATAAAAATGGGAACATTATTGATATCAACAGATCAGCCGAACGATTATTTGGATATACCCGCGAAGAAATGCTAAGCATGAATACTGCGGCATTGTATGAAAATGAAAAAGATCGGGAGAAATTTATTGAAGAGTTGCATAAAAATGGAAATTGTCCGAGTTTCGAAGTTATTTTAAAAGACAAATTCTGGAATAAAAAATATTGTACGCTTACTGCAAACATTGAGAAAATAGGTGAAAGTAGTGATATCTATTATCAGGTTATAATTCATGATATGACAATGCGAAAAAGGGCAGAACATGACTTGATTACAGCCGAAAAATTAGCAATTGTAGGAAGAATTGCACGCACACTTGCTCATGAAGTTAGAAATCCACTTACCAGCATCAACCTTTCTGTAGAGCAATTAGAGGAGGAGTTGGACGTGAAAAATAGCAGTCCGTTTTTTGAAATTATTAAGAGAAATAGTAAACGGATTAATGACCTGGTTACCGAATTGATAGAAAATTCAAAACCTACTGAGCTTAATGAAGCTCCAATACTGATTCAGACAATTCTTCAAAATACTATTGATTTAGCAAAAGATAGGGCCGAGTTAAAAAATATAAAAATATTAACTGATTTTAACTTAAGGGATGAAACCATAATTGCTGATGAAGCGAACCTGACAATCGCATTTTTGAATATTCTTATCAATGCAATTGAAGCTGTTCGTGAAAACACCGGAATTATTAAAATTAGTTCAAATTGTAATAATAACAAATGTTATATCTCTATCGAAGATAATGGATATGGTATTGATGAACATCATTTAACAAAAATATTTGAGCCGTACTTTACCAATAAACCCAATGGTATGGGCTTGGGACTTGCTGCAAGTCAAAATATTATCAATGTTCATAAAGGGAGAATTGATTTAGAAACCGAGCTAAGAAAAGGTACTAAATTCAATATTGAATTAAATATGATCTAAAATGTATTTATTTAAAACAATAAAATTGTTTTAAAATAGACTTTATATAAGTTAATTCAAACGTAAAAAACGATTGCCCTATTGCTTGGCAATCGTTTTTTTTGATCGATAATAAAATTTATTCCCTTTAACTATTATCTGTTTTATGGACTAGGATTTAATCGTTAAGTACCGCTAAATACTTGCTTGTACTCCAGAATTTATCAGGTTGAATGATACGTAAATTCGTGTATTCACCATTTTCTTTTTCGAGCGTATAAGAATCCGATGGATGGGTTGTTATTACTTTCGCTTTTTTACTGTTTATTGGTATATTAACAACTTGGGTGTAATCAATTTGCGTAAAATTGTTTTTGTCAACGTCCGCATTTAATTTCGGTGTTTTACCCATGCCCAGTACTCCTCCCGTTTTATTTATTATTTTCATTTTTTCCATTTCTTTTGATTTTCCCACCAAATAATATGCTGTGTGGATGGATGTAATCTGATCAGCAATTAATTTAGATTGGGATGCGCTTGTGTTAGAAAGTGTATCAATAGAAGTTTGCAATTGTGCCATTTGCAAATTGGCGGAATTTAATTTTTCGTTCAAGGTTTGAAGTTCCATGTTTTTTGCTGAGATATCCTCATTTAAACTAGCGATCATTTTTTGAAATTCATTAATTTTCAAAGAATTGTTTTTTAATTTACGATTTAGCTCAGCTATTTTGGCCTTGTTTTGATTCAACAAATTATTTATAGAAGAGATCTGAGAATTAATTCGATTTTTAGTATTGCTTACAAATTTGCCTCCTGGCATTTCAACTTCTGTTGAAATAATGTTTTGCATTAAAGCTACTGAATCCAGGTTTTGTTTTATATCATTAAAAGAGAACAAAAGATCATTTATTGTAGAATCTTTTGTGCTTGCCACCACACTTAGCGAATCGAGTTGGTATGCTAATTTTTTCTGTTGCATTTCTGCTTCCTGATTGCAAGATGACAAAAGAATAACTGTTGCCATTATTGGTACTAAATGAATTTTCATGTTTTTTATTTTTAGGTTAGTTTATATATTGGATTTAAAATTATATGCCAATTGATTTGTTCCCAATTGACCATGATATGCCATGCTTTATTCGTTAATTAAGATTGAACTTAAAGGACGTCATTAGCGTTTACAATCAAATTGCAAGTATGTTTTATAACAATAAATGGAGTTTTAATTTTCACTTTTAAATTCAGATTTTACCTGTTTGGGATTATTTACGATCATATTTTCTATGTTCCCATTCATATCAATACATTCTCCATTTTTTAATGTTATATTTATTCCATCCGACTTTAAAACATTTCCATCCATTGTCAATTTAGATCCATCTCTTAGTGTAGCCGTAACTGTCGAACTTACTCCATCCTTCATAAGCACTATTATTCCATCTTTAAGTATAGCACAGTACTTTTCATTTTTTTCCTGCTCATAGTTTCTGATCGTATCCCTGATCTGTGAAAATGCATTTTGAGAAAAAATGCAAATCATTATTAAAATAGTGGCTGATTTCATATTTGGTTATAGAATTAATTTCCTTAGTTGGTTAAAAACAATTTTTGCGTTTTTGATTCTTATAATTTTAAAAATGATTTTATGGTTGGAAAATATACCATCTTGAATTAACTTGATAAAGCTTGTTAGCAGAGTATTACAATCTAAAAATGGTTTTGCTATTTAGATGCTATATCACCATTGATAAGCCCCTCCTTTTTCATCTTTTCAACAATTATCTTTGAAAATTCTTTTGAGAAAGTTTGAAGACCCGCGGGGGTATACGTTCTTGACTGTGCCGACCAAATTAACTTTTCTGATTTTACATCATACAAATTCGTTTCAATGAAATATATTTTATGCTGAACATAATATCCCGGATCGTAAGAATAAGGATACCGGTAACTATAATATCCCCAAAAATTATCATAATAATTATATCCAACTATTGGATTGTAGGAATTAATACCGGGAACATACCTTGTTTCAGTTTCCTTGTTAATTAAAGAAATGGTGAGAATGGCATCTACATTTTTGTTCTTTGCATTATTCATGATAGTTTCTTTATCAGAATCGCTGTTATGTATATCAGGAGGAAATTCCGTAATGCTTTTTAATGCATTTATACCATTACCCAATGCAAGTACAACCTCATTTTCCAATGTTACTTTGGCTATTGTATTGCTTGTTAAAGCAGCAACCAGGATCCGACTGTATTTTTCGGAGCTTGCACCCGGACTTTTCCAGGATGCTGTAATTACGGTTGATGGTCCACAGCCTATAAACAGGGCAACAATGAAGGGCACATAGGCCCCTGCAAAAATTCTATAAATGTTTTTGGAAGTGTTCATTTTTTATTGAAATTTTATTTACTCATTTTGTTGGCAGGCAATTCCTCCGTTAGGGTAGCTTCCATCGTGATAGAAAGAAATAGTGCTCTTGATACCGGGCAATTGTCCCGTGCATTGATTGCATATTCGGCAAATCTCTCTTTGCTGATACCAGGTATTTTAGCTTTTACAATCAGATGTGAGCCCCCGATAACACCTTTCTCTAATGTAACTTCCGATGTTGTTTCAATTGTATCCGCAATAAATCCGGCATCTTCCAGTAGAAAACTAAGTTTCATAGTAAAACATCCGGCATGCGCAGCCGCAATTAATTCTTCTGGATTAGTGCCTTTTTCATTTTCAAAACGCGTATTATAAGCATAATGTGCATTTTCAAGTGCATGACTTTGAGAAGTAATGTTCCCGCTTCCCTTTTTTCCTGAACCGTGCCAGATCGCTGTTGATGTTCGTTTCATGATTTTTTATTACTATTTTAATTTAGGTTAAGCGGTTGCATCCCTATATTCCTAATGAAATTGCCCTATCGAATAAAAATTTATTTTATTCCCGCACCTAATGAACCTTAAATTATAATTTAAAGTATCATGCCATAGATCTGATTTTGAAATTTTAACAGAGCGAGTTAATTTTTCATAGATTTTTTTTTAAAATTTACTATTGGATTTAATGTGGTCTTAATTAATTAATAGTTGAAAATGTTTTTAGGACAGGTGAATTGTAAAATAAAGTTTCGTAGCTAATCTTAATTATTTTCAACTATTGGCAATTAGTTCTACGGTTTGTTGAAGGAATTGCCCATCAACGTATTAAAAAGGGGGAATGGTTCTGATATTGTCAGGCATAATTATTAATTATTTCTTAATTGATTACGTGGAATATCCGTAAAAAAATTGTCAGGTAAACTGAAAAAATAGGCTCAATTAGTTCTTTCTGCAAAATGCAGCTGAAGAAAAAATCTCAATTTTTTTGTTTTTAAATTAAACATTTTAGAAAAAATATGGAAGAGAACAATAAAGTTGAAAAATTCCTTACGGATGTGAAGGAGTATGCAGAAGTTCGATTTGATCTGGTTTCGCTCAATATTCAGGATAAATTTTCTGATATAGTGTCTTCACTCGTGTCAATTATAGTACTATCAGTATTGGCTTTATTAATATTATTATTTGCTGGTATTGGTGGAGCATTGTGGCTCGGGGAATATTTTAATAATGCTCCAATCGGTTTCTTTTGTATAACCGGATTTTATATCCTTCTGGCCATCATACTATTCTTTAGTCGTGAAAAATTGATAAAATTTCCAATAATGAATTCTTTGATAAAAAAAATACATTTGAACGATGAAAATTAATTCACACGCAGATCTTAAGATTGAGCAAAAAAGGCTGCGCCTGCAAAGAGTGGTTCTTGAAACAAAGCTTATAAGTGATTTAGCAAAATTAAAAGAAGAATTGGAGCCACTTAGGTCATTTACTAAAGGTGCTGGAAATATATTGGTAAGTAAAAACAATGGTGTACTCGGTAATTTACTGGGATCTATTGCAAATTTTATAACAAAAAATATATTACTTAAAAATTCGAGTTTTATAACACGTTTGATAGTACCCTATCTGGTTAAAAATTCTACAAGTAGTTTAGTTGAAAACAATAAATCACAAATTGTTGATTGGGTTGGAGGAATGCTCTCAAAATTTACAAAAAAAAAAACAGTTAAGGATAACAATTTAGGGTAAATTTTTCATGAAACTGGTTAAATACCGCCAAAGCCACAAGAAAAGTACATAATGTATTGAAGGATTTTTTCATAATTAGAAAATACCCGATTGGTCTATATTTTTTGTAATCCTTAAATCATCCCCCCCAAAATGTCTTATGATCCTCTTGATTTTGGTATTGTTTGTTTAAGTTGCAATTAATTCTACAAGTTGTTGAATTTTCTCTCCACATTTTCACTATAAATAATAAAAAGGAGGCCAATTTTTTTTGGCACGGTTTTTCTCTATTCCCTATTAAAATAAAATAAAAACTAAAAAAATATAAGACATGACAACAAATGGAAAAATTATCGGTGCATTATTGATTGGTGCAGCTGCAGGTGCAGTGTTGGGTTTATTATTTGCTCCAAGCAAAGGAAGTGAGTTAAGACAAAAAATTAAGGATAGTACAGGTGATCTTGCGGATGAATTATCTGAGAAAATTAAAGAAGGTAAAGATGCTTTATCAGGATTAAAGGAAAGAATGATGTCAGAGGCTGGAGATCATAAAATGAGCTAAAAGATGTGAATACAAAAAAATGAATTGTTTAAAACGACATTTGGATTGAAGCAAGGAAAGGATACTTAATGTTTTTTTTACAACGTGGCATAATCTTTAATAGCATTTCAATTATTGTCCTCAATATTTATTATTTATGAATCAACGTCAGCATCAACAGCAAAAACAGCAGCAAAAGCAAGGTTATTATATGTCGCAACAGCATTTGAAATTAATGCATATTATGCACTTATCTGGTTATGCTCTGCAGGAATATATCGCTAATGAAATTGAAATGAACCCGGTTTTGGAAATGGAAAAAGAAACAGAAGCGGAGCTAAAGATCAATGAGGATGACGATTCATTTGATTCAGAATTGGTATGGGATTCGGAGGATGAGTCTTTCGAAAAGAATTATAAACAAACAACCTCAAATGAAGATTATTACGAAGCTCCGATAATTCAATATTATTCGTTGCAGGAAAATTTGAAAGCTCAAATTCAAATGTTGAATTTGAGTGCTGAATTGGCTGAAATTATTTATTATTTGATTGATGAATTAAACGATGATGGGTATTTACCAACGCCTTTATCCGAAGTTACTGAAGATTATGAGTTTTGCAACGGGAAAATTGTGGAGGAGGAGAAAATTGAAAATGCTCTTAATACTCTACAAAAATGTGAGCCTGCCGGTGTTGGCGCAAGGGATCTGCGCGAATGTTTACTTTTGCAATTGAAAAGAAAAAAGAAAACGGATAATAAATTTCATAAATTATCACTCCGCTTGTTAGAAGAGGAGTATCAAGCATTCGTTCAGCGTCAATACCTTAAAATTAAAACCACTTTGGATATTTCATCAGAGGAGTTAGAGAAATGTATTAATTATATCAGTAAACTCAGCCCTAAACCGGTCACTGAAATTAACAAGTATGAATTACTAAAAGAACAAATAATTCCTGATTTTGAAGTCACGGTTGAAGACAATGAATTATATGTTTCACTTACTTCATCCGAATTTGTTAAGCTTCTTGTGAATACAAATTACACTTCCAAGGATATGAAAATCCGTAATAGTAATGAAAAGAAACAGGTTGAAGATTATTATAAAAATTTGGTTTCAGATGCAAATTCGCTTGTTAATGCTTTAAAGGAACGGGAAACTACAATGATCAATGTAATGAAAGTAATTGTTCAAATGCAACCTGATTTTTTTAAAAGTGGTGACATTAAGGAATTGAGGCCAATGATACTACAGGATATTGCGAGTAATACCGGATTTGATATAAGCACTGTATCAAGGATCACGAGTAACAAACATGTGCAAACACCATTTGGAATATTTGGATTGAAAAATTTGTTTATGAGAGCTATACCTTCCGAAAGACTTGATTCTTCTCCATCTACATCAATTCAAGTTCAGGAGCTTATCCAACAAATTGTTAAAAAGGAGAATAAAGCCAGGCCTTTATCCGATACGCATATCATGCAATTATTGAAGAAGCAGGAAATATCTATTGCAAGAAGAACAGTTGTAAAGTATCGCGAACTTGCAGGAGTTCCGAATAGTACAATGCGAAGGGAACAAGAAATGATTTTAAGCGAGTAGTAGCGGATTGAAGCAAACTACTCGCTTATCAATATTTGTTTTCTTACAACTCTTTTTTCTTAAAAGCCATAAAAATGGCAATTCCAACGGCAATAAATAAAAGGATACTTGATATCAAAGAAATTTTTTCTCCTGTAAAGTAAACGCTCGGCTCAAACTTAAATTCTATCATATGTTTTCCTGCAGGCACACGCATTCCCCGCAGCACATAGTCGGTGCAAAAGTGAGGTTTTAATTCACCGTCAATGTATGCATTCCAACCTTTGCTATAATAGATCTCCGAAAATACTGCAACTTGTTCAGCAGTAGAATTCGATTCGTATTTAAGGTGATTTGGTTTATAGTCAATCAATTTAATAGTTCCGGAAGCATCGTTATTCAATGTAAATCCTTCTAATTGATTTTTAAAACGTTCGTCAACAACAGCAGTGTATCCTGGGTTTATTTCACCTACTGCCTTAATTTCCTCATCAGCATTCCTAACAGTTTTTACATCCTTCACAAACCATGCATTCCCTAAAGCATAGCGGTTTCGTAAAGGAGAAGCATCTTTATTAAAAATGATATAACGGGTATTTAGCATATTCAAGGCTCCTTGTTTTGCGAATGTTGCACGCAATAAAGAATCTGTAGGATTAGCCCTTAATGTGGCCATTATGTTTTGAATGTTATTTTGAATATGTACATCAATTAGATCCTGATATCGTCTTAATTTAGCTGCATGGTACCCACCAATTGATTTATGATAATAAGAGGTGCCAGCTTCATTAAACGTATTTACAGCAATATTTAACACACGATAGTTAGGGTCTGTGTCTTCCAGTATCTCTTTATCAGCGGGTGTAAGTGGAAATGGAACTTTAGACTCTTGTTTTGTTTTGAAATTTTCATTGTTTACAAAATCCCTGTCTATCTGCACTAAGTCAATGAATACAAGCAAACTCATTATCACAATTAAAACTGTTTTTGTGATCTTTGATTTTAAAAATAACCAAATAGTTGTGGCGGCCAATAGTGTGAAAAAGAAGCTGCGAATTGCACCTGATTTAAATAAACTGATACGTGCGATCTCCAAATTGTCCATGAATTTTTGAGCAATTTCGGCACCGTTGCTTTTTGCTATTTGATCGTAGATCTTATTGTATTCTCCTTCTCCGAAAAAGTCAGTTAAAGAAGGAACCATATAATAGATCAGTGACAAACCACCGGTAAGGCCAAATGAAATAAAGAAAGCATTTTTAACACTAATTTCAGTTTTAACAAACGCCAGTTTTATTTTTTTTGTGAAAAGATCTGGGGTTCTCAATAATTTATCCAGAGCCAATACCGCAAGCAATGGGATTGTAAACTCTGCTATCACTAATATCATTGATACGGCCCTGAATTTATTATACATTGGGAAGTGATCTAAAAAGAATTCGGTCAATGCCATAAAATTATGTCCCCATGATAAAAGAATAGAGAAAATGGTACCTAACAATAATGCCCATTTCATGCGCCCTTCAACAATAAATAGTCCCAGGATAAATAAAAATACAATGATGGCTCCAGAGTAAGGCGACATTGTAAAAGGTTGATCGCCCCAGTATTGTGAGGTACCTCCAATACTTTCACGCATTTCAGAATCCACCTTTTTTAAAGCAGATTTATCCTCGTTAACACTAATAGAGGAAGACAGACCTTTAAAGCCGGGGATCATCAATGTCATTGTTTCGGATTTCCCCATGCTCCATTGTGTTGCATAATCTTTATCCAATCCGGAGGTTTTATTTCCCTGGTCTGAAGTTAATTCAGATGCGCCACGAATAGTAACGGCAGCGTAATCGGCTGTGTTCCATAAATTATTTATATTGCAACCAAGGGCTAAAATACCCGCAATGGCAAATACTACGATACTTTTAAAAATCTCTTTATACTCTTTTTGTCTGATACGTTCGATCCATTCCATTGCAATGTAAATGCCTAAAAACATAAACATATAATAAGTGATCTGTACGTGATTACAATAAAGCTGCACTCCAAAGAACAAGGCCGTTAATGCTCCTCCGAGCAGGTATTTACCCCTGTTTACAAGTATAACTCCCGCAAATACCATTGGGATATATCCTATTGCAAAGGCTTTGGTAATGTGTCCGGCATCTATTATTATTATATTGTAAGCGGAAAATGCGAAGGCTATGGACCCCATAATACTTAGCCAGGGATCGACCTTGAGAACTCTCAATAGTATAAAAAATCCTATTAAATAAACAAAAACGATGTTGGCGGGACCGGGCAAACCCACATTAAATGCCTGACGGACGTACTGCATTAAATTATTGGGATATCGCATCGATATTTGATAGGTAGGCATACCTCCGAACATGGAATTTGTCCACAATGCTTCTTTTTTATATTGATCTCTAAAATCATTCGTTTCTTTGGACATTCCCTGGCTGGAAACCATATCGCTTTGAATAATTACTTTACCTTTTAATACCGGAGAAAAATATCCAAGCGTTAAAACAATAAATATTGCAATAGCAGCAATAACCGGAATTAGTACTTTTAAATTGATGTTTTTCATTTTTTAATTATTATTGCCAATCAACCTTTAAAAGGTTAAAAACGGCACAAATTATAAATTTACAGGATCTTAAAAACAAATATAAATTAAAATACAGAGCAAAATTAAAAAGATTAGGACTTGATTTTAATGCATTGTGAAATGTACGCGTTGTGATTATTTTTTTTAATTGTTATGGCTTGTAAATCAATGTTTTGGGTTTAATTAAAATCATTGTTTTGATTGTATTTTTGCATTTGAATAATTGAAATCTGTTGTCAATATTTTCGTATTTTTGTAAAAGGTGTTTTTTTTACCAAATAAATAGAAAATCTGTATATTTTAACCATGCTTTTTGAAAACAATCCTTCTTTTAAAGGGGACGAAATTTAAAAGAGCTTTCATTAACAATTATGAAAAATTTAATTAACCCATTATATTTAAGCGAAGAAAAAATAACAGAGATACGTAAACAGTTCGAAAATGCCGAACCATGTAAACACATCGCTTTGGATAATTTTTTATTGGATGATGTTGCCAATACGCTTTATCAGAATTTTCCAAAATTGGAAACGCTGAATGTAAAACGTAAGAGTATTAACGAAAATAAATCGGAAGAATATCACCTGGAGAATTTTCATTCGCAATTTAATGAAATGCGTGACTTTTTGAATACTCCTGAAATGTATGAATGGATAAGTAAAGTAACGGGAATCGAAGGGTTAACATCCACATTTGATTCATTAGGTTCTGGTGTACATCAGGGTGGACCGGGAAGTTTTGTTGACGTTCATGTGGATGTAAACATGAATCCTGCAGCAAAATTGCATCGCAGAATTAATTTACTTATCTATTTAAATAAAAACTGGAAAGATGAATATGGGGGAGCCTTAGAATTTTGGGATAAGGATGTAAAAAATTGTATCTCTAAAGTGATGCCTAATTTTAACCAGGCGGCTATAATGGTTACAGATGAAACATCTTATCATGGTTACGCTAAAATAAATATCCCTGAAGGCGAAAGCAGAAAATCATTCTATTGTTATTATTATACCCCAGCTGGTAAAGATTTTGTTTATCGTGATTCTCGTTTTAAAACACGTCCCGATGAAAGCATTACAAAAACTGCAATTACAGAAATAAAAGAAACATTAAAAATAAATGCAAAAAAATTGTTGAAGCTTTTGGGTGTTAAATCGTTGGATTTTCAGGATAAGAATAAAAAATGATATGCTTATCCATTGTGATATATAAATTTCTATAATTAGCTATTCCTCTTTTACAAAGGGGCAGGGGATAAAATCTATGTCATTTCAACTACAAAATAAAATAATCTGGATCACAGGCGCATCCTCAGGTATTGGTGAAGCATTAGCTTATTCCTGTGCCTCAGAAGGTGCTCAAATTGTTATTTCAGCACGAAGGGAAGATGAATTAAAACGTGTTGCGAATAATTGTAAAATAGATCCAAAAAATATTCTCATTCTTCCACTCGACCTTGAACATACCGCAGATATTGACGAAAAGGTAGATCAGGTAATTCAAAAATTTGGAAGAATAGATGTATTGATCAACAATGGAGGGATCGGTCAGCGAGGGAAAGCTGTAAATACAAAAACCGAAGTAGATAGAAAAGTAATGGAGATCAATTTTTTTGGAACCATTAACCTTTCAAAAGCGGTTGCAAGGGTTATGCAAAAGCAAAAGAGTGGAAAATTGGTGGTAATAACAAGTATCATGGGTAAATATGGTATGCCGCTTTATTCAACTTATGCCGCTTCAAAACATGCTTTATATGGGTATTTCGAGTCGATACGCCAAGAATTATATGCTGATAATGTAAAAGTATTAATTGTTTCTCCCGGATTTATTAATACGGATGTAAGTACGAAATTACTTACAGAAGACGGTAACCAGTACGGTATTAAAAGTGATGCTCAGGAAAAGGGAATGACTGCTATGGATTGCGCCAAAGGAATTGTGGGAGCGATAAAAGGAGGGAGCAACCACAAATATGTGGGAGGGTATGAATTATTTGCAGTATTTGTAAAACAGGTTATACCGAAAACCTTTTATAAATTAATGCGGAAAATGACAAAAGAGTAAAGGTTCTGTTTACTTGCTAATGTTGCGTTAGGGATTCCTTCTACAAGCTCAGGATAGGTTCCTCGTAAATCCACGCATTAATATTGAACTGTGGCTATTAAAAATTACTTTAAATCTTCATAATCCACATATTCACCTTCGTCATCACTGATTTTCTTTTTGGTGGAAGGTATATAATCCACAGAGGTTTCACCTTCTCTGCGTTTATTATTTTGAGAAGGATCATTAACACTGTTCCCTTGCTTGGTTCTATAGTGACTAATGCTGTTAAACACTCGCCATAGGATCCAAATTACTAATATTGTATAAAAAACGTCTCTCATTGATGCAACAAAGGTAAGGAGTTTTATACAAATAGAATTATATTTGCATTTATTAAACCCGACTGTTCTTTAAGATTGTGATACCTCCCACCATCATCATGTTGACAGGTTTTTGATGACGGAAATTTGGCACAAAAGCCATACACACTGCTGGTTATTCGATCAATTTACTTATTTTAAATTCTATGAAAATAAATCCATTTTTATTAATTTTTTCAGGAGTGTTTTTCTGTCTGTCAACTTTATTTTCCTGTTCCCCATCAAAATATATAAAGCCTCTGGATAAAGGTCAGCATGCAGCAACTATCTCTTTTGGAGGGCCACTTATTAAATATGGCGCAGGTACAATTCCGATCCCTTTTTTAGCAGCTAATTATGGTTATGGTATTGATAGCACATTAACGGGATTTGCTTCATTCAACGTCACTTCCGCATTATTTGGAAATTTTCAAATAGAGCTGGGTGCTACCAAACAAGTACTCAAACAAAACAAATATATACCCGCAGTAAGTCTCACACCCGTTGCTAACATTATTTATCGAAATAAAGATGCATTTAAACTTTACCCGCAGTTAGCAATAAACGCTTTTTGGGAATATGGAAAACATAAAAATATGGTTTACTGCGGACTTGATAACTGGTTCGAATTATCACAAAAACGTGTTTACGGAGTCAAGCAACCAAACCATTTGATTTTTATGCCTACTGTAGGCCACTGTTTTACCGGAAAAAAATGGAACTTTAATATCGAAGCTAAAATAATAGCCCCTAATTTATCGAATGAAAAATTGGTAGTTGATTATGAAACACCATTTAAAAACCATGGGGCTTTTGGTGTTTATTTAGGATATACGCGCAAATTTTAATTTCAATGAATCACCAACCGGCTCAACAAATTGTTTTGCTGAAATATAAAGCGAATTGAAAATGAAAAAAATAATTTTTATAACTATAACACTATTGGGCTTCACAAGCTGCCTGCGTTTGGATGATAATTTATTTAATCCAGCAAGTGAAAAAATTACAGAGTATAAATTAGATAATTACACAGGTGACTTAGATTTTCGTTTAGATGTATCTTATCAAATTCCAGATAGTTTAATTCATATTTTTTCACTATCATCACGGGCCGCTGATGAATCAAATGCAACAAAAATTTACGCAATCTATATCGGTAATATGGATAGTATTTCCAGAGATACTGTAATGATGTATTGTCATGGAAATAGGGACCACATGGACTTTTACTGGGAACGGGCTAAATTGCTTGCAAACACAAAAAAGAAAAATCGCTTTGGAGTAATGATGATTGATTATCGCGGATATGGCTTGTCAGATGGGAAACCCACCGAAAATGGCTTATACGCTGATGTTGATGCTGCTTTGAAATGGCTAAAAAATAAAGGATTGACAAATGATAGATTGATGATGTATGGTTTTAGTCTTGGTTCGGCTCCTGCTACGAAATTAAGTGCTGGTAACTATAGTATGAAACCATCAAAACTATTACTGGAAGCACCCTTTGCTTCCGCTGAAGTGATGGTTCAGGATGCATCAGGTCTTGCAATGCCTGGCACATTTTTTACTGATCTGGAAATAAATAATGCCGAGGAGATTAAAAAAGTGCAACAGCCCTTCTTTTGGATCCATGGTGAGATGGACGATTTTATAAATATTGATACACATGGTGCAATTGTGTATAGCCACTATAATGGGGTATACAAAGAGGCGCACCGGATTCCAAATGCCGGGCATGGCACCATACCTAATACCTTAGGTTTCGATAATTATTTAGGTGCCGTTGGGGATTTTATTACGCAGCATTAGATTTTTAAATTAAAAATTTGTTTGTTAATTGGTGCCGATTTTTTTGAATTCGCTGATAGGGTACTTAGGAAAATAACATTAAAAAATCTGTATCTTTATTAAGATCCTTCTTTAAAGTGCTTGTTTTTTTAATCTTAATAAAATTTATGAATTGCATAGTTGTAGATGATGATGAGATGTCGAGAAATGCGATGAAACACTTAGTTTCTCAGGTTCAATTTATTAGCCTTGTGGGAACATGCTGCTCGGGCGCTGGTGCACTGAATATTTTAAATACGAATAAGATTGATTTAATGCTGCTGGATATAGAAATGCCGGATATGACAGGTCTGGAACTTGTTAAAAGTCTTAAAGCACCACCATTAACAATTTTAACAACATCCCGG
This sequence comes from Bacteroidota bacterium, assembly GCA_040389865.1. Taxonomy (GTDB): domain Bacteria; phylum Bacteroidota; class Bacteroidia; order 2-12-FULL-35-15; family 2-12-FULL-35-15; genus 2-12-FULL-35-15. The sequence continues at coordinate 115,446 of JAZJZM010000017.1, read as the reverse complement.
AAAGAATACGCCATCGAAGCTTTTGAATGTAATGTTGTTGATTACCTGGTAAAGCCTATTTTGTTGGATCGTTTTTTTAAAGCCATAACCAAAGCAAAAGAGATTTTTGAGAATGCTCATCAAATTGCTGGTTTTTCAAATGAAGATTATATTTTTATTAAGAATAATGGCATTCTGGTGAAAATTAATTTAAAGGAAATACTCTGGATTGAAGCACTGGGTGATTATATGACAATTAATACCACCGAAAAAAAATACACGATCCACTCTACAATGAAAATGATAGAAAGTAAGCTCGATCCGAATAAATTTATTCGGGTTCATCGCTCTTCAATTGTTTCTCTTGATTATATTACGTCTATAGAGGACAATGTTGTTGTGGTCGGTAAAAAATTAATTCCCGTTGGTGCCGTTTATAAAGAGAATTTGACCAAACGATTAAACCTCTTGTAATTTTTTTTGTTTCTGTCCTTCTATTTTATTCCTGTGCACATTCAGTGCAAACATTCAGCTTCTGTTTTTTTGTTGCGTTTCGAAATGGCTTTGCTTTCAAAACGATCTGCCTACCGCCATTCCTCTATAAATTTCATCTTAATATAAATTATTTTGAACATTTGGACCGAATAAATTCCTGGCAAATAAATTTCAAACATTTGTATTGCTTTTTTTATTTCATCCAATCCAATTTTTTTCGATCTACCCTATATTAGTCTTATTTCATCGAAAACTTTTTATTTATGCCTGTTTGAGAGTGTAAAATTGTAGGTGCAATTGTGTTTTTTTAATGTTAATGAGCAAATTCTATGAAAACAATCTTAGTTCCTACCGATTTTTCCGACATAGCTAATAATGCTATTAACTATGCCGCAAAATTATCCATTTACACAAAATCAAAATTATTTCTGTTTCATGCTTATCATGTCCCAATGATAGTTTCTGAAGTTCCGTTTGTTTTAACTTCTGAGGACAATCAATTGGAAGAAAAAAGTAATGAGCAGATGAGACTAGTTATTGAAGGTCTACAAAAAAAATATGAAAATAAATTGGAGATAGAATCTCTTTCTGTGCCTGGTTTTTCTTCAGATGAAATTGTAGATATAGCAAAGCATAAAAAATGTGATTTAATCGTTATGGGTACAAAAGGAGCTGGTGGAAGTAGTACGCTTTTAGGTAGTAATACAGTGGACGTAATAAAACATACTCATTGTAATATTTTGGTAGTTCCTGATAAGGTTAAATTTGAGAAAATAGATAAGATCGTTTTTGCATTTGATTACAAAGCTGTAAAAAATAGTTTTGTATTTGATCCGCTAATTGAACTTGCTTCCTTATTTAATTCCGAAATATTAATTTTTAATATTGAGGATAGCCGCGTTCAACCCAGTACAGAAAAGGCCATAGAGGGTATTAAACTGGAGCGTGTTTTTGAAAATGTAGAACACACCTATTGGTTCTCAGAACATGAGAATGTTGTAGATGCCATCCATGAATTTGCTGTCGGTAAACATGCAGTAATGATAACAATGATACGAAGAAATCATAATTTATTTCAACAAATTTTAACCAAAAGTAATACGAAGCATATGGCTCTTTATTCGCAACTTCCATTGCTGATTTTACACGAGCAAGTCGATTAACTGCATGAAGAAATTGCACAAAACAATGTATTATTTGAAAATAGCCAGGTATGTATACTGAAAATGATTTACGCATAATTGATATTTTACTTGTTGAAGATAACCTTGGTGATATTAGACTTACACAAGAGGTGCTTAAGGATGGGAAAATAAAAAATAAATTAAGTATTGTTATGGATGGAGAAGAAGCAATTTTGTTTTTAAGAAAAAAAGGAAAATACAAAGATGCAAGCACTCCGGATCTTATTTTGCTCGATCTTAATTTGCCTAAAAAAGATGGACGTGAAGTACTTATTGAAATCAAAGGTGATCCTAAACTTTCAAGCATACCAATAATTATACTTACAACTTCCGATGCTGAAAAAGATATTGTAAGTATGTATTTAAATCATGCAAATGCTTTTATTACCAAACCGGTAGATTTTAATCAATTTGTAACTGTTATAAGAGCCATCGAAAATTTTTGGTTGACCATTGTTAAGCTACCTCAGAAACAATAGTAAAATGGTTGAGTCTGACTAAGCTTTATGAAAGTAGAGTCAATATGCAATGAGTAGATGAAACCTGTTAGTGATTGCTTTTTCGGCAGTGGTATATGAAAAAACCTATTAAGTTAAATTTTAAAACTTAAACAAAATGACAAATCCAAAGCTAAATGTTTTTATTGTAGACGATAATAGGTTATTAGTTATTTCACTTAAAAAATACCTGGAGAACAGGTTTGGAACCGGTATTGATATATCAACTTTTAATGATGGAGAAAGTTGCATGGAAAACATCAATAAAAACACACATATTGTAATACTCGATTACTTTTTGGATGGTGTGAATAGTAATGCAAAAAATGGAATTGAAATTCTTAAGGAAATAAAAAGGCATAATGACAAAACCGAAGTAATAATGCTTTCGCGCAACGAAGATGTTGCGGTGGCAATTGAGTCCTTTCGCGCTGGTGCAAGCGGCTATATCGTTAAGGGGGACAATTCTCTTGATAAAATAATATCATTGGTAAATAGAACAATTACCGAACCAATGAGGATAATGGTTAGGGAATTTGGAGTTCCTAAATTTTTGACATTGTTTCTTTTCGTTTTTATTGGTATGGCATCCACTATATATTGGGTAATGAAATTTTTTCCGTAGGATTTATTTAATTAACCAGTGAATAATTTATATGATTCTTATGATTGTTCAGGTTTATGAATAGCAAAAGGATAGGGCGATCAATAATTTTTAAAGTTTTTTTTGATGAATATATTTGAATATTTTTTTCTAAACTCACAAGACCTTTGCTTCATTTCCAATTTCGATGGGTGTTTCGAAATTGTCAATCCATATTTCGAACAGAAATTGGGATACTCCCAAAAAGAACTGCTTGAAAAAAAATTTTTAAATTTTATTCACCCTGATGATACTGCTGCATCATTAAAAGAAATGGAGAAATTAAAAGAAGGAGAAGTTAGTTTAGGTTTCACAAATAGGTATCGTAAAAAGGATGGAGATTATTTATGGGTTGAATGGAACGCCAGTCCTAACCAGGCTGATAAGAAAATTTATGCTATTGGTCGTGACATTACCAAAAAAAAGATCGATGAAGAAAATGGTCAAAAATATATTCAGGAATTAAGAAACAGCGAACAGCATATTAAAGCCATTTTTGATAATGCTCCCGATCCGGTTATCGTAATTGATGAAAAAAACAATGTTGTAAAATGGAATCCAAAAGCTGAAACTGTTTTTGGCTGGAAAACGAACGAAGTTCTTGGAAAGTCACTCATTCAGTTTATTATTCCTTCACAATTTAAGGAATCATATGATAAGGAAATGGAACCCTTCTTAACAAAAGGTTTTGAAAATTTATCAAATACTTCATTTGAGATTGAAGCCAAAAATAAAAAAGGAATTGAATTTCCTATTTCACTCAGCATTTCTTCTTATAAAATAGATGAAAAAAAATATTATTTCATTTGTTTTGTAAGGGATATTGCACAAAATAAAAAGATACTGGATGAACTAAAAATTTCAGAAAATTTTCTTGATTCGATCATAGAAAATTTCCCCGCTATTATTTTTGTTAAAAATGTTAGCGATTTGAGATATGTACGGGTGAATAAGGTAGTAGAGGAGGTTTTTGGCTTTTCCAAAAAAGAAATACTTGGAAAAAATGATTACGAAATATTCCCAAAAGAGGAGGCTGACCGTTTTGTGGCGAACGATAAAAAACTATTGGATACCGGGAAATTATTGGAAATTAATGATGAGCCGGCTCATACTAAATACAAAGGCATTCGAATATTTGAAACTAAAATAGTTTTGGTTAAAGATAGCATAGGCAAACCAATTTACATTCTTGGCATTTCAAATGATATTACTGATCGGAAAAGAATTCAAACAGAGCTCGATAACAAAACCAAAGAATTGGCGCGCTCAAATATTGAATTAGAACAATTTGCTTATGTGGCATCTCATGATTTACAGGAACCACTCCGCATGGTAACCAGCTATCTTCAGCTATTAGAAAAACGCTACAAAGATAAATTAGATCAGGATGCAAAAGAGTTCATTTCTTTCGCTGTAGATGGCAGTAATCGAATGAGAACTCTTATTCAAAGTTTGCTTGAATATTCGCGTATAAACAGAGCAAATGCGTTTGAAAATTTTGACGTCAACTTATTACTAAAACAAGTGCAAAAGAATTTAAGTGCCACAATAGCAGAAAATAAAGCAATAATTAAGGTAGATGATTTACCTGAAATTTATGGTGATCCTATATTAATTAATCAACTGTTTCAAAATTTAATTCAAAATGGAATAAAATTCAAAAATGATAAAGATCCTGAAATATATATATCGTGCAAGGAAGAAGGCAACAATTATTTATTTTCAGTTAAAGACAATGGGATTGGAATTCAGAAAGAATACATAGATCAGATATTCGTAATTTTTAAACGACTTCATGGGAGAGATAAGTACCCTGGAACCGGTATGGGACTTGCTATTTGCAAGAAAATCGTGGAACGGCATGGTGGAAAGATTTGGGCCGAATCTGAATTTGGTAAAGGAAGTACTTTCTATTTCACATTAAGTAAAAAGTAACTGTAATAAAATCTTCAGTTACGCATCGCTAAAAAAATGATTTCATTTTCAAATTAGCCAGGCTTTATATAAATTAAAATATACCATAAAATTTTACAACAAAAAATTGTCTTGAAAATGCCTTCACACAATTTTCTCAGAGTCATTTGGGGTTTGCTGAGAATTACGGCTGATCAAAATAACTAATTAACATATATAATGTCTATTCTAATGATAGAAAATATTAAAATATTAGTAATTGAGGATAATGCTGGCGATGCCCGTTTGATAAATATTTATTTAAAGGAATTTTATGGTGATAAATTTATTTTTTCATCCGTTGATTATTTATCAAAAGGCTTAGAATTATTATCAAAAGAAACGTTTGATATTATTATCCTGGACCTTACTTTGCCGGATAGCAACGGTTTGGATACCTTTAAGAAAATTTATGAACACTCTCCTAAAACTCCAATTATTGTACTTACCGGATTGGAGGATGAATCGATTGGTTTAAATGCCATGAAACTTGGTGCTCAGGATTTTTTGGAGAAAGGGCTTATTAGTGGAAAAGAATTGAGCCGATCTATTAATTATAGCATTCAACGATTTAAACTTTTAAAAGATCTATCTGAGAATACAAAAAAGTTAGAAACGAGGACTAAGGACTTGTTAGTGGAGCAATTAAAACTCTCAGAAGCGCAACAACTTGCTCACATTGGAAATTGGGAATGGGATATTGAAAAAAAATCAATTATCTGGTCGGATGAACTTTATCGTATTTACGGTCTTAGTCCTCACAATCCAAACATAACAATAGAAAAATTTCACGAAATGGTTCACCCTAATGATTGGTGGCATTTAAAGAGGGTTATAGCTGAAACAAAAAAATCACATGAATCTGGTGACTTATATTATCGTATTGTTAATCCCGATTCTGCAGTAAAAACAATACATACAAGGTTTAAAGTAATCTTGGATACAACCGGTAAGCCTATAAAGATGGCTGGAACATCGCAAGATGTAACTGAAAATGTTCAAAAGGAAGTATTGATGAAATTGGTGCTTGCAGCCACTCAATCGTATAATTCTGTTGTAATAATTGACAAATATCTTAACATTGAATGGGTGAATGAAGGTTTTACACGACTTACTAATTATACATTAAAGGAGTTGAATGGTAAGTCAATAAGTATTTTAAGAGGGAGTAATGGACGACAGATCACTCAGCAAAAAAATATATTCGAGTCGATCTTAATAGACAAAAAACCGGTCACATTCGAAAATGTAAATTATACCAAAAATGGAAAGGAGTATTGGGTAATAACTACTGCAACTCCTATACTTGGAAAAGACGGTCAGATTGAAAGGATTATTGCCATTGAAACTGACATTTCATTAAGAAAACAAATAGAGGAAGAATTGGTAGAAGCAAATCGCATCGCTGAACAATCATTGAATAAGGTAAATAGAACTCTTGAAGAATTAACAACTGCGAAAAAAGAACTGGAAGAGTCGATGAAGGTGAAGTCACAATTTATGGCAAACATGAGTCATGAAATCCGTACTCCTATGAATGCGGTAATTGGATTTACTGATCTTCTTTTAAAAACGCCTCTTACAAATGAACAAAAGCAGTACATCGATGCTGTGAAAACTTCCGGTAAAAATTTACTTGTTATCATTAATGATATTCTTGATTTTTCAAAAATAGAATCTGGAAAGTTAGAATTCGAAAAAATTAACTTTCGTCTGTCTCAATTAGTTTCTACTGTAATAGAATTAATGTTGCCTAGATCTGTTGAGAAAAATATTCGTTTGTCTTCAAAGATAGATCCTAATATTTCAGATCATTTAGTTGGTGACCCTACGCGCTTAAATCAGATTTTATTAAATCTTGTCGGTAATGGAATAAAGTTTACAAATCAGGGCGAAGTAAAAATTATTGTCGAATTGCAATCGAATGTAGATGGAATTGAAGAATTAAAATTTTCTGTTGTTGATAGTGGAATTGGAATTCCTGAGGATAAGCTCAAGACTTTATTTAAAGCATTTACACAAGTTAGCAATGAAACAACCCGAAAATATGGTGGCACAGGATTAGGCCTTGTTATCGCTAAGCAGCTTGTTGAATTGCAGGGAGGAACCATTTCTGTTCAAAGTAAAGTGGGGGAGGGGTCAACATTTAGTTTTTATTTAAAATTCAAAAAGGGAAATGCGCATGGATCTGCAAATAAAAATGGAAATGAAAATTTTGAGATAAAAGAGTTGGAAGGATTAAAAGTTTTGCTGGTGGAAGACAATTTACTGAATCAGATACTCGCAAAAAAAGTGCTTACTGATTGGAAATTGAATGTCGAGACTGCCGAAAATGGCTTAATTGCGATTGATAAATTGCAAAAAAATGATTTTGATTTAGTATTAATGGATATTCAAATGCCCGAAATGGATGGTTACGATACAACACACTTTATCAGGGAAAAATTGCATTCCCCCAAAAGCGACATACCAATTATTGCAATGACAGCTCACGCACTCACGGGAGAAGCTGAAAAGTGTATCAATGCCGGCATGGACGACTATATTTCTAAACCTTTTGATTCAAAGGTGTTATACTATAAAATAGTTTCGGTAGTAAAAAAAGGTAGGCTTTTAAAATTAATTTAATATAAATAAATACAATTAAGATGGAAACTTTAACTCACAAACACATTGATTTGACTTACTTAAAACAACTTTCAAACGGAAGTAATGAGTTTATCAATGAAATGATCACCGTTTTTATGGAACAAACTCCAATAGAAATTAGTAATCTGGAAAAGTATTTAGTAGCGAAAGACTGGAGATCGCTTAGGGCAATAGCCCATAAAATGAAACCTTCATTTTCGTTTATGGGCATGAAAGAGTTAGATGCACTTATAAAATTAATTGAAGAATATGCTGCCAATGAAACAAACCTTGAATTATTACCGGGTATGATTACCCAGCTAAAAGATAGCTGTAAAGAAGCAATAATAGAGCTTGAAACTGAACGAAAATCTTTTTTATAATAAAATTTAGTCTCAAAATGGATAAAGAACAACTTAGATTTTGATGTGTTTAACGAAAATATGATCAATATCCCTTGTTGCACATGTATCATTACATAGAATTAAACTTTATGAAGCATGAAAACGATAGCAACCCTTTCTAATTCTCCAGGAGAAGAAGGAAAAATGTATCAGCCTACTCTGGTGCATCCCGAAAAGCAACTTCGTGTTAGTTATACTAAAAATGCTGCTGTTGCAAAACCAAAATCCGGAAACAGGGAGGTGTTATTATTTATTGTAGATGATGACCCCTTATATACAAAAGCCTTGGAACATTCCATTTCAGAGAAGATTCCATCAGTAAAAATAAAAACGTTTCAAACTGGCGAAGCCTGTTTGCAACAAATTAAACAAAAGCCTGATGTTGTAATTTTAGATTATTATTTGGATTCAAAAGTTTCTTATGCATGGAATGGCTTAACTATATTGAAACAGATCAAAAAATTAGTTCCCAAAACAAAAGTTATTATGCTGTCTGTTCAGGATAGTTTGGATGTGGCGGTTAAATGTATTGAGAATGGTTCATTTGATTATATTCCTAAAAGTGAATCGGCATTTGTAAGAATTAATAATGTGCTATTGAATATAATTAAAGATATTAATAGTAATCAGAAAGCGATGAAGCCTTATCAGATAGTTGGTGTGATCATAATTATTATACTGCTGCTAAGTTTTTTATTAATTAAATACTAAAAAACATAATCATGAAAATTCTAATAGTAGATGACGATAAATTAATGCTTGAGGTTATCTCACATTATTTACAAGCCGAAGAGTACGAAACGTTAATTGCTGAAGATGGTTTTCAAGCACTGGATATAATTCAGAAAGAGAAAATTGATCTGATCATTAGCGATATCATGATGCCCAATATTTCGGGTTTGGCATTATTAAATTTATTAAAACAGTTTTATTTTAATAATATTCCTATAATCCTTATTTCATCATTAGATAAGAAGGATTTCATTAGGCGTTCAATGGGTTTGGGAGCAATTGATTTTATAACTAAACCGATTGATTTTAAACAGTTATCACGTCTTGTTAAAAAATATGTAAAAGAAATAATTTAGTGAATTTAATAATTTGCTTACACTGAAATAATTGAAATCATGAAAACTTCATCTCCTTCTATTGAAAAAATAGGCTTTAAAGTGGGTTTTGTAACATTCCTCTCTCTTGTCGCATATTTTATGATAATGAAATTTTTAGGCTTGTCTCATGTGCTTGAGCTTCGCTTTTTTAACATTGTAATTTTGGCTGTTGGTATATGCTATGGAATAAATAAAATTAAACGTGCCCTACAGGAACCTGATTTTTATTTAAAAGGCTGGGCGCAAGCTATGTTTATTTCTGTTGTTTGCACAGTGTTATTTGCTTTATTCATGAGCCTTTATTTGACTTATTTTGATGAATCGCTGATGCAGCACATCAAGGAAACTACAACTCTTGGATTTACAGTTGCCAGCGGTTTTCACATTTTTTTTGCCCTTTTTATGGAAGGAATGGCATCCTCTGTGGTTATTACATTAGCCGCAATGCAATATTTTAAAACAAAATAATACCATTGTTTAATATATTTTATACCAATGGAGTTAATGGACGGAGCGTCATTGCGAGGGTTTTTACCCGAAGCAATCTCATATACTTGTTTGAGATTGCTTCAGTCGTACCGCCTTCGCAATGACGTACTAAGTTTAATGCCGACTCTAATTATAAATGTGAAAAAAAATCTACAGCTAATTCCACTTTCGCCTCAACCACATTTCAACCACATGTAATTATTATTTACTCAAATATAAATTGCGCTCAGAATAGATCGTATGGAAAAATTCATCCGTCAGATCATCAATAAAATAAATGGCTTCACCGGTCGATTTCATTTCAGGTCCTAACTCTTTTATTACTTCAGGGAATTTATTATAGGAGAACACAGGGATTTTAATTGCATATCCTATTTTGCGTGGATTAAATGTAAAGTCCTTCACTTTCTTTTCACCAAGCATTACTTTGGTTGCATAGTTTACATAAGGCTCATCGTATGCTTTTGCAATGAATGGAACCGTACGTGATGCACGGGGATTTGCTTCAATGATATATACTACTTCATCTTTAATGGCAAACTGAATATTTAATAAACCTACAGTGTTTAATGCCAAAGCAATGGTTTTTGTATGTTGTTCAATTTGTTTGATCACATTGTCGCTTAGGTCAAAAGGAGGTAACACCGCGTAAGAATCACCGGAATGGATTCCTGCCGGCTCAATGTGTTCCATCAAACCAATGATATAAACATCCTCTCCATCACAAATAGAGTCTGATTCGGCTTCTATGGCTCCTTCTATAAAATTATCAAGCAATACCTGGTTACCCGGATGATCTTTTAATAAATTTACCACGTGCTGCTCTAACTCTGCTTCATTGATTACGATCTTCATGTTTTGACCACCCAATACATAGGAAGGACGCACCAATAAAGGGAAACCCAATGTTTTGGAAAGTTCCACCGCTTGCTCGCCATCTTCAATCACACCAAATTTCGGATAAGGAATATTATTTTCCTGTAATAATTTCGAGAAACTTCCTCTGTCTTCCGCCAGATCCAGTGATTTATAATCGGTACCAATAATTTTTATTCCGTATCGTTCTAATTTTTCAGCAAGCTTTAAAGCCGTTTGCCCTCCAAGCTGAACGATCACACCCACAGGGTTTTCATTCAAAATGATATCATAGATATGTTCCCAAAAAACTGGTTCAAAATATAATTTATCGGCAATATTAAAATCTGTGGAAACAGTTTCAGGATTACAGTTGATCATGATCGTTTCGTAACCACATTCTTTTGCCGCGATCACGCCATGCACACAACTGTAATCAAATTCAATTCCTTGTCCAATACGATTCGGACCACTACCCAACACAATAATTTTTTTCTTATCGGAAGCTATCGATTCATTTTCATCTTCAAACGTACTGTAATAATAAGGTGTTTTCGCTTCAAATTCTGCCGCGCAGGTATCCACCAACTTATAAACCCGTTTGATCTCTAATTCCTGCCTGCGTTTAAACACTTCACTTTCCAGGCATTTTAAAAGATGAGCAATTTGTCTGTCGGCATATCCTTTTTGCTTGGCTTCATAAAATATTTCGCGCGGAAGTTGTGGTAACGTATACTTTGAAATTTCTCCTTCAAGCAGTATCATTTCTTCAATCTGGTTCAAAAACCACGAATCGATACGGGTAAGTTTTTGTATCGTTTTGATGGAAATACCTAATTTAATGGCATCGTAAATATGGAAAAGCCTGTTCCAGCTTGGTCGTTCAAGGCTTTTTAATAATTCATCCTGATTGGTTACTTCTTTTCCGTCCGCACCTAAACCATTACGTTTAATTTCCAACGATTGACATGCTTTTTGTAAAGCCTCCTGAAAGCATCTACCAATACCCATCACTTCACCAACCGATTTCATTTGAAAGCCTAATTCGCGATTAGCACCTTTAAATTTATCAAAATTCCAACGTGGGATCTTAACAATAACATAATCCAATGTAGGTTCAAAAAAAGCAGAAGTAGATTTTGTAATTTGATTTTCTAACTCATCCAAATTAAATCCAATTGCCAGTTTAGCTGCAATTTTAGCGATCGGATACCCTGTTGCTTTACTCGCTAATGCGGAGGAACGGGATACACGTGGGTTTATTTCTATCGCGATGATATCTTCCGAATCATCAGGGTTTACAGCAAACTGTACATTACATCCACCTGCAAAATTACCAATGCTGCGCATCATTTTGATGGATAGGGTACGCATCTTTTGAAAAGTAGTGTCCGATAAGGTCATTGCAGGAGCAACAGTGATGCTGTCCCCGGTATGAACGCCCATAGGATCAAAATTTTCGATCGAACAAATAATAACAACATTATCATTGCTATCACGCAATAATTCCAACTCATATTCTTTCCAACCCAATACTGCTTTATCGATCAGCACTTCGTGAATAGGAGAGGTATGCAAGCCACGGTCAAGTGCTTTATCAAATTCCTCTTTCAGATAGACAACCGAACCACCGCTACCTCCAAGGGTAAACGAAGGGCGTATCACCAATGGGAAACCAAATTCCTGTGCGATCTCTTTCCCTTCCAAAAAGGAGCGGCATATTCTGGAGGGCGCCATCCCAACTCCAATAGATTCCATCCGTTGACGGAATTTTTCACGGTCTTCTGTAACCTCAATAGCATCAATATCAACACCGATCATTCTAACCCCATATTTTTTCCAGATCCCCATTTCATCACATTTCATTGCGAGGTTAAGGGCTGTTTGTCCACCAACGCTTGGCAATACAGCATCAATGTGTTTATTATCTTCTAATATTTTGATAATGGATTTAACTTCCAGCGGTAAAAGGTAAATGTTTTCAGCAGTTACCTTATCCGTCATAATAGTGGCTGGATTAGAGTTTATAAGTGTTACAATAATACCTTCTTCTCTTAATGAACGCGCTGCTTGCGAACCTGAATAATCGAATTCACATGCCTGGCCAATTACAATTGGGCCACTACCTATTATTAAAACTGATTTTATGGAATGATCTCTTGGCATATTCTTATGATGATTGTTTGTTGTTACTTATTTGTTGGCCTGGCAGGTTTCATTTCTTGCCCTTCTACTCTGCACTTCGTAGGTTCAGCCGGGTAATCGTTGTTTATTAATCAAATGCAAATTGCTTACGAAAGTACTTATAAAAGTGTTGTTTTTGCTTAAAAATCTATTAACAAGTTTTCAAAAATATCCCGCCTTAATCCTTCCCTTAGGAGAGTATAAGGCAAAAAAAAAGCCTCTCTTTTGGAGAAGCATTTTTTAATTATCGGGTATTCAATTTGAAAAACTTTCAAATTAATTCTATTTATGCGTTTTTTCGTCAGAAACAGTCAATTTTTTTCTTCCTTTAGCTCTACGGGAAGCTAATACTCTGCGTCCATTAGCAGATGCCATTCTCTCACGGAAACCGTGTTTATTTACTCTTTTTTTTCTTGACGGTTGGTAAGTACGTAGTGCTTTCATTAGTTCAATATATTGTGTCCTTCTTAAAATGTGAAGAACTAATTTATAATTTCTTTTCTAAATTCGGATTGCAAAGATATACATTTTTTCTTTCCTGCAACGTTTTTCTTTAAATCTTCTGTAAAAACAATATAAATACCAATAAAATCACCAAAAAATAAGCCATTTTGTGACCTTAAACGCGTTTCCAGGTGTCAGTTCGTCCAATAAGCTGTATTCCTATAAAACCTCTTACATCAAGAGTATTTTCATCAATTAGCTTTATTACACAGTTATAGGTACTGCCATTCTGAGGATCGTATATTGTTCCATTCCCCCAGGTGCTGTTCCCTTTGTATTCAAAACCCAACAAATTGGTGGATCCTATAAGAGGCGAAGTTCTTTTGCTTTCAATCGGATTTTTGGTATCGCGCTTGGTGACTCCATTCGTATATAAGGGTTCTTTTAACCAAACCATTTTACCCGAATATTTATCGCCATACCTGCTTATTTTTATTCGTGCCCTACCATTACCTACTTCCCAAACACCAATTATCTGATCATTGTCCGTTACATTTTGACCATATGTTTTGTTTAAACCCAAAAGGCTAATGAACAAAAAAAGACAGGCGATTTTTTTAGAATGCATTTTTTTGAATAATTCATAAGTTGGATGTTAGATGTTAGATTTTGGATGTTAGATTATAAGAGTTCCATACCCGTATCCATATCCAACATCCAACATCTAATATCTAATATCAAACATTCATTTTCTAATTCAATTTCTTCAACAAAGCCTCACAATCTGTTTTTGCTTTTTTGTCATCATCATTTGATGGTACTATTTCCATTGCTTTTTGAGCCCAAAGTTTTGCTTCCACTTTTTTGCCCATATCATAATACGTTTGAGCAAGTTCATATTGGTGAGCCATGTATTTTGGTTCGATACCAACAGCCGTCATAAAGGCTTTTACAGCATCATCATAAGAACCTCCCGGAGGTACCCCGCCAAAAAACGAATTGATCATGATTTTTTCTACACTGCTAAAACCTGCAACAGTACGATTCCATCTGCCAAGTATGTGATATGCTCCGGCTAATTTGGGATTAAGTGCGATAGCCCTGTCCACTTCTGTTTTAATTAATTTTGCATTCGCGATTTTTTGTTTTGAGCTTGCATTTTCATTGATACGCCCCAATGCCATTGCATACACATAATGGGCATCTGCCGATGCATCATTTATTTTGATCGCTTTTTTAGCAAGGTGTTCCGCTTTTTTATAATAGTTCATTTTTTCAGCTTCTGGAGCATAATAAAAACCATATTTTGAATACATGAAACTTCCGTATTGCAGGTAGTTCACATTGTTAGAATCGCTTTTTAACAAGGTCTGAAACATCGGGAATGCTTCTTTATTTTTGTATTCAAGTTTTAATTTATATGCTTTTGCATATAATTCCTCATTGGTTTGCGCAACCGCTGATAGACTTGCAATAATGGTAACAACCGCAATGAATACTTTTTTCATTTTTTTATTTTTAAGTTTAAAATTTTTACGATTTTTTATTTTAGCAAAATAACAACATTTTTTTTTAATCAACCTTTTTAATTAACTTTTTTGTTGGGAAAAAACAAGGCACTGATTTCACAAGTAATCAGTATGAATCCAGGCAATAAAAGATCATATTTGATCATATACGATCTGCGTCATCTGCGTTCTATTATAATAGAGGAGGCTTAAAATGCTCTACTCACCCCAATAACAAAGCGATATTGAACAAATCCAATATCAGTTGCCGGTGTTTTGTTTAAGAAAAATGGCATATCAAAACGAATGGTCAGCGGATTAACCGTTTGCAACACTCCAAACCTTTTAATGGTAAATGCAAGTCCCAAACCGGCATCAATACGTACATCGCTCATTTTTAAAACATCATCCGTCAGGCTATTGTAATTGATGATACCTGCATCGCCAAATAAATAAGTAGTTAATTTAAAAGTACGGGTCAACCAATTTTGCCTTCTGATCTTTACAATGCCATCAAATTCTAATTCTGCATTTACAGCTGCCCCTGTTTGTCCTTTGTATGTAAAAACAGTGCTTCCATCACTTGTTAATTGAGGAGCCAAATAGCCGGAGTAGCCACGTAAATTAAGTCCGCCACCATGTTGGAAGGTGTTGGTGGTGGCACCCATATTTGCCCAGGCG
This sequence comes from Bacteroidota bacterium, assembly GCA_040389865.1. Taxonomy (GTDB): domain Bacteria; phylum Bacteroidota; class Bacteroidia; order 2-12-FULL-35-15; family 2-12-FULL-35-15; genus 2-12-FULL-35-15. The sequence continues at coordinate 100,393 of JAZJZM010000017.1, read as the reverse complement.
GGATCAAAAAAGCCTTGTGAACGGGTATATTTATTTTCCATCATTTCTTCCGGATTTGCACCTGCTAAAAATAACGAAGATTCACTTGCCCATTTATTACCAGTTCCATATTGCCCGATCACGCGCGTATTCAAGATAAGTTTTCCTAAACGGGTACGATTAATTACATTTAAATTAAGTGTTTGATAGTCGTAATCACTTAACAGGGCGGAGGTACGCAGTCCTAAATTAATATTACCCGATCCTTTTGAGTAATTATAGATATGCTCAATGCCAATATTGATAGTATTGTTAAGCTGATTAGGAGTCCATTCGTTAGGCATTAACAAATAAGTCAGATCATTCAGATCTTTACGATACATCGATTTGAAAAACATATATACTTTGTTCTTTCCTGCTATATCTTTTCTGTCAAAACCAAGCGTATAGGCATTTAAACCATCCAATGCTTTTGCCGTTCCATATATGGCCGAGCCCTTCATAAACGCATCCGTGGAGGTACGATAGCTGATTCGGAAATTTACATCATCATACTTATCTTTTGCAATGGTTGTAGTTAAGTAATTTTGAGCAATACCGGTATTGAACCAAACTGTTGCATCAAAAATATGTTTGTAATTCATATAATTACCATTGATATTTAAGCCGGCTTTTATACCATCATAACCATTATACCATATATCTGGGCGGGCAAATACTTCATACCGCATCCAGTTAGGGGGATTATAGATCTTTGAGTCGAAACGATATTTTACTGAGAAGTTTTTATTATTGTCAAGCATATATATATCAGCCAATCGTGTGCTGGGATCAATAACCACATCTTCAATGCCGGAAGGGATTATCACTGTAGCGGTATATTCTGGTTTTACATTATCCCAGCCTATCCAGCGTGGTAAAACGGTAGCTTTGGTTTTTTTTACAAACCAATTATTAGGGATGTGAAAATTATAAACACTATCATTTTTTGCAACTACAGCAAAATCAATTGGCATTTGCATTCCTTTGCGTTTGAAGGTGATTTTATATTCGCCATCCACATCTCCGCTTTTTACTGATTTTACAGCATAATCAATTGTTTTGGACGATTCTATCCATTCATCAAAAAACCAATTGAGGTCAACCTTTGTATGCTGTATCACCGAATTACGGAAATCTTCAAAATAAGGATGAGCAAATTTCCACTGATTAAAATAATGTTGCATAGCACTCAGGAACAAAGAATCGCCCAGCGTATATTGCAGGTTATAAAGCATGGTTGCGGTTTTCATATACACTTGTCGGTAACCGCCACCGTGCCGTATTGCTCCGCCAAAACCATCAGAGTGAACATTGATATTTGTTTCCACTCCTCTTGCTGCATCATTCATATACCCATTGTAAACTTCACTGTTCCTTACATAATCAGGCTCTGTGAAGCGTTCCACATACTTTGATTTTGGTGCATATTTAACCCGCTGATTACCATCAATGCGCTCATAGGTCCAGTTAGTTAAGAATTGAGTAAACCCTTCGTCCAGCGCAGCTCTGTATGTTTCATTTGAACCAACCATTCCAAAAAACCAGTTGTGCCCTATCTCATGTGCCAATAGGTCACGATAATCAGGGTCATAACCGCCATCAAGCGTAAGCATAGGGTATTCCATTCCGTCCTGTGCATCCGCAACTATCATTTTTGGATAGCCATACATTCCAAAATCTTCAGAATTTACTCTTATAACTTTAGCCGCATATTCAGCAGCATTTTGCCAACGGGAAGCATGTGGCTCCTGGGCAAGCGAAATACATTTTATTCCGTTCCATTCAGCCTCTCCAATACGGTAGGTAGGATCGGCTGTAAGGGCAAAATCATGAACATTTTCAGCATGGAATCGCCATGTTTTTTTTGTTCCATCAGCTGGGATTATAACCGATGGTGTTTCATTCCATGGTTTATTTTTGAAATTTTTAATATCCAGTTTTACAAGTAGATCAGCCGGCAATACCTCGTCTTTATTCAATAACACACCCGTTGCATCAAGTATGTAATTGTTAGGGAATGTAAAAGCAACATCATACGTTCCGAAATTACCATAAAATTCATGGTCCATATGCTGATCGGTATCCCAGCCAAATTTGCTGTCATATACCGAAATACGCGGATACCAGTGTACCACATCATAATGTTTATTGCCCCATGCATTAAATAATTTCATCCGGTTACGAATGGTCCCATTATCAAAATAGGTTTTAAAATCAACTTTTAAATTTATGCTTTCGCCCGATTTTATTGGCTTTGGAAGAAATACTTTTAATACAGTATTATCTTGCTCCGTTTTTAGATCAACACCGTTAAATGTGATTTTTGAAACATTGGTTCCAAGGCCCTGTTCCTGGTATTTACCATAGTTTAATTTCATCCCATTGTTATGGTACAGGCTGGATAAATAAGAACCTTTAGCTTGAGCATTGCTGTATAAATGAAAATACACAAAGGGCAATTCATCGGGTGAATTATTGGTATAGACCAATTCAATTGCACCATCAATAATATCTGTTTTGTCATCAATGGATGCGTTTATTTTATAGTGTACATCTTGTTGCCAGTAACCTTCGTAAGGTTTTCTGTTTTTCCAGTAATATTTGTTAGAAGCGCTTTGATAGGTGTTTTGAGGAAATTGCCCGAATGTGCTGATAGCGAAAGCAATTAGAACAAGTGTTAGTAGTTTTGATTTCATATGATTGTATAAATGCCTGTTATTATATGGTAAATATAGAGGATTTTTTAATAATGGAAGTATATCGATAGGGCAAACGAAACTGAAGGTCAATATTTTCAAATTCATAGTTCCTTCGTAAGGATAAACTCCTGAATGAGTGCAACAATGGAGCAGAAAGGTTAAAAAAAAGTTCTATAACGGATACTGTGGGTAATTATTTTTGAGCTTTGTTGATCGAGAAAATTTTATTACAATGTTTGTGTAGGTCGCCCCTCTGGGGCTATGATTCCTTCTGTGTTTTATTATTCTACAAACAGAACGCTCCTCTGGAGCAAAAAAAGTCCCGAAGGACGACCTGTTTGTAGAAATATTATCAAGTCCCGGAATATTAGCCCCATAGGGGCGACCTGTACATTCAAGTTTTTTACCCATACAAATCGTTATAGAACAAAAAAAGAACCTCTTGAAATGAATCAAGAGGTTCTTTTTTAAAATAATAGTATTTGGTGATTACATCATTCCACCCATACCGCCCATACCTGGATTACCCATTGGCATTGCAGGCGATTCTTCTCTTTGATCAGCTAATACACATTCTGTTGTCAATAGCATTGCAGCAATTGAAGCAGCATTTTCTAAAGCGATACGTGTAACTTTAGTTGGATCAATAACACCTGCAGCAAGTAAATTTTCAAATTTATCTGTGCGTGCATTATAACCGAAATCATTTTTGCCTTCACGTACTTTTTGAACAATTACAGCACCTTCGCCACCTGCATTGGCAACGATTTGACGTAATGGTTCTTCAATTGCACGTTTAACAATTGCTATTCCTGTTGATTCATCTTCATTAGCGCCTTTCAATTTATCCAATGCATCAATTGCGCGGATAAATGCAACACCACCTCCCGGTACAATTCCTTCTTCAACAGCAGCACGTGTTGCAGATAAAGCATCATCTACACGGTCTTTCTTTTCTTTCATTTCTACTTCAGTAGCAGCACCAACATACAATACAGCAACACCACCAGCTAATTTAGCCAAACGCTCTTGCAATTTTTCTTTATCGTAATCTGATGTAGTAGTTTCGATTTGTGCTTTAATTTGATTAACACGTGAAGTGATATCAACTTTTTTACCTTTTCCACCAACAATAGTTGTATTGTCTTTATCGATAGAAATTTTTTCTGCTGTTCCAAGCATTGATAGATCAGTATTTTCTAATTTATAACCTCTTTCTTCAGAGATCAAAGTACCACCTGTAAGAATTGCAAGATCCTCTAACATTGCTTTTCTTCTGTCACCAAATCCTGGAGCTTTAACAGCAGCAATTTTTAATGAACCACGGATCTTATTTACTACCAATGTAGCTAACGCTTCGCTATCCACATCTTCAGCAATAATTAAAATTGGTTTACCTGTTTGAACAGCTTTTTCAAGAACTGGAAGTAATTCTTTCATACTTGAAATTTTCTTATCAGTGATCAGGATAAGTGGAGTTTCCAATACTGCTTGCATTTTGTCTGCATCAGTAACAAAATATGGAGAAATGTATCCACGATCAAATTGCATACCTTCAACTACTTCAACAGTAGTTTCAGTTCCTTTTGCTTCTTCAACAGTGATAACACCTTCTTTTTTAACTTTTTTCATTGCTTCCGCAATTAGTTTTCCGATAGTATTGTCATTGTTTGCAGAAATAGTAGCAACCTGCTCAATTTTTTTATTGTCATCGCCTACTTTTTGTGATTGTTTGTTAAGGTTTTCTACAACCGCCAAAACCGCTTTGTCAATACCACGTTTCAGATCCATTGGATTTGCACCTGCTGCTACGTTTTTTAAACCTGCAGTAACAATAGCTTGTGCAAGCACTGTTGCTGTTGTAGTTCCATCACCTGCAGCATCAGCTGTTTTAGATGCAACTTCTTTCAACATTTGAGCTCCCATGTTTTCAACAGGATCTTTTAATTCAATTTCTTTAGCAACTGTAACACCATCTTTTGTGATGATTGGAGCGCCAAATTTTTTATCGATAATAACGTTACGGCCTTTTGGTCCTAATGTTACTTTCACTGCATTTGCTAAAGCGTCAACACCTTTTTTTAAACGGTCACGCGCATCAATGTTAAATATAATATCTTTTGCCATTTTGTTTTTTTTAGTTTTTTTATTTATAATTTATTTCTGTATTACTTCAACTAATTAGAAATTTTATCGAATAAGGAATTCGTTATTCGTTGTTATACGATTGCGAAAATATCTGTTTCACGCATGATCAGGTAATCTTTTCCTTCCAATTGAACTTCTGTACCTGCATATTTACCATACAATACAGTATCACCCACTTTTACTGATGGTTTGTTACCTTTTTCATCAATATCACTTACTGCAATCACTTTTCCTCTTTGAGGCTTTTCTTTTGCTGTATCAGGTATAATAATTCCACCTTTGGTTTTTTCTTCTGCCGCAGATGCTTCTACTACAACTCTGTTTTGACTTCCAGCAACAGGTTTGATACTTGCTTTCGTGTTTTCTTTTGCCATTTTTTTATGATTTTAAAGTTTAATTGATTTTTAGAATTTAAAATTTCGCTGTTCTCCTGTCAGTTATTATGCCAAAGGAGTATCAATGCTCATTATAGACAATTTTGCAGTCTTAGGATTAAAATCAAACAAAAAATGTCAGAGCGTGGTGACACTCTGACATTTTTTTAATCAATATTTTAATATACCTATTTTACAGGAGGTGGTGTGTTTGTTGTTGGTGTAGAAGTTGGTGCTGCCTTTGGCAAAGCCGTTGGTGCAGGTGTTTCGGTTCCCGCATTTTCTCCTTTTTGACGGGTAACGGATTCTGTCCCGGTTTGAGTTCCTTCAGAAGGGTTGTTATATGCGGTTGAAACTAAACACAATGCTAATAATGAAACAGCCAGGGTCCATGTTGCTTTTTCTAAAAAATCACCTGTTTTGCGCACACCCATTACTTGATTTGATGAAGCGAAAGAGGAAGCCAATCCACCGCCTTTAGAGTTTTGTACTAATACTACAAGTATTAAAAGTAAACAAACTATGATAATTAATATTGAAATGACAGTTCCCATGTTTATTGTTTTTGTTGATTAATTAGTTTTCGTAAATTTTTAATTTGGGCTGCAAAGTAAAGCCTTTTTTCTGGATATTTCAAACGTAAATTTTCATAAGCCTTCAATGCCTTGATATAATTGCCCTGAAGCACGAATATTTTAGCCAAAGTTTCACTTACAAAAGTAATATCTTCTGCCACACTTTGTTTGGCCATATTCACCGGATTGTAAAATTCGGTTTTCGGTTTAGTCATCCTTGGCTCTTCACGTAAGAACTTGTCAATTAGATCAGCGGCAGCTTTTTTGCTGGTACTTTCATCCAATTTCTTTTCTTCAGCGACCGGTTCGTTAGCGTTTGATGCGTGTTTCAGCCAGTCGGTAAATGAATGCGCCTGCGAACTGTCAAAGTTTTCTGTGAGTGGGAGCGAAGCCTCTGATTCAACTTTTTCAATTTCAGGTGTTTCAATAATTGCAACAATTGAAGGTTCAATTGGAGTATTTAAAACAAAATTTGCACGAGCAGGTTCCTGTTCATCTTTAAATTCAACTAACTTTTCATTTTCGGTAAGCAGTTCTGTATTAGATACTTCCAGTTCTATTACTGAAATAGCGGCTTGTGCTAAAAATTCCTTTTCCAATTCATCAATAATAACTTCTTCAGTATTCTCAAGGGTATTATTGGTAGTGATTTCTTCTTCGTTAGGGGTGATCAGAGTATAGACATCAATTTTTTTGATTACTTCTGCTGCAGGTTCAATTGTTTTTTCTGTTAGCTTTTCAATTATTACTTGAGGCTCAACAACAATTTCTTTTGGTTGTTCTGTAAATTCAATGCGTTCAGCAATTATAGCTTGTTCAACAATAGTAATTTCTGTAGTAATTGTTTCTTCTGCTATTTGTAGCTCAGTTTCAATTATTTCAGAAGTTGTTATTTCCGATGTTGTATTAACGATCTGTGCAACAGTGGGCTGTTCCACTTCTTCTTTAACAAGTTGATCAACTTTAATGATCTTATTTTCTTCTGCTATTCGAACCTCAGTTTCAATTATTTCAGAGGCTGTTATTTCCGATATTGTTTTTACGATCTCAACAGCAATGATCGGTTGTACTTCTTCTTTAACAAGTTGCTCAACTTTAATATTCTTGTTTCCCTCAGCTATTTTGTGACTTTCCGAAACATTAACAATTTCAATCTTAGCTTCCGGTTTATTGGTGATCAAATAATGAAGCACTTTGCGGTCTGTTGCGAATGTTGCCGTTGTTTTAAGCTGGGTATTATAATGAATACTGTGCTCATTATGCAAGCTTTTAGCATATAATAAATGTGCCGTTTGGAAATAAGGAAAGCTTTTTAATAATTCAACAAGCAAAATGCCATCACTCCCCGATAATTTATCGGGATTGTCCATAAATGATATGAATTGATTACGATTCATTTTTGGGATTTCGGAATTTTGATTTTTGAACTTTAAACTTTGAACTTTTAAACTTTAAACTTTTTTATATCTACCAATCGTTCAACGTTCTGTTAAAAATATCTTGTACCAGCTGCTCATTAATATCTCTGATCAATTGATCTTCCACTGCTGCAAGACTCTGTGTACTGGAATAATCAAAGAAACGCGAAAACGTTTGTTCATAGTTTTTCTTTTCATCAAATGCACAAGTATATTTTACATTAACTGTAATTGTCAATCGGTTCAAGGCCGCTTGATCTGTGCTTTGTATAGCAATTGGAGAAGTTAGATAACCAACTACACTACCTTCAAAAGCCAGGTCGCCACCTTTGTTTACAAGCCCCAAACGAGTTTGTGAGCTCAGTTTATCGCGCAATGCTTCAGTAAATGTTTGACTTAAAGTAGGTGGAGCAAGCGATGCATTATTTTGAAAATATTCCACCGAAACCGTCTTAGCTTCAGGAGGAACAGACGCTCCGCTAAACGAATAACTCATTTTGCAACCTGATAAAAAGGAAAAAGAAATTAAGGCAAAAGTCAAAAATAGAAAGTTGTATACAATCTTTTTGACAATAAGATGATTTTTGTTTCTTAAATTATTCACTTCGATTTTCTTTAATTTGATATTTTAAAAAGCCTTCCCTTTTGACTTTCAAACTTTAAACTTTCTCACTTAATTGAGTATTCATTGATCTTACGATACAACGTCCTTTCGGAAATACCTAATTCTTTTGCTGCATTTTTACGTTTGCCTTTATGTTTTGTCAAGGCTTTTTTGATCATGTCCTCTTCAATTTCATGCAGGGATAAATTTTCTTCCGTTACAATTGTATGGAGCGGTGTTTCATCTTTCGACTTTATAAATGCGGGCGTAGATGTGTTGTATCCCAACTGTATAGTCGTTTCTGGAGTACCCACTTCCTGATACAATTTTTTAATTAAAGACGCATTTTCCGGATGAAAATCCTGATCAAGTTGATTATCATTTTCAATCAGATCAACCACGATTTTTTTTAGATCCTGCAGATCTTTTTTCATGTCAAACAATACTTTGTACAGCAGATCACGTTCGCTGAAATCTGCGCCACCCTGCGTTGTATTGCTTATTACCATTGGTAATTGAGAAGTAGTACGTTGAGGTAAATACCCACGTATCATTTCAGCATTAATATCACGCTGTTTTTCAATCACAGAAATTTGTTCGGTAATGTTTTTTAACTGGCGTACATTTCCTTGCCAATAATAATTGATCAGCAATTGCTCTGCCTCTGTATCCAACTTTATTGTTGGCATTCGGTATTTTGCTGAAAAATCTGCGGCAAATTTCCGAAACAATAAAAATATATCCTGTTTGCGGTCACGTAATGAAGGAACGATGATTGGCACCGTATTTAAACGGTAATACAGATCTTCACGAAACTTACCCTTCTCAATAGCTTGTGTGATGTTTACGTTAGTGGCTGCAACTACTCGTACATCCGTTTTTAATACTTTTGAAGAACCGACTTTGATGAACTCACCGCTCTCTAAAACACGAAGTAAACGTGCTTGTGTTGCCAAAGGCATCTCAGCAACCTCATCTAAAAAAATGGTTCCGCCATTCGCTACTTCAAAATATCCTTTGCGGGCTTCGTGTGCTCCCGTGAACGAACCTTTCTCATGTCCGAAAAGTTCTGAATCTATTGTACCCTCAGGGATCGCACCACAGTTTACAGCAATATACTGACCATGTTTACGGGCACTTAAATTATGTATGATCTGTGGGAAAACTTCTTTTCCTGTACCGCTTTCACCTGTAATTAATACAGTTAGATCGGTTGGTGCCACTTGCTTTGCAATATCAATTGCTCTATCCAGCAAAGGCGAACTCCCAATAATTCCAAAACGATTTTTTATTTCTTGTAGGGTCATGTTTTTATAGAATCAAGATGAAAGAGCCAAGAAATAAGACCTGTAAGTCTTATCCATTTGCAATTTTTTCTCTAAATGTAAATATCATTTTTTGTACTTCTGTTACAAACTTAAAGTTCGTATTAATAGTTCCGAGTTCCCATATTTTCTTCTTTCACTTATCAATAATTGAGTTTCCAATTCATAGGAGGAACTTAATGAAATTGATAAATATTCTGCAAATTGTAATTTTGTTCTTTTTCCTGAACCTTCAGCAATATTTGATGGAATCGAACATGAACATCTATTCATTTGGTCAATGAGATTAAACCGTTCTTCTTTTGGTAAATCTTTGCAATACAGAAATATTAGATCTGTTAAATCCATCGACTTTTCCCAAATTTTTAATTGTTTAAAATTATGCGCCATTCTGAGATTTGAGATTATTAGAACCAAGAGTCAAGACTTATCGCAAGCCTTAAATTTTATTTCTGTGTTTTAATATTCGTGAACTTTAAATTCCGTGTGATTCCTATTTCTAATCTCTAATCTTTTTTTTTGTCCCTTGAATCTTGATTCTAAAATCTTGTCTCTCCCCAATTCTAACAATCTTGTCTCTTGCGTCTAACAATCTTGTCTCTTGATTCTAACAATCTTGAATCTATTTTACAACAACACCGATCAAAGTAGCACTCGTACAATCGGTCGCCAAAACATTTACATAATCTCCCGGTTTAAAATTTTCTTTCGGAAACACCACAGTTGTATTTTGTGAATTTCTTCCGGATAATTCATTCGGAGATTTTTTTGATATTTTTTCCGCTAATACGCGGTGAATTTTTCCAACTCCCGATTTGGTGCGTTCTCCCGAATGTTTTTGTTGCATGTCCACGATCTCTTGCAGCCTGCGTTTTTTAACATCATCCGGCACATCATCTTTATATTTGCGCTCAGCAAGTGTTTTAGGACGTTCACTGTAAGAAAACATATAAGCGAAATCATATTTCACCCATTCCATCAACGATAAAGTATCTTTATGTTCTTCTTCTGTTTCAGAACAGAATCCGGTAATAGAATCAGTAGAAATGGCACAATCAGGGATGATCCTCCGTATAGCATTGATACGTTCCATATACCATTCGCGGGTATAACCACGGTTCATCATTTCTAAAATACGTGAGTTCCCTGATTGAACAGGTAAATGAATATAGTTGCAAATATTCTCATATTTATTAACCACATGCAAAACATCATCATTCATATCTTTCGGATGTGATGTGCTGAAACGAACACGCAGATCAGGATCTATCATCGCTACTTTTTCCATTAGCTGTGCAAAAGTAGTAGCGTTTTGTAATTCTTCAGTAGTGATGTTTTCTTTTTTTAATCCACCACCGCTCCATAAATATGAATCAACATTTTGTCCAAGCAATGTAACTTCTCTGTATCCATCATTGAATAGATCCTGCGCTTCTTTCACAATTGTTTCAGGGTCGCGGCTTCTCTCGCGACCTCTTGTAAAAGGTACCACACAAAAAGCGCACATATTATCACAACCTCTTGTAATGCTTATGAATGCTGTAACTCCGTTTGAATCCAAACGTACAGGAGCAATGTCGGCATATGTTTCTTCTTTTGAAAGAAGTACGTTCACAGCTTTTTGGCCGGTTTCTGCGATCTCGATCAGCTCAGGTAAACTGCGATAAGCATCTGGGCCAACCACTATATCCACTAACTTTTCTTCTTCTAAAAATTTTGATTTTAAACGTTCTGCCATACAACCCAATACGCCAATAATTAGATCAGGATTGGTTTTCTTAACTTTTTTAAAATCAGTCAATCGTTTACGCACACGTTGTTCAGCGCCCTCGCGAATAGCGCAGGTGTTCACAAAGATCACATCCGCTTCAGTAAAATCTTTGGTAGTAGTAAACCCTTGATCATGCAATATAGAAGCAACAATTTCGCTATCCGAAAAATTCATCGCGCAACCGTAACTTTCCAAAAATAATTTTTTACCATTTGGAAGTATTGGTTTTTCAATCAAAAGCGCTTCACCTTGTTTACTTTCATCAATTATTTTATTCTCGCTCATTTTTTATTTTATATTTGCCCCCGTTTTAATCAGAAAAAAAATCGGGCTGCAAAGATAATACAAAATTTGCGGGTGACAAAATGGCGTATTTTGTATTTTCTGAATTTTTTTTGAAAATCTTATATATATATTTATATATATAGTAAATGACATTTCCAAATGTTATTTGCAAATGTCAATTTTGATTTGTTTTCTTTGCACTTTCAAAAATAAATGGAATTTAAAAAAATCGGTTTTCATGTTAACGAACAATATTTTTCACGTTTCATTAGATGTACCATTTTTTTAGAGTTCCAGGTTTAGGTTTTGTGCTTTACACAGAACTTTAAACTTTGAAACTTTTAACTTTAAACTTATTTAACGTATGAGCAGTAATTTAGTGATAGTGGAGTCCCCTGCAAAGGCGAAAACAATTGAAGGGTTTTTAGGGGAAGGTTTTACAGTAAAATCAAGCTATGGTCACGTTCGTGACCTTGCAAAAAAAGGATTTGGAGTTGATATTGAAAATAATTTCACTCCTAATTATGAAATATCGCCCGATAAGGTCAAGGTGGTTGCAGAATTAAAAAAATTAGCAAAGGGAGCCAATACGGTTTGGTTAGCAACCGATGAGGATCGTGAGGGAGAGGCTATTTCATGGCACTTATTTGAATCATTGAATCTGGATGAGAAAAAAACAAAACGTATTGTTTTTCATGAGATCACCAAAACAGCAATTAAAAACGCAATTGCAAATCCACGCACTATCGACAAACATTTGGTAGATGCACAGCAGGCACGAAGAATATTGGACCGTTTGGTTGGTTTCGAACTTTCTCCTGTGTTATGGAAAAAAATCCGTCCATCCTTGTCTGCTGGCCGTGTTCAGTCGGTTGCAGTACGTTTGATCGTGGATCGTGAACGGGATATAATGGGTTTTAAAAGTACATCTTCTTATAAAGTAACTGCTAATTTTGTTTCGGGAAATTCACTTGTAAAAGCGGAACTGGGAACTAAATTTAAAACATTGGACGAAGCTCGCGCTTTTTTGACAAAATGTTCAAATGCCGATTTCATTATCGATAGCGTTGAAACAAAACCTTCAAAAAAATCCCCTTCTGCACCATTTACAACTTCTACATTACAGCAGGAAGCAAGCCGTAAGCTTGGTTTTTCAGTTGCGCAAACAATGGTTGTGGCACAACGATTATATGAAAGTGGTAATATTACATACATGAGAACTGATTCCGTGAATCTTTCTGATACCGCTATTAATCAGGCAAAGGAAGCGATCACAGGAAATTACGGAGCAAAATATTTAAATGTTCGCCAATACAAAACTAAATCAAAAGGCGCACAGGAGGCTCACGAGGCCATCCGTCCAACTTATATTGATAAGCCAACCATTACGGCTGATTCGGCTGATAAACGTTTGTATGAATTAATTTGGAAACGTACAATAGCATCACAAATGAGCGATGCGGAGTTAGAAAAAACTACTGCTGTTATTGCTGTTTCCGGTGCTACCGAAAAATTTATTGCACAAGGTGAGGTATTGAAATTTGATGGTTTCCTGAAAATATACATGGAAGGCACAGATGATGAAGATGAGGAAAATCAAGAAGGAATGTTGCCTCCAATGAAAGTGGGTGAAAAGCTAAATGCAAATGAGATCATTGCAATGGAGCGTTACACACATCACCCTGCACGTTATACCGAAGCCAGTTTAGTTAAAAAAATGGAGGAGCTTGGTATTGGTCGTCCATCCACATACGCACCTACAATTTCAACAATTCAAAAACGTGAATACGTAGTAAAAGAAGATAGGGAAGGGGTTCAACGTAATTTTAATGTAGCTTCTTTGAAAGCCGGTAAAATTGCAGAGGAAGTTAGAACAGAAGGTACTGGTGCGGAAAAATCAAAATTATTTCCAACCGATATCGGAATGGTCGTTACTGATTTTTTATTAGCACAATTCCCGCAGATCATGGATTTCAACTTCACCGCTAAAGTGGAAGAAGAATTTGATGAAATTGCGGAAGGGAAAATTTCCTGGACAAAAATGTTGGGAGAATTTTACAAACCATTCCATAAAAATGTTGTAGATACTTCCGAAAATTCTGAACGTGCTTCCGGAGAACGTTTACTGGGCATCGATCCTGTTACAGGAAAAAATGTATATGTACGTATCGGTCGTTTTGGCCCAATGGCACAGCTTGGAGAAGGTAATGACGAAAACAACAAACCGAAATTTGCGGGCCTTCGTAAAGATCAGCGCATTGATACCATTACCTTTGATGAAGCAATGGATCTGTTCAAGTTACCGCGCGTTGCTGGTGAGTTCGAAGACAAAGAGATGGTTGTTGCAATAGGACGTTTCGGTCCTTATGTTCGTCACAACAGTGTCTTCGTTTCTTTGAAAAAAGAAGATGATCCTATGACAATTTCTTCCGACCGTGCTATCGAATTGATTTTGGCAAAACGCCAGGCAGAGATTGATAAATACATCAAATCGTTTCCTGAAAATCCTGCCGTACAATTGCTTAATGGACGCTGGGGGCCATACTTGGTTATTGATGGTAATAATTTTAAATTACCAAAAGGGACCGATCCTTTAGCACTATCATTGCAAGACTGCCTTGCTATTGCAGCAGATCCGAAAAATGCAAGTAAAGGAAATCGTTTCAAGAAAAAAGTAATTGCTAAACCTTTTAAACAAGCAGTAGCTAAAAAAGTTGCTCCTAAAAAGAGTGCTGCTAAAAAAGTAGCTGCGAAAAAAACAGTTGCGAAAAAAGTAGTTAAGAAAAAATAGAGATTTTGATCTTAACGAAAATTGTTGAACGGATCAAAGCAATTTTTTTTGAGTGCTGTATCTTTTCAATAGATCATCGTTATAGATTAAAGATTAAGATGTAATGCTGCGTTAGGGATTACAGCGTAAATCCTTTCCTGCTGCCAATTGGCGGAAGGGAAGATCGAAGCGTAAAGCTCACCCTTTTCTTGTTTAAGAAATTGAACGTTAAATAAATTTTATTTTTATAATTTTTTTTTCGAAGAACATAACATAATAATTAAAGAAAAAATAAAAATTCCAGTTCTGTAATTATGCAAGAATATTTCACACCCATTGATATTACTCAGTTTAACGGTGTTAATCAGTATACAGATTCTTCGTATGCTAAAAAGATCAATGCATACATTCAAGATTCCGATTTCCCGGGTTTAGAAAATGTACATCTTGCTATTATTGGAGTGGAAGAGGATCGTAAAGCATTGAACAACGAAGGTTGCGGACTGGCTGCTGATTATGTGCGCGAAAATTTGTATAAATTATTTCAAGGAAATTACTCAACTAAAATTGTTGATCTGGGGAATATAAAAAAAGGAAATACAATTGAAGACAGTTATTTTGCTGTTACGGATGTACTCTCTCAATTACTGAAAAAAAATATTATTCCAATTGTTATTGGTGGAGGCCAGGATTTAACGTATTGCAATTATGCGGCCTATAAAAGTCTTGAACAAACAATAAACATTGTAGCCATCGACTCCTGTTTCGATATTGGCGATGGCGACAAAGAACTCAATTCTCAAAGTTATTTGAGCAAAATAATTTTACACAAGCCAAATATTCTTTTTAATTACAGCAATGTAGGCTACCAAACCTATTTTGTGGAGCAGAATGCGATCGAACTAATGAATAAATTGTATTTCGATTCGCATCGTTTAGGACAGGTTCGTGCAAATATGGAAAATGTAGAACCCATTGTGCGTAACGCTGATGTGGTAAGCTTTGATATTTCCTCCGTTCGTCAAAGTGATGCTCCCGGTAATGGCAATGCATCACCCAATGGATTTCACGGGGAAGAAGCTTGTCAGATAGCCCGGTACGCGGGTTTAAGTGATAAACTATCCTCTATCGGTTTTTATGAGATCAATCCGGCATTTGATACCAATAAACAAACGGCACACCTTGTTGCTCAAATGATCTGGTATTTTATTGATGGCTTTTACAATCGAAAACAGGATTACCCGATTGTGGATAAATCGGAATACACAAAATACCGGGTTTCCATCAAAGACCATAATCACGAAATAGTTTTTTATAAAAGCAATAAAAGTGACCGTTGGTGGATGGATGTTCCTTATCCAATAAATCATCAGATAAAATATGAGCGGCATCACATGGTTCCGTGTTCTTATACCGACTACGAAACGGCTTGCCAAGATGAAATGCCTGACAGGTGGTGGCAAACTTATCAGAAATTGGGATAGTTTTAAAAAATATATTTGGGCTGAAGAACAATAAAATACTGAAATAATTTGTTTTTGTAAACATATTACTTAATTTAGCGACCTAAAGTGTACCCAAAAAGTGACGAATTGTTAATTATTTAACAAGAATTAAGATGAAAAAAACCATTACTACTGTAGTATTATTCATTACCGGATTAGTGTCCTTTGCTCAGCAAGATGCGCAATTCAGTATGAACATGTTTAACCGCTTGGCTGTTAATCCCGCGTACGCAGGTATGAATAAAGCACTTTGTGGAACGTTATTCTACCGTCAGCAATGGACAGCTTTCCCAGGGGCGCCTAAAACAGGCCTTTTGAGTGTTGATTTTGGTGAGGTTCTTTTTGGAGGTGTTGGTTTAACAGTGGATCAGGATCAATTAGGTTTTGATAAAACGTTAAAAGCTAAGTTGGCATACTCTTTCCATTTGCCAGTTGGTCCTGGTACATTAGGGATCGGTTTGGATGCCGGAATGATCCAAAAACAAATAAAAGGCGATTTTATAGCACCGGATGGTACAACAACTACAGGTGGAGGCGGTACAGATCAAGCTATTCCTTGGACAGGGACCTCTGCGACTACTTATGATGTTGGATTTGGTTTGTATTATACAACTAACAGATTATACGTAGGTTTGTCCTCTTTACATTTACCTGAACAAACATTGGCGAAAACAGGAGCAGGGTACGATTTCAATTATAAAGTTGCTCGTCACTACTATATAATGGCAGGTTATACATTCCAATTGGGGCAGCAGTTTTCTTTAACACCGTCAGTATTGGCTAAATCGGATGCATCCGCAACACAATTAGATTTAAATTTAATAGGGAAATGGAATAATATGATATTTGGTGGTTTCTCTTACAGAATAAGTGATGCAATGGTTGCAATAATTGGGCTTGAAAGAAGTTTTTCACCTAAAGTTACAGCTAAATTTGGTTACGCGTATGATATAACCACTTCAACTATTAAAAATCACAGCAGTGGTTCACATGAAATTATGTTAGGGTTCTGTTATAAAATAAAAGCGGAAGCCAAGCAAACAAGCCATATGAATGTAAGGTTTTTATAAAATAAAATATTTTTTGTAACTTTTAATTATAAGTCTCGTTAGAGTACATCACTTTCCTTTTTTTATGATCATTTTTTATAAATGATTTTCTGAAAAGGCGTTTAAATTAAAACAACAATTATGAAAAAATTCATCTTGTTAGGTTCAATGGCTGTTATAGCCGTTACAGGTTGTAAAAACAGCAGTAACGGAGAGTTAATGGGGGTTCAGAATCGTTCTGAGTGGTTCGATGTTGATCCGTTTGGAATGTTACATATTCCAATGGGCAGTTACAATATGGGACCTAGCGATGAGGATGCTCCTTACGCCCATACCACTAAGTCCAAAACGGTTTCCGTTCAGGCCTTTTATATTGACCAAACAGAAATTTCCAATAACGAATACCGCCAGTTTGTATATTGGGTTAAGGATTCTATTGCTCACCGTGCTTTATTTGAAAGTGGTATTGCAGAGCATGGTGTTGAAACCGATGCCTATGAGCAACCAATTGAACCACCATTGGTAAATTGGGATGAAAAAATTGAATATGATGAGCAGGATGTAAGAGAGGTTTTGGAATTTATGTACCTTCCACCTGAAGAACGTTTTTACAGACGTAGAGATATTGATACCCGTAAATTAAATTATGAATATTACTGGATCAATCTTCGATTAGCTGCTATTAAATCCAATCGTTTCAGACCAGTAAAATCACCTGATGAAAAAACAGGATTAGATTTTATTAATGGATACCAGTCAACCAGTACCGGTGACAATAAAACATTAGGTCAGTACAATGTTAAAGACGAAATTTCTGACGGCAGTGGAAAATACAGTGTTCGTGAGAGAAATGACAAGGACAGAAGTGTGTTTATTGTAAAAGATATAATCAATGTATATCCGGATACATTAGCTTGGGTTCATGATTTCACGTATTCATTCAATGAGCCAATGACCAATATGTATTTTTGGCACCCGGCTTATGATGATTATCCTGTAGTAGGTGTTACTTGGAAACAAGCGCGTGCATTTTGTATTTGGAGAACCAATTTATTTAATAATTATTTGATGGCCAGTGGGCAGACTTATGTAAATGATTTCCGTTTACCAACTGAGTCAGAATGGGAATACGCTGCTCGTGGTGGAAATGCTTTAAGTCCATATCCTTGGGGTGGTACTTATATTAGAAATGCTTTAGGTTGTTTCTTGGGTAACTTTAAACCAATGCGCGGTAGTTATATTGATGACGGAGGTTTCCATACTGTAAAAGTAGTATCGTATAATCCGAATGATTATGGTTTATATTGTATGGCTGGAAACGTTGCAGAATGGACAAGTAATGCATTTGATGAATCATCTTATGATTTTTCACATGACTTAAATCCGGATTATGTATATGAAGCACAAGATAATGAGGCCAACGTTTTAAAACGTAAAGTGATAAGAGGTGGCTCATGGAAAGATATCGGTTTCTATCTTCAAACAAGTTCAAGAACTTACGAATATCAAGATACTGCAAAGTGTTATATTGGTTTCCGTTGTGTTCAAACTTATCTTGGACGTGCCAAAGGCGATGATATTTAAACAATAAAATAATTTAAGTATCGTTTTACATAGCTCAAATAAATATCAAATTAACAATAAACAATTTATTAACTTTTAAAATTAGAAAAAAATGGCAGGTCTTATTGGTAGTAAAGGATGGAAAAATTTCATGGCCAAATTATATGGAATTGGTGCGGCAGTTGTAATTATGGGTGCGATGTTTAAAATTATGCACTGGCCGGGAGCTGGTCCAATGCTAGTTATTGGTTTATCTACGGAAGTTATCATTTTCGTTTTCTCGGCTTTTGAGCCATTACATGAAGAAATAGATTGGTCATTGGTATACCCTGAATTAGCTGGTATGCATGGTCAGGAAAGTGAAATTGTAGGTGATCACTTAATTGAAGATAAAGGTTCATTAACTGAACAACTTGATAATATGCTTGAAGAAGCTAAAATTGGTCCTGAACTTATTGCCAGTTTAGGAACCGGATTGAAGCAGTTAAGCGATCAAACAGGTAAATTAACTAACATTACAGATGCTGGTGTTGCATCTGGCGATTTTGCAGATAAAATGAAATCAGCTTCTAAATCTGTTGGTAATTTTAATGAGTCTTATGATAAAGCAACTGGTAGCATCGTTTCTTCAGCTGAAGAATTATCAGGATCTTATGATAAAGCAAAAAATGCGATACAATCTTCAACTGAAAAATTATCCCAATCAATGGATCATTTGACAAATTCCAATCAGGAATCTCATGTTGCTTATGATCAGGAAATTCAAAAAGTGTCTAAAAATTTAGCTGCATTAAATGCTTCATACGAATTGCAATTACAAGGTTCTACTGAACACATTAAAACCACTTCTACGTTCCAGAATGGATTAGAAGATCTATTGAAAAATTTGAGCGAATCTGTTGATGATACTAAGAAGTACAAAGAACAAATTGCTCAATTATCAGTTAATTTAGAATCATTGAACACAGTATATGGTAATATGCTTAATGCAATGAGAAAATAAAAACACTCTCCCCTGGATCCAATAGGAGAGGGACGAGAAGTAAATCACAAAAAGAAAACATTAACAATTAAATAAAACACTTCTCCCTTAACATCTCTCTCCTTTGTAGAGAGATGAATTGGGAGGTCTAATAATAGAAAACTATGTCAGGTGGAAAAGAAAGCCCGAGGCAAAAAATGATTGGTATGATGTATTTGGTGTTAACAGCTTTGTTGGCAATGAATATTTCAAAAGACGTCCTTCTTGCTTTTATTACTGTGGAACACGGATTAAATAATACGAACCAAAATTTCGATCAAAAAAATGAGTTGTTATATGCCAAATTTGATAAAGCAATGGCAGAAAACAAAACGAAAACAAAACCTTGGGCTGATAAAGCCTTTAAGGTAAGGGAAGAAGCTGCTAAGCTATGTAAGTTTATTGATGAGGCAAAATCTGAGTTGTACATCTTAGCTCAACCTGAACTTACTAAAGCAATGGCCGATACTTTTCAGCTACACAGGGGGCAGGCGAATGACAATTACGATATCCCGACCAATTATTTGATTGGGCCTGAAATTGCTACACCTACAGGAAAAGGTGTAGAAATAAAAAAGAGAATTCACGAATACAGAACGATGATAATGGATCTTATTCCTGAGAAGGAGAAAGCCGGATTCAAAATGGGACTTCATACAGAAGATGTATTTGATCACCATGCTGAAAAAAATGTTCCATGGGAAGTTTCTAACTTCGACCATACTACTATGGCAGCATGTATGTGTCTTTTAGCAGGTATAAAAAATGAAATAAAAAATGCTGAAAGTGATATTGTTACTTTATTGTTGAGAGCAATTGATGCAGGCGATTTTAAATTTGATATTGTAACTGCAAAAGTTGTTGCGCCTACAAGCTATATTGTATTAGGTGAAGAGTACACCGCTGATATATTTGTTGCAGCTTATAGTTCTACAAAAAATCCTGATATTTCAGTGGGAAATGTAGATACTACAACTAAAGAATACCCGAAAATAATTGGTACAGCTACCCCTGTTCCTGTTACAGCCGGTTTAGGTAAGTATACTGTAAGGCCAACTTCGGAAGGTATGCAAACCTGGGGAGGTATAATTGATGTAAAAGCACCGGATGGTAGTATTAAATCATATCCTTTTTCATCCAGTTATATGGTTGCTCGTCCTTCTTTTGCTGTTTCACCAACCAAAATGAACGTGTTTTATATTGGGGTTGCCAATCCTGTTTCTATTTCAGCAGCGGGCGTTGCCCCAACCAATGTGGTTGCTAATTTGGCTGGTGACGGAAGTATTACCAGTAAAGGACAAGGTAATTATGAAGTATTTGTGAAGTCAGGTACCAAATGTACTATCAACGTTTCTGCAAAAGATCCCAGAACAAATTCAACAAAATCAATGGGACAGGGTTTAGAGTTCCGTATTAAAAAGGTGCCTAGTCCTAATGCTAAATTTGCTGGGGTAATTGGTGATGGCTCTGTTACTAAAGGAGAACTTCAAGCAGCGGGTGGTATATTTGCCGATTTATCTGATTTCGTATTCGACTTAAAATTCCCTGTTACAGCATGGACCGTGTCTATGAACGTTAATGGATTATTTATGGATGAGTCAGGAAAAGGACCGGGACTTACAGCTGGAATGAAAGGATTGCTTGCAAAAGCGAAAAAAGGATCCAAAATATTAATTGAGAATGTACACGTACAGGCTCCTGATGGTGATAGAAAAATTACCGGTTGCAATATTAAAATTAAGTAGAAGATAAGTCCGTTTATAAATTGTTTAATCGTTTAATTGTTTAAAAGGAGGCATATCATGAAAAAATTGAAATTTATTTTAGTGATGTTGATCGTTGCTAATTTTACTTTTGATAGTAAGGCACAAGATCCTGGAGTTATAAAGCCACCAACATATCCTGATGGTATTTATACGAAAGAAAATTCGAATAGCAGGCGTGCTATTCCCTATACTTATTTGCGTGAAGCAGATGTGATGTGGAGCAAGCGTGTATGGCGAGTGATCGACCTTAAAGAAAAAATAAACCACCCTTTATATTACCCAGGGGCTCCTTTGGCAGACAGAAAAAGTTTGTTTGATGTTCTTAAAGATGGAGCTATTAAAGAAGGAAGGGTTAAATGTTTTAGTCCAGTCGATGATGAATTTCGTATGGAGTTGACAAAAAGTGAAGTAGAAGGTTTACTTGTTAATTGGGATTCTTCTGCTACGACTGAAGATCCTAATAATCCGGGAACTAATATTTCTGCTCCTGTGAAAAACGAAATTACTTCCGAGGGTATTACAAAATATTGGGTTAAAGAAGATTGGTTTTTTGATAAACAACGTTCTGTATTAGATGTTCGTATTATCGGACTTCAGGTTGTTATTGCAAAGAAAACGGAAAGTGGAGAAGATGCAGGTGGTGACAAACCATTGTTTTGGGTATATTTCCCGGAGATCAGACCATTATTGGCCAATCAGGAAGTATATATGAGACATAATGATTCAGAGAGAAGAACCTTAGAGGATATATTTTGGAAACGTATGTTTTCAAGCTATGTAATCAAAGAAACTAACGTTTACGACAGATATATTTCAGAATATACTTCAGGAATAAATGCTTTATTTGAAGCAGAAAGAGTAAAAGAAGATATTTTTAAATTTGAACACGATTTGTGGCATTTCTAAAATATAAGATGCAAATAAGAAACCTTCCCGATTTTATCTGGAAGGTTTTTTTTTGAGTAAAAAGCATCGCCAAAATGAATTTGTTTTAGATAAATTATTTTTATTTTATTAGTCGAAACTCTTGCAGTATTTTAGAGATTATGATTGGCTTGTATTTAAAACTAATGGTAGTATATTTGTAAAAAAATATAGGAATGGATTCATTAACACATTTAGTACTGGGTGCTGCAATAGGCGAAGCTGTTCTTGGAAAAAAAATTGGCCGAAAAGCAATGTTGTGGGGAGCTATTGCTGACACTATTCCTGATTTTGATGTGTTTGCTTCTCCATGCTTTTCAAATGCACAGCAATTGATGGTGCACAGGGGGATTACACACTCTTTTTTGTTCATAATAGTGATGGCTCCATTATTGGGTTGGTTATTTAGTAAATGGTTTAAAAATTCAGAAGTATCCTGGAAAAGCTGGACCTGGTTATTTTTCCTTGGCTTACTTTCCCATACCTTACTTGATTCGCTTACAGCTTACGGTACAGGTTGGTTTGAACCATTCAGCAGCTATCGTGTGGCATTTAATACCATTTTTGTTGCAGATCCGTTTTATACGCTGCCTTTTTTAATTTGTATACTGATTGCCCTTATTGCAAAAAACGGCTCTGCAAAACGCTTAAAATGGAATAAAGCGGGTCTAATTATCAGTAGCTTGTATTTGATTTTTACGGTTGTAAATAAATGGCACGTTCACGATACAATGCACGAATCTTTTAAAAAAAATGTACAATCATCAAAAGCTTCAGTTCCTGAAAGTGCCGATTTTGTGACTACCCCAACTCCTTTAAATAATTTTTTGTGGATGGCCTATTCACCAGATAGTACAGGTTATTGGTTTGGCTATTACTCCGTTTTCGATAAAACAAGTGAGATTGACTATTATCATGTTAATCGAAATCAGGAGCTTCTTATTCCCTATATAAATGATCCGCAAGTAAAAATATTGAAGCAGTTTTCAAAAGGTCATTATTGCATGACCAATAATGATAATAATGATGTTTATTTTAATGATATCCGGTTCGGACAAATGGGTGGATGGGATAAACCGGATTCGGCTTTTGTGTTTTCATTTAAGTTAAATAATGATGCAGATAATTCAATGGCATTGGACAGAAGTAAAATAAAAGTATCTTATTCTGATGCAATTTCATCCTTGGTGACCAGAATAAAAGGAAAATAGTTTTATGAGTAGAACCACAATAATATTAGGCGCTTCGGGCTTAGTGGGTGCCGAAGTGTTAAAGCAGCTTCTTGCTGAGAGGGGTGCTTCGCAGGGGAGAGCCCTCAGCCCATCTGGTTTAGCAATCAACTCTCCCAAAGGATTGGACCTGAATTTTGAAAAAATAAAAATTTTTGTCAGAAAACCAATTGCTATCACGCATCCCAATCTGGAACAAATTATTGTTGATTTTGATACTATTGGAAATTATTCTGATTCTATTAAAGGGGATGCCGTATTTTGCTGTATGGGAACAACAATAGCAACAGCTGGTTCGAAGGATGCATTTATAAAAGTAGATTATACCTATCCTTTAGAATTTGCAAAAATTGCGAAGCAAAATGGAGTAGAAAATTTCCTTTTGATCTCTTCTATTGGGGCTGATAAAATAGCATCTAATTTTTATTTGAAAGTAAAAGGCGATATTGAATTTGCCTTGGAAAAATTAAATTTTGAATCATTAATTATTGTACGTCCATCAATGCTTTTGGGCGATAGAAAAGAATCGCGTTTTGCTGAATCGGTAGGAAAGGTATTTATGAAATTATTTTCATTTGTATTTATCGGCAAACTAAAAAAGTACAAAGCTATAGAAGCCTCTGCTGTTGCTAAGGCAATGATACACCTATCTAAAATGAAAATAAAAGGATCAACGGTTTTTCTATCCGATGAATTACAACAAATAGCAAAAAAATAAAAAAAGATAAACCTGTTTGGAAATTCATTTTATGGAAATTCGCGGTTTGTTCTCCCAATCATCATTAAAATCAAATGATCTCTCCATTTGCCTTTTTTATTCAAAATAGATATTATCGATTTTGGATAAAAATGGAGCCTGAAATTTGACTACCTTTGCAAAATAAATAATTATAGATGATCTCAGTTAATTCAGTAACAGTATCCTTCGGAGGATATGATTTATTTGACAATGTAAGTTTTTTGGTAAATCCAAAAGATAGAATTGGCCTTGCAGGAAAAAATGGTGCCGGAAAATCAACCATGCTTAAACTATTAGCAGGACAGCAAAATCCTACTAAAGGTGAAATTTCAAAACCCAATGATTATAAGATCGGGTATTTACCTCAGGATATGATCCATCAGCATGGACGCACTGTGTATGAAGAGACTGCAACTGCTTATGAGGAAATTCAAAGACTGGAAGATCGTTTAAAAAGTATCAATCATGAATTGGAGACCAGAACTGATTATGAAAGTGATGCCTATATGAATTTGATCAATGATCTAACGGATATTCATACCCGTTTGGATTATATTGGTGCGGGAAACAGGGAAGAAGAAATAGAAAAAATATTAAAAGGTTTAGGTTTTGAACGAGCTGATTTTAACAGGCAAACATCTGAGTTTAGTGGTGGATGGCGGATGCGAATCGAATTAGGTAAAATTCTTTTACAAAAACCCGACATTCTATTGTTAGATGAGCCTACCAATCACCTTGATATTGAATCGATACAATGGCTTGAAGAAACAATTGATCTGTATGCAGGTTCCGTGATGCTTATTAGTCACGATAAACAATTTTTAGATACTGTTACTTCACGTACTATCGAAATATCAAATCAGAAAATTTACGATTATAAAACTAATTATTCCCGCTATTTGGTATTGCGCCAGGAGCGTAAGGAGCAGCAGGAATCAGTAGCAAAGAATCAACAAAAAGTTATTGATCAAACCGAAGCGCTTATTAATAAATATCGTGCTAAAGCCAGTAAAGCGGCATTTGCACAATCACTTATTAAAAAATTGGATAGAATGGAAATTGTAGAAGTGGAGGATAGCGATACTTCTACTATGAATTTCCGTTTCCCGCCTCCTGCTCTTTGTGGAAAAATAGTTTTAACTGTGGAGCATGCTGGGAAAGTATATGGTACTAAACGTATTTTCAAAGACGCTAATTTCATTTTAACAAAAGGCGAAAAAATTGCTTTGGTAGGAAGAAATGGTGAAGGGAAAAGTACCATCATGAAAATGATCGCTAAACAAACAGATTTTGAAGGAGTGATCCAAGTTGGGCATAACGTGAAGATGGGCTATTTTGCGCAGGATCAGGCGGAGAAATTGGATCAGAATAAAACTGTTTTTGAAACGATTGATGAGCTTGCAGTAGGCGATGTTCGTAAAAATGTTAGGTCACTTTTAGGTTCATTTTTATTTGGCGGAGAAGATATTGATAAAAAAGTTAGAGTACTAAGTGGTGGTGAACGTGGGCGTTTGGCCTTGTGTAAATTATTGCTTGAGCCCTATAATTTATTGATACTGGATGAGCCAACCAATCACCTTGATATTAGAAGTAAAGAAGTATTGAAACGCGCCTTGCTTGCTTATGAAGGTACTGCGATCATTGTTTCTCACGATAGAGATTTCCTGACCGATCTGACCGAAAAGATGTATGAGTTCCGTAATGGACAGGTAAAAGAACATTTAGGTGGCATTACTGAATTCATGCAAAAATTAAAGATGCAACGCTTGAATGAAATGAATACCAAAAGTCCATTTGTTAAAGCGAAAGAAAAAGCAACTGAGAACGGAGAGCGGAAAATAGAGAAGGGAGATATATCACAGCTCCCAACCCCTGACTCCCAGCTAAAGATAGAGCATGAAAAAGAGCTGAAACAAATTAAAAACCTGGTTTCAAAAACTGAAACTGAAATAGCACGGCTTGAAACTGAGATAAAAATAATTGATGATCAACTTTCTGACTCAGCTCAGTATCAAACTATAATCAATGACAAAGAAACATTTGCTAAATATGAGCAAATGAAAAAACAGCTTGATATTGAAATGACTGCCTGGGAGAATTTACAGGAAAAGTTGGAGGAAAAAAGCTCTTCTTAAATTCTGAAGTTTAAGGTTTTGAAGTTCAAAGTTTAAAGTTCTGTATGGGAGATAGAACTGAAACATTAAGCCATAGTAGGTAATTTCGATCCTTTTAAATTACTGCGTTTTCGTCATTGATTCTGGGGTACATATAATATAATCGGCCAGTCCATTCGAAGCTTTGGCAAGTGTATCTATTGCCGGTTGTTCAGTGGACGCGATGGTAAATATTTTTAAGTTGGGATTTTCCTGTTTCAAATACCATTCAATTCCCTGGTGATAATTACTATGGTATGTGCCATTGTAATGAATAAATGTTTTTTTCTTGGTCCAGTTTTTTAAGATAAAATATGCCATTGTAGCGTCTTTTATAGCTTGTGATTTTGGCAAATTTTCGCCTCCATGTCCTCCTGCTGATTCATAAATTTCTTTGTAGCATTTTAGGTTGGCATCATACTTCATTGGTAAAGGAGAGATCCATTTTTTTGCTTCAGCATCTATACTATCCAGTTTTTCAATACCCTTGCTATATACCATATTAGCATAGCGTCTGGGAATATTGGCAGCTACAAAATTCAGATGATTGGTTTTAGCAAAGTCGAGAAGGGGCTTATAATCTGTTTTATAATTCGCCCAAAGTTTTACTTCATCTTTTAATGTTTTGTCGGAAAGTTTTCCCTGCAAATATTCATTTAAAGCGATCTGATCATCGGCTTCAAACATTTCGGCACCTAATATTAAATTATTTTTTTTGATCTCATACAGATCCTTCGTTAGTTCCAATTGCAACCAGTGACAAATAGGATTATCGTGTAATTCGCCAAATAGAATGATATCAGCTTCCTGTGCGTCTTTTAAGAGCTTATCGTAATTGCTTTCTTTGCCATTTATATCATAGATCTGATACGCAGGTTTATCGCCTTTAAAAGCGAAAAGAATAGTAAGAAGTATTGATATTGATAAAGTTTTTACGTTCATATTCAAGTATTGTTAATTTTAAAAAGGTTCCAAAAACCACTAAAATTCTTCTGCAAATTTGTAAAACAATATTAACGAATTTTTATTTGTTTTTTTTGGTTTTAATCTCATTTGCTTTTTATATTTGTGGAAGGAAAGTCGTTTGACAGGGCACCTCTCACCTTCGACAGACTTTGGATGAAAATACACGCTTTGGGACCTGTTTTTATTTACTATTTAAATCTTAGAGCCTGTTTAAATTTTATATAAAAGAATAACAATATTGCTTATAAAGCTAACGCACCTTTCTCGAATCGCTCGAAATGACAGCGCACACAATCATTTCGAGTGGAGTCGAGAAATCGAGAGAAGGCCAAAAACTATTTTGAATAAAATTTAAACAGGCTCTTAATTTCAAAAATAAAATAATTTAATGATAGCACTAAATAAAGTAATTTTAGTAGGTAATTTAGGTAAAGACCCAGAGGTACGGCATTTGGAAGGTGGTGTAGCTGTTGCAAGTTTTTCATTGGCAACTTCGGAGGGCTATAAAGATAAATCCGGACAACGTATAGAGCAAACAGAATGGCACAATATAGTGGTGTGGCGTGGACTGGCGGAGAGTGCTGAAAAGTACCTAAAAAAAGGAATGAGCATATATGTAGAAGGTAAATTACGCACTCGTTCATGGGATGATAAAGACGGACATAAGCGCTACATGACTGAAATAGTTGGTGATACGTTTACCATTTTAAGTAAAAAGGAGAGTAATTCGCCATCAAAAAATGATAATGATACCAATATTGGAAGTAAAACAGGGGATGACCTGCCATTTTGAAGATCATACCATTAATGTTTGATTGTAATACAGTATCTTTACAGCTGATACATTGTTTAACTAAAAGCCATAATTTTGGACCTCACAAGTAGTATTTTTCTTTGGTACATTTCCTTGCCCATCCTCATTGTTATAAAATCTTTTTCAATAAGTATTTTATTGGCCATGATAACAATATTGGCATTATTGGTTATTGTTGCATTGGTATCGGCAGCTGAATCGGCTTTTTTCTCGCTCACACCAACCGAAATGGAAGAACTAAAAACTTCGGGAACAAAAACGGACGAAAAAATATTATCTTTTATTGATACCCCAAAGCGCTTGCTGGCAACACTTTTGATCAGTGTTAATTTTCTCAGTATAGCCATTGTAATTCTGAATTCAACTTTTATATTTGGTGAAGAAGGATTATTTGATTTTTCATTAAGTCCTTTGCTGGGTTTTATTATTCAGGTGGTGGTAATAACGTTTTTAATATTATTGGTGGGTGAAGTAACCCCGAAAATTTATGCGACACAAAATTCCTTGAGAGCAACTCGTGCCCTGGTTTATTTTGTTCAATTTTTACAAGGTTTATTTTATCCGATCAGTTCATTTTTGATTTTTTCTACCTCATTGCTCGATAAAGTAATAAAACCTAAATCACATAATATTTCTATTGGTGAATTATCACAAGCACTGGATCTTACTAACGATGAGGATATGCCGGAAGAAGATCAAAAAATACTTCAGGGTATTGTGAAATTTGGAAATACGGACGTAAAACAAATAATGAAGCCGCGGGTAGATGTAACTGCTTATGAATTTGGAACGGGTTATAAAAAATTGCTTGAAGATATTACCAATTTTGGTTTTTCGCGCATGCCTATTTACAAAGAAACGCTGGATAACATAGCGGGAGTACTTTATACAAAAGATCTATTACAATATTTGAATAATACAGATGATTTTAAATGGCAGGAAATTATCCGACCACCATTTTATGTTCCCGAAAACAAGAAAATTGATGATCTATTACGGGAGTTTCAACATAAAAAAATCCACCTCGCCATAGTAGTTGATGAGTACGGTGGAACGTCCGGTATTGTTACGTTGGAAGATGTTATTGAAGAGATTGTTGGTGAAATAAACGATGAGTTTGATGATGATGATCTGACCTATTCGAAGTTGGACGACAGTAATTTTGTATTCGAAGGAAAAGCGCATTTGAATGATGTATATCGCATCATAGAAATTGATGGGGAAGAATTTGAAGATGTAAAAGGAGAAGCCGATACCCTGGCTGGTTTAATAATCGAAATAGAAGGCAGGATCC
Organism: Bacteroidota bacterium; assembly: GCA_040389865.1. Classification (GTDB taxonomy): domain Bacteria; phylum Bacteroidota; class Bacteroidia; order 2-12-FULL-35-15; family 2-12-FULL-35-15; genus 2-12-FULL-35-15. The sequence goes on along the minus strand of JAZJZM010000017.1, from coordinate 71,380 downwards.
CGACAAAAAATGAAAAAATAAAATTTAAAAATTTAATTTTCACCATTGAATCCGCGGATAATCGTAAGGTTAAAAGAGTAAAAATAACTGTTGTGAAAGATGAAGAATGATCTAAGAAACGAGATGCAAGATTCAAGAAGTAAGATTCAAGACGTAAGAATCAAGAAGCAAGATAAAGAAGTGAGTTTTTTTTCTACGACAAAAAAATCCTGGTTCTTGAATCTTGCTTCTTGGTTCTTAATATTATCAAGTGTTTCCTTCGTTTCGTGCAGCAGTGATGATGACGATACCATTGCTCCAAAGCCCAGATCGTATTTCCGGCTTTCGTTTCCCGAAAAAAAATATGTAACTTATGATTCTGTTTGCCCCTTTACATTTGAAATGCCTGTGTATTCTCATATGGATAGAGATAAAAATTTTGGTGCAGAACCTTGCTGGTTGAATTTGAATTTCCCTACTTTCAACGGCACATTACATTTGAGTTATAAAGCCGTAAATGGCAATATTAAAGAGTATTTGGAAGATACCTATACACTTGCCGCAAAACATCAGATCAAAGCCTCAGGTATTGAAGAGCAATCGATCTCGAGAGATTCAAACAAAGTGTATGGTTTAATTTATGAGATCAAAGGGAATGCTGCATCATCCATTCAGTTTTTTTTAACAGATAGTACACGCCATTTTATACGTGGTGCATTATATTTTAATTCAGTTCCCAATACCGATTCTATTGCACCAGTGTTGGAATTTATTAAAAAAGACATCTATCAAATGATAGCAACTTTTAAATGGAAAAATGCGGAATCAGGTAGTTTTCCTAAGGCTGTGCATAAAAAATAAAATTGCTGCGAATAAAACAAATGCACCTGTTTGGTGTAACACCCCCAGAATTACCGGCACTGCGTACAGTAAGGTAATAATTCCCAGTAAAAACTGTATACAAACTACGCTTAACATAATAGTAGAGGTTTTGCGTTGCAAAGGAGTAAGTTCCATTTTTCGAACTGTTTCCCAAAGAAAAACAACCATAATTACAACAAAATAAGCAAGGTAGCGGTGAATAAATTGCACTCCTGATGGGTTTTCGAGAAAGTTTTTCCAGAAGGGTTCAAATGATAGCAAGGTATCGGGCAAAAACGATGTTCCCATTCTGGGAAATGTATTGTAAAACAGACCGGCTTTTAAACCTGCTACAAATGCACCATAAATGATCTGTAAAACAATAAAACCAAATGTTATTTTAGCAAAACGTTTTACTTTTTTACTGATCTGATTTTCTACCAAAACAATTGGGTATAAGAGATCCAAGGCATACCAGAATGTAAAACCAAAAACGGTAAAGGCACTGATGAGATGCGCTGCAAGCCTGTAATGGCTCACCTGCGGCTCTTTTTGCAATCCGCTTTTTACCATAAACCAACCCAATACTCCTTGTAATGCACCAAGAGCAAGCAATACAAACATTTTTTTTAAAAGCGGTTTGTCAAATTTTTTCTTCAACAGGAAATAAAAGAAGGGAATAAGAAATACAACTCCAATGATCCTTCCCAACATACGATGGATAAATTCCCACCAGTATATGGATTTGAATTCCTCCAGCGAAAATTGATTATTGATGATCTGATATTCGGGAGATTGTTTATATTTTTCAAAGGGTATTTGCCAATCCGCCTCGCTGGTTGGTGGCAGGGAACCAATGATCATATTCCATTCCACCATCGATAAACCCGAATGTGTGAGGCGTGTGATACCACCAATCACCACCATTACGTAAATTAAAAAACATCCGGCAAGGAGCCATATTATTATTGATCTATGAGGGTTGTTTTTCATTAATTTATTTTAAATAGCTGAATACAAAATATTAACTTTTATCTTTATGCCTGCAAATTTACCGAAGAATCTAAGAACAAAATTAAAAATTGCAAATATTATATAATAGAAAAGCATAATTAATATGATACAACGTCCAAGAAGATTAAGAAAAAATGCTATCGTTCGTGAAATGGTTGCTGAAACAAGGCTTTCGAAAGATATGTTTATCTATCCCTACTTTGTTATAGAAGGGAAAAACGCTGTTCATCCAATTGCCGCGATGCCCGGGATCAACCATTATTCAATAGATGAACTTGTAAAGGATATAGAGAATGGCTTGAAAAGCGGAATTAACAAAATTTTATTGTTTGGTGTTGGTGAGCAAAAAACGGAAGATGCAAGTTCATCGTTTAGTAATAATTCAATTGTTGTAAAAGCAGTAAAAGCAGTAAAAGAAAAATTTGGTGAACGTATTTTTGTTATCACTGATGTTTGTGTTTGTGCGTATACCACGCATGGTCATTGTGGAATTCTTCATGATGATTATGTACATAATGATGCCTCGGTGGAAGTGCTTGCAAAAATGGCATTGGCCCATGCTCAGGCCGGTGCGGATATGGTGGCACCAAGTGATATGATGGATGGGCGTATTGTTGCAATGCGTGAGTTGTTGGATAAAAATGGTTTTGAGAATACCTCAATTATGTCCTACTCAATAAAATATGCTTCGGCATATTATGGTCCTTTTCGTGAAGCTGCTAATTCAGCCCCGCAAAAAGGTGATCGTAAATCCTACCAGATGGACTTTAGAAACGGGAATGAATCATTAACAGAAGGATTGCTGGATGAAGCAGAAGGAGCTGATGTTTTGATGGTTAAACCTGCTTTGGCTTACATGGATGTTATCTTTAATCTACGTCAGAATACCTTATTGCCAATAGCATGTTATAATGTTTCAGGCGAATATTCAATGGTAAAAGCGGCCGTTGCAAATGGCTGGATCGATGAGCAAAAAATTGTGATGGAAAACATGTATGCTTTTGCAAGAGCAGGTGCTAATTTGATCATCACCTACCATGCAAAAGATATCTTGGAGAAAGGCTGGTTGTAGGTTGATGCGCTGATTTACCAATATGCTGATGTACTGATTTCACCAAGGTTTGATAATGACATTTTCAAATCAAAAAAAATCAGCACATTGGTAATCCACAAATTAGCGAATCATTTTTCAATTACCTTAGGCACTTTAAAGTAATCCGAATCATGTGCTGGTGCATTCTTTAACGCTTCGTGTTGGGTGATCTCCTGCTTTACTTCATCCTCACGCAATACATTTACTTCATCACTCATATAGATCAAAGGTTCTACATTTGAAGTATCCAGTTCGTCCAACTTTCCAACAAGTGCAAGCATATTATTCATATCCTTGATGATTTGAACTTTGGCTTCGTTCTCAAATTCTAAACGTGCCAGATGAGCAATTTTATCAACTATTTCGTTATCTATTTTCATGTTCGTATTATCTTTTTTTGACGCTATATCAACCCTGTAGGCCGGAATGACGCTAATTGATTAGTTGTTATTGTTATAAGTATTCAGTTCATTCAAAATAATTTCACGCACCATAGTACGTAAAGGTACTAAATCATTTTCTGTCATTCCAATGGTTGGAATTGGCGCATGAACTATTACTCTTGAAATCCCAGGTCGGCCACAGGCCTTAAAAAAACCTCCGTTTTGTAATAGCTTCCAGTTGTTGAGGTAGGTGATCGGAACAATAGGTATTTGTTTATCAATGGCCAATCGGAACGCACCATTTTTGAAATTAAGCAGTTTTCCTGAATTGGAAATTCCTCCTTCCGGAAAAATAAAAACATTGTGTCCCTTATCTATTTCCTGCCCTGCACGAATAAATGCTCTATGTGAACCAGAATTACTTTTCCGATCCACCAAAATATTCATCTCTCTGAAAAAAATACGAAATAAGGGAGCTTTATTTAATTCTTGTTTACCCATTGAAACAAAATAATGAGGCACCGCTAAATAATTAAGCACTATATCTAAATAAGATGCATGATTTGCAACATATACAGAAGGGGAGGGAAGGTTTGCTGCAGGTGTTTCCCGTTTTATTTTTACAGCTATTCCGGGGACAAATAATATCCATCTCGCCCAGAATTTTTTTAACTTAAACGCTTTAGGAAACCATTTTTTTTTTGAAAGTAAAAAGTAAAATATGGGATAAAGAATTATTAAGCCGAGCACAAAATTGAGGACGAATCCTATTTTCCAAAGAGAACGTGGTATGATAAATAAGTACTTCATTGAAAAACAAAAATAGGAAAATTAAGGCGATATAGAGGTTTCTATATCGCCTAATAATAGTTCATCTTCATTCAGAAAAATTTCCCGGGAAGGAAATTAAACTAATGCAATATCGAATTGTACAAGGTTAACAAACTCCTGAACACGTTTTTCTACCTGATCCTGAGTTAAGCCAATCAATTTTTCTGTGCCAAATTTTTCAACGCAGAATGATGCCATTGCAGAACCAAAAATAATGGCTCTCTTCATATTATCAAAAGAAATATCTTGTGTTTGCGCCAAAAAGCCAATAAAACCGCCTGCAAAACTATCTCCAGCACCTGTCGGGTCAAATACTTCTTCTAAAGGCAATGCAGGAGCAAAAAATACTTGTTCTTTATTAAACAATAAAGCGCCATGTTCTCCTTTTTTAATAATTAAGAATTTTGGACCCATTTTAAGGATCTTTTTTGCTGCTTTTACCAATGAATACTCACCAGAAAGCTGACGTGCTTCTTCGTCATTAATAGTTAAAACATCTACTAAAGCAAGTGTTTGTTTTAGATCAGCCATTGCAATATCCATCCAGAAGTTCATTGTATCCAGTACAATTAATTTTGGACGTTTTTTTAGTTGTGCTATAACCTGCTCCTGAACTTTAGGTGCAAGGTTACCTAACATTAAAAATTCACAATCCTGATAACCAGCAGGAACAATAGGATTAAAATTCTCTAAAACATTCAATTCAGTTGTAATAGTATCACGGGTATTCATATCATTATGATATTTACCAGCCCAAAAAAACGTTTTTTGACCTTTTAACACCTGCAAACCATCTGTATTTACACTGTGATTCTCAAGCATTTTAATGTTTGAGGTCGGGAAATCGTCACCTACAACGGAAACCAAATTGATATTTTTGGTGAAATAAGAGGCTGCTAACGATATGTATGTTGCCGCTCCACCCAGTATTTTATCGGTTTTTCCGAAAGGAGTTTCAATAGCATCAAACGCTACTGTTCCTATAACTAATAGACTCATATTATATATTTATAATTATTTGCACAAATATATTGCATATTTGCATATAACATAGTAATATTGCACTCCAATTTAACGGAAAAATTCTTCCTTAGCTCAGTTGGTTAGAGCATCTGACTGTTAATCAGAGGGTCGTAGGTTCAAGTCCTACAGGGAGAGCAATAAAGATAAGGGTTTCAAACGATATAGTTTGAAGCCCTTTTTTTATGTGCATACAATATTCACATGAAACGCTTCTAAAAGTCTTCAAAATAATATCTTCCAGTTTTTATTTCATAAGCCGAACTCGTAATGTGGAACGAGTCTTCGCACTCTAAGACATTAAAATCATTATTAAAATTGATTTCAATTATTTTTTTTAGAAAATTTGGGTATTTTAATTGTTTGGTAATACCTATAGGAAGAAACACCTCAAAAGTACATCAAATGATATCAGGAAATTTTGTTTTTGGTAATTATTTTTTGTTTTTGATAAGTTAATGATTACCTTTGTTTTATGGTTATAATTACAAAAGCCAAAATAATAAACTTTTATGAAACCGATAGTAAGGCAAAAGAACCTTTGCTAAGATGGTATAATGAAGTATTATTGAGTGACTGGCAGGATTTTCATAACATAAAAAAGACCTTTAATAGTGTTGACAGTGTTGGAAATGAAAGATTTGTTTTTAATATAGCAGGTAATAAATACCGGATTGTAGCAATGATACATTTTAGCAAAAGAACCTTATACATAAGGTTTGTTGGAACTCATAAAGAATATGATAAAATTGATTGTAAAATAATATAGCAATGAAAAAGGAAATAACAAAAAAGGAGTATATACTAGCCGAAAACAAAATGAATGATTTATTGGCTATCGTAACTAAAAAAGGAGGTTTTGACCATCTTACAAAAAAAGAAGGAGCAGAACTGGATAAATACACCGAAATAGTAAAAACCTATGAGGACATGCACTATATCATTCCTTTGCCTCAAACTGTTCAAGGATTAATTGAGTTGAAAATGTTTGAGAATAAATTAAAGCAAAAGGATCTTGCAAAAATGCTGAATACAACTGATACCAAACTTTCAGAAATAATGCATAATAAGAGAAAACCCAGCATTTCTTTTTTAAAAGCTATGAACCAAATTTTAGGTATTGATGGCAACCTGCTTTTAAAGATCGCATAAAAAAATGACAAGAAATTAGTTCTGTTTGCGCCCCTAATTTTTTATGCAGAATGCAAAAATATTTCGGCCGGTAAGTGAAAATATTCCCTTAAACGTTGTGCCATTTTTAGCGTTATTTCACGTCTACCGGAAAGGATTGATGGTACATGTCCTTTTGTACCTATTATCGGTTCAAGGTCTTTAGCCTTCATCCCTCGTTCAATCATTTTCAGTTTTATTACTTCAATAGGGTCTAATTCGGTAAATGGATATGTTTGTCCTCATAATCTTTTACTAATACCAATAGCAAAGCTAATTCATCAGCTTGGCTTGTACCTTCTTCGGCATGAAAAATTGCCATTGTTCTTTTAATGACTTTTTGATATGAAGCTTCAGTTTTTATTACTTTCCAGGTTATATTTATTTTGTTTTGTAGTTTAAAATTTTGGTATCAAATTCAATAGTTTCAACATTTATTTTGTCGTACTCCTTATGTGTTCCAAACCAAATGACATAAGCTTAGCCAATTCTAAAATTGATACAATGATAAAGAAATAGATCAAAATGGCATTTGAAGTATTTATTTAGGATTTAATTTTAATAGTATGGAGTCAAAAAAAATAACCAAAAATTACAATGTAATTTTTGGTTATTTTTAATTTGTTATTTTGATCGTTCTTCTCAAAACGATGAGTAGATAAAGCATGCAGAGCATTCAAAGAATTAATTAATTTTTCAACACTTTAAATGTTTTTTTTATTTTTCCTTCTATGGTAAGAAAATACATTCCTTTTTCATAATCACTAAGTGTTAATTTAATAAGAGTTTCATTAATAAGTCCTTGCTGTAAAGTTCTTCCGATGCAATCCGTTAAGTGATAACGATATCCGATCATTTTTTCGTTAACACTAAAATTCAATTCATCAGTAGCAGGGTTTGGATAAATTGATACCGCATTTAAAAGCTCCATTTCTTCAATGCCTGCAGGGCTTGTGTATTGAAGATAATTAGGACTGCTTTCACGGATACATCCAAAAGAGTTTTTTGTTATTACTGAATAAACTCCATTTTGGGTGATCTCATAGGTTTGAAAATTAGCTCCTGGAATTGGTACTCCATTTAATGTCCATTGCAATGGATAACCCGTTAACAGGCAGGTTAACATATTTACATTCGCTAAAAAGCTTGGAAAAGGAGGAGGTGGAACAATAAATACATTTTGATGCGTGCTCTCAAATGTACAACCTGTTTGATTGGTTAATTCTACCCAAAAGCTACCCGATTGATTGGTTGTGTAATAAGGAGTGTTAGCGCCCGCGATCAAGGTTGTGTCGTTATACCACTGAATGGTATTCGTACCCGTATTAGCAGCATAAAGCTGCACTGTGTCTCCCTCGCAAACGCTGTCGTTTCCAACTGTTGAAATAGAACTTGTTAGCGGACTTGCATAAATGTGAATGGTATCATAATGTGTGAACGATTGGATCACAAAAGTTTCAACTGTAATGGTACCCGAAGTTCCAGCCGAACCGGTAAATGGTATTACTCCGGGTCCGGTTACATTGAATGAGAAATTCCCCAAATTATCATTTGCAGAAATATCATCAATGTCCCAAACGTTAATATTATAAGGGGGAGAAGTTAAATTAATGTCTAAACCACTCCAGGTGGCCGAAAGAGAGTCCTGAACAAATGGTGAGGTAAATAAATTTGTTGAAGCTGAATTAAAGATCTCAAAAAAGGGATCAGGATTAAAAAAAGTTTCGCTCGCTTCTTCAATGTCTCCCCCCCAACCAGGTTGAACACTGGCTAAATTAACACCGGTGATTTTATAACCAAGGATATTGGTTTCTAAAGAAATTACATAGTCACCAGGAGTGGTATAATTTTGAGCAGGAGGGGTTTTTACATTGCTGCTGTCACCATTTCCAAAATCCCAGTTATAACTTGTTGGGTTGGGCGAACCATCAATTATAGCATTGAATTCAGCTGTTGTGGAATCGCAAGCTTGATTTGGAGAATAAGTGAAACCCGAATTACCACCCGTAGAAGGATCAATGGTTATTGTCATTGGCTGGATGGAATTGAAATTTCCAACCGTTTGAAGATTGGTTAACACATATACATTCATTGTAAAACTACCTGTTTGCATCGGTGTACCGCATATTTTAACACAACCGCGAATGTTAGCCGCTGGATTGTATTGGCAATTATTACCTGAATTATTACACTCCCATGTTAAGCCAAATGGCAAACCGGAAACGGATAATATTTTAAAATAATTCACGGTATAGCCTGATGTATCCGTAAACATTACAAAAGTAACATCGGAACTATACGCCTGTCCCTGGGTGCCGTTTGGTAAATTATTGGGGTAGATACCAGGTGTAGTGATGGTATTGTCGATGAGGCAGCCGGGACATTGGGCTACACTTTTTTCAATAGAATAAAAAGAAAAGAAAAGTACTAATAAAACAGTAATTTTTTTCATCTATTTTGGTTTAAGGTTTAATTAATGAATTTCCTTCTACGTGTTTCTTGTGGTCAAAGATACAATTTTCTCGTATAAATTTTATTTTCATGATCTTGATGGATATCATTGGGTATATCACTAAATTAAATTCTTTTACTCACATAATTAAATCTCAAAAACAAAAGCACTGCGGCTATGGTGAGCCCTAATGATAGGCCATACCAAACCCCCAATACACCAAGATCCCATACAAAGCCAAATACATAACTCATTGGTAAGCCAATCCCCCAATAAGCAATAAGGGTTATAACGGTTGGTATCCTTACATCCTTAATTCCGCGCAAAGCACCTAAGCCAACTACCTGCACTCCATCGCTCAGTTGGAAGAATGCGGCAATTATCAATAAGGAAGAGGTGATAGAAATTACCTCAATTTCTTTATTAAAAAAGATAGGCAATATTTCACGAAATACCACCAGGCAAATTGCTGTAATACTCATAAATACCAATACCATCGCAAATGCTGAGAAACCAGCCACACGAACACCTTCACGGCTTTTTAATCCTAATTGATTTCCAACCCTAACGGATGCAGCAGCCGATAAACCGCTCGCCATCATGTATGTAACTGCTGCAATGGAAAGCGCTACCTGATGTGCCGCAAGTGCGGCCGGGCTGATCCAGCCGATCATGATTACTGCAAAACTAAAAGCACCTACTTCAAATGCCCATTGTAAACCGGAAGGAATACCTAAACCCAATATCTTTTTGGTTAAGGGGATGGAAATGTTTTTGAAATTAAAATCCTGCCAGTATACTTTAAAAGGTTTGTTATAATAAACATACAGGAACATTACTAAAGCCATTGCTACACGCGAAATAAAACTTGCCCAGCACGATCCCATCAAACCCATTTCAGGAAAACCCCAATGCCCGAATATCATTAAATAATTAAGTAAAACATTCATCAGGTTGGCACCAACGGTAATTATCATTGCTATGCCTGTATAGGAAAGCCCCTCGGTAAATTGTTTGAATCCCGAAAACACACATAGCGGTATCATGCCGAGCATCATCACATTTAAAAAAGGAATGGCCATGTCCACTACTTCCTGTTTTTGGTTGAATAGGTTCAAAACAGGGGATATCAGAAGTAACAACAAAAATAAAAGTACCCCGATAGCAGTATTGATAATGATACCGTGCTTCAATAAGGCAGCATTCTCTGAATAATTTTTAGTGCTGTCGGCAGCAGCCACCAATGGGGTAATGCCATAAGAAATCCCCAAGCCAAACACCAGTACTAAATAGTAAAGACTATTGGCCAATGCCACAGCCGCTTGTGGGACGGTGCCAATTTGCCCTACCATAGCTGTGTCTACCACACCTACCATAATATGACCTAACTGGCTCAACATTAATGGTAAGGCAAGAACGAATGTTTTTCGGTAATTAATTTTGTATTCGGAGGATAAAAGGCTTGTCATAAGAGTACAAATGTAACTAATTTACCAAGGTTTTAATTTAATATATAGGCTACTGTTAAAGGTGTGTGGCAAATCACATTAATTTTATTTTTCTATGTTTTTTGTTGCTCTCGTTGAAAAGACCTGTAGTGTTTTCGAAACCTAACAGGTCTATGTGAGAAACTCTTCGATTTAATTGACTACTGATAAATTGTAAAATTGTTAAATTGAATAACAGTGCAACCTTTCATTCAAAAAATACATCTGCCTTTGCAGGTTTAAATAAATGTTTTACATTTACCTTTCAACTTAATTAAATCAGTTTGATAAATATGAAAAATAGTTTGTTATCAATGATCTTTGTATTGTTTGCTTTTTCGGTAAGCGCTCAAAGTAAAAGTTTTGACCCACGTTTATTATCAAAATTTACGAAAGACGAATTGGTTGAAATGGAGGTTAAAAACCCTATCGCTTATGCGTATTGGAATTTTTATGTAGCAAATGCCTATCAGGTTATGGATCTGCCCATTGATAAAATTGATACACATGAAATAAAAGGGACAGTAAAAATATCGAATATGAATAATATAAATATTTTTGATCTGCACTATATTCCATTGGAAAAGGACTACCAGTATTGTCGTATAGAAGGTAGCAATAAATTATTAGTGATTATATCCGAAGAGCAGATAAAAGAAAAGTTTGTAGCCTCCACAAAAAAATGATTTAGTGATGATGAAGAAATTAATTCCCGCCTTGTTTTTTGTGACATTGATATTTAATTTATCCGAGGCTCAAATTTTAATAACGGGGCCTGATAATGCACCCTCTAACCCTATCAACTGCCCTTTGTTCAATGATGGATCGGTCCGGAATTTTTTTGATTCGGGGGATGCAGCTGCCGATTACGGTAATAATGAAAATGAGGTCATTACCATTTGTCCGGATCTGGTAAATGGCAGTAAAATTTCTGTTTCATTTGCTACTAATATCGGTTTTTCATGGAATGTGGATGCCACAGATACGCTTTATATTTATGATGGTTCAAGCACATCTGCTGCACTTTTAGGGGCATACAACAGTATTACTAATCCAAATGGTTTTTTTATTACAGCAAGTTTTAACAATCCCAGTGGTTGTTTAACTTTTAAATTTGTATCAAATGGAGCAACTGTTGGAACCGGTTGGGCTGCTAATATCTCCTGTGGAAATCCTCCACAACCTTTTAATCCTCATATTCAGGCATTTTTAAATGGTTCGGGTACTGATTTTTTAAGTCCGGTTGATACCGGTTATGCCGATATTTGTTTTGAGGATTCCATCTTATTTGTTGCAACAGGAACATATCCTTTTGCACCTATACCACCTGCTACATTTCCGGGATATGTCCAAAATGATAATAACTGTACTTATTTATGGAATATAAGTGATGGATCAACATCAACTAATGATTCGGTATGGTTTAAGCCACCCAACAGATCGGGCTATTTAGTGACATTACGAATGACAGATCCTTCTAATCTTATTCAGGTGATCAAATGTAAAGTAAGGGTTTCAACAATTCCAAGCTTTGCAGAAATGGGAGGCGCCCTGGATGATACGATTTGCATTGGCCAATCAACTATAATACTTGGTGGAGCTACTAATACAGATACTATTGGAGTAAATGGAACACAAACTTCATTTGAGGTAGGAGGTGTGTTTGCTGGCCTTACCTATTTACCCGATGGTTCGGGTACAAATTATACCACAAATATCGCAATTGGCGATTTTAACTCGGGGCAAACTATTACAAGTGCTTCGGATATACAACAAATGTGTGTTACCATGGAACATTCGTTTTTGGGGGATATAGAAATGGTGCTCACTTGTCCTAATGGCACGCAAACTACAATATTCAATAGTTTTAACGGTTTTGGCGGTTTGGTACCAGGCGGATTTGGTGGTGGAGGAACATTTTTAGGCCAAGCTGATGATAACGGAAATGGAACACCAGGAATAGGATGGGAATATTGTTTTGCTGATAATGCCGTTTGGGGCACTTTTCCTGCTCAGTTTGCTGCAGGTGGTTTTACTGCAGTAACATCACCATCTTTCGGTCAGGCAATGTCGGCAGGAACGTATAAGCCCGAACAAAATTTCTCCAATTTTATTGGTTGCCCTATTAATGGTAACTGGTCTATAACTGTTAGGGATAACCAGGGAGTGGATGATGGTTATATTTTTGAATGGGGTATTTTCTTTAACCCAGTGATCAATCCGAATACAGAATATTATACACCTAATATTGTTTCGGAAGGCTGGCAGGCTGATCCAACAATTATTTCCGGACAGGGTGATACGGCTATTGTTGTACAACCTAATGCTATTGGCCCTCATTCCTATACGTTTTCAGTTACTGATAACTTTGGTTGTAGTTATGATACTACTGTTACAATTCATGTGGTGGGACTTAATAATGTGGGGACAACCACAGATGAAACCTGCGATTTTTCTTATCAGGTGACAAATATTGCAGCACCGGGAGGAGTCACCTGGTCAATTGTGAGTCAACCTCCAGGATCAAACATTGTTTTCGGACCCAATGCAAACGTTTTAAACCCATTAATTACAAGCGATCTGGTAGGGACTTTACAAATGACCATTACTGACAATGTTTGTAATATGACCGGTTCATACCACCTGACTTATTTAGATGATCCCAAACCGTTTGTGAGTGATACTACACGATGTATCAATGATCTGTTGATGCTTAGTGTAAGAGGTGGGGGAGCGGGTTCTACCTATTTATGGAACACAGGTTCTACTGATACAGTAGCACAGGCAACAGCAAGTGGTACCTATTATGTAAATGTTACTAATGATTGTGCTACTGTTACTGATTCGGCCAAAGTTGTTTTCTTCTCCTGCGATTTGAATGTGCCAAATGTATTAACACCCAATGGAAAAGGAAATTCACTAAATGAATTGTTCTATTTGAAAAATTTAGATTTTTATCCAAATACTTCGCTAAGTATTTTCGACAGGTGGGGATTAAAATTATTTGAAACTACCGATTACAAAAACGATTGGTCAGGTGCTAAATATCAGGATGGAGTTTATTATTTTATACTCTCGGGACCAAAATTAATAGAGCCTCAAAAAGGGTTCTTTCATATTATCAGGTAGCAAGCCTCTCCCTTCATCCCTCTCCAAAAGGAGAGGGGCTAAATTGAAAAGTAGCTAAAATGGCTCGCAAATAAAATATTGTTTTTCAAAAAAGGATTTAGAAATTTTTTTAGGGTTTTGCCTCCTCCCCTTCGGGGAGGTTGGGAGGGGCTTAAAACTTAAATCTTACCTGCGCTTTAATTTCAGATTTAGTATTGCCTTTAATTTCGGTTAGAGAACCTTCGCTGATCATGCTTTTATTATCGTAATACGTTTGTGCATAACGTACCCATATTTCAATTCTCCTGGTAATATTATAGTCAAGCATTATATAAAACCGTGATCCACGGTAATAATTCGATAAAATAGAATAAGCTCCGGGCATATCGCTTTCATAGGCATAAATACGGGAATCGTAACTATCCGTTTGAAAAAGAGAATAACGTAAGGTAACCGAAAGTGGCGTCCCTATTTTATTATAAGTAACATCCTGGTAGGCCAAATATCCTTTTTGTGTTTTGTTATTGTCTAATTTATAATCGATCAATTCCACCCTGTTCTTTAATTTAACAGATGGCAAAATGCTGTATGAAATATTAAAGCGATAATTGGTTTGATTCAATGGTACCAAGTAATCAATGATAGCATCAGTAGCGGTGGTGTTTTTTTGTTTATCACGATCACGAATACGGAAATACATATCTACCTTTTTTGATGGAGTGTAGTTAAGCTGTGCTACATAATCAGTTCCATAGGAGGGTGCATTTGCCTGGAATTTCATCCAGGGGAATTCAAAGCGATCATAATAAGCAGTAAATGTTATGACGTTATTCGGTTTGGCTGCAATTCCGATATAGGTGCCTTTTTCGTTAGCAGCAACAGTATTTTCGGCAAATCCATTACTTAATAAGTTTTGATAATTACGTTGGTAATTACGATGTAAAAGAGTAAATGATAATCGAGGGTCAAGACTAATTATAACACCATTCAAGAAAGCCATACCACCATTTTGGCTTCTTGCTTCTTCACCGAAAAAATTAAAATTTCTGAAAATATAATTATAATCAAAACCAATATTAAAATTCTGTGTTGATGAAAATTCAAATTGATTGTAATAAGATAAAGCACGATTAAATTTTTTATCTAAACTGTAGTTAACGGCCGTAACTCCCAAACTTAGCCTTCTTCCTTTGTATGCAAAATTTCCTCCGTAAATGGTTTGAGTTATTGTATGTTTATCGGCTAATTCACTTGACGAGGAATGATATCCTGTTTCCTGCAAAGAGGATATAGCGGCAATTTCACCACTTTCTAATGTATCCGAAACGTTCGCATCAATTTTTTTACGGGAATAAAATGCTGTTGCTTCAAATCTTTTAAATGCAACAGTAGTAGCTGTTCCACGTAAGAACCTGTTTTCATCCACGGAGGTGTAAGGACGGATCCCGGCTGCTGATTTTTTACCACTCATAATATCAGCGGTTTTACCAAAAGCTAATCCACTCCAGCAGGTTAAACCTTGTCCGAAAGTGGCCTGATAGTCACCAATGGCAAGTGCTTTAACAAAACGGATGTTTTTTAAAAATAAGTGAGCAGAGTAAAAATCAAAACCATTGCCTTGATTTCCGTTCAATGATCTTTCGTACCAGTCGTATTTGAATTTTTGTTTGTTTTTGAATAACAATTCCCCCTGATCTTTTTCTGCGGTTACGCCCCAACTAACATTGGTTCCGTACGTAAAGCGATACCGGGCATACAACCTTTGAGGACTTCCTATATAGCGTGAATTGGGGCTTTTGTATAAAGCGGCACTATCAATAGCTGAAAAACCTGTTTGTTTTTCAAGTGTTTGTGCAAAACGGATCTGAACTACATTTTGTCCGTTTCGAAACATTTCCTCTATGCCGAAATGTGCAGATGTGAAGTTATCGGTAACACGAACATAGGGTAATATTTTTTTTATGGTTTGTATATCAAAGCCATTGATACTTTGCAATTCATAGATGGTGATCAGCTTACCATTTTTATCGATGTGCCTTAGGAGATAATTAATTTGAATGTCATTCAAAAATGTAAGTTGCTGTAATTCTTCTTTGTTGGTATTATTAAGATTGATAGGATGCTCTTTATAATAAATTAAGCCTTCCAGAAGATTGGTATAATCGGCATCTTCATTTTGACTGTTTTCGGCAATGTTCTCAAGCTGCTGTTGAATATCACTATCATCCGTTTTTAAAGGGATAGTATCCTGAGCAAAAGAGCATGTACTATTTAATATGAAAAATGTAAAAAGTAAGGTTACTGCTAAAAATAGAGCTGTTGGTTTCAAGAGCATGTAATATTTAATATGTAAAATGTAATAAGAACATGTAATATTTAATAGGTAATAAGTAATAGGTAATATGTAAGGTTACCGCTAAAAATTACCTATTACCTACTAAATATTACCTATTATTTAATTCCCTCTTTATTTTTTTCGAATACGTATGTTAAACCAAACTGCGGGCTAAAACCCAGTACCTGATGATAGTTGGCTGAAATGTCGAGCTTAAAGTTTTTAAGATTCAAGCCAAAGCCAAAAGAACTGAGTGTTGGATTGGTAGCAATTCCTGCACGTAAATAAAATTCTTTTACAGCTTTGTATTCGATACCGGCTTTGAATATTGATTTTTTTGACAAATCTTTTTCCGTTTCAACAGCAACAGTTACTTTGTCAGAAAAATTGTAATCAGCTCCTAAACGAAAGATAGTAGGAATGCGTTCATTATTATAATCAGAAAGTTTTGAACGGGTAGGATTGAATACGTGAGCGCCAATGGTTAATCCTTTAATAGGTTTAGCCTGGATGCCCAATTCTGCAGCTAATGCCCCTTTGCTTCCATAGCCCTCCGAAATTTTAGTACTTAGATAATCCATTGCAATACCCATAGAGAATTTTTCACTAAAGGCTTTTGCGAAGGAAAAACAATATTTGTTCTCACTAAAAAGAGAGTAACCAAAATTGGAGATTGATAAACCAAACGTTCCAGCTTTTATAGGGAGTGCAATTACTGCACCTTTCAAACTTAACTCTTTTAATGAAAAGCGGTTTTCGTAATATACTCCTGTCGAAAAATTCTTCATAAATCCCAGTCCTGCCTGGTTTTGCTGAGCGCTCCATGCATCACTTAATGAAACAGAGGCATTGCCCATTGCAGCGGAACGAGCACCGATCGGGAAATTTTCGTTGCCTGCTTTTGCTAGAAGAACAGAACCTATTGAGAAAATAATTAAAAAGAAGCCTCTCCACTTAATTTCCTCTCCACCAGAGTGGGGGCTTTTGCAGAGTTTCTTAATGCTAACTTTATCTTTTATTCTTTTCATTTTTTTATCTTTTACTTTCCCTTTTTCTTCCCTTTTTTACTTCCACGCCTCTCCTTCAATGTCGTTTAGTTAAGATGCCATCGCACATATTTCGACAAGCTCAATATGACCAGCGCGCAGTCAGTCAGAGCTTGTCGAAGACTGTGGGCTGATTTTTTTCTTAACTAAACGACATTGGCCTCTCCTTGGGAGAGGGGAGTACGGGGAGAGGCTTTGTTCTCCTTGTTAATTCGTTTTAAACTCGAACTTTATCTCGCTAAGCTCTTTGTTTGCTTTTAAAACTTTATTTTTCAGGTTTTCTTTAAAATCAATTACTTTTTGTAACAAGTCATTATCACCTGTTGCAAGAATTTGTACAGCAAGTATCCCTGCGTTTTGTCCACCATCAAGGGCAACTGTTGCAACCGGAATCCCGGGAGGCATTTGAAGGATGGATAATACAGAGTCCCAGCCGTCAATGGAAATGGATGAACGGCAAGGCACACCAATTACAGGAATAGGACAAAATGCAGCCACTACACCCGGCAAATGAGCCGCTCCACCCGCTCCTGCAATAATTACACGAATACCTTTTGTATGTGCGTTTTTCGCAAACTCCGCCACTTGTTCCGGCACTCGATGTGCGCTCAAGGCATTTATTTCAAAAGGGATCTTAAATTCATTGAGGATTTTTGCAGCCTCTTGCATGATAGGCATATCGCTGGTACTGCCCATAATAATACTTACTTTAGGTATCATAATGTTGATTTAGAGATTAAGAGATTTTGAGATTTGGTGACTTTGTGAATTGGAGATTTAGGATTTAGTGATTTGGGTAATTTTGAATTCTCTATTTCACCCAATTCCTTGTCTCCAATTCTCTATTTTCAGCATTTCTCCAATTCTGTTTGGTAAAAATAGTTTTTTTTCCTAATATAAATAAATAAAATCAAACGTTTTGTGAAGGCTTATTTTACGTAAATTCGTAGCCTTAAAAGCATATTTATGAGTAAGGTAGTAATACACGGACATACGTTTAAAATAAAAATAAGTGCAGCCGAAATTCACAAGGCGGTATCAGATGTTGCACGACAAATAAACATTGATCTAAAGGACAAAAAACCTTTGTTTTTAGCGGTGTTGAATGGTTCCTTTATGTTTGCATCCGATCTGATGAAAAAAGTAAATGTGGAATGTGAAATTTCCTTTATGAAACTTGCATCTTATGAAGGCACGTCCTCTACAGGCACTATTAAGCAACTGATCGGTATTAACGAAGATATTAAAGGTCGTACGGTTGTTATTATTGAAGATATTGTAGACACGGGCAATACCATCGAAAATATTTCGGAACAATTGAAAGAATTGGGCGTTTCTGAAATAAAGATCGCGACACTTCTTTTTAAGCCGGAGGCATATACAAAAACAATCCCGATCGAGTACACTGCTATAGTGGTTCCTAATGATTTTCTGGTTGGTTATGGCCTTGATTACAATGGACTTGGTCGTAATTTGGCTGATATATATGTGCTGGATTATGTAGCTGATGAGAAAAAATAAATTGTAGAATTTTATCAAAAATTTGAACATGCTAAACATTGTTTTATTCGGACCTCCAGGGGCAGGAAAAGGGACTCAGTCAGAAAAATTAATTGCTAAATACCAATTGATCCATCTTTCAACAGGTGATATATTTCGTGCAAATATCAAAGGCGCGACAGAATTGGGTATGCTTGCCAAAAGTTTTATGGATAAAGGGCAATTGGTGCCGGATGAGGTAACAATACGTATGCTGGAAAGCGAAGTAAATAAATATCCGAATGCAAAAGGATTTATTTTTGATGGGTTTCCTCGCACCATTGCTCAGGCAGAGGCTTTGGATATATTTTTATCCAAAAAGGGACAGTCTTTATCAGCTGTACTTTCGTTGGAAGTAAAAGAAGATGAATTACGTCAACGCCTTGCTGAAAGGGCTAAATCATCGGGGAGACCTGATGATGCGAATCCGGAAGTTATTCAAAAGCGTATTGATGTATATAAAAATGAAACGTTGCCATTAAAAGATCACTTTACAACGCAAGGTAAATACAAAGGAATTAATGGTATTGGTGAGATAAATCAAATTTTCAATTCTTTGTGTGCAAAAATTGATGAATTAAAATAATTCTTATCATTTGTTTGGGCATTTGTGGACACTAATTTCACGAATTAAGAATAATAAGGATTTCCTCTTGAAAAGGGTCAGCCCCTGAGGAAATCGAAGGATGGCTGGGCGGGGCTAAAAGTTGGATTGTAAACATTGGAGTTTTATTCTGAATAAAAAAATTACTTTGAGGAATAAAAATCAGTAAAATTAGTGTCAAAACTTTTTTAATGTTTCCAAGCCGTACTACTAAAATACCAAATTGAATTTCGAAATATAAAAAATATGTCTGATAGTAATTTTGTTGATTATGTAAAAATTTGTTGCCGTTCGGGTAAAGGGGGCGCAGGTTCAGCGCATTTGCATCGTAGTAAATTAACTGCTAAAGGTGGTCCTGATGGTGGTGATGGTGGACGTGGAGGTCACGTCATTGTTCGTGGTAATAAACAATTCTGGACACTCATCCATTTAAAGTACCGGAAACATGTAATTGCAGAACCCGGTGGAGGTGGCGGAACTCAGCGTATGACAGGTGCGGAAGGTAAAGATGAAATTTTAGAAGTGCCTTTAGGGACGATCATAAGAGATGCTGAAACGGGCGAAATAGAAGGAGAGATAACAGAAGAAGGGGAAGAAAAAATCGTTGTTCCTGGCGGAAGAGGTGGGTTAGGTAATGATCATTTTAAATCATCAACCAATCAAACACCACGCTTTGCACAACCGGGCGAAGATGGACAGGATATTTGGAAAATTTTAGAATTAAAACTTTTAGCGGATGTTGGTTTGGTTGGTTTCCCTAATGCCGGTAAATCTACTCTTCTTTCAGTTGTATCTGCTGCTAAGCCGGAAATTGCAAACTATCCTTTTACTACACTTGTTCCCAATTTAGGAATTATTAAATATAGGGATTATCAATCTTTTGTAATGGCTGATATTCCAGGCATCATTGAAGGTGCGAGTGAAGGCAAAGGATTAGGGATCCGTTTTTTGCGTCACATTGAACGTAACTCTTCTTTATTATTTTTGGTTCCTGCCGATAGTGATGACATCATTAAAGAATATAAAATTTTATTGAATGAGCTGGATCTATATAATCCTGAACTGCTTCATAAAAAAAGAATTTTGGCGATCTCTAAATGTGATATGCTTGATGCCGAATTATTAGCTGAATTAAAAAAAGACATTAACAAACGTTTCAAAGAAAAGAAAACGGTTCCTGTAGTTTATTTCTCTTCTCAAAGCCAACAAGGTTTAATTGAATTAAAGGATGAACTTTGGAAACAGTTAAATAGTAAGGATACCGGCTTTGATTATTAAAAAAACAAAAAAATTAGCAAGCGAAAATTCTTTGACTAAGCTCAGACTGACCGTGTGCAGTCATATTGAGCTTGTCGAAATAGGTGTGTGGCTTTTAAATAACAACATTGTTATTCACTGTGATAATTTTTAAACAGGCTCTTAAATCCACAAAAAATGTTCTCCTTTATTTTGATGAGCATACTGTAGCCAATACCAGCGATCAATTCGGTTTTTCTTATAAAACAAGAAAATGAAGTTAAAGACTCTTGATAAATTAGAACATCGCAAACAAAAAGTTGTTCCTTTGCCGCATTTCTTATTCAGGTTGTTACGTTATGGATTATTTTCTTTTTTCCTGATTCTGTTTTCAATTGGTATCGGTACTGTGGGCTATCATTATTTTGCTCAACTATTTTGGATAGATAGCTTTTATATGTCATGTATGATACTAACAGGGATGGGCCCTGTAGTGGAAATGAAAACCGAAGGAGCAAAACTATTTTCTTCATTTTATGCTCTTTACAGTGGTTTGGCATTTTTAAGTATTCTTGCGGTTTTCTTTGCTCCAATTATACATAGATTGCTTCATATTTTGCACGTTGAAGAACAAGAAGGAGATACAGGAAGCGGAGACAAATAATTGTTTAAAATAGAATACTTGATGGCTAATTTCATTGACATTCACTATTTTAGTCAAATAAAAAACATAATGTTATTTATTTTAAATAATAAAATAATTTGAGTTTTATAATTTCCATAAAAGACCTCGATACAGAACTGTTCCTTTTTTTGAACAGTAAACACAATGAATTTTTTGATGTGGTGATGTATTGGTTTAGTCATAAACTTTTTTGGGTTCCACTTTATTTGTTTCTCTTTTTTCTTGCTTACAAACAAGTAGGCAAACGAGTTTGGTTGGTGGCTCTTGCAGCAGCATTGCTTATAGTATTGAGTGACCAGATCTCGGTACATGCCTTTAAAAATGTTTTTTTGCGTTTACGCCCTTGTCATAATTTATTGATACAGGCAAAAGTACATTTGCTGAATGGACATTGTGGAGGTGCTTATGGTTTTGTTTCCTCACATGCTGCTAATACATTCGCTTTGGCAATGTTCTTAAGTTTATTCTTTCGCACAAGATTTAAGTATTTTGGGTTCCTTATTTTTTTATGGGCTTCATTAGTTGCTTACAGTCGCATATACAGTGGTGTGCATTATCCTGCTGATGTTGCTGTTGGAGCAATTATAGGGATGGGGATAGGTGTAGCTGTTTTTAAAATATATGTTTTTGCTCAAAGTAAAATATATAAAACGGAATGAAATATATTTTGCTTTTTTTTATTTCTTTGAATGTTACTATATCGGCCCAGAATATAGACATTGATATTTTGAAAAGCATTAATCTCAACCGTAATAAAAAATTAGATAATGCATTTATTGTTCTTAGCAATTCTGTGGTTCCAGTGAGTATAGCGCTTCCCCTGGGGGTAATAGGAGCGGGGTTTATAAAACACGATAGCTCCTTGAAAAATAAAGGAATAGTTATTGGTGCGTCCCTGGCATTAGCGGCAGGAATTACAACGGGCTTGAAGTATTCTGTGAACCGAACAAGGCCATTTGTTACTTATCCTGCAATAGATAAAGTGATGAATGCAGGAAGTCCATCATTTCCATCAGGACATACTTCAGATGCCTTTGCAACAGCTACATCCTTATCTTTAGCCTTCCCAAAATGGTATGTGATCACACCTTCATTTGTTTGGGCTTGTTCTGTGGGCTACTCAAGAATGGATCTTGGAGTACATTATCCAAGTGATGTTTTGGCTGGTGCTGTTATTGGCGCTGGCACATCTTATCTGTGTTACAAAGCAAATAAGTGGTTATATGAACGACACCGTAAAAAATAAAATTTTATATTTGTAGGAACATTTAAATAGTGGTACTCCATTTAAACTTCAGCCCTTACAATCAAAAAACAAGTTTTGAAAATCTAAAAATAATATTGGATTAACATATGAATAATTTGCTTTTGATATTTTTGGGTGGTGGATTGGGAAGTATTTCCCGTTTTGGCATTGGGGAATTTGTTCAATCAAATTTCAAATCTGTTTTTCCTCTTGCAACTTTATGTTCAAATATTATCAGTTGTTTGATACTTGCACTTGCTGTTGGAATGTTTGCTGAAAAATTAATTGCAAATCCAAGCTTAAGAATGTTTCTGCTGGTAGGTTTTTGTGGCGGATTCAGCACGTTTTCTACCTTTAGTTTCGAAACGGTAGAACTTATGCGATCTGGAAATGTAATGATTGCAATTGCAAATATTTTAATAAGTGTAACCGTATGTGTTGCTCTAATTTATTTTTTAACTAAACAAGTATAAATATTCATAAAAAAATCAGATGAAAAAATTAGGTATTATACTTTGTATTGGTGGTTTGTCTTCATTATTAGTATCATGGGGCACTTTTGGTCATGAACATATTAACAGAGCTGCAGTATTTTCATTGCCCACACCACTTCAAAGTTTTTTTTATAATCACATTGATTTTATTACTCAGGAAGCTACTGTTCCTGATTTACGTAAACATACACTAAACGATAAAACAGAAGGCCCACGTCATTTTGTTGACTTGGAAAATTTCGGTGCTTTGGATAGTTTACCAAAAACCTTAATAGAAGCAAAAAATAAATATGATGAGAAATTTCTTCAGCAAAATGGAATTTTACCTTGGTATATGGAAGATCTAATGGAAAAACTGACCAAAGCTTTCAAGGAAAAAAAGAAAACAGAAATTCTTTTCATCGCAGCTGATCTTGGTCATTATATAGGGGATGCGCACATGCCATTACATACTTCTGCAAATTATGACGGGCAGATGACCGATCAAAAAGGAATTCATGCCTTATGGGAATCACGTTTGCCAGAATTATTTGGTAAGGACTATAATTTTCATTCAAACGATGCTAAATTTATTGAGGATGTTCGAAAAGAAATCTGGAGAATTATCATGTCAACACATAGTTTGAAGGATACGCTCTTATTGGCAGATAGTGGATTGAGGAAAAAGTTCTCACAAGATAAAATTTTTAAGACAGATAAAGACGGAAAAGAAATTAAGACCAAATACAATTCGAAAATTTATTCTGATGAATATTCAAATCAATTTCACACTGCATTAAATGGAATGGTAGAAAAACAAATGCGTGCATCTATTGATGCCACTGCTGATTTTTGGTATACGGCATGGGTAAATGCAGGTAAGCCGGATTTGAGTGATCTGGATCCAGCTGAATTAACCAAACGAAATAGCAAATATCTGGAAGAAGAACTTCAGCTTTGGAAAAAAGGTAAATTGTTTGGTGTTGAAAGTGAGAAGGAATTTTAATTTGGTTAATTGTTAAAGAAAGTAATAGGCTTTATATAAGTTAAAATACATTATAATTTTTACAACGAAATTGATGGTTAAAATGCTTACACTCAATTTTCTCGACAAGCTCGAAATGACCACGTGCGCGGTCACCCAGAGCTTGTCGAAGGGTGTGCGTGGGGCAGCCCACATACTTCGACAGGCTCAGTATGACGTTCGCACGATTATATGCTAAGTGCCTAATTCAATAAATTAAAAAATATAAAAGCAATATGAAATATCCAGTAAGTATAATCGCATGTGTTTTTACCTTAAGTCTTTTTTCTCAAGCACCTGTAAAAACGGAGGCTACAATTACTATTCCTGCAAAACCAAAATTGGTTGTTGGAATTGTGATCGACCAAATGCGTTACGACTATATTTATCGCTACTGGAATAAGTTTGGTAACGAAGGTTTTAAACGTTTGGTGAACGAAGGTTTTTTCTGTAGAAATACTAATTATAATTATGTTCCTACCTATACCGGTCCCGGGCATGCTTCTATTTATACAGGAACAACACCTGCCGTTCACGGTATTATTGCAAATGATTGGTATGATAAAGCAACCGGAAAAAATTTATACTGTGCAGGGGATAAAAATTCGGTTGGTGTGGGAACAAATGCAAACGAAGGGAAACGTTCACCTGTGAATATGCTTACAAGTACCATAACAGATGAATTACGCATTTCATCAAATATGAAATCAAAAGTAATTGGTGTAGCACTGAAAGATCGTAGTGCGATATTACCTGCCGGACATATTGCAAATGCAGCATATTGGTATGATGGAAGTAATGGTAGTTTTATTACAAGTACTTATTATATGAAAGAATTACCGGTATGGGTCCAGGAATTTAATAAAAAAGAATTGGCTCAAAAATATTTGAGTCAGCCCTGGAACACCACATTGCCAATAGAAGCATATACCGAAAGTTTACCTGATGACAATAAATATGAATTTGTTGCTAAGGGTGAAACAAAACCTGTATTTCCACATAATTTACCCGAGTTGATGAAAGCCAATGGTGGCTTGAACATGATTCGCAGTACTCCTTTTGGGAATTCGTTAACAAAAGATTTTGCAATTGATGCAATGAAAAATGAAAATCTTGGAAAATCGGACGCTACAGATTTTTTAGCGGTTTCATTTTCTTCACCTGATTATATTGGACATGCTTATGGTCCAAATTCTGTAGAGCAGGAAGATGATTATATTCGATTAGACAAAGATCTGGCTGAACTTTTAAAATTTATTGATGCACAGGTTGGAAAAAATAATGCATTGATATTTTTAACTGCTGACCATGCAGCACCTGAAGTTCCGTCTTATTTGATTGATCTGAAAATCCCTGCGGGTTATGTTGCAGAGTCGAAAATGCTAAAGGATTTGAAAGATCATTTATTAAAATCTTATGGTGATACTTTGGCGCTTTCTTTTGAGAATCAGCAAGTGTTTTTAAATCATGCAGCAATTGATAATAAAAAATTAGAATTAGAAAAAGTACAAAATGATGTGGCTGCATTTTTGATTAATGCAGAAGGTGTTGCCGAAGTGCTTACTGCTACAACCTTAAATAATACATCCTTTACAGAGGGTTCACGTTATTTAATGCAGAAAGGTTTTAATGCAAAACGTTCTGGTGATGTTCTGGTAAATTATTTACCCGGATGGGTTGATGGTTATTCAAAAACAGGAACAACACATGGTTCACCATATAGTTATGATACTCATGTTCCATTAATTTTTCACGGTTGGAATATTCGGCAAGGTAGTTCAGCCGAACAGGTTTACATCACTGATGTTGCGGCAACATTAGCAATGATGTTGAATATTCAATTTCCAAATGGCTGTACAGGAAAACCGATCTCCTTTTTGGTGAAGTAAACGGATTTCTCCATTAGACCTATTAGGAAGTACAAAAATAATTTTCCTTTAGAGCCTGTTTTTTATTTTTTTTTAATTACTGCAGATCATTGAAATCATTTTCGATAATCCAAAATTTGGAAATTTTTACAGCTTTAACCAATTCAAATTACTAAAAAATTTATTTGTGAGAACTACAGGGGATCTTCTGAATCAGGCGATATGAGACCCATGAAACAAAAGGGGCAACTACTACATCAATTGTATAATGTACATGTTGAATCAAAATAAATACAGATACCAGTAGGGTTGCAACAATAAAAAAATATTTTAAAGAACGAAAAGGAATCGCCAGAAAAAATAAAAACATGGTTGAAACATGCCCCGAAAAAAAGAGATCTTTCGTTATCACTGTACCATTGTAAAATAATCGTCCCACAAAAGGATCATCCAAAGGGATCATTAAACGCTCCGGATCCAGAGGAACCATATACAAACAAAAAATACGGATCACCACCAGCAAACAATAAGCCTGAATACATTTTAAAAGAAGAATTGGGTGTGTGCTTAGGTTAATAGCGGTTAGCAATATAACTGAATAAATTAGCAGGAAAATACTTAGAGAAAAATCCTGAACGGGAAGTAAATTTAAAATTACATCATTAATTACATAACCTGGTGTAGATTGAATATACCTGAAAAAGGGTGGAATAAATGCTCCAAGCAGAGCTAAAATCGAAAGTGTAAAAGCTAATTGGATTCTGAAGGATGTATGCCCCCACGCTTCTTTCCAGTTATTTCGTAAGGTTAAAAATGGTGCTGGAAACAGAAGCATTATATTTTTTTTCATGATTCCTTTTGAATTTTTTTTGGAAGACACGTTTTATTCTAATTTTTTAACTGACAACAGTTATTATTTATGATTTTTGGCTTAGTATAATAAACCTGAATGTGATTTTATTTTCTGTCGGCACCATACTATCTGTGTTTCCTCCTCTTTATAATTCATTAGTTTATAACCACTTGGATTTTTTATACCATTCTATGGTTTCAAAAATTCCTTTGTTTAAATCATAGTCCGATTTAAAATTAAATTCATCAATGAGGGGTTTGTTATCACATTTCCAGTTAACACATTCCAGTTCGTTTACTTTATCAAAGTTTAAAACAGGTTGTTTACGGGTTATATACTTGGATGCCTCTGAAAATAGAGCAATCACTCGTACCAGGTGTTTAGGAACATATATCCTTACGGTTTTTTTTCCTAATTGTTTTTTGATAATATCTCCAAGTGATTGTGCATCGTAAACATTTCCATCGGAAACAAAATATCCTTTATTTACAACATTTGATTCCATCGTTTGAAACACCGCTTTTACAAGATCTTTCACATATATAAATGTCAACTGTTGATTTTTGAAGCCAACAAATAGTTCTAGATTATTATTGATAAGTTTGAATATGGTAAAAAGATCTTTTTCTCTGGGGCCATACACTACTGTTGGTCTGATTATAATGTGAGGGAACTCAGGTAACGAGCATAAATATTTTTCAGACTCGAGTTTGCTTTTGCCGTAGGATGTAACCGGCTTTGGTGTATCAGTTGATGATACAGAATTGTTTTGTAAAGGGTCGCCTGGGCCATAAGCAGCGAGGCTACTCATGTAAATAAATTTTTTGCTTACTTTTTTTTGGTTGATCAATACATCAACTATATTTTTTGTATACTGGTAATTCGAAATAAAATAATCTTTTTTTTTGAATGCTTTGGTCGTTCCTGCATTGTGGATCACAAAATCGAAGGAAGGTAATTTTGATACTTGAAGATCTAAAAAATTAATGTCTGCAAAATCAAGTTCAATGAATTTTATTCTCGGATCTGTAAGATACTCGGTATTACTGGTTTTTCTGATTCCAGCATAAACTTCGTAATTTCTTTTGAGTGCTTCTTCTACCAGAAAACTTCCAATAAAACCATTTGAGCCTGTTATGAGTATTTTCTTCATTTTTAATTATATATGTTTAATATAACTTCTTCTTCTTAAATGTTGTTTATGATCATAATCTTTGAACATTAAAAACGCACTTTCATTACTTTCCAGAGCATGGCTGGAAATAGCTGTTTTAACTCCATTATCAATATACGCCTGCATCATTTCCGAAAAAAAAATAGCGGGTACTCCTTTATTTTGGTATTCAGGTTTAACCCCCTGTAAAAGCATATCCACTTTATTGTTTTTTCGCATCGCTTTTAAAATATGAATGAAACCGGTAGGGTACAATTTCCCCTTTGTTTTGATAAGCGCTTCCGAAAGCGAAGCAAAAGATATTCCGAAACCTGCTACGTCATCATTTTTGTCTATTACAAAACAGATATAGGGAGGGTGAACCATCGAAAAATATTGCTTGATATAATAGTCGATCTGCTTTTCGGTAAGTGGCACAAAACCATACAGATCTTTAAATGATTCATTTAAAGTTGCAAACATTTTTTTTGCATAAGGAATTATGTCCTTAGTGTTTGTTGCTTTTAAAGGCCTTAGATCGTATTTTTTTTGAACAATTTGCGATATCCTTTTAATTTTTTCAGGTACCTGATCAGGTACTTTTATTTTAAATTGAATCCAATCCACATCTTTCGAATACCCATTTTTTTCTAAATGAACAGGGTAATAGGGGTAATTATAGATCACAGCTTGCGTTCCAACTTCATCAAAACCTTCAACCAGCATGCCTTCCAGATCCATATCTGTAAATCCCATCGGCCCTTGTACTTTTGTCATTCCTTTTGTTTTACCCCATTCTTCCACTGCCTTTATCAAATGTGATGATACATCCGTATTGTCAATAAAATCAATCCATCCAAAGCGGGCAGTTCGTTCTTTCCACACTTCATTTGCTTTGCGATTTATAATTCCTGCAATTCTTCCTACTATCTGATCATTCTGGTAAGCCAGCCAATATTTTGCTTCACAAAATTCAAAAGCCGGATTTTTTCCTGGCTTGAGAATCGATTTTTCATACAAATGAAGTTGAGGAACTCTGAATTTATTTCCTGAATATAATTTGTCTGGAAATTTTATAAAGCTCGACAACTCGTCTTTCGTTTGTACCTCTTTAATTTGAATCATAGATCATGCAGGTGTTTAAGGTTTATAGATCTTGTTTTAGATTAAGTATAAATACTGTAACAACATTATTTTAGCTGATAACGAATTGTTCTTTCAGATTCAGGATCTTTGCTATTTTATCTATTTTCCCAATTGCGATATCTATTTGTTGGCTGGTATGTGTCGCCATTAGCGAAAACCTGATCAGTGAAGAATCACTTTTTACTGCAGGAGAAACAACAGGATTTACAAAAACCCCATCATCTTGCAGCATCTTTGTAAGTTTAAAAGTTTTAACATCATCACGCACATATATTGGAATTATTGGCGTTTCGGTTTTGCCTACGTCAAACCCTAGGTCTTTGAGGCTTTTTAATGCATACCTGGTATTTTTCCATAATTGTTCTATCCGTTCGGGCTCTGCTTTAATTATTTCTATTGCTGCAAGAACGCTTGCTGCATTGGGAGGAGATATACTTGCACTAAACATGAGTGAACGAGATTGATGCTTCAGGTAATTGATAGTATGTTCGTCACTCGCAATAAATCCTCCTACAGAAGCAAGGGATTTACTAAAAGTTCCCATAATGATATCTATCTTATCGGTTAAACCAAAATGAGCTGACACACCGGAACCATTTTTGCTAAACACTCCCAAAGAGTGAGCTTCATCAACCATAATATTAGCTGAATATTTTTCAGCAACCTTTACAATTTGAGGAAGATTAGCAACATCGCCTTCCATACTAAAAACACCGTCAACCACTATGAGTTTAATCCCTTCAGAAGGCAGCGATTTGAGCACATTCTCCAGATCATCAATATCATTATGCTTATACTTAATTGTTTTTGAAAACGAAAGACGGCATCCATCAATTATAGAAGCATGGTCAAGTTCATCAATTAATATATAATCATTTCTACCTGTTAATGTGGAAACTGTTCCGAGATTTGATTGAAGCCCGGTACTAAAAACAATAGCTGAAGGTTTGCCTACAAAATCAGCAAGGACATTTTCTAATTGGATATGAAGGTCAATGGTGCCATTTAAAAAACGGGAACCGGCACAACCGGTACCATATTTCTTGATAGCATTTATGGCGGCTTCCTTTGTTTTAGGATGATTGGTTAATCCCAAATAACTATTTGAACCAAACATTAGAATTTTTTTTCCTTTAATTAAAACTTCAGTATCCTGCGCGGATTCGATTTCTCTGAAAAAAGGATAATAACCATGCTTTTTTATTTCCTGAGGCACAATATAGGCTCTCATCTTCTTTTGTAAGGAATTCATTTATGTCAATTATATTAGATGTTTAAACTTTCTGATTTGCAGGCGGATCGTGTGAATAATTGAAATGAAAATTTAAGGCAAAAATATCGCCAAGTGTTATTTTACCCAATGACATCGGTCACTCATCATGGTGATATTTTATATTTTCGGAGGGATATTTTCTGATTCAATAATAAAACATTGAATTAGAAGTAGAAACGAAATGGGTTTAGTCTTGGAATGAACACGACCTGATAAAAATAAAATTTTTTAATAATTTTTTTTGGTTAACTTTACAATCATTACCAATTATTGAAAAATAAAAGCATGAAAACAATTCACCAATGGCTTATTGAGTACGGGGAAAGTCATCAGAATAAAACAAATAAAACAGTTCACTGGGTATGTGTGCCGCTTATAATGTTTAGTTTGGTAGGGCTTCTGTGGTCAATTCCTACTCCGGAATTATTTAACAAATTTAATTTCCCGGTTAATTTCGGAACTTTATTTATGTTATTTGCTTTGCTTTATTATTCGACTTTATCAACTCCTTTAACGGTAGGCATGCTATTAGTGACGGCTATGTTGGTTCTTGGAAATTATTATCTCGCAAAGATTGAAACACTTCCTTTATGGCTTATTTCAATTGCTATTTTTGCTGTTGCATGGGTGGGACAATTTATCGGACATAATATCGAGGGTAAGAAACCTTCATTTTTAAAGGACTTGCAGTTTTTATTGATTGGTCCTTTGTGGCTCTTAAGTTTTATTTATAAAAAATTAAATATTCCATATTAAAATATATTTCCAAAAATTAAAACATTTTTCAGATGCTAAAACACTATTTTTTTTCTTTGCTATTCTCTGTTTTTCTTTGTTCGTTTTCTTTAAACACTGCGGTAGCGCAGTCTGAGAAGATAGCCACAGATAATGAAAAGCTGAGCATCCTTACCTGGAATTTATACATGCGTCCTCGAATTGCATTTAAGAATGGACAGATTAAAAGAGCCCTTGCAATTGTTGAGCAATTGAAAGATCAGAATTTTGATGTTATTGTTTTTCAGGAAGCCTTTGATAACAAAGCAAGAAATATCATCTGGAAAGGATTGAAGGAGAAATTCCCATATCAATCAGGAAGTCCAAAACACAAACATTTCTACAAAGTAAGTACTGGTATTTTTATCATCAGCAAACTTCCTTTAAAAGTGGTGGACGATATTTATTTTTCGACATGTGGTGGTTCTGATTGTTTTGCTGTAAAGGGAGCTGTACTTGTTGATGTAATTAAGAATGATCGTAAAGTTCAGATCATTGGAACCCATTTACAGGCAGCCAATGGAAGAAAAATGACAGGAGAAAAAATCAGGCAAATTCAATATGAAGAAATTAAAAATCAATTGATGATACCTCATGCTGAAGCAGGAGTGCCTCAGTTTTTTGTTGGTGATTTGAATACTTCAAAAGCAGATGAAATGGTTTATAAACAATTGCTTTCTACTATGGATGTTGAGGATGGAGAAATTACGGGAGAAGATCAGTTTTCTTCAGGTGGAGGAAAGAATGACCTGAGGGATCCTAATGACACCCCCCATCTTATAGATTATATTTTATGCAGAAACAACGGGTGTAAAGTTAATTTCACTCAACGATGTGTGAAAATTTTCCAACAATACTGGAGCAAAGATAATAAAGACCTTTCTGACCATTATGCTGTTTTAGCAGAGATTGCTATAAAACAATAGCCTTTCCCAACTTCCCCGGTGGAAGGATAACCACGCGTAAGCCGGCAGACAACATAGATATAAGTAGTTCCTCCCCTTCGGGTAGGCTGTGAAGACGCTTATACTTCTTCTATTATAAAACCAACATTTTTTAGATCATTCCAAAAATCAGGGTAGGATTTTTTTACAACTTCAGGATGGTCAATAGTAATTGAATCAAGTTTCATTGCTAATACAGCAAAGGCCATTGCCATGCGATGATCATCATAGGTGTCAATAGCAGAGGGAGGGGAAACAAGGGTTGATTTCGGATTGATTTCTATTGAATTATCATTTAAAATATCTACTTCTACTCCTAATTTATACAACTCATTTTTTAATGCAATGATACGGTCCGTTTCCTTAATACGTAAAGTATGTACCCCATTAAAGAGGGCAGGTATATTTAGTGCACTTACTGCTACTGCACATGTTTGGGCCAGATCAGGACAATCAGAAAAATCAAAACCGAAATGTTCTTTATGGCTTTTAATTTTTTTTAGGTGAATGCCATCTTCAATTTTCTCAGTTTTTACCCCAAGGAAAGTGAAAATGTCGCCAACAATTGAATCGCCTTGTAAACTGGGATGTTTCAGCCCTTTGATTGTAAAATCAACTTCATTTGCTAATGCTGCAATAGCATGCCAATAGGCTGCCGAACTCCAGTCTGCTTCTACCTCAAATAAATAATAGGGCTCACTTTTTTTATGATATTGTTGTTTACTCACCGAAATAAAATTCTCGTGCCATTGCCCATAAACACGGAATTCTTCCATCATTTTCAGTGTCATATTAACATACGGGCGAGATGTTACTTCTCCGGTAAATTTAATAACCAATCCGTTAGGCAATTCAGGCGAAATAAGCAATAGTGCTGAAATAAACTGGCTGCTAACATTTCCATCCATTTCTATTTCCGTTCCTGTTAATGTTTTTCCGGTAATTTTTAGTGGAGGAAAACCTTCTTCCTCTAAATAGTCAATATTAGCTCCAAGGTCACGCAACGCATTTACCAATATTCCAATTGGGCGTTTTTTCATGCGTGGTGTTCCAGTTAAAATATGTGTTCCTTTTTTTGTAGAAAATACTGCTGTTAAAAAACGCATTGCCGTTCCTGAAGCTCCAATATCATAGGTGGTTTCAGAAGCTTCGGTATTATTTATTACGGAGGTGAGGATTTGTTTTAAAACCAATGTGTCGTCTGCAGTAGCAAGATTTTTTATTTCAAACTTTTCAGTGCAAAGTGACTGTATGATCAACACACGGTTACTGATACTTTTTGAAGGTGTAAGCTCGATACTGCCAAGCAATTTTTTTGTAGGATGGGAAATTCGGTATTTCATTTTGATTCCTGGTTAAAAATAAAAATTTAACAATTAAACAATTGTACAATATGCAATCGGTGATTCGTTAAAATTGTAAAGTTGCTGACTGATAAACCTGCCCGAAGAAAAGACCTCGGTCGTTCGGACGGGTTGTTAAATTAAAATGATTGACTACTGATAAATTCAAAATTGTTAAATTAGTGTTCATAGAGATCTGAACTACCTATCAAATTCCCATTTTGTTAATTGCAAAACTACAAAAACTTAAATTGATTTCAATAAATTGATGACAATCATCTAATTAGCGTCAAAATAGGACAGTTTTATGGACTTATTTGAACAATAATCCAACTAATTATATCATATCAAAAAATATCAATAAAAATACCGCAAATAAAATTTTACCTTCGCAATCCATACCAACAAAAATTATAAAAAATGGACAATAAAATTACTCGACTTTTTAATATTCAGTATCCCATTATACAAGCTGGAATGATATGGTGCAGTGGATGGGAATTAGCATCGGCTGTTAGTAACGCTGGTGGTTTAGGGGTGATAGGTAGTGGTAGCATGTACCCTGATGTATTGAAGGCTCATATTCAAAAATGTAAAAAAGCAACCGATAAACCTTTTGGAGTGAATGTACCCATGCTTTATCCGGATATTGACAAACACATCGATATAATTATTTCGGAAGGTGTTAAAGTTGTTTTTATGTCGGCTGGAAATCCTAAAATCTGGACACAAAAATTAAAGGATCATGGAATTATAGTAGTACACGTTGTTTCCAATGCAAAGTTTGCTAAAAAGGCTGAAGAGGCTGGAGTGGATGCAATTGTTGCTGAAGGTTTTGAGGCTGGCGGACATAACGGACGTGAAGAAACCACTACACTTTGCTTGATCCCATTAATAAAACAAGCGGTTAAAATACCAGTGATTGCTGCTGGTGGAATCGGTACAGGAAGGGGGATGCTGGCTGCTATGGCACTTGGTGCTGATGGGGTTCAAATTGGCAGCCGCTTTGTTGCTTCCGATGAAGCATCGGCAAATATTAATTTTAAGAACATGGTGATAGCTTCTAACGAAGGTGATACCAAACTGATGATGAAACAACTGACACCGGTTCGTTTGTTAAAAAATAAATTTTATGAAGCTGTTCAGGAAGCCGAGAATAATTGTGCTTCTCCTGAAGAGTTAATAAAATTGCTTGGTCGAGGCCGTGCAAAAACCGGAATGTTTGAAGGAAATCTGGATGAAGGGGAATTGGAAATAGGGCAGGTGGCTGCTTTGATCTCTGAAATAATGCCTGCGAAAGCAATTGTTGATGAAATTGTGGCAGAATATAAACAAGCGAAAGAACTATTGCTCAATAGTAATTGGTAACTGGTATATAGTTTGTAAGAAAAAGGGAGCAGTGCCAGAAATAATTGTACATTGAGCAATGAAAAAATAAAAAAAGAAATTCAGACATGATAAAATTTGAAAAATTTGAATTAGCGAATGGTTTAAAGGTAATTGTCCACCAGGATAAATCAACGCCTCTGGCCTGCATTAATATTTTATATAATGTGGGTTCCCGTGATGAAAATTCAAATCAAACTGGATTTGCACACCTCTTTGAACATTTAATGTTCGGAGGATCGGTTAATATTCCAAATTATGATGAACCATTACAACGCGTAGGAGGTGAAAACAATGCCTTTACCACTAATGATATTACCAATTACCACTTATCGCTTCCTTCCGATAATTTAGAAACCGGTTTTTGGTTAGAATCAGATCGCATGCTGAGTTTGGCCTTTTCTGAAAAGAGTTTGGAAGTGCAGCGCAATGTAGTAATTGAAGAATTTAAACAACGTTACCTTAATCAGCCTTATGGTGATGTATGGCTGTTATTAAGGCCTATGGCCTATAAAGTCCACCCGTATTCATGGGATACAATAGGTAAAGAAATTTCGCATATCGAAAATGTAAGGATGGAAGATGTGAAAAACTTTTTCAAGAAATTTTATTGTCCTAATAATGCAATAATGGTAGTGGCCGGTAATGTAGAAGTTGAAGATGTAAAACAATTATCCGAAAAATGGTTTGGCCCCATTGCTAAAGGGCCTGATAATAATAGAAATTTACCCCAGGAACCTGAACAAACAGAAGCGCGTAGTTTAACTGTGGAGCGGGATGTGCCTGTTGATGCTATTTACAAAGCATATCACATGTGCTCGAGATATGATAAAGAATATTATGCTGTTGATTTAATTTCGGATGTATTGTCGCAAGGTAATTCATCACGTTTACACAACACCTTGATCAAAGATAAAAAATTGTTTAGTGATATTCATGCGTATGTGATGAGTGACTTTGACAAAGGTTTATTTGTAATTTCCGGAAAGTTAACCGAAGGTGTAACCATGGAACAAGCCGAGAGTGCTATTAATGAAGAACTTCAGAAAATAAGATCAGAATTAGTTACCGTGGATGAGTTAACCAAGGTGAAAAATAAAATGGAAGCATCACATGTTTTTGGTGAAGTGGATATTTTGAATAAAGCTACAAACCTTGCTGTTTCGGAGTTATTGGGCAATGCGGATATGATAAACAAAGAAGTAGGGAAATATCTTTCTGTAACGGCCGAACAAATTAATGAACAATCAAATATTATTTTTAGAAAAGAGAATTGTTCTACTTTGTATTATAAATCTAAAAAATAATTTTCTGAACAAAGCAGATGATTGATTTCAAGCCACATTGTAGTAAAAATGTGATGAAGAGAGTTTTGTGATGAACGGTCAAAATTACTATTTCAACAAATAATTAGATTTACTATCTTTGTACCCTTTGAATTTAAGATGCAAGAATTTAGATTCAAGAACCAGGAATAAGAGTATGCTCATTTTGGTTATTGAATCTTGAATCTTGAATCTAATATCTTGACTCTATTTAATTATGATAAATATTACTTTACCCGATGGTTCCGTTCGTCAATACGAAACAGGAACTACTGCACTTCAAATTGCAACATCAATTTCCGAAGGTTTAGCCCGCAATGTTTTAGCAGCAAAAGTCAATCTCTCAACAACAGAAACAGGTTTTGAAGTTTGGGATGCAACCCGTCCAATTACTGCCGATGCTAAATTGGTGCTGTTGACAATGAATGATCCGGAAGGGAAATCCACTTTGTGGCATTCTTCTGCACATCTATTGGCCGAAGCTATTGAGGCAATTTACCCGGGAACAAAATTTGGTATTGGACCGGCTATTGAAACCGGTTTTTATTATGATATTGATCTGGGTGGAAAAACAATTTCGCAGGACGACTTTAAAAAGATAGAAGATAAAGTAATAGAATTAGCTCGTCTGGGCAATGCCTATATCCGTAAAGATGTATCTAAAGCTGATGCCGTTGCTTATTTTACAGAAAAAGGCGATGAATATAAGCTCGAATTATTAGAAGGCTTAAAAGATGGTTCCATTACATTTTATGAGCAAGGCAATTTTACTGATCTATGCCGTGGCCCGCATATTCCCAACACCGGCTTTATTAAAGCGGTGAAATTGATGAATGTTGCAGGAGCGTATTGGCGTGGAGATGAAAAAAATAAAATGCTTACCCGTATTTATGCCGTTACATTCACTAAACAAAAAGATCTGACTGATTATTTAATTTTATTGGAAGAGGCTAAAAAGCGCGACCATCGGAAATTAGGTAAGGAGTTGGAATTATTTGCTTTTTCCGAAAGGGTAGGGATGGGGTTACCTTTGTGGTTGCCAAAAGGTGCTGCATTGCGTGAACGTTTGATCCAGTTTTTACAAAAAGCACAAATAAAAGACGGGTATTTGCCTGTTGCTACCCCACATATCGGGAATAAAAATTTATACATCACTTCAGGACACTACGAAAAATATGGGGCAGATTCATTTCAGCCTATTCGTACACCGCATGAAGGCGAAGAGTTCTTTTTAAAACCGATGAACTGTCCGCATCACTGTGAAATATACAAAACGTCACCAAAATCGTATAAAGATCTACCGATACGTTATGCCGAATTTGGAACCGTTTATCGTTATGAGCAGGCAGGCGAATTGCACGGATTAACCCGTGTTCGTGGTTTTACACAAGATGATGCACATTTGTTTTGCCGTCCCGATCAGGTAAAAGAAGAGTTTTGCAAAGTAATTGACCTGGTGCTGTATGTATTTAAAGCATTGGATTTTCATGATTTTACAGCTCAAATATCATTACGGGATCCGGATGATAAAACTAAATATATAGGGTCCGATGAAAACTGGCATTTAGCAGAACAGGCTATTATTGAATCGGCAGCCGAAAAAGGGTTAAAAACGGTTGTGGAATTAGGTGAAGCGGCATTTTATGGCCCTAAACTGGATTTTATGGTAAAAGATGCTATTGGTAGAAAATGGCAACTGGGAACCATACAGGTAGATTATAACCTGCCTGAACGATTTGAATTGGAATATACGGGTAGCGATAATCAAAAACACCGTCCCGTAATGATCCATCGTGCTCCTTTTGGTTCTTTGGAGCGATTTATTGCTGTTTTAATTGAACATTGTGCCGGAAAATTCCCTTTATGGTTAAGCCCTGAACAATTTGCAATATTGCCGATAAGTGAAAAATATAACAATTACGCAAAAAAAGTGTTAGAATTGCTAAAAAATTACGATATTCGCGGGCTCGTAGACGAAAGGAACGAGAAAATTGGCAAAAAAATACGTGATACGGAACTTCAGAAAGTACCGTATATGTTGATTGTTGGAGAAAAAGAAGAGGCTGAAAATACTGTTTCTGTGCGTAAACAAGGTGAGGGAGATTTAGGAAGTTTTGGGATCGAAGAGTTTGCAAAAATAATTAACAGCGAAATCGAGAAATTAAAAAATTAGTGAAATAGAAAAAAATAGTGAAATAAAGATTTAGAGAAATAGAGATTTTAAAATTCATGAAATCAAAAATCTCGAATTCTCCAAATCACTAATTCAACAAATTAAATAGAGTATTAACAAAATTTAGGAGGAACAAGCAATAGCAGCGCCATTTAACCCAAGTAAATTCAATAAGCCGGCACCAGCAGGTGGGAAATTCGTTAAACCGGGTGGAACGGCTGCCGCTACTACGCCACGTCCTGATAGCCGATTCGGCAGAGGCGGGCCTAGAAGAAAAGAAGACTTACACGCAATCAATGAGCGTATTAGAGCTCGTGAAGTTCGTGTAGTTGCTGATGGAATCGAACCTGGAGTTTATCCTATTGAAAAAGCATTGGAAATTGCTAAAGAAATGGGATTGGATCTGGTAGAAATTTCACCAAATGCTGAGCCTCCTGTTTGTAGAGTTGTTGACTATAAAAAGTTTTTATACGATCAAAAGAAAAAACAAAAAGAACTTAAAGCGAAAGCTGCAAAAACAGTTATAAAAGAAATTCGTTTCGGACCTCAAACGGATGACCATGATTTTACATTTAAAAAGAATCATGCTATAAAGTTTTTACAAGAAGGTTCTAAAGTTAAAGCATTTGTGTTTTTTAAGGGAAGATCTATCTTATTTAAAGAGCAAGGCGAAATTTTATTACTTCGTTTTGTTAATGAGCTTGAGGAGTGGGGGAAACCAGAACAAATGCCTTTGCTTGAAGGGAAAAAAATGATTATGGTGATAGCACCAAAAAAGAAGTAAGCAATAAAACAATTTTACAAAATAGATTCGTAATTCTTAAGAGTAGTAATACAACAATCAAAAATTATTAAGATGCCTAAAATGAAAACGCATTCCGGTGCAAAGAAGAGATTCTCATTAACCGGAACAGGAAAAGTAAAAAGAAAACATGCTTTCAAAAGCCATATCCTGACTAAAAAAACAACTAAAGCTAAACGTGCCTTAACGCAAACTGGATTAGTTGATGTTACGGATTTGCCAAGAGTAAAAGCAATGCTTACTATTGGGAAATAGAGAGATGGAGAATTGGAGATGGACAAATTAGAAAATCTCTAAATTTCTAAATCAACAAATCTCTAAATTAATTTTAAATTACAGTTCAACTATATATTAACCTGGTACTCAGTATTAAGTCTCTTTAAACTGTAAGAGCGCTGAAACCAAAAAACTTAAAGAAATGCCTAGATCGGTTAACTCGGTGGCCTCAAGAGCCAGAAGAAAAAAAGTCCTAAAACAAACTAAAGGTTATTGGGGAGCAAGAAAAAATGTTCATACAATAGCGAAAAACGTTCTTGAAAAAGGTTTAACATACGCATACCGCGATAGAAAACAAAAGAAACGTAATTTCCGTGCTATCTGGATTCAACGTATCAATGCAGGTGTTCGTCCTTATGGATTGTCTTACTCTCAATTTATGGGTAAAGTACATGCTAATAAGATCGACTTGAACCGTAAGGTATTAGCTGATTTAGCAATGAATAACCCTGATGCTTTCAAAGCTGTGGTTGATTCGGTAAAATAGAATTTAATTCTAATATTTGAAAGGGGATTTGGTGAAAACTGAATCCCTTTTTTTTGTTTTAAATTTCACCATTGTAACATGAATTCGATTAATAAATCAATGAATAATTTATCTATGCATGTTTATTTGGGCGTTTCCCTTTCTGCCTTATCCCTTCTCTCTCCAAAATGGAGAGAAAGGATAAGGCAGAAAGGGGAGGGCTTTCCGCTTCAATCTTTTCTAAACAGAAAAGGATTTACACTGCAATCCCTAACGCAGCATGGTTCTATCAAGAAAATATTATTTATTTAATCATTGACTTTGCTAGTGATCCTTGAGAATAAAGAAATTGAAATAAGTAAGAAAATGTCCTTTTTTTTAAGTAAAATTGTCTTCCCAAAAACAACACAACATGAGCAAAAAAATTCTCGCCAATGATGGCATTGATGCACAAGGAAAAGCTTTACTTGAAAAAGCAGGTTTTACTGTTATTACTGAAAAAGTAGCGCAGGAAAATTTAATAGAAGCGATCAATGAGCATAAGTATATTGGTTTGACAGTGCGCAGTGCAACAAAGGTTCGTAAGGATGTTGTTGATGCTTGTCCTGGTCTGAAGTTGATTGGGCGCGGTGGTGTAGGTATGGATAATATTGATGTTGAATATGCACGTAGCAAAGGAGTTGAAGTAGTGAACACACCTGCAGCCTCCTCACATTCAGTAGCAGAATTAGTATTTGCTCATTTATTTAATTGTGTACGTTTTTTATATGACAGCAATCGTCAAATGCCTGTTAATGGTGATACACAGTTTGATGTTTTGAAAAAGAAATATGCTAAAGGAGTTGAATTGAAAGGTAAAACTATTGGTATTATTGGTTTTGGACGTATCGGGCAAGCGGTGGCTAAAATTGCATTGGGCTGCGGGATGAAGGTAGTAGCGTATGATCCTTTTTTGCAATCGGCTTTAATTTATTTAGATATTTATGGAGTTACCGAAAAGATAGCGGTGAAATTACATACCGTTCCTCTTGAAAAATTATTAGTCGAAAGTGATTTTATAACGCTTCATGTTCCGGGTGGAAAGGTGATCACTAAAAAAGAATTTGATCTGATGAAAGATGGTGTATGTATTGCAAATGCTGCACGTGGTGGAGTAATTGATGAAGCTGATCTGATTTTCGCTTTAAATTCGGGAAAAGTAGCACATGCTGCATTGGATGTTTTTGAAAATGAACCTACACCTAAAAAAGAATTATTATCGCATCCTAAAATATCTTTAACACCTCATATCGGAGCTGCTACTGAAGAGGCGCAGGAGCGTATCGGTATTGAGTTAGCAGAGTTAATTATTTCTAAGCTGTCGTAATAAATGGCAACGATCATCCCATTTAAAGGTATTCGTCCGGCAAAGGACAAGGTACATCTGGTGGCATCTCGCTCCGTTGATGGCTATAGTACAGCAGATCTAAATGAAAAACTTAAAAATAATCCATACACATTTCTTCATGTGATCAGTCCGGATTTTAGTGACGGAAAAAAAACAATACCTGGCTCTGACGAACGATTGTTAAAAGTTAAAGCAACCTATTTAAATTTTCTCAAAGAAGATATTTTCGTTACCGATTCTCAGCCCTCCTATTATATTTATCAGCAAATAAAAGAGGGTATTGTTTATACCGGAATCATTGGCTGCAGCAGTATTGATGATTATTTTAACGGCATCATCAAAATTCATGAACAGACACTTACCGAAAGGGAAGAGAAATTAAAACATTATCTGGAAGTTTGTGATTTTAATGCAGAGCCTGTTTTGTTCAGTTATCCTAATGATGAGGTAATTGATGAACTAACAGTAAAATTAATACAATCAGAGCCTGTTTATGATTTTACAACTACCGATAGGGTAAGACATAAATTATGGATAGTAAACAATCCAACACAAGTAACACAGATACAGGAACGTTTTTCAAAAATTCCGGCTGTGTATATTGCCGATGGACACCATCGTTCAGCGTCTTCCGCTTTGCTTGGTAAATCAAGAAGAAACGAGAATCCAAACTATACAGGCAAAGAGGCGTTTAATTTTTATTTGGGTATATTTTTCCCTGAAACACAATTAAAAATTTTTGATTTTAACAGGGTAGTAAAAGATTTGAATGGCTTATCTGTAAAGGAATTTATGGATAGGTTATCTGAAAAATTTATTGTCACCGAAAAAGGAGAGGAACTTTATAAACCCATAAAAAAACATAATTTCAGCATGTACCTGGAAGGCAAATGGTATTCTTTAGATGCAAAAAAAGAAATTGTGCATAATGAACAGCCTGTAGGAAGTCTGGATGCCTCCATTCTTACCGAACATATTCTCTCCCCTAAATTAAATATTCATGATCTTAAAACGGACAAACGTATAGGTTTTGTGGCTGGTATTAAAGGAATGAAAGAGTTAAAAAACCTTGTTGATAGTGGTAAATACAAAGTTGCGTTTGGTTTATATCCCGTTGAAATGAGCCAGCTAAAACACATTGCTGATACCAACAATATTATGCCTCCTAAAACAACCTGGGTGGAACCTAAGATGAGAAGTGGTTTGGTAATATATAGTTTGAGTGAGTGAAGCATATTATAATAGCTTGTTTTCGGCTGTTTTTTATAATTAAATTTTGTCCCATAGAGTCGGCATTAAATTTAGTACGTCATTGCGAAGGAGCTACGACTGAAGCAATCTCAAACAAGTATATGAGATTGCTGAGTTTATTCTGAGCCCAGAGATTTTAATGAACCACAACATATAACGAAAAATGGAACAAAGCGACAAACCAACAAAAGAAACTTTGGACAATTGGCATAACGACCCTTCTAATTGGAAATGGGGGATTTTCTATTTCAATAAAAATGACAAAAGAATATTTCCACCGAAGAAAATCAAGCAACTTGGATGGACAGTCAATTTCGCAAATCCAATTTCAATTTTAGTGTTATTGGCCTTAATTTCGGCAGTATTAATTTTATCAAAATATTTAAAATCGCTATAAATTAGAAAACTACATTTATTGCTGTTGTTAAAGTAACGCTGCACACATGTTATTCCTTATATTTGAAGAGCTTTAAACCTGCACTTTATCATAATAATGTCAATCGTATCAAACCTAAACAAAATAAAATCCTCCCTTCCAGCTAATG
Source organism: Bacteroidota bacterium (assembly GCA_040389865.1). Lineage (GTDB taxonomy): Bacteria > Bacteroidota > Bacteroidia > 2-12-FULL-35-15 > 2-12-FULL-35-15 > 2-12-FULL-35-15. Next base: position 28,829 of record JAZJZM010000017.1, on the reverse strand, counting down.
TCACCTTAGTGGTTGTTACCAAAACACAGCCCGTTGAAAAGCTAATGGAAGTTTATAATGCAGGGCACATTGTTTTTGGTGAAAACAAAGTACAGGAAATGCTTGATAAATATGAGCAGCTTCCTAAAGATATTCAATGGCATTTAATTGGTCATTTACAAAGCAATAAAGTAAAGTTCATTGCTCCCTTCGTATCGCTCATTCAGTCTGTAGATAGTTTAAAATTATTACAGGAGATCAATAAACAAGCACTAAAAAATAACAGAATTATTAAGTGTTTGCTGCAGGTATATATAGCTAATGAAGAAACAAAATTTGGAATGGATTTTTCCGAAGTTGAACAATTACTTTGTTCTGAAGAATATAAGCAATTAAAAAACATTAGTATTATTGGCTTGATGGGAATGGCTACCAATACCGCAGATCAAGGTCAAATTGAAAAAGAATTTAAGTCATTAAATATTTTTTACAAAAAACTCAAGTCTTCCTATTCTTCATTTCAAATTCTAAGTATGGGCATGAGTTCTGATTATGCTATGGCAATTGAAAATGGTAGTACATTAGTTCGTATTGGAAGTTCTATTTTTGGAAGTAGAAATTAAAATTATTCCCCCTAAACGGTTAATCCCATTAATTCTAATTTTATTTATTTTTTCGTATCTTTAATCATCCAATTTTCCTCTCAGAAAATTACAGAAATCTTGAACTATTAATAATAAAATATATTATGAAATTACAAAATTATGCCTCCGGAAAATGGATTGCCGGAGATGGTGATGGGCAAGCTTTATATAATGCAATTACCGGTGAACAAGTTGCAACAGCAAGCAGTAAGGGGCTTGATTTTTCTGCGATGATGGATTATGCCCGTAAAGTTGGCGGTCCGGCTTTACGGAAAATGACGTTCCAGGAGCGGGGGCTAATGTTGAAAAAGTTGGCTTTACATCTTGCTGTTGAAAAAGAAAAATTTTATAAAGTAAGTTGGGCAACAGGAGCAACCCGAGCCGATAGTTGGATCGATATCGAAGGTGGTATCGGTAATTTATTTACTTATGCAAGTTTACGTAGACAATTTCCTGATGAAACATTTTGTTTGGATGGAGATGCTGTAAAGCTTGGTAAAAATGGCACATTCATTGGCCATCACATTTGTGTGCCCAAGGAAGGTGTTGCAATACATATCAATGCATTCAATTTTCCTGTTTGGGGAATGCTGGAAAAAATTGCTGTTAATTTATTAGCTGGAGTACCTGCAATTGTTAAACCGGCAACCGTTACTTCTTTTTTAACTGAAGCAGTTGTACGTGAAATCGATGCATCAGGTATTCTTCCTCCGGGTGCCCTACAATTAATATGTGGGAGTGCAAATGGAATTCTTGATCACGTTATCTCACAAGACATTGTAACGTTTACAGGATCTGCAAGTACCGGAAAAATGTTAAAGTCACATCCACGGTTACTTGAAGAAGCTGTCCCGTTCACGATGGAAGCAGACTCTTTAAACTGCTGTGTATTAGGAAAAGATGCAGTACCAGGTACAGCAGAGTTTGATATTTTTATTAAAGAAGTACAACGTGAGATCACAGTAAAAGCCGGACAAAAATGTACTGCCATCCGCAGAATTATTGTTCCCGAAAATTTAATAGAGGATGTGCAAATAGCATTGGGTAAGCGTTTGGCGCAAACTTTAATTGGCGATCCTCAGGTAGAAGGTGTTCGTATGGGGCCATTAGCAGGCAAAACGCAGTTAAAAGAAGTTGCTGAAAAAGTAATGCAATTATCCCAAACGCAAGAAATTGTTTTTGGAGATATGGAAAAATTTGATGTAACAGGAGCCGATAAAAATAAAGGTGCATTTATGTCACCGATTTTATTTTTAAATAAAGATCCTTTTAAATATCAGGATGTGCATAATATTGAGGCATTTGGTCCCATCAGTACCATAATGCCTTATAAAACAATCGCAGATGCGATTGAATTAGCGAAGATGGGGAAAGGTTCATTGGTTTGCTCCATTGTAACCGGTGATGATAAAATTGCAAAGGAATTTGTAATTGGTGCAGCTTGTATGCATGGCCGTATTTTAGTTTTGAATGCTGATTGTGCAAAAGAAAGCACCGGTCATGGTTCTCCAATGCCAATGCTTACGCATGGTGGCCCTGGGCGTGCGGGTGGTGGCGAAGAAATGGGAGGGAAACGTGGTGTGTTTCATTATCTGCAACGTACCGCTATTCAAGGTTCTCCAACTACATTGACAAACATTACCAATAACTACCAATATGGTGGAAAGTATTTAGAGAAGGATATTCATCCGTTCAAACGTTATTTCGAAGAACTGGAAATTGGTGAAACTATTATTACAGCTAAACATACGGTTAGCGAATCCGATATTGTGAACTTCGCCAATGTAAGTGGCGATAATTTTTACGCTCACATGGATGCTACATCGCTTGAAGGGACTATTTTTACTGGTAGAGTAGCACATGGGTATTTTGTACTTTCCAAAGCTGCAGGTTTATTTGTAGATGCAAAAAAAGGGCCTGTTTTATTAAATTATGGATTAGAAGAATGTCGTTTTGTAAAACCTGTTTATCCTGGAACTACTATTGGCGTTAGGTTTACCTGTAAAGAAAAAATTGCTCAGGAAAAAAAATCTGAAGACGATATTGCGAAGGGTATTGTTAAATGGTTAGTTGATATATATGATGAAACTGGTGAAACAGTTGCAATTGCTACTATTTTAACAATGGTGAAAAAGAAAAATCAGGATTAGATTATCTTAAATCATTTTCTCTGACAAGGTTTCATTTTCTATCCTAGATTTAATTTAATTTATTAGTCCAAAATTTAAGAAATAGAAATTAAATGTCAAATGGGTAAAGTGAATGTAAACGATTATCTGACTAAAGAAGAGATACAACAGCTCTTAAAAAAATCTGATTGGAAAGCGGCATTTGAATTTCTTCATACTTGGGGGTGGATAGCCTTTGCATTTGACATTGCTGGTTTGTGGCCCAATCCATTTATAATAGTAATTTCAATGTTTATAATTGGTGGAAAGCAATTGGCTTGTGCAATTCTGATGCACGATTGCGCTCATCGGAGTATGTTCAATGCGAAAGGGGCTAACACTTTTTTTGGTAACTGGTTAGCAGGATATCCCATTTTGCATGATGTTGAACGTTATCGGCCTTATCATATCGAACATCATGTAAAAACAGGAACGGATGATGATCCCGATCTTTCTCTTACCAAAGGTTATCCTACAACAATAATAAGTTTTACGCGAAAAGTAATAAGAGATATGGTTGGTGCAAGTGGTATCAAAGGACACATCGCTGTTTTAGTTATGCATTATGGTTATATTAAATACGAACTCGGTGGGAGAATAATTAAAACTGATCAGCAAGGTGGTTTTATTAAAAGCATAACAACCTTTGTGAAAAATATGGCAGGGCCGGTTGCTGCAAACTTTTTGATTTTTGGATTTCTTTGGTTGTTCGGAGAACCATGGCTTTATTTATTGTGGATAGGATCGTTGCTTACTACCTATAATTTTTCTCTCCGTATCCGTTCCATTGCAGAGCATAGCGCTGTTCCTGACCGGTTTGATGATTATAAAAATACACGAACTATTTATTCCAATTTTTTTGAAAAAATTCTATTTGCTCCTCACCACGTAAATTATCATGCCGAACACCATTTGCTAATGACCGTACCATGTTATAATTTCCGGGCAATGCATGGGCTTATCAAAGAACGAGGGTTTTATAAAAAGGGGCTTCTGGAAAAAAATTATTTCCAGATTCTGAAACTTGCAATTAATAAATAATTGAACCATTGCTTAATGGTAGGAGGGGTTCCATTATACTTTTCTTAAATAGTGATATTTTATAATAAGAACTAATTTTTTGATAATGATCTTAAAAACGTTAAGCCTTTTTAATAAAATAGCAAATTTCGGAATTAGGCCGGAACTATCTTTTGAAAAGGCTGAAAAGATGCGGCTTGTAAATGTCATTAGCTTTTTGGGTGTCCCCATTTGTTTTTTTTATACGATCTTATTTGTGATCACGTCACATTATTTTCATGCCATCGTTTTCTTTTGCGGCTTACCCTTTTTTATTACACCAATTTTATTGAATTCCTTTAAAGGGTTAAAATTATCGATACCTGTCCTGACAATTTCGGTTCCCATATTTTGGGCGATTATTTCTATTGTTTTAGGTAGAGATACCGGATTTTACCTCGGGTTTATAGTGTTTTGCCTTCCTCCGGTATTATTTTTTCCAACTTTTCGCGAATCATTATTTTATTTAGCAACGGCCATTATTTTGTTTGTTGTTTCAATGATCGGGATGATGATATTTCCACCTGTGGGTGTCATTCCATTTGCAATGGGACTTTTTTTAATAAATTTATTTACTGTTCTTGCCACAATAATAATAATAACTTATTTTTTTAAAAAAGAATTAGATGAAAGCCGATTAAAAGTTCAGGAAAAAAATCACGAAATGCTTGATTCGATCAACTATGCCAAGCGAATTCAATATGCGATGTTACCTTCCGAAAGTGCTTTTCAAAAAATATTCAATGATTATTTTGTTTATTTCAAACCGAAGGATATTGTTGCCGGAGATTTTTATTGGATGGAAGAAATAGATGGGAAAATATTGATCGCAGCTGCTGATTGCACAGGCCATGGAGTTCCCGGAGCTTTAGTTAGTTTGGTTTGTCACAATGCCTTAAATAGGGCTGTGTTTGAATATAAATTATCCGATCCGGGAGAAATACTTGATAAAACAAGAGAATTTGTGATAGAACATTTTTCAAAAACCGATGAAAAAGTTAAAGACGGTATGGATATTTCATTCGGCTCAATTGATAAAATAACAGGAGAAATAATTTGGGCCGGTGCAAATAATTCGCTTTGGTATTTTCAAAAAGGAGAATTAAAAACAATTCTTTCCAACAAGCAACCTATCGGTATTTCTGATATACAAAGTCCGTTTCTTTCTCATAAAATTCAGTTATTATCCGGTGATAGCATTTATCTGTTTACAGATGGTTATGCCGATCAATTTGGTGGAGAAAAAGGAAAGAAATTTAAATACCAACAATTAAAAGAATTGCTTCTGGCAAATGCACATTTATCAATGCAAGAGCAAAAGAAGGTTTTGGATAGCGCAATTGAAACATGGAAAGGTAAACTGGAGCAAGTAGATGATATACTTATAATTGGTATTAAAATATAGATTGAGCATTTCTTGTATAAGAGTCTGAACTAATAAAATATAGTTTTGTTTAAAATTTTTAAGTGGGCATGAATATCAAAATCAAATTAGTATTTCTTCTTTTTTTTTCTGTCAATATTATTTTTGGTAAAAGTAGTATTACAAATATTGATAGTTTGTTAACGATCCTTCCTCAAACAATTGATACAACCAGGATCAAAACATTGCTTGAAATTTCTAAATATTACTACAGGCACGGTAAGATACCTGAATCTAAAGATTTCTGTGAGCAGGCAATTGAACTATCAAAAAAAGAAAAAGATGTTGTTTTTCTGGCTTCCGCGTTTAATCAGATGGGAGGAATGATTTGTAATGGAACAGGTGATTTCTCCGAGGCCCTTGATTATTTATTGAAAGCATATCGTTTGATCGAAAAAACATCAAATAAAAAATTATTGTATACCGTATCGAATGGTCTTGGGAACACCTATATGGCTCAGAAAAATTTAACCAAAGCTCTTGAGTTTTATGATAACGCTTTTGAACTTGCTAATGGTTTGAATGATCCTTATGGTATTAGTGTGGTTTTGATCGGAAAAGGAAATGTTTATGATGCAAAAAACGATTATAAAAATGCGCTCGATGCCTTTTCAAAGGCAGCTGTTGGTTTTTACAAAACAAATAACAAACATGAATATGCAATTGCACAAGCCAATATTGGTAATATATACTTACGGATAAATGAAAATAATAAAGCACTTAAGTTTCTGGAGGAAGCATATCAAATTTTGAGGGACTTGGATAATAGGTATGGAATGGGACAAACTTTGCTTTCAATTGGAAATGCATATCGTCAAAAAGGAAATTATGAAATGTCGCTCGTGTATTATTATAATAGTATGATTGTTTTTAAAAAATCAGCTGCAAAATATGATTTGAAAAGTGTTTATGAGGAAATAGCGATAACTTATAATAAACAAAATAAGAATGATAGCGCTTTTCACTACATGCAGCTGTACGGCTTAATTAAAGATTCTATATTCACTGAAGAGAATTCGAAGTTGATCGCGGAAATGCAAACAAAATACGAATCAGTAAAAAAAGAAGAAGAAAATAGAACGCTTCTTACTCAAAATGAATTATCCGAAAACACGATAAAGCAGCAAAATCGTTTGCAAATGGCGTTGTCATTGTTTTTAGGGATGGTCTTTATTTTTTCTGTTTTTTTATATCGAAGCAATAAGCAAAAACAAAAAAAGAATAAGATTATTTTAGCACAGAAGGAAAAAGCGGAGGAGCAAAGGATGCTGCTCGAATTTAAAAATAAAGAAATTGTTGACAGTATTACCTATGCTAAACGTTTGCAGGAAGCTATTTTGCCTCCGATAAAATTGATAAAAAAATATTTACCGGAATCATTTATTTTATATAACCCGAAAGATATTGTTGCCGGTGATTTTTATTGGATGGAAGTGGTTAGTTCTGAACCCATATCCGGGAAAGCGAATAAAATGCAAGGGCATGAAGGAGAAAAATATGGTGCGCTCCATGGTAAACGGATATTAATTGCAGCTGGAGATTGTACCGGACATGGGGTACCTGGAGCAATTGTAAGTGTGGTTTGTTCCAATGCCCTGAACAGAACGGTAAAAGAATTTGGTATTTCCGATCCCGGAAAAATATTAGACAAAGTACGTGAACTTGTTGTAGAAACATTTATTCGTAAAGACTCTCATGAGGTGAAAAGTGAAGTGATGGATGGAATGGATATTTCATTAATTAGTATTGAGTTCGGAAGCGATACAGAAGAGGAGGTTGCAATTAAATGGGCTGGGGCAAATAATCCATTATGGATTATAAAAAGAATGAAGAATACAGTATTGGAAAAGGATATTTCTCCCGGCTCCAATTTAGTTACTTCTGAATTTAATCTAATTGAGATAAAAGCTAACAAACAATCAATTGGAAAAACAGATGCTCCCTTGCCTTTTACCACACATACCATTCAATTGAATAAAGGAGACCAGCTTTACCTTTTTACTGATGGATATGCCGATCAATTTGGAGGAGAAAAAGGAAAGAAATTCAAATACCAGCAATTGAAGGAAAAGCTTCTTGCAATTGCCCATACACCTATTGGAGATCAAAAGGAGATCCTAAATAGCACAATTGAAAATTGGAAAGGCAGTTTGGAGCAAGTGGATGACATTCTAATAATTGGAATAAGTTTATAGTATCTTGTTTTAGGAATTAATACCCCAAAATGTAAACGCTCAGCCAATTTTATGTCTTCATTTATCAAAATACTTAAAATAAATGCATTTAGCTCTCAAGCAATTGGGATTAATGGGCTTTCGTTACAAATGCTCAACCAAAAGAGCCGCCTTAACTGAAAATATGGACACTTTTTAGGTGTTAAGTTATTGACTATCAGGTGTATGAAAAAATATACCCGTTTCATGGCCTAAAATTGTGTTTTAATACGGCCTTAAAAACAGATTCATCTAAATTTAATGGCTTTCTTAAGAAGATAGCATCTAAATGTTTCATTATTAAGGATTTATTTATTTATCTTTGTTCTCCAACCAAATCATAAAAATCATGTTTGAAATTTTAAAAAGTTTTGAGACGAAGTATGGTTACCTTAAAAAAAAGGGTTTAACTATCGAAGGATTGGCTATGGTAGATGTTAAAAAGAAAAAACATGTTATTAAGATCAGCCGACCGTTGATATTTGATAACAGGTTGATTCCTAAGCGTTTCGAAGGGTTGGATGTTAAAACGAATATTAAACTTGGTGCAGAAATGCCAATTGAGTTTAATGTTGACCGTACCCAACCAGATTGGCATAAAACCCAATACATATGGGCTCCGGAACGTTTTATCAAATATGTTGAACGTTGCGAAAAAGAGATCAAAGCAGAATTGGACAGCCCTCTTATGACAAGAGTTGAAATGTTGGACGCATTGTGTTTTGGTAATTTTGAGGAACATAAACAGAAAAGCCTGCAATTGATCAAAGAAGGAAAATTGCCAGCTTATTGCGTGAACTAATTTATAATTAATTAAGGGTTAAGCATTTTTTAGTTTATTAAAGCACTCTGAGTAATCAGGGTGCTTTTTTATTTATATTCGCCAAAGAAATTAGAAATTTAGGATTAAATTTAGGATTTTGAAACTGGAGTTGAAAACCTAAATTCTTAAAATCTATAAATTCTATAATCCTAAATTTATAAATCCTAAATCTTCCAATTCAATTAATGGACAAGTCATACGTAAAATCAAACACAGTTGATGGGATTGCAACCATCACATTTTTTCATCCGCAAAGTAACTCATTACCAGGCACTTTACTGGTTAAATTGGCTGAAGAGATAACCAAAGCCGGTAATGATACTAATGCCCGGGTAATTGTATTAAAAAGTGATGGCGACAGTACTTTTTGTGCCGGAGCATCATTTGATGAATTGATATCTATTAAAGATTTTGAAACCGGTAAAAAATTCTTCTCCGGTTTTGCTATGGTTATTAACGCCATCCGAAAAGCCCCTAAATTTGTGATTGCCCGTGTTCAGGGTAAGGCTGTTGGAGGTGGGGTTGGTATAGCCTGTGCTGCTGATTATACATTAGCTATTGACGCAGCAGTGGTAAAACTTAGCGAACTGGCCGTTGGCATAGGCCCATTTGTAGTTGGTCCTGCAGTTGAACGCAAAATAGGGACTTCAGCATTTACATCACTTTCAATTAATGCTACCGAATGGCATCATGCCGAATGGGCAAAAACAAAAGGCTTATATGTAGAGATCTATAAAACAATAGAGGAATTGGATGCTGCGGTAGCCACCTTAGCCGGAAATCTTGCCAAATCAAATCCTGAAGCCATGGAAATGCTTAAAAAAGTATTCTGGAAAGGAACAGAGAACTGGGACACGCTCTTAATTGAACGTGCCGAAATAAGTGGAAAGCTCGTACTCTCCGAATTTACAGTTAACGCAATAAATAAATTTAAAGCAAAATAAAATAGATAATGATTACACAGATTTTCGATTGATTACACCGATCATCTGGGTTTATATATCGGTGTAATCTCTTGTATTTCTAATCAGTGTAATTATATTATAAAATGACAACAAACGATATTTCTTTTAAAACCCCATTAGGCCGCCTCCTGAAAGTCGGCTTTGCTGAAGGTGTTTCCTTTATTGTGCTATTATTTATAGCAATGCCCTTAAAATACATGGCTGATATGCCGGCACCTGTGCGTATTGTAGGAATGTTGCATGGTGTTTTATTTATTGCATACGCAATAGCCCTTATACAGGCAGGCTTTGTTTATAAATGGTCGATCAAAAAAGTAATAATTGCGTTCCTGCTCTCATTCATCCCTTTCGGAACCTTCTTCCTGGATAGAGTTTTGAAAAAGCAATAATTCACTGATTGAAAGGATAGAACACAGATAACACAGATTTAACAGATACTCAAGATAAAAAATCAGTCACATCAGTGTCATCCGTGTGCCAATTTTAACTTACCTCGAAACTTCGATCTTTACCTTTTTCCCCTTTATCTTTTCATTCTTAACCAACTGAACCACAGCTTCAGCCTTTTTAGCAGTCACTGCTGCATACGAAGAATGATCCAACACTTCGATCAATCCCAATTCCTCTTTTTGTAAATTCCCTTTTTGAAGCAATAAGCCTACAATGTCCACCTTATTAATTTTATCTTTTTTTCCGGAAGCAATATAAAGTGTCACCCATCCTGATTTTTCAGGGATCACATTTTTTTCCGGTAATGTTTCTTCAGCAGGCGCTTCTTTTATAAAAGAAGGTACATATTCCGTTTCCGACAATAATAAATAAGAGGTACCTTTTGCATTCATACGTGCTGTTCTGCCATTCCTGTGTATAAAAATATCCTCGGTATGTGGCAATTGATAATGGATCACATACTCAATTTCCGGAATATCAAGCCCACGGGAAGCAAGGTCCGTGGTGATCAACATTTTATGACTTCCATTCCTGAATTTTATCAATGCACGTTCCCTGTCCTCCTGTTCCATCCCACCATGAAAAATTCCATGCGCCAATCCCTTATCCCAAAGCAAGCTGCTGATACGGTCTACAGCTTCCCGGTGATTACAAAAAATTAACGAAGCAGTATTGCCCAGCTTGCAAATCAATGAAAATAAGGTATCCAGCTTATCTTTACTTTCCGCTTTAACTATTTTTAATTTTAATCCTTGTGGTTTTGTTGGAGTAGTACTCAAATAATTAAGTTCGATCGGGTCTTTTACACCTGTAAAATCAGGTATTTCCTTCATCTTGGTCGCAGAAGTTAAAATACGTTTTTCTAATTTTTTCAGTTCATGAATAATGAACGACATCTCCTCTTTGAAACCAAATTCCAACGATTTATCAAATTCATCCAACACCAAGGTACTAACCGTGTTCGTATCAAAACTGTTTCGCCTGATATGAAAAGCAATTCTTCCCGGTGTTCCAACAAGAACAGAAGCAGGATGTTCAAAATTGTTTTTTTCAGTTTTGGTAGAATGCCCCCCATAACAGCAATTCACTTTAAAGCCCGTATTCATTGATTTAAAAACGGTTTCAATTTGTATAGCCAGCTCACGTGAAGGAACTAATATCAAGGCTTGAACCCCGGCTTTTTTCGGATCCAGATTTTGTAAGATCGGTAATAAAAATCCCAATGTTTTTCCCGAACCTGTTGGAGAGAGCAGTATTACATCATTTTCCTTTTTAGCAGCTTCAATCGAAGCCAATTGCATTTCATTTAGTGAAGCGATCTTTAAATGCTCCAGTACTTTTTGTATCATCATTGTTTTTGTTGGAGTCCAAAGATACGGTATTAATTGAGGGGGAAGAAAGTAGGAGCGAGGTATTCTTTGAAGATTAAAATTAAATCTATTTGGGCGTTCCCTTTCTGAAAAAGAAAGGGCCGGGCTTTGCACTTCAATCTTTTCTAAACAGAAAAGCCTGCCCGACTGAAAGACATCTGTCGTTCGGGCGGGGATTTACGTTACAATCCCTAACGCGCTACCATGAAATTTTTAACTCATCCTGCATCTCGTATACGAGCACCTCAGATTGGAAAATTTTAATTGGATTGGCGCGTGAGCCGGAAAAGGTAGCGGGGGCTGCGTTAGCTTGTGCGTAAGCCGATGACCTTTTCTTGATTTTTTGTTTCTTTTGTATCAAGACAAAAGAAAAAACACTGAGATTTTGCATCTCGATTTTTATCGAGATTATTGAATCCTTATAAACGGTTTGAAATGCGGGAGGAATCGTTTGTTCATGAATTTTTGTTTCTGGAGCCGCCCTGACTTGTCGAAGGGTTTCAAGACAAAAGAAAAACACACAGTTTTTTTCTGAATTGATAGTGGTCTTATGTCAATGGATGACAAGATCACTGATGAAAATTTATTAACGCGAATTATAATAACCCCGGGAGATCTATCAACTCAGAACAGAATTTTACAAAATCTAATTCTTAAACATCTTGATCAGTTGCGTCAACTGAACTTTCAAATCCTTACGATTAATGATCTTATCTAAAAAACCATGTTCAAGCACAAATTCAGAGGTCTGAAATCCTTTTGGCAGATCTTTCCCTATCGTTTCTTTCACCACCCGTGGCCCCGCAAAGCCGATCAAGGCTTTTGGTTCAGCAATATTCAAATCGCCAAGCATAGCATAAGATGCTGTAACACCACCCGTTGTAGGATCAGTAAGAAATGAAATATAAGGGATCTTTGCTTCAGCCATCAACGACAGTTTGGCGGATGTTTTAGCCATTTGCATCAATGAAAATGCGGCTTCCATCATACGTGCTCCACCTGATTTGGAAATGATCATTAATGGAATACGTTTTTCAAGACAATAATCTATGGAACGGGCAATCTTTTCGCCTACTACAGCACCCATCGAACCACCAATAAATGTAAAATCCATACAGGCAATTACCAGGTCTTCACCACCAACAAGGCCATGTGCACTTCTAAGAGCGTCTTTTAAATTGGTTTTTTTCTGAGAATCAATTAAGCGGTCCGAATATTTTTTTGTATCCGTAAAGTTTAAAGGATCGGCCGCGGTTAAATTTGCGTTCAATTCAATAAACTCATTGTTATCAAAGATCAGTTCGAAATATTCAGCAGACCCTATTTTTTCGTGGTAATCACACTCAGCACAAACATAAAGATTTTGTGCATGTTCATTTGAATTTGCTAATTTTTTACATGAAGGGCATTTATACCATAGGCCTTCCGGAGTTTCCTTCTTTTCTTTAGTAGAAGTAGTAATACCTGTTTTTATACGTTTAAACCAACTCATCTTTTTTAATTTTTGATTTAGAGATCTAGTGAAATAGAGAAATGAAGATTTAGTGAAATAGAGATTTAGTGAAATAGTGAAATAGTGAATTAGCGATTTAGTGATTTGAAATTCTCCAATTCTCCTAAATGCAACCCTTCTTTATTTCTCCAACTCTCCAACTCTTTAATTCCTTTATGCAATTGTAATTGTTTTATCTAAATAAACATCCTGAATGATGTTTAATAATTCAACACCTTCTTTCACTGGTTTTTGAAATGCTTTACGTCCGGAGATCAAACCTTGTCCACCACCACGTTTGTTTATTACAGCGGTACTAACAGCTTCAGCCAGATCAGTTGCTCCTTTTGATTCTCCGCCTGAGTTGATCAAACCAATACGTCCCATATAGCAATTAGCAACCTGGTAACGTGCCAGATCAATTGGATGGTCGGTAGTTAATTCTGAATATACTTTAGGATGTGTTTTCCCATAGTTTAAAGCAGTATACCCTCCATTTTTATCCGACATTTTTTGTTTGATGATATCCGCCTGAATAGTTACCCCTAAATGGTTTGCCTGAGATGATAGGTCGGCAGCAGTACTGTAATCAATTCCATCTTTTTTGAAGCCGTTATTTCGGGTATAGCACCATAAAACAGTTGCCATCCCTAATTCGTGTGCACGTTCAAATGCTTGAGCTACTTCTACAATTTGTCTTGATGATTCTGGCGAACCGAAATAAATAGTGGCTCCAACAGCTACGGCCCCCATGTTCCAGGCTTCTTCAACAGAGCCGAACATGATCTGGTCAAATTTATTGGGGTAAGTCAAAAATTCATTGTGATTTATCTTTACAATAAAAGGTATTTTATGAGCGTATTTGCGGGATACAGAAGCCAACACACCGTATGTAGATGCTACGGCATTACATCCGCCTTCAATCGCTAATTTTACAATGTTTTCTGAATCAAAATAAATTGGATTAGGAGCAAAGGAAGCGCCTGCACTGTGCTCAATTCCCTGATCAACGGGTAATATACTCATATAACCCGTGCCGGCTAATCGGCCTGTATTGTAAAGCTGATGTAAGCTCCGTAATACTTGCGGATTACGATTGGTGTAAGTGAAAATACGATCAACAAAATCAGCGCCCGGTTGGTGAATACTGTCTTTCGAAATGGTTTTGCAATGGTGATTCAATAAACTATCAGCATTTGAGCCTAATAATTCTTCAATTTTTTTGTTTGCCATCTTTTTAAATTTATTGATTTGTAGAATTAGAGAATTAGAGAATTTAAACAAATCTCCAAATCATTAAATCTCGATTTTTATTTTTCGGAAGGCAAAGCTACTAATTTTTATGTTCTTATGAAAAACGATTTGGAATTATACTTTCAAATCGTTTTCAATTGTTCTTAACCGGTCCAATGTATGAGATCAATAGCTTATATAGGCTTTTTAATCGTTTTTTAATTGGGGGAATTTCCAAATTTTTAGTGCCGGATCAATAAACCATTCAATTTGAGATAAATACAGAAAAAAACAAAACCTTTACTATTCATTTTTCGTACAATCTTTTTAAATTCGAGAAAATTAAGTTTTAGTGTTTTATTTTCAAATTATGTTGTAGTACGTGAAATTAATTTATTAAATTCGTAACCTATGAAACAGCACTACCACTTTGATAATGACCATTTTCGCAAAGTATCTTCGGTTTTAAACCAACCGTCTTTGCGTTTAGGTGAATTGTCGAATTTTTTGCTCGTGTCGGTCAATTATTTTTCTAAAAAAATAATTGGTTTTTCTTATCCTCTTGCTATCTTATTTTTCGTTTTTCTTTCCCTTCTATCAACCTTTTCTTTTTCCCAGATCGATGTTATTAACAATGGGCTTCCTGTCAGTAATACCAACGACAGTGTTATTATCAGGGGCAATGTAACCCATCAGGGTAATGGTAGTATTGCCAATTCGGGTAGTTTTTATATTTCTGGCGATTGGATAAACAATAACCCTTCCGGAACGGTATTTTCTACCGGAACTGACGGCTGGCTTCATTTAAATGGAGGTATGCAAAATATAGGAGGTAATACCAGTACCCATTTCAATAACCTGGATTTGGCCGGTACAGGAGTAAAACAACTCAATGGCGTAAATACTGAAATTGAAGATACCCTGGCGCTTAATGATCGTGAATTTGCCTCTGGCGACTATACAGTACTTGTGATGGATGCTGGCACAGGTGTTATTACCCGATCAAATGGATTTGTGAGTAGCACCAACGATGGAGGGCTTTCTCGTAATACACTTTCTACAAACAGATACTCTTTTCCTGTAGGCTCAAGTACCGGAACTCCACTCTTCCGTCCCGTTGATGTTACGCCCAATTCGATTACCGCCAATACCTTTAAAGTGCGAATGGCCAATGTTGATGCTACTAACGAAGGATTTGACATCACTACCAAGGATGCTGAACTGGGTGATATAAATCCAAATTTTTATCATCGCATAAACAGGATCAATGGTAATTCATTTGCAGATATTACAATTTATTACGATAGTATTGTAGATGGCGATTTTACTGCTATGACGCAATGGGGAACCACAAGCCAATGGGAGAATTTAGGAGCGGTTGCCACCACCAGCAATTATGGTTTTCCGGGGATAACAAAAACCGGGATCTATAATTTTTCTACCACACCTTTCGCCTTGTCATCAGAAGTAGGTGCAACTGTTTTTGTTCCCAATGTATTTTCTCCAAATGGTGATGGTTTTAACGATGTGTTGCGTGTGAGAGGAAAAGGAATTGCGGAGATGCAATTTGTTATTTTTAATCGTTGGGGAGAAAAAGTATTTGAAACAACGGACGTTAACGCTGGATGGGATGGCACAGAAAAAGGACAAGCAATGAATTTATCTGTATTCGTATATGTTGTTAAAGGAAAATACAAGAACGGGAAATTCTTTGATGAAAAAGGAAATGTTACCTTGATGAGATAAATAAGAGATGAGTATTTAGTGTTGAGATTTGAGAACCAAGAATCAAGAATCAAGAATCCAGAAGCAAGAACGATGAAATCAAAAGTTCTATTTTTAGCAGTACTATTCAATCTTGCATCTTGCATCTTGCATCTTGCATCTTCTTTTGCCCAAGATATTCACTTTTCTCAAACAGGCATGACGCCTTTGCTCGTTAACCCTGCATTAACAGGTTTTATGGGAAATGATCACAGAGCGATCTTAAATTATAAGAATCAATGGATCGGGATGGGATCATCAGGCGCAACATATCGCACCGGATCGTTTTCTTATGATACACGTTTATTAACTAAGAAGTTCAAAGCTGGCTATATTGGTGCTGGAATTAATGCATTTAAAGATGTTGCCGGAGATTTAAAGCTGGGAACTACACAGTTAAATCTTTCTTTTGCAGGCATAGTGATCGTCAATAAAAAGCAGTCGATATCAGGTGGTATACAAGGTGGTTATGTTCAAAAAAGTATCTCTACTGCCGACATGAAATGGGACAGCCAGTATGATGAAGGTTCCGGACTGTTCAACTCTTCATTGTCTTCCAACGATGTTGTTTCTATTCCTCCTCATCGCTATGGCGATTTTTCCGCTGGCCTTTCCTGGAATTATAGTTCCAAACAAACCTATTTGAGTGCCAATGATCAGTTAAAAATAAATTTTGGGATTGCAGCCTTCCATATCAATAGGCCAAACCAAAAATTAAATCCTTATTATTCCAACATTACCGATGATCTGTATTCAAAATTAGTTGTTCATGGTTCCGCGGTTATCGGAATAGCTTCTACCAAATATGAATTTCAACCATCAGCAATATTATTTAAACAAGGCTCCGCTTTTGAGTTAGATTTGGGGGCAATGATGCGCTGCAAAATTAAGGGAGAATCAAAGTATACAGGCAATGTGGAGGCTATGGCCATTTCATTTGGAGCACTATACCGAGTTGGAGATGCTTTAATTCCTATGATGATGTATGAATATTCCAATTATGCGCTTGGTATTAGTTATGATGTAAATACTTCAATACTAAAACAAAGTACAGGATCAAAAGGCGGACTTGAAATTTCATTAAGATTCACAACTCCTGATAATAGCAGGCGTTCTGCTTCAAGATTATTAAAATAACGTATGAGAAATTATTTTTACATCCTGTTAATTATTTTAGGGATGACATGTAAAGTAAAAAGTCAGGAAAATATGGACTCAGTCGAACAGATTGTTACCAATTTAGGCCCTACTGTTAATACACCTTATGATGAATTCTCCCCTATTATATCATCAGATGGTTTAATGATGATTTTTACATCCAGCCGTCCCGTACTTAAAGCTGACATTGCAAAAAAAACAGAAGGATTTGAAAATGTTTATGTTTCATATTATAATGATATGGTATGGAAATGGAGTGAAGCAAAAATGTTGGGAGAAACTATAAATCGACCCGGGAAAAATAATTCTCCTATTGCTCTTTCTAATGATGGACAGCGGATGCTTTTATACAGAGGCGATCCGGACGGAAATATTTATGAATCTGTTTTAAACGGAGATGAGTGGTCAGAACCTGTTAAACTACCCGAACCTATCAATTCGAGTAAACATGAATCATCTGCCAGTATTGCACCTAATGGACGAACCATTTATTTTGTGAGCAATCGAAAAGGAGGGGAAGGGAAATTGGATATTTGGTTATGTCATCAGGATAATACAGGTACCTGGGGGAAAGCGGAAAATCTTGGAGCAACTGTAAATACTCCTGAAGATGAGGAAGGCGTTTTTATTCATCCTGATGGAAAAACACTTTACTTCAGCTCCATGGGGCACAATACAACCGGAGGTTTTGATATCTTTAAATCTGTATTTGAAAACGGTAGTTGGAGCGAACCTGTTAATTTAGGTAATTCTATTAATACCCCTGAGGATGATCTTTTTTTTACATTAACTGCCGATGGAAAAACAGGTTACTATTCAACAGCTTATTTGGGAAATGTAGGTTCAAAGGAGCCAATGATTTCCAAAGAAAAAACGGCTGCAACCGATTCATTGATACGGGTTATCCTGGATGCACAGGTTTTACTTGAAGAGCAGATCAAACGGGTTCAAAACGCTAAATTGGTGATAACAGATCTTAAGCAGGAAAAGGCTCAAGTCGTGTTAAAAGAAACCCAGCTTCAACTCAATCAAATGGCCCAGGAGGTTCAAAAAGTGATAAAGGAAGCACAAGCTCTTTTGGTAGTAAAGGAAGTACTGGTGAATATGGGTGCCAGCGGCTCCAGCAGCGATACAATAAGTATCCTCTCAACCGGAAGAAGTAAAAAGGCTATTGCCCCAATGACCGCAAATATGCGCGAAGGAGGCTTTGGCAAAAAAGATATTTATGAAATAAGTTTCAAAAATAAAAAAACGGAATCAAACCTTACCTTATTTAAAGGTGTTGTTATGGATTTTGAGACACTTGATCCAATTGGTACAGAAATTGAAATTTCTGACAATGATAAAAATGAAATTATAGCAAACATTCAATCTAATAGTCTTACAGGAAAATATCTTGTTTCCCTGCCTGCAGGTAAAAATTACGGGATAGCCATAAAAAAGAATGGATATTTGTTTTACTCCGAAAATTTCAACATTCCCGAGTCGGAAGCTTTTAAAGAAATAAATAAAAATATTCAATTGCAAAAATTCAGTATCGGAAATAAAATAAACCTGAAAAATATTTTCTATGATCAGGGTAAAGCTACATTAAAACCGGAATCATTATCTGAAATTAACAGGGTAGTTAATTTAATGAATAAAAATATTGACATTAAAATAGAAGTGGCAAGCTATACGGATAGTGAGGGCTCCAGCGAATCAAATTTAACGCTCTCACAAGCGAGGTCACAATCAGTGTTGGATTTCCTTTTTTCGGCCGGTATAAGCAAAGAGAATGTGGTTGCTAAAGGATATGGGGAGGCCGATCCAATAGCCTCTAATGATACCGAAGAAGGAAGGAAATTAAATCGCAGAACGGAGATAAAAATATTACAAGAATAAATTATTCATTCATCCTCTTATCTTTCTTGAAGAGCATTTGGCAAATAAACAGAAAAGGAAATGGAAGCAAAAAAAAATATACTTGCAATAGGTTTGATATTTGTCTTGTTTTTTTCACTCCCTTTCGGTAAAAACTGCGGAGGTTACTTTTCTTTTGCCCAAAATAATATGGGTATTGGTACCCTCACACCTGACGCAAGTGCGATCCTCGACTTAAAAACCACAGACAAAGGGATTTTAATCCCCCGCATCGCTGATACCAATAATATTGCTTCTCCTGCCACAGGATTGTTAATTTACCTGACTCCTACCAACAGTTTTTATTATTTCAATGGTATATATTGGAAGTCCATCATTTCCGGCTCAGGAAATAATGGTCTCCAAGGTGCTACTGGTGCTACAGGGGCGATTGGTTCTTTAGGTGCAACTGGTGATGCCGGAAGTACAGGTGTTACAGGAAGAACAGGTTTTACAGGTACTACTGGAAAAACGGGTTCCACAGGTAATACAGGAGGCCTTGGTTCGACTGGAAGTACCGGTTTTACAGGTGACACAGGTGACACAGGTGACACAGGAAGCACAGGTACTACAGGGAATAATGGAAGCACGGGTTCAACAGGTGATACAGGAAGCACAGGTTCAACGGGTGAGACAGGAAGCACAGGTTCAACCGGTGAGACGGGAAGAACAGGTACTACAGGGAATACGGGAAGCACAGGTTCAACAGGTGACACAGGTACTACAGGTACAACAGGAGGGACAGGAAGCACAGGTTCAACGGGTAATACCGGTTCAACAGGGATAACTGGATCAACCGGGTCAACGGGTTCAACTGGAAGCACTAGTTCAACTGGATACACTGGTTCAACTGGTTTGACTGGCTCAACTGGTTCAACTGGATATACGGGTTCAACAGGTTTGACTGGCTCAACCGGGTCGACAGGTTCAACAGGAAGCACCGGTTCAACTGGTAATACCGGTTCAACGGGTGATACAGGAAGTACCGGTTCAACGGGTACCATGGGATCTACCGGAGAAACGGGTGCTACTGGATCTCCTGGAACCACAGGGCCTACAGGAGGCACAGGCTCAACTGGTGCAACAGGTTCAGGATATACTGGTTCAACAGGCAATAGCGGGTCTACTGGTGCAACAGGTGATACCGGCTCTACAGGTTCAACCGGGGGTACCGGAAATACTGGTTCAACGGGTGTAACGGGTTCGACTGGATCAACAGGTTCAACAGGGTCTACGGGTTTAACAGGTATAACTGGTTCGACAGGTGCAACAGGTGCAACTGGATCTACTGGATCTACAGGTGCAACAGGTTCGACTGGATCAACAGGTTCAACAGGTGTAACTGGTTCGATAGGATCTACTGGTTCAACAGGATCAACAGGTGCAACTGGTTCGACTGGATCTACTGGTTCAACAGGTGCAACTGGTTCGACAGGATCAACAGGTTCAACGGGTTCGACAGGTGCTACTGGCTCAACAGGTGTAACTGGTTCGACTGGTTCGACTGGATCTACGGGTGCAACAGGTTCGACTGGATCTACGGGTTCAACAGGTGCTACTGGCTCAACAGGTGTAACAGGTTCGACAGGATCTACGGGTTCAACAGGATCTACAGGGTCCACAGGCTCAACTGGTTCGACAGGTTCAACTGGTTCAACAGGGGCAACAGGGTCAACTGGTACAACGGGGTCTACTGGCTCTACAGGTTCAACTGGCTCAACAGGTAGTACTGGAAGTACAGGTTCAACAGGTTCAACAGGGTCAACTGGTACAACGGGTTCTTCCGGGTCAACAGGCTCAACAGGTAGTACTGGAAGTACAGGTTCAACTGGTTCAACTGGTACAACGGGTTCTACCGGCTCAACAGGCGCAACAGGAAATACTGGAAGTACAGGTTCAACAGGCTCAACAGGCTCAACCGGCTCAACAGGGTCAACCGGCTCAACTGGCTCGACTGGTACTACTGGAAGTACCGGATCGACAGGTAGTACAGGAGCGACTGGAAAGACAGGTTCAACGGGGGCAACAGGTTCTACCGGAAATACTGGTAGTACAGGTTCGACTGGAAGCACAGGTTCAACTGGTTTAACGGGATCTCCTGGTTCTACTGGATCAACGGGGGCAAATGGTACAACAGTGGTGGCGGGTTCAGGAACAGTAAATGCTGCAAAAATTGTAATTGGTGATGGAAGTGCTGGTGGAGGTGATATTATTTATAAAAGCTCCACCAATAAAGGAGGGGTAGTGCTAATGGCACCAAATGGAACCTGCTGGAAAGTAACTGTAGATAATGCGGGTAATATCACAACGCAATCGGTAGTGTGTCCTTAAATAATTTAACAAATGAAATGAAATATCATACTATATGGGATAAAACATAATATGGAAATAAAT
This sequence comes from Bacteroidota bacterium, assembly GCA_040389865.1. Taxonomy (GTDB): domain Bacteria; phylum Bacteroidota; class Bacteroidia; order 2-12-FULL-35-15; family 2-12-FULL-35-15; genus 2-12-FULL-35-15. Next base: position 7,792 of record JAZJZM010000017.1, on the reverse strand, counting down.
AATTTATAGAAAAAGATTTATCGGATTTTTATAAAACTGTAAAAAAATGAAATTACGTAGGACTAAAATCATTTTATTGGCAGCAACTATTTTCTCACTCACTTTGGGTGAGGCTTGGGGTGTTGCTTCTTTTGCACAAAACGTTGGTATCAACACAACGGGAAATGCGCCAAATTCTTCTTCATTATTAGATATTAACGCGAGTCCTGGAAATAACAAAGGTATACTCATACCACGTATACCCTTAACTGCTACCAATACCGGGCTTCCTATTTCACCATTGCCCGGTGTTTCTGAAACAGGATTGATGGTGTTTAACACTGCCACGGCTGGTGTAGCACCAAATGATGTAGTTCCTGGGTTTTATTACTGGAATGGTACTGCATGGGCCCCTTTAGGAGCAGGAGGCTCCACTGCAGGCGGTTGGACAGATGATGGAACTGTTGTTAGACTTACTACAAGCACCGATTTTGTGGGAATTGGTACTACAAGTCCTGCATCTACATCTGCATTGGATATTACTTCTACTACCAAAGGTCTTCTCATCCCACGCATGACAACAATACAGCGTGATGCTATTGTAACACCTGCAATAGGTTTACAGGTATATAATACTGATTGTAAAGTAGTCGACTATTGGTCGGGCTCGTGTTGGATCTCCATGAGTAAATCACTTCCTAGTCCTGGTGCCATAACAAGCAGTGGTACCACCGTTTTTTGTGCGGGACAAAGCAGGACATATACAATTGCTGCAATTGCAGGTGCCACTTCTTATACCTGGACGGTTCCCGCAGGTACAACCATCAATTCGGGGCAGGGTACGGTATCTATAAGTGCTACTTTTGGTAATATCTCAGGAAGTGTATGTGTGAATGCGAATAATGCCTGTGAAACCAGTGGTCAGTCCTGTCTTGCGGTAAGTGTCGATCCTATTCCTAACACTCCGGGCAACATTACCGGGCCTTCAAGTATTAACCCTGGCCAGCAATCTGTAAATTATTTTATTGCTTCTGTAAATGGAGCAAGTGCATACACATGGGCGTATAGTGGAACGGGGCTTACAATAGCCTCAGGAACCGGCACAACCAGTATAGTTGTGAATTTCGCGTGTAATGCCACTGCAGGTAATTTAACAGTAACTGCTAATAGTACTTGTGGAGCGAGTACAGCTTCTTCATTGGCTTTAACGGTTACCCCTTTGCTTGCAGTGAATGCCGGAGCAGGGATATTCGCAGGGGCTACCATGGGAAATACAGCCACTGGAGGGACAAGTACTTATACTTACGGCTGGAGTCCAACAGGGGATCTCACCAGTTCTACAACAGCGGTTACCACGGCACAATGTACGGGATCCACATTAACATATACGCTTACTGCAACAGATTCACGTTCGTGTACTGCAACAAGTACTGTATTAGTTACCAGGGATCTTACCGCCCCAACTGCTGGTACTCATACACCCAGCACAACACAAATAGTTTGGAACTGGATTGCCGGTACCGGTACAACCGGATATAAGTGGAATACAACTAATAGTTACGGTACAGCTACTGATAATGCTTTAAGTACAAGCAAGACCGAGACGGGGCTTACTTCAGGTACTACTTATACAAGATATGTATGGGCCTATAACAGTAATGGGTGTGTATCATCCGTATTAACTTTAACTTTTACCACATCCGGGCAAATATCTTATACTGCAACCGGTACTGTTAGTTGGACATGTCCTGTTGGTGTTACATCTTTAGCTGTTTTAGTAGTTGCGGGTGGAGGAAGTGGTGGGAATCATAGTACAAGTAATGGTAATGGTGGTGGTGGTGGCGGTGGTGTGATCTATAACACGAGCTATACCGTAACACCTGGTAATGTTTATACAGTGACCGTTGGAGCTGGTGGTACCGCGATTGGTAATTCAACCAGCGCAGCAGGGAATAATGGAGGGAATTCTGTTTTTGGTACTTTGACCGCGATTGGCGGTGGTGGTGGTGGTAGTACGGGTGCTGGAATGCCTGGGAAAAATGGTGGAAGTGGTGGTGGCTCTTGCGGTGATCGTTACGAGCCTGGGGTTTCTACTCAAACAGGTGGTTTTGGAAATTCCGGAGGTACTGGTGCTGCTACTTTACAGCCAGGTGGTGGTGGTGGTGGTGCTGGCGGTGCCGGAGTTGCTAGTTCCGGTCAATCCGCACCAAGCGGAAATGGAGGAGTTGGATATGCATGTTCAATTACAGGTTCAACAGTTTATTATGCTGGTGGTGGTGGTGGAGGTGGTAACAGTAGCGAACGCGCTGGAGATGGTTATCATGGTGGTGGCCGTGGTTGCGGTACTACTACCTATTATGGTTATAGTAGTTATCCAGGTGGTATTAATGGAACAACATTGGGTTCGGGCAATCCCACTGCAATTGCCAATACAGGTGGAGGAGGTGGAGGAGGTTCCTATTGGGCATGTAACGGTGGCTGGTGTACGGGATCCGGTCAGGGAGGTTCCGGTATTGTTATAATAAAATGGTAATTGAATTAGGCTTTGTTTCCCTTTAAGAAGTATTTTTCCAAAAATGGGTACAATTGATAAATTAAAAGGGATATCCAATTCCTATATTAAACGCAAAGAAGTTGTATTTTTTGTCATTTAATGTACGATATTCCTGTTTCCAGGCGGGATCAAACAAATGTTGTATGGCCCATCGCCTGTCTTCTAAAAATTGTGGGTCACGTACTTTTATACCAATATCAGTACGGATAATAAAAAAACTAAAATCAGCTCGAATACCGAAGCCGGAGCCAATGGCTATTTCTTTATAAAACCGGTTGAATTGGAAATCGCCACCGGGGCGTTTTGGATCGGGTTGACGAAGCCATGTATTTCCGGCATCCACAAAGAAGGCTCCGTTAATTATTTTAAATAATTTCAATCGATACTCGATATTCGCCTCTAATTGCCCATCACCAAACTGATCGGAAGTAAAAATTTTATTGGAGTAGGAGCCGGGCCCAAGAGTACGGGATTGCCAGGCTCGTATTCCATTAACACCCCCACTAAAAAAGCTGCGCTCAAAGGGCAATACCTGGAAATTTTTTAATGGTCTGCCAATTCCTGCTGCAATACGGAATACGATTTGATTTATTTCACTTGAATTGTAGTAATAACGATAATCAGCATCTAAACGCAGGTATTGCGAAAACGCGATGCCTAATAATTTATATCTGTCATCCTGATATTTTCTAATGAGGTTGGTATCTATGGAGTAAGCTAAATCGGAGAGACCTCTTAAAATATTACCTGATGATTCTGCATTTATTCTCAAATAGGAAAAATTCTCATGCTTTTTTATATCCTGTTCGTCATATATAAAAGAGTAACGTGTACTCGTTGATAAATGGGGACTGAAACTGTTAAGTATAAATCTGTTTTGAACCTGATTGATCAGATAATCCTTAAATGCAGGTTGTAATACAACATCTACATAGTCGATAACAAGCGGGTTAATGGTATGACGTTTTTTTACTGATTCTTTCCATGTATACCCAAACGAAAAGTTGGTGATAGTGCGGGTGTAATCCGGTCTGCGCTGATAGTTGAGGGCACTGGTGAACGTGGTCCTGGGATTAGAGTATATAGAGGCTTTTACTTTAAAGGGTAATAAAAAACGAGGAATATTAATGTTAAGTTCAGGACCAAATTCGGAAGTGTTAAATAACTGCCTTGGTGCGGTTAGATCATTGATATTAACCTTCGCACTATTATTAAATGTGTTTTGCGCTTCAACGCCACCTTTTAAGCGTAATTCGAATACTTCGGCTCCTTTAAATAAATTACGATTTTGAAAAACGAAACTTCCTGAAACACCAAGCAAGTTCCCTGAACGGTTGGTTACCTCTGTTTCAACAGTAAACGATTGTTTTAAAATGGGGCTTAGTTGTATATAGCAATCCAGGGAGTCACCACCGGGCTGGGTGAAAAAAATATTAATTGTTTTGAATGCTTTTAGCACAGACAGCCGTTTATAGGTGTCTTCTACATTTTTCATCTGGTATAATTCCCCTTTACGAATAAAAATATCGTTGAGTAATACTCTTGTTTTATACCTGAGTTTTTCCTTGTGAAGAATGTGGTAATCACCAACTATCAGTGTGTCTTTTGCATCGGCATCGTTCTTTTTTGAAACAAAATCAGGTTGAATATAAATGTTATTTATAGAAAAACGCTGATGAGGTGTTTCTACTATTGAATCGGAATATTCATTGAGTTTTTTAGCATAGTTTTTTATGCCCATTGTAATATTCACCTTTCTATTACCAATACTGGTATCTATCTCATAGTAAATATAATCCTTTGTAAATAAATAATAACCGGTATTATTTAAGGTATTGGTAACCCTATCCCTATCTGCCTGGATAATATCTACATCATAACTGTTCCCTTTTAAAATAAGGGTATTGGCGGTGTCACCGTAAACCTGATACTTAACCAGTTCATCCGGAATTTTGTAATCAAGTTTATTAAAGGTGTATGGGGCAGACGCATTAATTTTATAATGTACATTCGCTTTTTGTCTTTTTTTATAATGTATTGAATCCTGCACTGTACTTACAAAATAACCTTTATTATTTAAAAACATCTTAATTTGTTTAGATGTTTTTTTTACAAGGAAGGTATCTACAACAACCGGGGGTTCACCAATATCTAAAAGCCATTCACCAAATAATTGCCTTTCGCTGTTTTTTGCTTTTTTTCCTTTGGCAATGCGTTTTATATTTCGCTTTTCAATTTTTTTATTATAACGAAGGCGTTTAAGCTTTATTCTATCCGGGTTTGCCTGGTTATGCAGCCATAAATGAAAACGAAATAAAACTAAAATTTTTCGGTTAGGTTTTTGTTTTAAATAGTTTTCTATATCCTTTTTATCAATTTTTGTGTCTTTATCAATTATGAAATTTTTATTTAGTAAATACTCCTCTTTATGTAGCTTTTTTGTTGGGTTACAGGCTGCAAATAGAAATGGCAGAATTGCTATAAACAGTAAAGCGAATCTCCTTGACCCTCTCCCCCAAGGGGAGAGGGTAATCGGTGATATTGTTAAATTGCCCACTGAAAAATTGCCCACTGTTAAATTGATAATTGAGTTAAACGGTTGCTAAATTACTACATTTGCTGAAATAAAATTTTATAATAAAAATGTTATCAAAAAATCAATTAAAGTTTGTTGGTTCCCTGAAACTAAAAAAATTTAGAGAGGAACATAATTTATTTATCGCTGAAGGGACAAAAATTGTAACTGAGCTATTGCAATCGAAAATTAAGGTGAAACAAGTATTTGCTACTGCCGGTTTTTTGAGTAAAGTAAAAATTGATAAAGGCATTGAATGGGCTGAAATCAAAGAAAATGAATTGGATCGATTATCAGCACAGGTAACAGGCAATGAGGTGCTTGCTGTTTGTGAGGTACCCGAATATATCCTTAATACCAATGACCTGACTGATAAGTTGACCCTTGTATTGGATGATATTAAAGATCCGGGGAACCTTGGAACGATCATTCGTATTGCTGACTGGTTTGGTGTAGAAACAATTATTTGTAGTAAAGAAACGGTTGATGCATTCAATTCGAAAGTTGTGCAAGCTACGATGGGCTCTATTTCGAGAATAAAACTTCATTATGTTGATCTTGTCGATTTTTTTGAAGGATTTAAAAAAGATCAAGCCACGAATTTGAAATTTCCGATATATGGTGCCTTGTTGGAAGGCTCAAGTATTTATTCGCAACAATTGAGTTCCAACGGATTTATAGTAATTGGAAATGAATCAAAAGGGATCTCGGTTAATATATTACCCTATATAACAGATAAAATAAGTATTCCATCTTTCTCTAAATCTGGTGGAGCTGAAGCGGAGTCACTGAATGCCGCTATTGCAGCTTCTATTATTTGTTCTGAATTCAGGAGACGAAGCGCCCCCTAACAGGAGCCCTTCCCGCCTATTAAAAAACTGGTCAAGTCTACTTTCAGAAGGCTTGGAGAGGGTTTATTGTACAATTCGTTTTCGGGTTCGCTGCCTTCTTGCTGCTCTGCAAACCCATATTGGGTTTTGTTGCGCTTGCCGACTCTGAGATCAGTTGAGCAGTATTGCTGCTTGTTGGCCAATGCAAAAAGATTTATTGAATTAGGCACTTAATGAATAACATAAACACTATTGCTTGATATTACAACGTGTGCTGTCACCCAGAGCTTGTCGAAGGGGGGGGCGTGGGGCTGCCATATACTTCGACAGGCTCAGTATGACGTTCGCACAATTTAGGCTCAGTTCACATTAAAACGATTATAAGCTATTGCCTAATTCAAAAGATTTATTATTAATGCTTTATAAAACTACGCTTTTATAGCCCAACGCAATTTTGCAGAACGCGCACGAGGATTGGTATTGGATTCCTCTGCTGATGGCCTGAGCGGGTCGGGAGCAATTTCGCTGTAAATACCTTCACGAAATAAACTTTGAAATGATTTTTTAACGCGTCTGTCTTCTCCCGAATGAAAGGAGAGGATCGCTACCCGGCCACCAGGTGCTAATGCAGCCGGTAGTTTTTCAAGGAATTTATCCAATACTCCAAATTCATCATTTACTTCTATTCGTAATGCCTGAAAGCAGCGTTGACAGGATTTTTTTGTCAACTCTTTACGGGTATTTGCCGGAAGAAATTCCAGCGCTTCTGCGATGATCTCTTGTAAAGCTTTTGTTGTGGCTATATTGGCTCCTTTTTCTATTTTGGTAATTATAGCTTTTGATATGTGTTTGGAATAGGGTTCGTCTGCATTTGTTATGAATAGCTCTTCCAATTTATGTTGAGAAATGGTTTTTAAAAGCGCTGATAAAGGTTTCCCGCTTTTAGGATTAAGTCGTAAGTCTAAAGGACCTTCGATCTTAAATGAAAAGCCTCTTTCAGGATTATCTATTTGCATGGAAGAAACACCCAGATCGGCCAGTACAAAATTCAAAGGACCTGATTCATAAACAACTTGGTCGATTCCTGAAAAATTCATTTTTTTAATAACTAAAACTTCCGGTCCAAAACCCAAAGCGGCCAAACGATCCCTCGTTCGGGGTAATTCAAAAGGATCCACATCAATAGCATATAAACGGCCACCCGGAACCAAACATTTAAGCATCTCTAAACTATGACCACCATAACCAAGTGTAGCATCCAGTCCGATTTGTCCGGGAACTATGTTAAGGAATTTTAAAATTTCATTAACTAAAATGGAACGATGCATGCCTGCCGGTGTGCGGCCCTGTTCCATAACCTTTGCAATGTCCTCTTTATAAGAATCCGGTTGCAGTTCTTTGTATTTTTCTTTATATGATTTGGGATGTGTGCCTTTGTATCGTTCTCTGCGTATGCGTTCTGGCTTCTTATCTTCCATTTTGTAAAATTACAATTGTTTGTGGCGATGTTGGAAATATCTTTGAGAAAATAAATGGTTTCGTTTTTTTTTTGAGTTTTTTAAAGAGTTGTGCAAAAGCTATCAATGTTTTGCTTGGTATTTCTTTCTATTTACCTTTCAAAAATTGTTCTGCGGTCATTACAGGTATTTCCAGATTTGCTTTCCCTTATGTTTTTTTGTTCAACACAGCTTACTTGTTGCAAAATGTCACTAAGCCCTCACACACTTGCAACGCTTCAGCTTAGCGCCTACTGGGGCTTTTTAGTTCAACACGGATTAAAAATCCTTTGCTCTTTGGTTGGGATTACAAATCACTACTGTCCGAAACCTTTAAAGTATTCAATCTTATCAAGTT
>JAZJZM010000016.1:0-35612 GCA_040389865.1 Bacteroidota bacterium | reverse complement strand
GCGCAGTCATTTCGAGCTTGTCGAGAAAGTGCGGGGATTTGAAAAGTTTTTTAAATCATAAATTTATTATTGACACAAATAAAAATCATTTTTTTTCTTAATCAATCTGCGTCATCAGCGTTCTGTTTATTTTGAAGAGATCGGCAATTATTTTAAAAATTCAGAAACAATTTTCTCCGCTTCTTCAAAAGCATTCTCTAATTTATCGTTCAGTATTATTTTGTCAAACAGATCAGCTGTTTTTAACTCGTTTTCAGCTTTGCCAATTCTGCGTGCAATACTTTCATCATTCTCTGTTTCCCTTGATCTTAAGCGCATTTCGAGGTGCTGGATAGATGGCGGCATTACAAAAACTGCAAGGGCAAGATCACCAAACTGATTCTTTAAATTTAATCCACCTACCACATCCACATCAAAAATTACATGCATTCCCTTTTTCCAGATGCGTTCAATTTCAACTTTTAAGGTACCGTAAAAATTATCTTTATAAACCTCTTCCCATTCTACAAAATCGTTATCAGAAATTTTTTGTCTGAACTCGTCCAACGACAAAAAATAATAATCCACCCCATGTGTTTCACCCTTACGCATGGGTCTACTGCAAGCCGAAACAGAAAATTCTAATTGTGGGAACTCTTCCAGTAAGTGGTGCACAATAGTAGTTTTACCTGCTCCTGATGGTGCTGAAAATATGATGAGTTTACCGTCCATTTTGTACTACGAATTACTAATTTTAATGAATGTATTTGGTTACGGATAAACGAATCTTTACTAATTTACAAAACTATGTTTTCTGTTTTTTTACACACCATTTCGTAAATTAGTAAAGATTCGTTTATCCGTAACCCTACAAAACATTCAATAACTGTTCTTTAATTTTTTCCAATTCATCTTTCATCTGCACTACTAATTTTTGAACTGCTGCATCATTTGCTTTTGAACCAATAGTGTTTATCTCACGTCCTATCTCCTGGGAAATAAAACCCAGCTTGCGTCCGCTGGAAGGCTCTTGGAGCGTATTCGTAAAATAATCAAGATGTGTTTTTAATCTTAACTTTTCTTCTGTAATATCCAACTTTTCAATATAATAGATCAATTCCTGCTCAAAACGATTTTGATCAATTTTTTCTTTTTCAACAAATTCTGCAATGTTATTTTTAATCCGTGTTCTTACATTCTCAACACGTGATTCATCCATTTTTACAACATCAGCCAGTAATGAATAAATGATGCCGATCCTTGTTTGAAATTCGTTTGCGAGTATTTTTCCCTCATCGGAGCGAAATTTCTGAAACGCTTCAATGGCTTTATCAACAGCCATTTTAACTTGTTCCCATTCCGCTTCATCTAATTCCACAACTTCCCTTTCCGCTTTCATTACTTCCGGCATTTTCACAACTAAGGCCAATAAATTTGTACTGTTTTCATTCAACTCTTCAGACAAGGCTTTCAACTCTTTGTAATAGGTTTTTGCTAAGGTTTTATTGATCGCTACTGGCAATGTCTCCTGATTGGATTCTGTAAAAACGGTTAGGTCTATTTTACCACGTTCAATTTGTTTGGAAATATCACTGCGAAGGCCAAGTTCTTTTTCTTTGTAGATATAAGGTAAACGCAGGTTCAGATCCAATGCTTTGCTGTTTAAAGAACGGACTTCAACTGTTACTTTTTTTCCGGGAATTTCTGTTACGGATTTTCCAAAACCGGTCATTGATTTTATCATGTTTTATTGTATTTCAAGCAAATGTAAGATTTTTTGAATTCATTATTTCATTTGCTTCTGTAGAATGGGTTTTGATGAAAAATTCAGTTTCTATTGATTGTTTTTTGTTCAGTAGAATTTCTATAGTTTGCACAAATAAAAATACGGGTATTATTGCGCTTGAAACCGAGAGTTTTTTATGTTTTGTAACTCTATACACGATTCCGTTGATTGACTAACATGTTTAATCTTTATAAATACCCAAATAAATTTCCCCACCCGATTTTCTCATTGCACGATACATTCCTTCTGAATTAAAAGGCATTTCAATATTTCCTTTTGCATCAATTGCAACCAGACCGCCCTCTCCACCAATTTTCACCAATTTTTGATAAACTACAATATCGCAAGCTTCCTTTAAGGATAAGCCTTTGTATTCCATAAGGCAGGAAATATCATAAGCAACAACGGAGCGAATAAAAAATTCACCATGACCGGTACATGAAATGGCACAGGTGTTATTATTTGCATACGTTCCTGCGCCAATGATAGGGCTATCTCCAACTCTTCCGAATTTTTTATTGGTCATTCCGCCTGTAGAAGTGGCTGCGGCAATATTTCCATGGATGTCCAATGCCACAGCGCCAACAGTTCCTTTTTTTGAATTGGGAGTTCCTGTTGCTCCTCTTGTATTACCATGATCTAAGACCACCTGGTCGCTTTCTCTTGCTTGTATTAATTGGTCGTAACGATCCTGCACAAAAAAATATTCATCGGGCGCAAATTCCAAATTCATTTTTTTTGCAAATTCCATTGCACCTGCACCGGATAAAAATACATGCTCCGATTTTTCCATTACCACTCTTGCCAATGAAACGGGGTTTTTTACATTTTTAATACCTGTAACAGCACCTGCCATAAGGTTTTTACCATCCATGATGGAGGCATCCAATTCGTTGGTTCCTCCATTGGTAAATACCGCGCCTCTGCCTGCATTAAAAAGTGGATTGTCTTCGAGCTTATTTACCGCTGCTTCAACTGCATCCAGGGCATTACCACCCGATGATAAAATAGTATCTCCTGCAAGAAGAGCTTCCTCCAAACCTTTTTTATAATTTTTTTCATTTTCAGCACCCATGATTGAACGGGGTATAGCGCCTGCACCACCATGTATTGCTATTGCGAATTGTTTCATAAATTATTTTTTATTGTTTTAAAATTACATCAATTTTCTAAGCAGTTTTAAAATCATTCCTTTGCCATTATAGGGCGGATATATGATCTTACTGATATCAATTAATTTAGATTGATACATTACTGAACGTTCGTGAGAAAAAGCTTTAAACCCATGAAAACCATGAGATCCACCCATTCCGCTTGTGTTTATCCCACCAAAAGATAAATGCGGATTTGATATGTGGATCATTACATCATTTATACAAGCCCCTCCTGAAGAGGTTTGTTTTAAGATACTCTCAACATTTTTGTTGCTATTACTGAATATATATAAGGCCAGTGGTTTGTTATTCGCATTCACATAATTGATCACTTCAGTGATGTTTTTATAAGTTATTACAGGTAACACCGGGCCAAAAATCTCTTCCTGCATGATAAGGGAATCTGGGGATACATTTGTTAAAACAGTAGGATGTACCGTTTTATCAGATTCTTCGAAAGTGCCGCCCATTCTAACCTTCGCACCTTTTGCAAGTGCATCATCAAATAAGTTTTTTAATCGTTTAAAATGATTTCCGGAAATAATTTTTCCATAATCTTCTTTATTGAGTTGCTCCTTGTTGAAATATTTCTTTTCAATATTCGCCTTCATCAATTCAATAAATTTTTCCTGTTGATCTTCGTGAACAAAAACATAATCGGGTGCAATACAGGTTTGACCGGCATTTGCGAATGTGCCCCACGTTATTTTATCAGCGGCTTTTTTCAGATCGACATCTTCATCAATGATTGCAGGGGACTTACCGCCTAATTCTAAGGTCACTGTTGAAAGGTGTTTGGAAGCGGCTTCCATTACTATTTTACCAACATGTGTGCTGCCGGTAAAAAATATATGATTAAAAGGTAAACTTAATAATTCGGCAGAAACATATGCATCACCTTCTACAACGGCAATTTCATCTTCCTTAAAAATTTCTTGTATCAATTTTGTTAATATAGTACTTGTGGCAGGTGCTAATTCAGAGGGTTTTAAAACACAGCAGTTTCCGGCAGCAATAGCTGAAACCAACGGTGACATCAATAATTGAAATGGATAGTTCCATGGTGCAATGATCAAACAAACGCCCTTTGGTTCGTAGCTGATGCAACATTTTGTCATTAAATTTAACAGGTTGGAAGATACCGTCTGCTGGCTTGTCCAGGGCGATAAATTTTTGATCGCGAAATCTATTTCAGCATAAATAAAAAGCACTTCAAAAACGGCAGATTCAAAAATGGGTTTTCTCAGATCTTTTTTCAATGCTTCGAAGATCTCATTCTCCCTGGCTTTGATAGCTGTTTTTAGTTTCTTTAATTTTTTTTTACGATCATTAACAGGAGCCAGCTTAATGGATAGCTGGTTGCTTTTTTGCGTATCAAAAATTCTTTTGATAGCAAGTCTCGTATCTTGTGTTATAGTGCTTTCCATTTTTAATTATTTTTTGCTTAACACTCCCTGTGTAATAAAATATTGTGCAGCCGCATACGACCCCAGGATCCAAACGCCTGCAAGTGGTATTGGTAAAAGGAATTTATTGATGGCCAGCAAACTGTCGGAAAGAGCGAAGCAAATAGCTCCGACCATGATCAGTTTAAAACTTGTATCACTCACTTTTCCATAACGGTTTAAAGCAAAAATATTCATAGCTATCAGAACAGTGGTATAAAGGAATACGGGGACTTTCAGGCCTCCTAAATTGTTATAGAGCAACAAACAAAATGCAATTCCATAAATTACCATCATTAAAATAAAAACGGGTTTGCCTTTTAGTTGTTTTATAGCAACAGTATCGGAGGAACGCAAATAATAAAAAATGTAGGAAACGTGCGCAATTAAAAATGAAACGAGTCCACCAATAAAAAACAAGGGGTTTTCTGCCTGGAAAATAAGAAGGATATCTCCAAGTAAGGATAATATCAAACCTGCAATTGCAAAGGCCACGGCTTTTTCCTTCTGCCCGTCCTCAATAAATAAAAAAACCAATAAACTGATAACAATGAGAGGTTTAAAAATAATATGAAGCATTAAGCTGTCAACTATATTAGCAAAGAAAACAAGTACCAGTATACTGATGAACAAGATAAGGAAATTTTTTTTTAGAATTTTTTTCATTGTTCAGATCGTTTTATTTGAAACAGCCACAAACCGGATAAGAGCGTCCATGCAGCCAATACGATCAAAAAGGTGGTGGTATGTATTTGAAAGTATGCAACAAAAACGAATGAACATAATAGAATTCGAACCGCTTCAGCAAACACCGCATATTTTTTTGATTCAAATAAGCTGCTGAAATTTACGATGGATAGAACCACCAAACTTGCAGCGATCAGCTTTTGAGTAAAACTTAATTTACCTGCACTTAATAAAAATAAAGTAGCACCGGCTAATGTTATTGTATATTGAAACAATACATAATAGTTAATAGAATTCGGTACGAGGGTGTCAAATTTTTTATACGGAGTTGTATTTACAGGAACTTCCGGATCGTTTACATAAGCTGGTTTCCAGCCCGGAGGATTAAAAGTATATCTCAATTTATCTTTTACACCACGCATTTGTTTTAACCCATGGTACATCTGTTTCCAATGATGAAGATTTGCTGATAAAGGATCCCAGGTGTTGATCGGATGCGTGATACCATAGATTGGTTCTTCTTCTTCTTCTTGAAAAGTGCCAAACATTTTATCCCAGATAATTAATGTGCCTGCATGATTTTTATCAATGTATTTTGGATTCACCCCATGATGAACGCGATGGTGGGATGGTGTGTTCAGCACATATTCTAAAACACCCATCTTATTAATATTCTTAGTATGTATCCAAAACTGGTACAAAGTAACCAATGAAGAAACCAATAAAAATTGTACCGGATCAAAACCAATGAATGCAAGCGGTAAATAAAACCCAAATGAAAAGAACTTTTGAAACCAGCCTTGGCGTAATGCTACAGAGAGATTGTATTCTTCACTTTGGTGATGCACTACATGTCCTCCCCAAAATAAATTGATCACATGGCTGTACCGATGAAACCAATAATAAAAAAAATCAACACCTAAAAAAAGGATTATACCTGTTGTCCAATTTACAGGAATTTTAAAAAATGCATAGTTCTCAAATAGTAATGTATACAGGCCAACAATGGCAAGTTTGAAAAATACACCTGTAACCTGTTCTCCAATGCCACAACTGATATTAGTAATGGCATCGTTAAAGCGATAGTTGCTTTTGTTCCGGAATTTATCAACCAATAATTCAAGTCCGATCAAAATAAAAAAGACCGGAATGGATAATATGATGGGATTAAAATTCATGTGATAATTTTTTTAAGTAAAGTTAACCATAATTTGAAAATTAATTTATTTTACAAACAAAGAAGTAAATTTAAATTCGTTTCCATCAAACAACCCTTTATCACTTAGTTTTAATTCGGGTATTACAAGCAAAGCAAGGAACGATAGGGTCATATAAGGAGATTGTAACGTGCAGCCCCAGGTTTTTATTTTTTTGTCAAGCAATTCATATTTTTCAGCAACAATGTATCCGTCTTCAATACTCATTAATCCGGCCACAGGCAAAGGAAGGATTCCTGTAAATCCTGCATTTGAAGCGGAAACCCCGCCTTTGTGGTCGATCAATAAATTAATTGCTGCCACAATATCAGCATCACTCACGCCTGTTGCAATAATGTTATGGCTGTCGTGCGCTACGCTGGAAGCCATTGCGCCTTCCTTTAATCCGAAATTTTTTACAAATGCAACAACTGGTGGAGCATCGTTATAACGGTTAACTACCACTAATTTTAGTATGTCTTTGGAGGTATCACTGTAAAGTAGATCATTTTTTGAAGTGATTTCTGTAAGTAGTTGTTTGGTAATTAACTGACCGTCCTCTACGGTAATAACCCTTATTTTATTGCTATCCGCAACAACTTCAATATCTTTTTCGGAGATTTTATTACAATTAAAATTATTTACGATATCCGCTTTTACTGAAGGGATAAAGCTTTTTCCGTTTTTAGCAACCAACTCTCCATTAATATATGTTTCAAGAATTGTTAAGTCAGATAAATTGTCTGCCACAATAAAATCGGCAGGATCATTTATTTGAAGAAGCCCCACTTTCATTCCATAGTGTTTAACGGGGTTTACACATGCAGCCTGAAATACATGCATAGGTGGAATACCTTTTTTTATAGCACGTTTCACCAATTGATCAATATGGCCTACCACCAAGTCGTTTGGGTGTTTGTCGTCAGAGCAAAGCATCATATTCGGATAATGATCATGCATCAGATCAATCAGCGCTTCGAAATTTTTTGCTGCGCTTCCTTCGCGTATCAATATTTTCATCCCCAATTGCAGTTTCTCCAATGCTTCTTCAGCGGTAAAACATTCGTGATCGGTAGTAATACCTGCCGAAATATATTTTTTTGCATCTTCTCCACGAAGGCCTGGAGCATGGCCATCCACCACTTTTTTGTATTTATGCGCCAGTTGAATTTTTTTCATTACAACGTCATCCTGATGTAAAACCCCGGGAAAATTCATCATTTCCGCCAGGTAAACAATCTCAGGCATTTGTAATAATTCATCTATTTCTTTCACCCCTATAACCGCACCCGCTGTTTCAAACGTTGTTGCAGGAACACAAGAGGGGGCTCCGAAATAAAATTTAAAAGGTGTTTTTTTTCCATTATCCAGCATGTATTTAACACCATCAATTCCCAATACGTTGCCAATTTCATGAGGATCGGAGATAGTACCTACGGTGCCGTGAGTTACCGCAAGCCGGGCAAACTCGGAAGGCACAAGCATGGAGCTTTCCACATGCACATGCGAATCAATAAATCCGGGAAGTATATAATTAGTGGAAGCAACATCTTGTTTTAAAATGCTTTTTATGATGCCATTTTCAACGGTTATACTGCCTTTAAAAATAACCTGATTTAATACATCAACAATATTTCCTTCTACGCTAAATGTCATAAAAATTAAATTGGAAGTTTGATAAATTGAAAATTAAACAAACACAGATTCGTAATTCGTCAAAAATTCGTAATTCGTAGGATAACTAATACTCAATTTTATCCGTTTTTTGTTGCCATTCCTGAAATGCAACTAAGGCTTCATTTTGCAGCAATTGCTCCGTTGGTAAATGCCTTTCGGACACTTTAAGTTCAATTTCATCGTAAATGAATTGATCATCAAAGCCTATTGCTGCGGCATCTGTTTTAGTATTTGCAAAATACATTTTATCTGGTCGTGCCCAATAAATAGCGCCAAGGCACATCGGACAGGGTTCACAGCTGGTATATATTTCACAACCCGCTAATTGAAAACTGTCTAAAGCTTTACAGGCTTCGCGAATAGCAACAACTTCGGCATGAGCGGTAGGGTCGTTGGTGGAGGTAACTTTATTAAAGCCTCGCGCAATGATCTTTCCATCCTTAACAATTATTGCTCCAAAAGGGCCACCGTTACCCGCCCGCATGTTATCTATTGACAGGCGAATGGCCTCACGCATGAAATTTTCTTTTGCTTCCATTAATTTTTTTTAAAATAGTTTAGCCCCAATTATGTTTGGGGTCTTTAAGAGGGTGTAAGGTAAGGCTTTTTCTAATTTTTGTCAACCGCAAAATTTTATAATTAAACAAAAAGATTCGGTTAAGCGCTTTTGCGTTTTTTGATCCTGCCTACAATAGATATTAATACAAACAAAAAACTCTCAAATTTCTTTGAGAGTTTTTTGTTTGATAGAACCTACGAAAAATATTATTTCATTTCTGCCAATTGGCTCATACTGATCATTGCGCCAGGTAAAATTGCTTCCAATTCTTTCATGCATTTTTCCTGTGCAGAAGTTAACGTATCCAATTCTACTCCTAATTGTTTAAGGTGCATTTCTGCTCCTTTAACACCAACGCCAAAAGGCATACGGTGGATCATTGGTTTATACATTTTATTGTTTTTGTAAAAATCCATGATCGCTAACAATTGGATGGTAAAACAAGTTGACATCACAAATGATGAATATCCATTTGATGATGCCATGTTAACAGCCATTCCTTCACCTAAAATGAAAACACATTTTCCATTTACAGTATACATATCCACCATTGGTTTCATGGTAACTTTTGATTTACCACAATTTTTTTCTAACCAATTCATGTCAATTTCACAATCGTAATCGCTCATATTACAAACAACACAATTGTTTTTCATCGTTTTAAAATGACGCTCCACGATCACATCTCTGTTTTCGGTTGCAGTAACAATAATATCAGCCATTTTACAAGCATCATCCATTTTCATTACCATACATCCATCCATACAAGCCTGCATAGCGCAGAAAGGGTCTATTTCAGTAACGATCACTCTTGCTCCTGCCATTTTCATTGCATCAGCACAAGCTTTCCCAAGATCGCTGTAACCGGCAACTACACACACTTTGCCCGATATCATCATTCCTGTAAGGTTTCTGATGGAAGCTGTAAGTGATTCCATTGAACCGTAACGGTAGTCGATTTTTGCTTTACGCGGAGAGGTATTCATGTTCATGATCGGCATCATTAATTTTTCGCCTTTCATCATCATTTTCATGATCATTTGCATCCCATTTGTTGAATCCATGCAGCAACCCATCATGTTTTTCATTGCCTTCGGATGTTTTTTCATCATCATTTCCGACATCATGCCACTGCAATCCATCATCATATTCATCGGCATTTTCATTTCATTGTCCATGAAGCAGCACATTTCCATACACATCATCATTTCGTCCATGCTCATGCCTTTCATTCCAAAAGTTGGTATTCCCATCATGTTCATTGCAGCTGCAGCTTCTTCCTGAGTAGAGTTGGTGCTACATGCACAACATCTAACCTCTGCACCCATCATCATCATGGTTTTCATCATTACCGCAGTTTGAGTGGTAATGTGCATAGAGCAGGCGATCTTCATTCCTTTTAATGGCTTTTTGCTTCTGTATTCTTCACGCATTGCCATTAATCCCGGCATTTCCATCTCTGCCATTTTGATGGCGTTCATTCCCATTTCGGCCATTTTCATATCCATCATCATCATCGTAGGCATTTCAAGGCCTTCCATCATACTTACGCAATTGCCCATCATACCCATGCAATTACACATCATGCACATACATTTCATCATGTCCATGCACATCATCATGCTGCTGTCGGCCTTCTTCATGCCCATCATCATCTCCATTTCCATGCACATCATGTACATTTTCTGCATCATCATTGTGCATTTCATGGTGTCCATGTTTTTCATTTTCATCATGGCATCCATTTCTTTCATCATCCCCATCATCTCATCCATCATCATTTTCATTTCAGGCATTTTTGATGATTTCATCATTTTACCCATCTCATCCATCATCATTGTCATGCATTTCATCATCATGCGCATGCAGTCTTTCATCATTTTTGAAGACGCATCCATCATGTTCATATCGTGCATCATTTTCATGCTTTGTTTCATCATGTCCATGCACTCCATCATCATTTTGGTGCAGGCAGGCATTTTCATAGATTTCATCATACTCATTGATTGCATCATTGAGTTACAACACATGTCCATCATGTTCATGCATTTCATCATGTCCATTTCTTTTGTTATTGTTTTCATAGTATAATTTAGTTTATTAATTGATCTGTTTGATTTAATTCGACTTCAAAAGTATTCAAAAAATGAATATAATTCACAAAATTCAAAAATCTTGACCCCTCAACTATACCATAATATCTGTAGATATTTATACAATCAAAAAAAGAATAATGGCCTCCGATAAAGATCGTTCAACTATTAAGTGTTTGTCCATAGAATCGGAGAGTGGGCACTAATTTTAAATCAAAAAAGCCTTAATTCGTGTAATTCGTGGCAAGTATTGTTTTTGTTTTTTTATCACTTAAAAACCACTATTTTAGTGGCAATAAAATGCATTTAAAATGTCCAAAAATAAATTGCCCGTATTAACTATAAAAAATTTCAGGGCATCACAAAATGCGCAGCCTGACTTTTATATAAAAACATTTCAGCAGCATAAGGCCGAACACCCTTTTGTGATGGAGCCTCACAGCCACGACTTTTATTTATTGATGATCGTTACAAAGGGGGGGGGTACGCATACTATTGACTTAAACAAATACGATGTAAAGCCCGGAAGTGTATTTTTTATGTCACCTTCGGAAGTCCATTCATGGAAGTTGGACAATGATACAGATGGTTATATTTTATTTTTTAATACACAATTTTACCTGATGGATTTTAAAGCAAGAAATTTATTTGATCTTCCTTTTTTTAATCACTCAAATAAAATACGATCGGAAGTGCTCACAATGGATCAGTTATTGGAATTTAAAACAATAATGGAAAACATTCTTAAGGAAAGTGCCAGCCGGTCCACCCATCAGAACCGCATACTTCGATCTTATCTCGATATTGTTTTGTTGAAGTTAGCGGTTGTTTTTCATTCAAAAGAAAAAAAGGAAACACCTACCAACGTTATTATACCAAAGCTCGAAACGCTGATAGAGCAATATTTTAGTCAACACTACCCTGTTTCATTTTATGCATCGGAATTGAATCTTAGCATACAACAGTTGAATTCGATCACTAAAAATTATTTAAACAAAACGGTGGTTGAAATGATTCACGAACGTTTGATCGCGGAGGCTAAACGACTATTGGTGTATTCAACATTTACGGTGACCGAAATTGCCTATCAATTAAATTTTAACGATAATTCTTATTTTAATCGCTTTTTTAAAAAAGAAGAATCTGTAACACCGGAGCAGTTCCGTAAACGGTTTATTAGTACCATAGATTAGTAAAAAAGTACCATTCTTAAGGGATTCCTGTGTTGTATCTTTGTGTGTATAAAACAAAGAATGTCATGAACTATTCAAAAACAAAGCTTTACAGCGTTTTAAATAATAAATGTCCTCGTTGTCACAATGGAGACTTTTTTGAAACAAACAATCCATATGATCTGAAAAATTTTGCAAATATGAACGCCAGGTGTCCCATCTGTAACGAAGATTTTAAACGGGAACCCGGGTACTATTTTGGAGCAACATACGTAAGTTATGGATTAACAGTTGGATTTGGGATCGCCTTATTTATCCTCTTTTGTGTGATATTTAATTTGGAAACCACTCCCTTTTTACTGGTTTTTAGTGCTCTTTTGATCTTGTTGTTGCCACTGTTTTATAGATATGCAAGACTAATCTGGATCAATTTATTTGTTGGTTATAAAGAAGAGAAAAAAGAAATAAAATTGTAATAAGGTTGAGCTGAAATAAACATTTCAAATATCAATTACTTCTCATTCCAACATGAAACACAATCGCTTTCCAAACAGCCAATAATTGCGATTAAAATTGCTTTTATTGCCGAACGCAGTTTCATAGATAAATTCGGTAATTCTTGTTGACTTTGGCCTAAAAAAGAGCTATTTTTGGTAATACTATTTATTCTATCATAAATAGTGCCTAATTAATGAAGCAAAAAGTAAAACAAGTTTTTTTATTGTTTGCATTGTTTGCCCTTGTCTCGCGAGGGATTGCCGTGGGCGTAAAGGTCAACGAACCAGTTTCTGTGTCCAAACCTGCTACTTCGTCTGATCGGATAGTAAAAGCACATCCCGCCCAAAGCACGATCCGGTTTACCGAAAATAAAAATCAATGGGATAAAAAAGTATTGTACCGCGCACAGCTTGATGGTGGTGTACTTTTCCTTGAAAAAAATTGTTTTACCTATAATTTTTATGATAAAGAAACACTTCGTAGAAACCATGTACCTCACCCACTACCCCCCCTCCAATTGGAGAGGGGATTAAGGGGTGAGGCGATTCGTTCCCACGCATTCCGCATGACATTGCTTGGCGCTGATGAAACCGTTGAAGTAACTGAAAAACAAATAACCCCGGATTATTGTAATTTTTATATCGGGCAGGACAAGAGCAAATGGGCGGGCAATGTGAAAAATTACAAAGAGCTTATTTATCAAAATATTTATGATGGAATTGACCTTCAAATGTTGGGTTTGCAGAATAGTTTGAAATATAATTTTATTGTTACACCCCAGGCGCATACCGAGGATATACAGCTTTATTACGAAGGTTTAGAAAGCATCTCACTTCAAAAGGGAAGCTTGTTGTTAAAAACGAGTGTCAACGAGATCTCAGAGCAGAAACCGTATGCATATCAATTGATAAATGAAAAACAAGTAGAAGTACCTTGTGAATTTATTTTATCCGGCACAACCGTTAGTTTCAATTTCCCCAAGGGATACGATAAAAATACTGAATTGATAATTGACCCGATTTTGGTATTTGCCGCTTCCACCGGTTCAACAGCAGATAACTTTGGAATGACTGCAACCTATGATTCTCAAGGCTGTTTGTACGCGGGAGGAACAGTATATGGTGCAGGTTACCCAATTACATTAGGGGCTTATGATACTTCGTGGAACGGAGGGCCTCTTTATTTGGACGGCAGAACTGATGTGGTGATTTCAAAATACGATGCGTCAGGAACGTTTATGCAATATTCAACCTATCTTGGCGGAACAACAAGTACTGAAATTGTTAGCAGCTTAGTTGTAAATGCACAAAATGAATTAATGTTGTTCGGAGCCACGGGATCCAGTGATTTTCCGGTTACAACAGGCGCTTTTGAGACAACATTCAAAGGGGGCGCGTTTTTATACTTTCAGGCAAATGGAACGAAATATATTAACGGAACAGATCTATATGTTGCCAAATTTAATAGTACCGGCACGAGTTTATTGGCCTCTACTTTTTTGGGTGGAACTCAAAATGATGGTGTGAATGATAGTCCCACCCTTGCTTATAACTATGGCGATTATTACCGGGGTGAGATACAGGTAGACAATGCCGGCAATTGTTATATAGCAAGTTGTACGTATTCATCTAATTTTCCTACTACTCTGGGTTGTCCGCAACCAATTGCCGGTGGTGGTTTGGATGGGGTTGTATTTAAAATGAATCCCAATTTAACAGCCTTAACATGGAGCACCTATATTGGTGGAATGGCCGATGACGGCTGTTATGCGCTTACAATTGATAATTTATTAAATGTGTATGCAACAGGTGGAACCAGCAGCACTAATTTCCCTGTTACATCAGGAACATTGGATACCACTTATAATGGGGGTATTACAGACGGTTTTATTACAAAAATAAAAAGCGATGGTTCAGAAATAATGAGTTCAATGTTTGTAGGAACATCCGCTTACGATCAATCTTTTTTGATCCAGTTCGATAAAAATTTCAATCTATATATTATTGGGCAATCAGAAGGGGTAATGCCTGTATCTGCTGGGGTTTATTCAAATCCCAATAGTAAACAATTCATCTGGAAAATAGATAGCACCTTAAGCACTAAATTGTTTACCACCATTTTTGGAAATGGCAACGGGCAGGTAAATATTTCTCCATCAGCATTTTTAGTGGATGGTTGCGACAATATTTATGTGTGCGGCTGGGGGGGTAATATTTTAACAGGCGTTCCCACTACCAATATGCCCCTCACGCCTAACGCTCTTCAGCCAACTACGGATGGATTTAATTTTTATTTATTTGTACTTGCTCCTGACGCAACCTCCTTATTGTATGCTACCTATTTTGGCGGAGGCCAAAGCCATGAGCATGTAGATGGTGGTACCAGCCGTTTTGATAAAAAAGGAATTGTTTACCAGGCCGTGTGTTCTGGTTGTGGCGGAAATGATGATTTCCCGGTAACACCCGGTTCCTGGCCCTATACAGCACCAAATTATAGTCCTCATGTAAATACGGTTCCTGCAAGTGGAATAAATATGTCATCCAATTGTAACGAAGGTGTATTTAAGTTTGATTTTCAGGCGGCAGGTGTTAGCGCGCAGCTTCTAACAGTGCCCAATGATACCGTTTGTGTAGGTTCCCCGGTTGTTTTTAATAATACCAGCACCAATGCGTTTAATTATGTATGGAATTTTGGAGATAATTCTCCACTGAATACAACTGTTTCACCAAGTCATATATTTACTTCTCCCGGAAACTTTGATGTAATGCTTATAGCTGTGGATTCTTCAGGCTGTGTTTTATCCGACACCGCTAATTTAGTGGTTGTGGTTTTACCACCGCCAACTGTTAACCTCGGAAATGATATTATTTTATGCCAGACACCGAGTGTGCCGCTTGATGCAGGAACTTCCGGAACTATTTATACATGGTCCACAGGTGCCACTTCTCAAACCATTGTGGCAACAACAGTTGGAACATATTGGGTAACGTTAGGTAATGGCGCTTGCTCCGATTCCGATTCCATAAACATCCAACAGGTAGTAGAACCTGAGCTTGGGGCAGATACAATTTTATGTGTAGGGCAAGGGGTCACATTAAATGCTCCACCCTCTGCATTGGCCTATCAATGGTCAACTGGCGCTACTTCACAAACAATTGTTGCCGGTTCTGCGGGACAATATTGGGTATCTGTTAATTGGGGCACATGTCAAACAAAGGATACCATCAACATTGCAACCATTCCATATCCTGTTGTTAATCTGCCCACCACTGCACAAATTTGTCCGGGAGATTCAATACTGTTAAATCCTGGAAATAACCCCGATGCCACCTATCTATGGTCAACAGGTGAAGTAACACAATCTGCTACATTTTTTACAGGAGGTACTTATTCAGTAAAAGTTTCAAATCAACAATGCAGTATCTTGGATAGTACTGTTGTGGTTGGCGTTGCGCCTATCCCTTTGGATAATTATGTTACACTTTGTAATGTAGAAAAGTATACACTCGATGCAGGACCAGCGGGCGTTACTTACCTATGGTCAACGGGTGAAACTTCGCAAAAAATAGATATAAAGGTGGCCGGTAAATATTGGATCGTTATGAATACCAGTCTGTGTACATTAAGTGATACTATCATTGTTGATGGCAGCTTTGGGTCCGGTGTGTTATGGTTCCCAAATTCCTTTACTCCAAATGGCGATATGCTGAACGATATTTTTATGGTGAAAGGTTTGGATATTACCTCTTTTCAAATGATGATATTTAATCGTTGGGGAGATCTTATTTTTGAAACAAAAAAATTAGACTCCGGATGGGATGGAACCCGCAATGGAAAATTAGTAGAGTTGGATGTATACGTATGGAGAGTAAAATATAAAACCTTATGTGATAAGAATCGTGTAAATACCAAAATAGGGCATGTTTCTGTTATTCGCTGAGGCATTGAAGCGGTAAAAAACCTAACTTGCCCGATTCATAGATGGATACGATGGTCATTCCGACCGAAGCGGAGGAATCTTGTTTTTGCAGAAGGAAGTTCATTGTTTTAATCAATAAAAAGATCCCTCCGCTTCGGTCGGGATGACTCTGGAATCGAGTGAAGATTCGTAATAAAAATGTATAAGTCTTTTTAGAAATTATTTTTTTAATGAAACAAACAGCAACCAATTTTATTTTTTTATTTCTGCTGTTTATATTTTCATTCAATGGCTTTGCCGGTGATATAAAAACCAACGCAGCACAAAACACGATCAGGTTTACCGAAAATAAAAACCAGTGGGATAAAAAGGTATTGTACCGCGCACAGCTCGATGGCGGTGTTTTATTCCTCCAAAAAAACTGCTTTACCTACAGTTTTTATGATAAAGAAATGCTGCGGGAAAACCATATACCTCACCCCCTACCCCCTCTCCAATTGGAGAGGGGGTTAAGGGGTGAGGCACTTCGTTCTCATGCCTTCCGCATGACATTTTTAAATTCTCAAACAACCGTTGAAACATCCGCGAAACAGCCCACTACAGACTATTGTAATTTTTTTATTGGCAACGATAAAAATAAATGGGCTGGTAATGTAAAAAATTATACGGAAGTAAATTATCAAACGATTTACAATGGAATTGATCTGCAGGTTTTGGGTTTGCAAAACAGTTTGAAATATAATTTTATTGTCGCACCCCTTGGTAATCCTGATGATATACAGCTTTTTTATGAAGGGCTTAATAAAATAAAAATTGAAAGAGGCGCATTAAAATTAACAACAAGTATAAATGAAATAGTTGAGCAACGTCCTTATGCATACCAATTGATCAAAGGGAAACAGGTAGAAGTGCCTTGTGAATTTATTTTAAAAAATACAACCGTTAGTTTTCATTTCCCACGTGGTTACTCCAAGGATGTGGAATTAATAATTGATCCTGTTTTGGTTTTTGCGGCTTCTTCGGGTTCTTTATCGGATAATTTTGGAATGTCTGCTACCTATGATTCTGATGGTAATTTATATTCAGGTGGAACTTGCTTTGCACAAGGCTTTCCTACCACCCTTGGTGCTTTTGATGTTACTTATAATGGTGTTGTACAACCAGGAAGAACCGATGTAGTAATTACAAAATATGATGCTACTGGTGTTTCTTTAATTTACTCAACCTACCTCGGTGGAGCAAACAGTACCGAAGTTGTAAGCAGTTTGGTTGTAAATGCACAAAACGAATTGATGTTATCAGGAGTTACGGGATCTAACGATTTCCCCGTTACTACCGGTGCGTATGACGTTACATTTAATGGTGGCGTTTATTTAAATTATGTTCCAAATGGTACGGAATATATTAATGGTAGCGATCTATACGTTGCGCGCTTTAATGCTTCAGGAAGCAGTTTGCTGTCGAGTACCTACATTGGTGGAAGTTTGAATGATGGCATTAATTCAAGCGGAACCCTCGTTTATAACTATGGCGACTTTTACCGTGGTGAGATTCAACTCGATCACTTTGGCAATTGTTATGTTGCCAGTTGTACTTATTCTGCAAATTTCCCAACCACATCCGGATGTGCACAACCTGCAAAAGGTGGTGGTTTGGATGGGCTTGTCTTTAAAATGGATGCAACACTTTCTACGTTATTGTGGAGCACCTATGTTGGCGGGACAGCTGACGATGCCTGCTATGCAATAGCTTTAGACGATTCTTCAAACGTGTATGCCACCGGGGGGACAGCAAGTAGTAATTTCCCAATAACGGTAGGAGCTTTAAGCACCATATACAACGGTGGTATTACCGATGGATTTATTACTAAAATAAAAAAGGATGGATCAGTTATTTTAAATTCAACATTCATCGGTACTTCACAATACGATCAATCTTTTTTTATTCAATTGGACAGAGATAATGATGTGTATATCATCGGTCAAACATTAGGCGTGATGCCTGTTTCCGGAGGTGTTTATTCCAATGCCAACAGTAAGCAATTTATTTGGAAATTAAATAATTCTTTGAGTACGCAGGTATTTACTACTGTTTTTGGTAACGGCAACGGGAATATAAATATTTCTCCTGCTGCATTTTTAGTTGATTTCTGTGAAAATATTTATGTTTCGGGATGGGGAGGTCATATTTTAACCGGTGTACCAACCAACAACATGCCACTTACAGGTAACGCTATACAGCCGACAACAGATGGTTTTAATTTTTATTTATTTGTACTTTCAACGGATGCGGCATCACTCATATACGCAACTTATTTTGGAGGCGCACAAAGCCTGGAACATGTGGATGGCGGTACCAGTCGTTTTGATAAAAAAGGAATTATATATCAATCGGTTTGCGCGGGTTGTGGCGGACATGATGATTTCCCGGTAACTCCCGGCTCCTGGCCGAATACAGGAACAAATATTAATCACGCTTTAAATTGTAACAATGGTGTTTTTAAATTCGATTTTCAGGTCCCAATTGTTGAAGCAAATTTTATAATTAATTATACAAATGGATGCGCACCGGTTACCGTTACTTTTAATAATCAAAGTTCGGCAGGTTCCACATTTTTATGGGATTTCGGTGCTGGAGATACTACATCCGTAATTGCCAACCCCACCAGAACCTATACCGTTCCCGGAACATACTTGGTTCAGTTGTATGTAAACGATCCATCAACCTGTAACGCTTTGGATACAGCCTATCAATATATAACAGTTTACCCGTCTATTGCAACCAATTTCGATTTTGTTACTTCTGCGTGTACCAACCAGGTTGCGTTTTATGATTCCTCTGCTGTTGCCCCAACTTCGTGGCTTTGGTATTTTGATGATGGTGATTCATCTACAATTCAAAATCCACAACACATCTATACTTCAACAGGTGCGTATGATGTGCAGCTGATCTCCTCAACAATAAATGGTTGTAAAGACACCCTGATAAAGCAGGTTAATTTTTTTGAAGCCCCCCTCATATCAATAAGTCCGGGAGTTACTATTTGTAAAGAAAACACTACTCAATTAACCGCTTCGGGAGGTTTTGAGTATAGTTGGTCGCCAATAACAAATTTATCTGATCCTTCAATTCCCAATCCTGTTGCAGGTCCTGACACCACTACCATATACACTGTTACAATTTCAAGTGTAAATGGATCCGGAGATACGTGTATTCAAACTGCAACAGTTCAGATAACGATAAGCCCGGCACCAACTATGACGAGTCCCAACAATGCAGCCATTTGTAATGGAGGTACGGTAACTATTCCATTAACAAGTAATGTAAGCTCCACGTATTCGTGGATCGCGGCCGACAATGTAAATACAACCGGTGAAAGCATTACAGCACAGGCCGGAAGTCCATTGAGTAATAACATTACAAATAATACTGCATCAGTTGAAACAGTGACCTATACGGTAACACCAACATCAAGTCTGCAAGGTTGCCTGGGAACACCACAAACCGTATCTGTTTCCGTAAATCCAAGCCCTGCAATGACGAGTCCTGCAACTGCAACAATTTGTAACGGAAATACGATAAGCATACCATTAACCAGCGATCAGACATCTACTTTTACATGGATTGCAGCGAACAATGCAAATACCACCGGAGAGAGCCTTAGCACACAAACAGGGTCTCCATTAAGTAATACTATATTTAATAATACAATAGTTGTTCAAACAGTAACGTATACGGTAACGCCAACATCAAGTCCACAAGGCTGTGCCGGAACTCCTCAAACAGTAATAGTGACCTTAACTCCTTCACCAACCATGACCAATGCCGACACAGCTACAATTTGTGATGGAACCATAGTAAGCATTCCATTATCAAGCACTATGGCATCCACATATACATGGATTGCGGTCGACAACATAAACACTACCGGTGAAAGTACTACCCTGCAAACAGGCAGTCCATTGAGTAATACGATCACCAACATTTCCACATCTGTTCAATCGGTGATCTATACGGTAACACCCACTTTAATAAGCGGTACCTGTGCCGGGATCCCTCAAACGGTAACAGTGACGGTAATACCTCCACCAACCATCACCAGCCCTCTTACAGCGGCTATTTGCAGTGATGAATTAATTAGTATTCCATTAACAAGCAACGTACCTTCTACCTATTCATGGATCGCTGCCGATAATGTAAATACAACAGGAGAAAGCACTACAACACAAACGGGAAGCCCCTTAAGTAATACATTGACAAATAATAGCACTACGGTTCAAGCGGTGATGTATACGGTTACTCCAACATCAAGCCCCGATGGTTGTGCGGGTGTTCCAGAAACGGTAACCGTAACTATTTATAGTGATATCATAGCGGATTTCGATTTTGTAAAAGTACCATGTACCAACCAGGTCACATTTTATGATTCATCCGCTGTTGCCCCTGTTTCCTGGCTTTGGTATTTTGATGATGGCGATTCATCAATGCTTCAAAACCCGCCACATACTTACAACACATCAGGTACCTATAATGTTCAGTTGATAACATCCACTATAAATGGTTGTGCAGATACTGTAATTGTTCAGGTCAATTTTGCTGCGGCAAATCCGGTGGTGCTTAGCGCAAATGATACTATTTGTAAAGGAAACAGCACACAATTAATTGCTTCCGGAGGTTTTGCTTATTCATGGACCCCCGCAACAGGGTTGAGCGATCCTGCTATTTCCAATCCATTTGCGAGCCCCGATACTACAACAACCTATTCTGTTGTTATTTCCAATGTGGATACATTTGGCGATACATGTTCCCATGTTTTATCAACTACGGTATTTGTTATTGATCCATCGTTGTATTCTATAGTTGCAACAACTGACGATGATACATTGGTGGAAGGACAATCAACAACTATTCATGCAATTACAGATTCAACATTAACCGTTAACTGGTCGCCTTTAACGGGTGTGGATGCTCTCCATTCATTTAACCCAACAGTTACTCCGGAGAGTACTACAACATACACTGTTTCTATTTTGGATTCGCTGGGTTGCCCGAAGAGGGCAAGTGTTACCATTTATGTGATGTCGAAAGAATGTGACCCTGCCGATATTTTTGTTCCCAATACATTTACGCCCAATGGTGATGGTAACAATGATATTTTATATGTGAGAGGCAATGAAATAACTGAACTTTATTTTGCGGTATACAACCGATGGGGCGAACTGGTTTTTCAAACCTCTGATATAAAAAAAGGCTGGGAAGGTACCTATAAAGGCACGAAAGCAGATCCTGCGGTATTTGCATGGTATATAAAAGCAAAATGTTTTAATGGCGATGAATTGAAAAAGAAAGGGAACGTAACTTTGGTAAGGTAAGGAACTGAGTGATCAACAATAAATTCACATGATTTTCAGTTCTTAGAAAAGCAAACCAGGAAATGTAAAAAAAGGAAAAATGAAAAGAGTTTTGTATATTTGTTTGTGAGGTAAAATCACCAAAAAAGGAACCTATACCCATTGGAAGACGGGATTTAAAATGAAGATCAAACATTATATTCTACTATTATTTTTAACGCTCCTATCGTTAAAAAATTTCGCTACTCACATTGTGGGTGGAGAAATTTATTATGATTGTTTGGGTGGAAATAATTATAGGATTACATTAAAAGCATATAGGGATTGTTTTAATGGAATACCACCCTTTGATAACCCTGCAAGTGTTTTTATTTTTAACAGTTCAGGAACTTTTATTGATAGTTTAGAGATCCCTGCTCCAGCTTCCGTTATATTGCCTTTCCCTTTGAGTAATCCCTGTCTTGTCCCCCCCACAAATATTTGCGTTGAACAAGCTATTTATCAGGTAGTAGTTAATTTGCCTCCACTTGCAGGGGGATACAATATTACCTACCAGAGGTGTTGCAGAAATGGTACTATATTAAATTTGATCAGTCCCGGGGATGTGGGTTCAACCTATATGGCACATATTCCTGACCCGGGTTTAGCAGTTTGTAATAGCAGCCCTCACTATAATAATTTTCCTCCTATTTTTTTATGTGCGGGTGTTCCTTTAAACTTCGATCATTCAGCTACTGATCCCGATGGGGATTCCTTATATTATCAAATGTGTGATGCGTTTACCGGTTTAAGTCCCAGTTGCCCTATATTAGGTGTTCCTGGGCAAAATTCAGGCTGCCCGGGTATTGCATCGCCCCCCCCTTACCCCTTTGTACCTTGGCTTGCTCCCTATAATGGTGCTTATCCTATGAGTTCCTCACCTGCAGTGACAGTGCATCCCGTAACAGGATTAATGACAGGAACTCCGAACATGGTTGGACAATGGGTGGTAGCTGTATGTGTGAGTGAATACAGAAACGGAGTATTATTAGATGTAAATAAACGGGATTTTCAATTTAATGTGGTAAACTGCGGTATACCTGTTGCATCAATCCCTGTGCAGCAACCCTTTTGTTTTGGGACACCTTCCAACTTTTCTCAAAATTCTATAAATGCCTTTACGTATCATTGGGATTTTGGTGATCCTGGAACAAGTCTCGATACATCAAATTTGTTTTCACCAACATGGACGTATGCCAGTTTGGGAACCTATACTTTAACGTTGATCGTTAATCCCAATACAGTATGCACAGACAGTGCAACACTAACTGTAATTGTAAATCCTTTACCTGCAATGACAAGCCCCAACACTGCAACAATTTGTAGTGGCGGAACAGTGAGCATACCCTTAACAAGTAGCCTTGTATCTACCTATACATGGGTAGCGGCAAACAATCCGAATACAACCGGTGAAAGTATAGCAGTACAATCAGGAAGTGCATTAACGAATACTATAACAAATAACTCTGCATTAGTTCAAACGGTAGTATATACTGTTACACCAACATCAACACCTCAGGGCTGCATAGGAACTCCACAAACTGTAACTGTTACAGTAAATCCTCCACCAACAATGACCAGCCCTAGCACTGCAACAATTTGTAACGGAGGTACCGTATCTATTCCATTAACCAGTAATTGGCCATCCACCTATACCTGGGTCGCAGCCGACAATTCAAACACTGCAGGTGAAAGCACTACAATACAATCAGGGAGCCCTTTAAGCAATACCATAACAAATAATACTTCGTCAGTTCAAACCGTTGTTTATACTGTAACGCCAACATCAACACCGGAAGGCTGTACGGGAACACCACAAAGCGTAACAGTAAGTGTAATGCCAACGCCAACAATGACGAGTGTTAGCAGCGCAACAATTTGCAGTGGAGGTACGGTTAGTATTCCTTTGACAAGTTCCTTAACCTCAACGTATTCGTGGTTTGCAAGCGATAACCTGAATACAATAGGTGAAAGCACTACAGCACAAACAGGAAGTCCATTAACGAATACGATAACAAATAATACAGCATCAATTCAAACCGTTACCTATACGGTAACACCAACATCCGCTCCTGACGGATGTGTCGGAACTCCGCAAACGTTAACAGTAACAGTAAATCCCTCACCAAGTATGACCAGCCCGGGCAGTGCAACAATTTGTAGTGGCGGTATTTTAAGTATCGTTTTAACAAGTAACAACGCCTCTACCTTTTCCTGGATAGCGCTGGGTAACCCGAATACGAATGGTGAAAGCACTACCGCACAGGTTGGAAGCCCAATAAACGACAGTATATTTAATAATACCACATCGGTTCAAACAATTACCTATACGGTAACACCAACATCCAGCCCCGAAGGCTGCTTAGGGAATCCGCAAACGCTGACAGTAACTGCAAATCCGGCAGCCAATATGACCAACCCCGACAGCGCTACCATTTGTACCGGTGGTACTCTTAACATACCATTAACAAGTAATTATCCTTCTCCATATACCTGGATCGCAACAGATAACTTAAATACAACTGGTGAAAGCATTACAATTCAAGCGGGAAGCCCATTGAATAATACAATAACCAACAACTCCACTTCTATCCAATTTGTAAATTATATTGTTACTCCCACTTTTTTTAACGGACTTTGTCCGGGTATTCCGCAACTATTGGCAGTAACAATAATTCCTACACCAACCATTACAAACCCTGTTGTTGCAACAGTTTGTAGTGGAGGTACCTTAAGTATCGTTTTGACAAGCAATGTGAACTCTACGTATTCGTGGATCGCAGCCGACAATCCAAATACAACAGGAGAAAGTATTACCACACAAACGGGTAGTCCATTGAGTAATGTATTAATAAACAATACAGCGTTGGTTGAAACAGTTGTCTATACGGTAACCCCAACATCAAGCCCGGATGGCTGTTTAGGTACTCCGCAAAACATTACCGTAACTGTAAATCCTGCACCATCAATGACCAGCCCTCCAAGTGCGACAATTTGTAGTGGAGATTCAGTAAGCATTGCCTTAACAAGTAACAACGCCTCAACATATACATGGATCGCTTCGAACAACCCGAATACAACTGGTGAAAGCACGGCCTCACAAACAGGAAGTCCATTAAGTGATCTGATAATAAGCAGTACGGCAGTGGTTGAAACAGTTGTATATACGGTAACCCCAACATCAAGCCCCGAAGGTTGCGTAGGCGCTCCGCAAACCGTGACTGTAAGCGTAAATCCGGCATCAAACATGACCAGTCCCAACAGTGCAACAATTTGTAATGGAGGTACCGTAAGCATACCATTAACAAGTACTTTGGCCTCTTCTTATAGCTGGGTTGCTGCCGACAATGTGAATACAACAGGCGAAAGTACAACTCCACAAACAGGAGGTCCTTTAACTGATTTAATAACCAATACCTCTGTTTCGATTCAATCGGTAATTTATACAGTAACACCAACATCGATCCTTGATGGTTGTCCGGGAATTCCTCAAACTGTAACTGTAACTGTAATTCCAACACCAACTATCACGAGTCCTGTTGCAGATTCTATTTGCAGTGATGGTACAGTCAATATTCCCTTAACAAGTAATGTACCCTCTATCTATTCCTGGGTTGCCACAGACAATGTAAATACAACAGGCGAAAGCATCACCTCACAAACTGGAAGCCCTTTAAATAATACTTTAACAAATAATACAACATCAGTTCAAAATGTGATCTATACGGTAACGCCAACATCAAGTCCGGATGGATGTGCAGGAACTCCACAAATAGTAACGATAACTGTTTTCGGTGATTTTACAGCAGATTTTGATTTTGTAAAAACACCTTGTACCAACCAGCTTACCTTTTATGATTCATCAGCTGTTGCACCTTTTTCATGGCTTTGGTATTTTGACGATGGTGATTCATCCATCATTCAAAACCCTATCCATACCTATGTTTCAACTGGTACATACGATATTCAGTTGATCGCATCAACAATAAATGGTTGTAAAGATACCGTTGTTGTACAAGCGAATCTGGCTCCACTAATTCCCGTTTTGGTTAGTCCAAATGATACTATTTGTGTGGGAAACAGTATGCAATTACTTGCTTCCGGAGGTATTTCATATACGTGGTCGCCAAGTATAGGTTTAAGTAATGATGTTATTGCCGATCCAATTGCAAATCCGGATACTACCACTACCTACACTGTAAGTATTGTAACGGTGGATGTATTTGGTGATACCTGCGTACAAAATCAAACAACAACAGTTCATGTTACTGACCCGGCACTGTATTCTATAGCTGCTACAACGGATAGCGATACGATCGTTCAGGGACAATCAACAACAATTCATGCTATTACTGATCCAAGCTTAACAGTGATCTGGTTGCCATCCATAAGCCTTAATAATTCCGGCTCTTTCAATCCGATAGCCACTCCGCAGAGTACTACAACATATACGGTGTCGATATTGGATTCGGATGGTTGTCCAAAAACAGCCAGTGTTACTATTTATGTGATGTCGAAAGAATGTGATGTTGCCAATGTATTTGTTCCCAATACATTTACACCCAATGGCGATGGTAACAATGATGTTTTATACGTTAGAGGAAAAGAAATAAAGGAACTTTATTTTGCAGTTTATAACCGTAGAGGTGAGCTGATCTTTGAAACTACAGATAAAAATAAAGGCTGGAATGGCACGTATAATGGGGCGAAATCAGATCCCGATGTATTTGCCTGGTATTTAAGAGCGAAATGTTTTAATGAGGACGAGCTGGTTAATAAGGGGAATGTTACGTTGATTAGATAGGTAGGATTCAGGAAGCAAGATTTAAGATTCAAGAAGAAGGACGATGAAAACAAAAAAAATATTTTTAGTAGGCGCATTATATCTTGCATCTTGCATCTTGCATCTTGCATCCTCCTTCGCTCAGGATATTCATTTGTCGCAATTTAATTCATCGCCACAAAATTTAAATCCTGCCCAAACAGGTCTGTTTTATGGCGATTGGCGCTTTGTAGGAAATCACAGGAGTCAATGGGCAGCCATTCCTGTTCCGTATAAAACATATTCACTCTCTACTGATACACGATTAAAAAAGAAGTTTTTAAATGCTACTCCCGGGCTCGGATTGCTTATAAATACGGATAAAGCAGGAGATTCCAGATTTAGTACTTCTCAAATTTGTGTATCCGGAGCATATATAAAAAGACTCGGTGCTGACTCTACACACTTTGTTTCTATTGGTGTTCAACCCGGATTTACAACAAAAAGTTTTAATATTAATGCGCTCACTTTTGATAATCAATATGATGGTGACAATTATAATGCGGCATTAAGCAGTGGCGAAAACTTTAGTAAAACCCGGATCAACTATTTTGATCTGGGTGGAGGGGCAACATATTTGTGGAAAAAAACACAACGGATGCAGGCTAGTGTTGGGGCTTCCGCCTTTCATTTAAACAGGCCGAAACAATCTTTTTTTAATGATAAAGATATCAGGCTGGATGTAAAAACAACAATTAATGGGATCGTAGAATTTCCCGTGGCGTACCAATTAGATATAGTACCCAGCATTATGCACCAGCGACAAGGGAAATACAAAGAAACCGTTTTAGGTTTGTTTGGAAAATACTATTTACAACCTTTTAATGGTATGACAACAGCCCTTTCCCTTGGAGGTTTTTATCGGATGAAAGATGCGTTTATTATGGCTGCAAATATGGAATATCGAAGTTTTAATGTGGGCATTAGTTATGATGTAAATACTTCTAAACTCACTGAAGCTACCAATAACCGCGGTGGTTTTGAAATTTCGGTGATCTATATTTTTAAAAAGGAAGTTCCTTTTGTTGCCAAAAAACGTGTTTGTCCAATTTATATGTAGTTTATGATTTTTAAAGAAAAAAATAAAACATTAATGTTCCGGTTGCTTTTTTTTTACCGCAAAGTTCGCGAAGGTTTTACGCAAAGTTCTCAAAGTAGTACTTTGTTTTCCTTTGCGTTCTTTGCGATTTCCTCTGCGAACTTTGCGGATAATGTTTTTGTATCGCGCAATAGGAACTACACTCCGAGCAGCAACAAAAAAACAAATAAACCACTCCTTTTGTTTGTTGTTTTTAGCCTTTTGCTTTTTGGTTCTGCTCTCCATGCCCAAAAATTAAAAACGCTGATCGAGAATGGCGATAAGGCATTTGCTGATAATGATTTTTTTGGAGCCGCCATTTATTATAACCAGGCTATTTTACAGGATTCCATGGATATTGCATTACAATATAAATACGCTGAGGCAAGCAGGCTTAATTATGATTTTGATATTGCCGACCGCTGGTATAACAAAGTGTATAAAACTGACGCACAGGGGAAGTTATATCCCGAATGTCCTTTTTGGTTAGCAACCATTAAAAAGAGCAAAGGGAAATACAAGGATGCAAAAAAATTATTTGACAAATACGCCAAGAAAAACAAAAAAAAGAAAAACGATTATTTTGTAAAAAAAGCAATACAAGAAGTAGCAGCATGCGATTATGCTAATTTACTTATTGCAAGTGCCGATAAAAGTATAACTATTGTTCATCTCGATACTTCTGTAAACAGTAAGGTTTCGGAATATGCACCCATTCAACTCGATAGTGTTTTGTATTTTTCATCCTTACGGAATGCAACAGATCGCGATAAAAAAAACAATCTTAATTATAATAAAATTTATACCGCAATCCAGGATAGTATTAAATGGCAAAAAGCAAAAGAGTTAGATACACTTTTTAATAAAGAAGGTGTTCACAATGCCAACACGGCCTTTAATGCCGACAATACAAAAGTTTATATTACACGTTGTGATCAGAAAAACGCAACGGATTTTAATTGTGAAATTTATTTTTCTGAATTTAAAACAGGCCATTGGGGTGCCTTGCAAAAATTACCGGCTGAAATAAATGCACAAGGCTACACGAATACTCAGCCTGCAATTGGTTTTTTGGGAGAAGAAGAGGTGTTGTTTTTCTCTTCTAACAGGCCCAGAGGAGAAGGCAAAATGGACATTTGGTATAGCAAAGTAAACGCGGATGGCAGTTATGGAAAGCCTATAAATGCAGGTAAAAAAGTAAACACCCTTGATGATGAGATCACACCCTTTTATTGTAAGCCCTGCCAGGAATTGTTTTTCAGTTCCACCTGGCATAAAGGATTGGGAGGTTTTGATATTTTTAAAAGTTATTATAAGAACAATGAACTGGGAGAACCCCAAAATGTAGGTATTCCGGTCAATAGCAGTTACAACGATATTTATTTTTCAATCAGCTCAAAAAGAACCGAAGCATTTTTATCCTCTAACCGGCCGGGCTCTTTCTTTGAAGAAAAAGAAAGTTGTTGCAATGATATTTACATGTTTAAAATTCCGGGAGTTCCCGGCATTGAGGAACCGCCTAAAAAGGTGGATAGTACACAAATTTTTGTGGCCGAGATGAAACTACTTGTTCCGCTTACCTTGTACTTCCATAATGATGAACCCGACAAAAAAACGTTGGCAATAACCACAACAAAGAATTATAAAAAGACCTATGAAGATTATTCTGCAATGCGTGATCTATATAAAAAAGAATATTCGAAAGGTGCAAAAGGAACAGATCTGGACCGTGCAAATAATGATATTGATGTATTGTTTGAAGACTCTGTAGATGCAGGAATGCATGACCTCGAAAAGTTTGCTCAATTGATGTTAAAGGTTTTAAAAGATGGTGAAAAAGTAAGCATCACCATGAAAGGATATTGCAGTCCGCTTGCTTCAACTGATTACAATGTAAACCTTGCAAAACGAAGAATATCAAGTCTTCGCAACTATTTTATGGAATACGAAAATGGAATATTTGTACCCTATGTTAATAAAGCGAATAAAAAAACTTCCGATTCCCTTCTCCAACTGGAGAAGGTGCCGAAGGCGGATGAGGTTGAGAACGAAGCCAGCATCGCTTTTTTTAATGAAGATATTGGTGAATTAAAAGCCCGCCCTAATGTGAGTGATGATTATTACGATACTAAAAATTCTATTTTTAATCCTGCAGCAGCCATTGAACGCAAAATTCAAATTATTGCGGTTTCAACAGTTTCTTCGAAAAAAAATTTAAAAATAGAAATACCCAATACACTTCCGGATACTGTTAAACCAGAGGTCATTGTGCCAAAACGTATCGATTCGGTAATTGTTACGCCTGTTATAACTCCCGTAATAACTAAGACAGGAGCTTTTGCTATACAGGTGAGTGTAAATAGTCATTTGTCAAAAGCTAAGGCAACCGAAGCATCTCTTAAAAAAGCTTTTAAACAACCGGTTGTAATTGTTAATGAAGGAAGTGTCTTTAAAGTGCGGATCAATGGATTTAATACCTATGATGATGCAAAATTACTTCTGTCAAAAATTCGTGAAGCGGGATTTCCTGATGCGTTTATTGTTTCGCCTAAATAAGGAATTTACTGGTTACGGATAAACGAATCTTTACAAATTTACCAGTTACGGATAAACGAATCATTACAAATTTACGAAATAGAGTTTGCTGTTTTTTTTAACATACAGTTTCGTAAATTCGTTTTTTATTCGTTATTGGTAACCGTTATCCGTAATCTCAAAACTGATTCCTAAAACAACGCATCGCAAACGCTTCCAGTTCGTTTCCAGTTTCTTTAGGAGCTTCGTAAAAGCCCATGTGTCCAACATCTTCAAGCATCAAAACGGATGGATACATACACAACCCTATTTGCGGATACATGGCTTCATAATTAATTACCGTATCTTTTTTACCAATAATAAACAGCACAGGATAATCAGCGAACTTCAAGATCATATCCCGGCTTTTGCGTTCCTTCATTCCCTCCAGGCTGTTAATGATGGATTGTTTGGAAACAACGGCTGCTATACGTTTTACTTTTTCTACCTCGGGTTTAATTTTGTCTAAATTTTCGGGAACAAATAATGATGTTACTACGTCATTAATGTAATGTTTGTGCTCTTTTTTAACAAGGCGAATGATACGTTCCCTGTCTTTTTTCTTTTGTTCCGGATCGGAAATGGATGTAGAATGAAACAGGCATAATCCACTTACATTTTCGGGATAAAGTTCAGCAAAAGCCAATGCTGCATATCCTCCCATCGAGTGCCCTGCAATTACATAACGCCTCACTCCAACTTTATCAAGAACCGCTTTTACACTCTGTGCTAACAATTCCATGCTGTGATAATAGCCGATAGAAGGCGTTTTACCATGCCCTGGAAGATCAATTGCAATAACACGAAATTTTTTCGATAGCTTTTTTGTAAACTCGCTCCAAATTTCATGTGAACCCAAAAAGCCATGTAACAATACAATTACGCGGCCTTTACCGGTATCAGTATAATGTACTTTTATTTTTTTGAATTCTGCGTGTGGCATTTTTATGTTTAAGTTAAAAGAGAAAAAAGTAAAAACTTAAAAGAAAATTAACAACAGAATAAAATTTAAAAGTAGAAGAAAGTCTTTTGATTTTTCACTTTAAAAACTTTTAACTTTTTAATCTAATTCAACCGATAAGCCTTCCCCGGAAGGGACTTCACGATCCCGGAAAACTCAAGTGTAAGCAATAAGCCCGACACCTTACTCATTGGCAGCTTAGTGGCAAAGCACAGATCATCAATTGTTACTGAATCTTTTTCTTTTAAAACATTCACTACTACTTCTTCATCCGCACTTAGTTCCAAAAATAATTTCTTTTGTTGTGGTGCCTTACTATTTTTAGTCTGTTCCCAGCCCAAAATATAGATCAGATCTGCTGCGGATTGTATCAGTGCTGCCTTATTTTGTTTTATAAGATTATTACATCCTTCCGAACATACGTCATCCACTCTTCCGGGAAAGGCAAATACATCACGGTTATAGCTGTTCGCAATATCAGCGGTAATAAGAGAGCCCCCGCTTTTTTTTGATTCTATTACTATTGTTGCATCCGAAATGCCGGCCACAATTCTGTTTCTACGAGGGAAGTTTTCCCGGTCAGGTGCTGTTTTACTTGTAAAATCAGTAAGCCAGCCACCATTCTCCAGCATTTTTTGAGCCGTCAATTTATGTATTGCAGGGTAGATCCTGTCCAGCCCATGTGCCAGTGTACAAATGGTTGGCAGCCCATTATCAAGTGCCGCCTTATGTGCACAAATATCAATTCCATAGGCCAGACCGCTTACTATCAAAACATTGTGAGCTGCCAGGTCAGCAATTAATTTCTCGCACATTTTTTTCCCATATTCGGTTGCCTCGCGTGTTCCTACAATGCTAATTATCTTTTCCGAATTAAGATCAATGTTCCCTTTATAATACAGCATTACAGGGCTGTCTTCACAATAGGTCAATCGTTTTGGGTAATTGCTGTCTAAATAAAAAAGCGGTTGGATATTGTTTTTTTCGATGAACTTTATTTCTTCTTCAGCAAGCTCAAAAATACTGTGGTTGATAACGGCACTGGCATGCATGCTTCCTATACCGGGAATTTTTTCGAGGGAGGATTTTTTTTCTTCAAAAACGGCTTGTACGCTTCCACAGTAGGCAACCAGACGTTTGGCCAATATATCCCCGATGTTGGGAATAAGTGTAAGTGCAATTTTATATTTTAAATTTTCGAGCATGCTTTTTTGAAATGCAATAATTTGTATATTGCACTATTGTTTTAAACAAAAGTAAAAAAATTAAGAAGCAAATATTTTTAGTAATTAAAAAATAATTCATCGAACCGCATAATGTTTCCTTTGTAAAGGCGACCTAAAAGCGTTTAAATTCGAGGGTTTCAAAAAATAAACTATGAAAAAAATTTTCACTCTACTGTTTTTTATTCCGGTTGCAGGCACCATTTTTGCGCAGGAAGCATTTATTAAAGGGACAATTGCCGATTCAAAAACCAAAGAAACTATTGTTGGCGGCAGCGTAGTGGTGGATGAGACCACCGGAACAGCCACTGATATCAGTGGTTCTTATTTTTTTAAAATGCCAGCGGGCAAACATAAAGTTGAATTTAAATATGTAGGGTATAAATCACAGATCAAAAATATTGACGCAAAGGATAATGATACCATCCAAATGAATATTGTTTTGGAACCGGATTCTAAAACATTAGATATTGTGGTAGTTTCCGCAGGAAGATTTGAACAAAATCTGAAGGAGGTTACTGTTTCGATGGAGGTTTTAAAACCGGCATTAATTGAAAGCAAAGCCCTTGTGTCGATTGATAAAGCGGTTGATCAGGTTCCCGGAGTGAATGTAATTGATGGACAAGCGAACATACGTGGTGGTAGTGGTTTTAGCTATGGTGCCGGCAGTAGGGTGCTTTTATTGGTTGATGAAATGCCAATGCTTGCAGCAGATGCAGGTGATGTGAAATGGTCGTCATTGCCGATTGAAAATTGCGAACAGATAGAAGTTATCAAAGGTGCATCATCAGCATTGTTTGGATCAGCAGCAATGAATGGTGTAATTAATTTTCGTACCGCTTATGCAAAAACGGATCCTGAAACAAGAATTAATTTTATGTCAGGTATTTATGATAAACCAAAACGCAGAGAGCTTGTATGGTGGACTGATGGCAACCCAACCTATAGCAGTGTAAATGTTACGCATTTGCAAAAGATAGGGAACCTGGATCTGGTAATTGGGGCTAATTTATTTGACGATGATGGATTCCGCTATCTGAATACAGAACAACGTTACCGTTTCAATACCAATTTACGTTATCGTTTTAAAAATATACCGGGTTTACAGGTTGGTGTAAATGCAAACAGGGTTAGTACAAAAGGAGGTTTGTTCATTTTGTGGGCTCATCCTGATTCTGCTTTATATCCTCAAGGTGGCAAAGTGAGTAACTATACTACTTTCCGCACCAATGTTGATCCATTCCTTAATTATACTACAAAAAAGAATGGACGCCATTCCTTAAGAACACGTTTTTTCAGAACCGAAAATTTAAACAATACCAATCAACAATCAAGAGGGGATGTTTATTATTCAGAATATCAATATCAAAAGAAATTTGCAAACGGACTTTCCTGGACAGTTGGTACAGTGTTTAACTATGGCGAAGTTCATGCGGAGATGTATGGGAATCACTACAGTACTAATGCGTCCTTATTTACACAATTCGATAAAAAAATCGATCGCTTGTCCTTATCCTTTGGAATACGTGGTGAATATTTTAAAACCGATACAGTTGAAACAAGAGAAAGTATTAATTGGTTAGGAGATGCTGCGAGACCGATCGTAAAAAATTCTCCGGTAAAGCCGGTGATGCGTGCCGGTGCAAACTACCGATTGATGGAGTATACCTATCTTAGAACTTCTTTCGGACAAGGTTTTCGTTTCCCTTCAGTTGCTGAGCGTTTTATTCGTACCAGTGCCAGCGGATTGGATATTTACCCTAACGATAGTTTAAAACCAGAAAGTGGCTGGAGTGCTGAAATTGCCATAAAACAAGGTGTTCGGATCGGTCAGTGGAAAGGTTATGTGGATGTGGCTGCATTTTGGACAGAGTACAGAAACATGATGGAGTTTACTTTTGGAAAGTACGGTCCAACTGTATTACCTGCTAACACTCCACAATTACTGGGCTTAGGCTTCCAATCGCAAAATATTGGTAACACCCGTATCCGTGGTGTTGAGCTATCCGTTATGGGAGAGGGGAAAATGGGGCCTGTTGATGTAACCACCTTATTTGGATATACGTATATTGATCCACGTCAAACAGATTTTGATCCCGCAATTGATACTGCGAGAAATACATCAAACACAGATTTGTTGAAATACCGTTATCAGCACAGTGGAAAAGCGGATATTCAGTTTGGATACAAAAAATGGAGTACAGGGGTAAGTGTGCGTGCTAATAGTTATATGGAAAATATTGACAAGGTTTTTGGAGATAACGAAGGTAATTTCCCGGGAATGAAAAAATACCGTTCCGAACATGATAAAGGCGATGCAATAGTTGATTTTAGAATAGCATACCAGATGC
The DNA here is from genome assembly GCA_040389865.1 of Bacteroidota bacterium. GTDB lineage: Bacteria > Bacteroidota > Bacteroidia > 2-12-FULL-35-15 > 2-12-FULL-35-15 > 2-12-FULL-35-15. Next base: position 1,048 of record JAZJZM010000016.1, on the reverse strand, counting down.
ATAAAACGTCTAAGATCGCGTTTGTAGTGAACAATATATTTAATCGTGAAGTGATGGGACGCCCGGCAGATCTTTTGCCACCACGTGTTTTTATTTTACAATTGACGGTTAAAATTTAAAAGGAAACAAGAGTTAAGAATCAAGATTCATGATGGTGCCCATTTTAGAAATAAAGCAATCTTGGTTCTTGGCTCTTAAATCTAAAATCAAATTGACAAATTCTAAAATGAAAACATGCCCACTCAACATCCTTTAAATTTTAAAAAGTGGATCGATGAAAATCGCCATTTATTAAAGCCGCCTATAGGCAATAAAGTAGTGTATGAAAATACCGAATTTATTGTAATGGTAGTTGGTGGCCCAAATTCACGTAAGGATTATCATTATAACGAAAGTGAAGAGTTTTTTTATCAGTTGGAAGGTGATATTGAGGTGCAAATTCAGGATGAAGGGAAGGCCGTTATTGTACCAATTAAGGAAGGTGATATATTTTTATTACCACCAAAAGTGCCACACAACCCAAAACGGGGAGCAAACACCATTGGTTTGGTGATGGAGCGCAAACGCAGAGATAATGAGAAAGATGGTTTATTGTGGTTCTGTGAAAAGTGCAATAACAAGTTGTATGAAAAATATTTTCCATTAACCAATATTATGACCCAGTTTCAGGAAACTTTCAAAGAATTTTACGGAAATGTGGATTTGCGTACCTGCAAAAAATGTGGCCATGTTATGGAACCGCCAGTTTCCGTTATTCAGGAGAGTTCACACTAAAAAAGGCTGTTCAATTTAATCTGAGTTCAATCGAACTGAAGCCTAACCCCTATTATTATTCCCTCACAAGTGTTGTTCGACCCCGCTGGGGGTCGGATGTTTATAGCACAACGATTGTCTATAAATATAGGACTCCCAAGGAGTCCAACTAATACCACACTTGTTACAAATTAATCCCAATAATTTACGTCTAAAAGGCTTTAAACCTGACAGGTTTTGAAAACACTACTGTCCGAAACCTTTAAAGTATTCAATCTTATCAAGTTTATCAGGG
>JAZJZM010000015.1:0-76760 GCA_040389865.1 Bacteroidota bacterium | reverse complement strand
AAAAATAATTTCATTATTTTATTTTTTGAACCTCTGCAATTCAGTGCACAGTGGTTCAGTTTTTGGTTTAGTTTGTATCCCGGGCATATCCGTTTATTGTTGAATTTGCAATTCGACTTCGTTCAACACGGGTTTGTGAATATTTATTTCTATTTGTAAAAGATAAAACGAGGTGTCGTCAGTAAGCTTTTTGAATTCGTATTTTATCATATTACCGGATTTGATCGCCATATCAATTATTCCTAAACCGGCATTATTATCATCCGTGCGTTTCGATAGAATTTGTTCACGGTATAGCTGTTTTAATTCTGCCTGATTATGTTTTAAAACGGTCTCCAATTTTTCCTGTAAGGCAGGAATTTCATCATTTGTTATATGGTTCCCCGTTACAATGGTATACTTGTCGTCCGATTTACTTAAAAGTAAAATTGCAATATTTTGTGTTTGATCTCCTTTGCATGAATGTTTGCTGACATTTTCGATGCTTTCAACCAATATGCTATATACTTTTCTATCAATGCCGGTGGTGGATTCTAATGCGCTTAATTTGTTCTTAATATTCAGTAATAGTAAAGTTGTTAAAAGGTGATCGAAATGTCCTGTAAAGGCGATTAAGGTGTTTTTTTCGCTCATTATCTGATGAGCTTCAAAAGCGGTGGATATAGATGCCATAATGTTTTTTTTGTAAAGTTATAATTTCTTTTAAAAATTCAAAAATATATCGGTACCGTAATAGGACTATTTATTATCAAATACCCGTTCATTTAATTATTGGCCACAATCAGCCAATTAGCGCCATCGCTCAATAGTGTTAAATATTGATATTGTAGTGCTAAGGCTTTTGTTGGAGCGCCATCAATTGTTTCAGCTCCGCTTGCACTAACAGTAACCGTTGTGGCTGCATCAATGTTCTTTATTGTGTATTTTCTACCGGCAATTCCCACAGCAGTTGGCAGCGTAATTGTAGTAGTACCAGTTACAGAAACGATATCATCCACTGCTGTTAATGTATAAGCCGAGCTTTTTGAACTAAAAGCTGTTGTATAACCATTGGCAGATAAGGTGCCGGAAGTTTTTACATCTGTAACACTTGTATTACCAAGCTGAATAGAGTTGCTTGCTGTTATTTGGGCATCATACCCAAGTGCAGTTGAGTTTGAAAAAGCTGCTCCGGAATTAAAAGCATGAAAACCCAAAGCGGAATTGTTTGTCCCGGTAATATTCGATTGAAGTGAGCCCATTCCTACCGCGGTATTTTCAAATCCACTAATGTTACTTATAAGTGAAATTCGCCCCACTGAAGTATTGGAATGCCCTATGTTGTTATTTTTAAGAGCGTCTTCGCCATACGCTGCATTGCTGCTGCCAGTTAGATTATAACGAAGAGATCCATTTCCTGTGGCTGTATTGTAATTCCCTGAGTAATTGGTATAAAGCGCCCCGGCTCCGGTAGCGGTATTTTGAATTCCTATACCGTTAAAGGCAAGCGCACCCGCACCGGTAGCTGTATTGTATTCCCCTGTGGTATTGTAATGAAGCGCCCCTCCTCCGGTGGCCGTATTGTACTGTCCGCTGGTATTAAAATAAAGTGTACTCAATCCGGTAGCTGTATTGTAAATCCCAGTAGTGTTGGAATAAAGTGCACTATCTCCAAGAGCGGTATTAAAGGAACCAAACGTATTGAGATAAAGTGATCTAAATCCATAAGCGGTATTATTGATCCCTGCTGTATTTGAATATAATGACTGGTATCCGGTGGCGACATTTTGACTTCCCGAAACATTAAATTTTAATGCCTGGTAACCAACTGCGGTATTATTAATTCCGACATTAAGGGCAGCTGTGGTTGAACCTCTTATTGCTTCAAATCCAACAGCCACATTTGTGTTATCATAGGCTGTAGAAGTATTATTTGCGTATTGCATGGCATTTACTCCTATTGCTGTAGCATTTGAGCCTGCCACATTAGAATAAAGCGCCTGGAATCCATTTGCAGTATTGCTGCTTCCGATAGTATTGGAAAACAAGGAATAGGCACTGTTACCTGAATTTTTGATTCCGGTAGTGTTCGTGTAAAGCGCTTGTATTCCATAAGCAGTATTATAATTTCCTGTGGTATTGAAACGAAGTGTATTCATTCCGGTGGCCGTATTCTGAATCCCTGTAGTATTAGCATAAAGAGCCTGTACCCCTGTGGCTGTATTATGAGTTCCGGTGCTGTTATCATGAAGAGAGTTGTCACCAAAGGCCGTATTATAGAAACCGGTAGTATTAAAAAAAAGTGCATTCGAACCCATGGCGGTATTTTGATATCCGGTAGTATTGGTAAAAAGCGCCTGTATTCCATTGGCAGTATTGTAAGATCCGGTAGTGTTAGAACGAAGCGAACTTGCCCCAAATGCCGTGTTCTGAAAACCTGTGGTATTATCAAAAAGGGCCGAAAATCCATTGGCGGTGTTGAAGTCCCCGGTGGTATTTGAATAAAGTGCAGCGTACCCCATTGCCGTATTCCGGCTTGCTGTGGTATTGGATTTAAGTGCCGACCAACCACTTGCTGTATTCCAGTTTCCTGTAGTATTTAAAGAAAGTGAATATGATCCTATAGCGGTATTTTCGGTTCCGGTACTATTTGTATAAAGCGCATTTACGCCACTGGCAGTGTTGTAGTTACCGGTGGTGTTGAAAAAAAGCGAATTCGCACCGGTAGCGGTATTTTGGATCCCGGTAGTATTAGAATAAAGAGCCTGCATTCCAGTTGCTGTATTATTATCCCCTGTGGTATTTGCATCACCAGCTCTATAACCCCAAAAAGTGTTGAAAAGAAGGTGATCAATTCTTCCTGCTTTTTGATTATTCACATGAATATTAAATGGGATATTATCAGTAGTGCCAATAAAATCAACACCATCCACTGTTCCTGCATTGCCAAGAAGTGACCAGGCAGTGGTAGTAGGTACACTTCCCCATACACCGGTACCCAGTAAAACCTGGGTGGCGGTACCTGCAGTAAGTGGAACCAGAGTTCCATTCAAGTCTGATTGAACCATGCGGGTACCTGTTCCTGCTAAGCCGGATACTCTTGCATTTCCAGTTACTTCAAGCTTTTCTGCCGGAGAGGTATTGCCGATGCCGATATTGCCCGTTTGGTCAATGGTGAAACGGCTTCCTGACCTGATGTTGTTTGAATTCATGATCATGAATTTATCCGCATCCAGGTTATTTGCTCCAATCATCCAGGTAGTAAGCCCTCCCCCGATGTCGAAAGATAATAGTGGGTCACCGCTTCCTGCTTGTGCAATTTGGACGGTTGCCGTGGAGATATCTGTATTGTTGACTGAAACATCTAATTTGGCAGCAGGAGTTGTTGTGCCGAAGCCTACATTCCCAATATTATTACTATAAATATCTGAACCAGAAGTTGTCCAAACACTATTAAATGTAGCCCCTGTTAACGTTAACCCTGTTCCTGCATTATAGGTAGAACTTGAATCTACCCGCCAGGCAGGCGCTCCGGAGGCATCTGTTTTCCATACCATATTATTCTGCCCGGCACCGGAGGTAACAACACCATCACTCGAGGCTGTATTTGAGGCTATTGAAATAAGGGGTGTTGTGGTACCCGTTGTCACCGAAATTGGTAAAACACCAGTTACATTTGTAACAGTTCCGTTATTGGGAGAGGCCCAGGTAGCTAAACCAGCAGCATCAGAAGTAAGTACTTTACCAAGAGCAGGAGAACCGCCCGAAATTTTAATTTGTCCGGCTACGTCCAGCATAGCGCCCGGGCTGGTTGTTCCAATACCTACTTTGCCATCATCGGTTATTCTCATTCTTTCGTAAGTGGCTAAGCCTCCATTGGTGATGGTTTGGTCAGTTCCACCGTTGGAAGAGATAGTAAAAAACTGAAGAGAATGTGCCACACCATAGCTTCCTAAAATTAATGATGCGCCATTGTTACCACCATCACCTTTAGTCAACCAATTCGATCCATTCCAGTATGCATTGTTTCCCAAGCCCATTCTAAAATCATTTCCAACAAACCCGCTTGGTATGAGGTAAGAGCCCCTTTGAGCGGAATCCGTGGCATGTACTGTCCCCACCACATCGAGCTTATGTATAGGGCTTGTTGTACCAATACCAACATTACCATCATCAGCAATTCTCATTTTTTCATGCGTGCCTGTAAGGGTTTTAAATACTATGGGACTGTTGTTGTCTTGAAAAATCACTGCACCGGCAGGTGAAGAGCTTATTTTTAGCCTGTTACCATCACTTCCTGCCTCTGAAACTCCTAATGTACCTGCTACGGAAAGGTTCGCCCCCGGAACCGCTGTTCCTATACCAACATTTCCCCCTGTTGTCACTCTCAGTTTCTCGGTATTATTTGTTTTAATAACAAGATCGATAGAATCAGTTGTTCCAATGAAATTTGTTCCCGCAATTGTACTATCATTGCCTGTTAAGGCCCAATTGGTTTCAGCTGCCCCTGAATTGCTTGAATTTAGTGAGTAAAGAGCCGTATCGGATCTTAAAGCATAAAAAGTATAGGGGGTGGCCATGAACTGCTGAATACTCATCAGTTTATAGTTCCCTTCATTTTTAACATCTATTTCAACCTTTAAAAATTGGTTGGCTGCCGACCATGGAATATCGATCATAAGCTGGTATTGGCCTGAATTACTCACCGTGCCATCACCGATAACCAATGAAAACAAACCATAACGATCAGTATTGGCGGAATGAACCTCCTGATAAAGGACAGTACCAGTGGAACTGCCGCTTAAAATTGAAAAACGTACTGCTATTGTTTTATTTTGAATAGACTGTCCGCTAAGATCCATCCCAACAATTTCTTTTCCATTTTCATCAATAGCTATGGCCTGATAATTTAATCCTCTTAATTGGGCAGATGCGATCTGACAGATAAATAATAAAAAAAAGGCCAATAGCCAACCTTGCATTCTTGAGGAGCCTTTCCACCATCTGCCAAAAGGCTGTAACCGGCTTGTTGATAAATGTTTCATAGTGCTATGTATTTTCGATATAATAATTTGCAATTAATTATTGCAGAATACGAACTTTCAATGATAAAGGTATACCGGGTAAGGAACTGGTATTATTTAGAAGTTACGTAATTGTATTTTATTAATGCAATAGATACTCCTAAATTAATTGAAAACCCACGATTGAATGATTTCTGATTTGATTTTTCTAAATTCTGTAATCCTAAAATGTATTTATATTCGGCATAAAAGGAAACCAAATTTGAAAGTGCTATTTTAAAGCCGGGAGAAAAAAACAAACCGTAATCTGTGGTTTTTATCGATTTGCTCTCCATTATATCATACGTGTCGGGCCCAATTGTTTGATCCGCTTTTAGCATATAACCAAAATAGGGGGATGCGGAAAAATAAGGTTTTAATCGCCACTTGTTAAGCATATACCCTAAACCCAGATTCATATCTGCATATTGAATATTCCAATTGATATTTGTTTCGTCAACAACCATGGATGCACCGGCTTTGCGCATTCCCGCATTGACCCGAATAAATAAGCCATTATTTAATACATATTGATAGCCTAAACTAAAACAGCCTGAAATATTATTGGATAGGCTCTTTTCCTTATCGCCCAAAGCATCTGTAAATTTAAATGTTGAAAACACTTGTCCTGCATCAAATGTTACGTTGGATTGCGCGGTTGACTGCATTACAAAAAATAGTACTGGAAATAAAAGAATGGATTTCAAGTAGTGAAGCTTCATATTTTTTATCTTGTGATAATTAATTTTGATGAATACAGACTGTTTTTAGAATCAGCCAGAGAGATCACATAAGCACCGGTTGACCAATTGTAACAATCAATTGTATACGTTTTAAACTCAGCTATTTTTAGGTTCAGAAGTATTTTCCCGGTGATATCTACTATTTGAATAACTACATTTTCCAGTATTATTGTTGATTCAATCGTTACCTGGTTGGAGGTTGGATTTGGAAATACTGTTGCATCAATACTTGATTTGATATTTTCGATCCTGAAAACGGGTTGAAGAAAGCCAGGAGTAAATCGTGTTGTATTGCTGTAATAGGGGGATGTACCGTAAGGTTGTCCTATTGTTTGCTGCAGTGTAACCCCATTTTCGGAAACATAACTGCCTGTGCTTGCTACACATTGGCGTTTTAATGTTTGAGCATCCCCTGTTGAGAAAAAAACAAGCAGAATAAACAAGCCTAAACAAATCCCCTTGAATCCCATGAAAGTGGGGCTGCAAATTGTATTTTTAATTTTTTTACTCATTTTTTTTAAGATTTAACCTCCGGCAATTGAATTTCACCAAATTGGTGCCAGTTGAAAGGGTTTTGATTAGGCATACCTTATTAATTCTTATACGTTTCGATCCTGATAGGGTTTCATTTTCCTGATATCATATACGGATGCCGAGCACCAAAATATCATCTGTTTGATCTAATCCCCCTTTCCAGGTGGTAATTGTTTTATCAAGTGTTTTCTTTTGTTCTGTCATTTCCAGCGTGCAAATTGATTGAAGGATATCTCTGAAAGGTTGGGAAAACATTTTTTTGTTTTCGGGGCCTCCCATTTGATCGGCATAACCATCCGAAAATAAATATAACATATCGCCTTTCATTAGTTGCAAAGGGTGATTGGTAAAGCCTTGTGTTTCATCTTTCTGATAGCTTCCAATTGATCGCTTATCGCCTTTAATAGCTATACATTCATTATTTCTGAAAATAACCAAAGGGCTATGTGCACCGGCAAATTGTAACTTTGTGAGGAGTTTGGTGTTTGGAGTTTGGAGTTTGGAAGCGCTCTCCAAACCATCAAGTCCGAACTCCAAACTTATAAGGGCAATGTCCATTCCATATTTTACGGATGTTTCTTTACTATTTTGTTTAAGCGTATTCAAAATTTGGATATTCAATTCATCCAGAATTTCAGAAGGCCTATGCTTACCTTTCACTTTAATAATATCGTTAAGAAAATTATTGCCCATTAAGGACATAAAAGCGCCCGGTACTCCATGCCCGGTACAATCTGCAACAGCGATAAAAATCCTTTCTTTGTCTTCGTAGATCCAATAAAAATCACCACTAACAATATCCTTTGGTTTAAATAAAATAAAGGATTCCGGTAAGTGTTTTTGTATTTCATCTATTGGCGGAAGCAGGGCTTCCTGAATACTTTTTGCATAGTTGATGCTGTCAGTTATTTTTTCGTTTTGCTGCCTGATACCATCTTCTGCTTTCTTACGTGCAGTAACATCAATATCAATGATCACCCATTTTTTAACATTACCTTCTTCATCCAGGATAGGTGTAAGGGAACTTTGCACCCAAAGCTCTGTGCCGTCCTTAGTAATGTTTAATGCCTGATACATTGATGATTTTTTATTTACAATGCACTCATGAACTAAGCTTTTTATATCGGGGTTATGACTGATCTTTTCTAATGTGTTACCTCTTTGTTTAAGTTCTTCTAAACCATAGCCCTGAAGGCGCGTAAATCCTGAATTTACCCATTCTATTTCACCGGTGGCACCAAAAATTAAAACCCCATTATCGGTTTCACTCGCAACAATGGATAGTCGTGCCAACTCATCGTTTTGTTGTTCAATTTCAAGTGTTCGTGTTTTTACTTCATCCTCCATGGTTTCATAAAGACGTGCATTTTCAAGTGCATTAACTACATAAACCGCTAAATTTCTTAGAATATTCAATTGATATTCGCTATAGGCATTTGGTTTGAAACTTTGAACAGTGATCACACCAACGTGCTTATTTCCTGCTGAAATGGGAAGATAAATAATAGATTCGGACTGTTCCCCTGCTTTAGGTTCCGGAATTTTTCTTCCTGGGAAATAATCATTGTATTCTTTAACAAGATCATTAATGAATATTTCTTTTTGCTTTTTAAAACACCAAACGGATGGCCGGCTTTCATCGTGTAATTCATTAAAATAGAATGGAAGCTTTTCTCCTTTTTCAATAAATCCTGAAAAATCAATTCGTTTTTCAACTTCATTATAAATACCAATGCCAAATGCGGAAGCATCCATTAGTTTATTTACATTTTCATATACTTTATTGATAATTTCTTCAACTGATAAAACTGAAATGATCTCTCTTCCAATATCACTAAGGAGTTTAGTGTTCTGATAAGATCTTTCTACCTCTTCTTTTTGCTTTAGCACTTCATCAGTCCGTTTTATTACTTTTACTTCCAGGTCTTCATAAAGCTGTGCATTTTCTATCGCAATAGCGGCATAAATAGCCATACTTTGCAGGATATTCAAATGATACTCCGTAAATGCATTTTTTCGTGCACTCTGCACGGTAATAACACCAATTGATTTGCCCTTTGTTATAAGGGGAATATAAATTATAGACTCTGAAGCAAGTCCTGCTATTGGAGCAAGAAGATTGGGTAAGTATTTTTTATATTCTTTTTGGTGTTCATTTATAAAAATGATTCTACTTTCATTGAAACATAAGCTGGGTAATCGATCACTACTTTCAACCCCAATCGATTGAAAAGGTATTTTTTCACCATTTTCTATCGTTCCAATAAAATCCAATCTTTTTTCTGCTTCATTGTATACTCCAATTGTAAATACGGAGGCATCCATTAGTTTATTTACATTTTCATAAACCTTTTCAATTATTTTTTCAATGGAAAGAGATGAGGTGATCTCTTGTCCAATTTCACTTAACACATTAATATTGTTACGCGAAATTTCAAGTTCTTCTTTTTGTTTAATAACTTCCTGAGTCCTGTATTTAACCTTTTCCTCCATGTTTTGGTACATATTGGCATTTTCCAGGGCGTTTACAACATAAACAGCAAGATTTCTGAGGATATCGAGGTGATATTCGGTGTACGCGTTTTGTTTAAAACTTTGAACAGTGATAACTCCAATTTGATTAGTAGAAGTGGATAGTGGAAGGTAAATTAATGACTCTGAACTAACGCCTTCTTTAGGTAATGGCTTTTCTTCACCCGGGAAGTATAAATTATAATCGTTGTGATAATTATTTGTAAATAATTCCTTTTGTTTATTAAAACACCAAACTGCCGGTCGGCTTTCATCAGCCAATTCATCATAATGAGTGGGTAATTTTTCACCTTTTTCAATTAATCCCGAAAAATGAAGGCGTTTATTCGTTTTATCGTAAAGTCCAATACCGAATGCGGAAGCATCCATCAATTTATTTACATTTTCATATACTTTATTAATAATTTCTTCAACGGATAAAACAGAGGTGATCTCCCTGCCAATATTACTAAGCAGTTTTGTGTTTTCGTAGGATCTTTCTACCTCTTCTTTTTGTTTTAGAACTTCTATGGTTCGTTCTTCAATTTTTGCCTCGAGATTTTCGTACAGTTGAGCATTTTCCAAAGCAATTGCAGTATAATTTGCAAGAGTTTTCAATATTTTTTGATGATGCTCGGTATAGCAGTTTTTATGATAGCTCTGAACTGTTATTACTCCGAGTACAGTATCTTTTAAGATCATTGGGCACAATAATAAGGAGTGGGTCATTTCACCATTTATTATTACGATATTATTAACGTATTTTTTATATTCGTTCTGATTGTCGTTAATAAATATTTCTTTTTTGTTCTTGATGCACCAAACGGATAAATTGTCATTGTTTTCCATGTTAAAGGAAAAAGGTTCCACTCTTTTACCTTTATCATATTCGTATTTAATTTCTATTGTATTATTTTCGGGATGATAAATACGAACGCCAAATGTTTCAGCGATCATTAACCGGTTAATGTTTTCATGCAGTTTGCTGAAGATACTTTCGAAATCGAGGGTAGAAGTAAGCTCCTGCCCAATTTCACTTAATACACTTAAATTATTACGGGAGATCTCCAGTTCTTCTTTTTGTTTAATAACCTCCTGTGTTCTGTATTTTACCTCCTCTTCCATACCCTTATACAGGTGGGCATTTTCGAGTGCGTTTACTATATAGATCGCAAGATTTCTGAGAATGTCAAGTTGATATTCAGAGTATGCATTTACTTTAAAACTTTGAACTGTAATTACTCCTATCTGCTTATTGGCAGTAGAAAGAGGGAGATAGACGAGTGATTCCGGCAGATCGCCTTCTTTTGTAAAAGGCAATGTTTTACCTGGAAAAAAGCTCGTGTAGTCATTTCTGAAATCATTGGTAATAAATTCTTTTTGTTTTTTAAAACACCAAACAGCGGGCCGTTTTTCATCAATTAATTCGTAATAAAAAAAAGGTAGTTTTTGTCCTTTTTCAATAAACCCGGATACATCAAGCCGGTTTTCAGCTATATTATAGATTCCAATACCGAATGCAGAAGCATCCATTAATTTATTAATATTTTGATATACTTTATTGATGATCTCTTCAACCGACAATACTGAACCGATCTCTCTTCCAATATTACTAAGCAACTTTGTATTTTCGTATGATTTTTCTACTTCTTCTTTTTGTTTCAATACTTCTTCGGTCCGTTCCTCAATTTTTTCCTCCAAATTTTCGTATAGCTGTGCATTTTCTATTGCAATGGCAATATATATTGCTAATTTTCTAAGCATATCGAGATGGTGTGCGGTATAGGAATTTTTACTGAAGCTTTCCACAGTGATCACACCAATTACTTTCTCGTGAGAAAATAATGGTAAATATATGAGGGATTCAGGGCGTTCTCCAACCACCGGAATTGGAATATATGGGATGTATTTTTTATATTCTTTCCGCAAGTCGTTAATAAAAATTTCCTGGGCATTGTTGAAACATATAACCGGAAAGCGTGTGTTATCATTTAGATCATAGGAGCTATCATACTTTTTCCCCTTTTCAATGAAACCGGGGAAATCAATAGTGTTTTTAGCTCTATTAGGAATACCGATACAAAAAACATCTGCCCTCATTAATTGGTTTACATTTTCGTAAACGGTTTCAATTATTTTTTCAACAGAAAGAGAGGACGTTATTTCTTGTTCAATTTGGCTTAAAATGGAAATGTTTTTAAACGATTTCTCAACATCTTCCTTCTGTTTTGTAATTGTTCGGTACTGCCTAAGTATAAAAAAAATGAGTATCAGCACTAAGCCTAAACCAATGATAGAAGCGTTTCTCTGAAATTGCTGATTTTGAGTTTCCGCCTGTTGTTTAGCTATTTTTGCATCTTTTTCTATGAGTTCTTTGTCCTTTTTTTCGCTTTCGTACTTAGCGCTCATCTCCACTATCTCCTTGCTCGATCTCCCCTTTAGCAAAGCGTCTTTCATTCCGGTATAGAGCGTATGATATTCATACGCTTTTTGATAATTATCCAGTTTTGCATAAACGCTGGCAAAGTTCAGGTATAGATCTTTGATATAATTTTTGTCACTGAATGATTTAGCACCCTCATAACATTTATCAAGATATTCAATTGACGTTTTGTAATTCCCTTGTGAGTAATAAATATCACCAATGGTGCCGTAAAGCGATGTTCTCATTTTTTTATTACCAACCTCAGTAGAGTACTTTACACCTTCAAATGCAAATTCAAGGGCTTCACCAAATTTTTCTTGCCCGGCATAGATACATGCTAAATAATTATCAGACCGGATGATGCCATTCCTATTGTTGTTTTTTAGATGAATTTTTCTTCCTTTGGTTAGGTAATCCATTGCTTCGGGGTGAGAACCCTTATAAACAAAGGTTTGAGATTTACCCAGATTGTTTTTTTCGTATAAAACAATACCAATTGAAACATATCCATCCGCTATGCTGTTTTCATCATTAATTTTCTCATATATTTTAAGCGCTCTGAAAAAATATTTTAATGCTCCATCATAATTGTTCTGATTTTGATAAAGTTGCCCTATTAAATAGATCAATCCAGCCTCTTGTTTTTTATCTTCGATATGCCTGTTGATACTTTCCGGGGCTTCTGAACTTGCCGAGATCTCTTCAGATAATTTTAAAGCATCAATGTAAAACTTCATTGCTTTATTAAAATTATTTTGTTTTAAATACAGATCTGCAATACTTGTTAGGGTAGTAATGATCTCTTTTTTATTATCTATTTCGTGAAGGATCTTTAAGGATTGTAAATGGTATTCTATTGCTTTTTCAATATTGTTGCTTGATCTGTATGTAAGTCCAAGGTTTGTAAGTGACTTTGCTATTCCTTTTTTAAAGGATAAATTCGTAGATAATTTTAATGCCTCTTCCGCAAATTGAATTGAATTGTCTGCCGATTTTTTTCTCGATGCAAAACTCAATTCATTTAAAACATTTACTTTGTTGGTATCTTCCTTAGCGTCTTTTAAAATACTTTGTAAGGAGTCGATGGTGCGGTTATGTTCATTGTTAGCGTTTGTTTTTTGACTGGAAAATAAAAAAACAGATGAAATTAAAATACAGGAGAGTAAGAAATGAATAGATTTTGGCCTTACCTGTACTTCATTAAAAAAAAAGTGTTTTTTTAAACGGGGAATAGCTTCCAAGGAATGTTTATTACTCAGGGCTGAAAGGAAGTACATAGCTTTTAATAGGATTTTCATCAATTTGTATTTTAATTTCACACATTTATTAAAATACATACTTTACTGATGACCAATGGGTTTTTCAATGAAACATATCTTATCACTATTTTTGATCTTGATTTGAACTGAATTTTATTAAATGGATCCATCGTATTGAAACAAATAAAAAAGAGATACTATTTTTGGGATACTTTTGAATATGCGAATATAGTATATTTTCGCTGAATAAAAAAGCATTGTTTTATTGGCTTCTATAAACTTTTTGCCGGTAGAAAATGGAGTGGTCAGGTATAAGCTAGGAATTTGCAGTATGTTCAATACTCTCCCATAATAAAGTGGAAGTTTTATCCCAGCTGAAATCAAGCTTTCGCTTCCTTCCTTTTAGAACCAATGAGTTTCGCAAATCCTGATCTTCATAAAGAGATAGCATTGCATTGGCGATAGAATCTGTTGAAAATGGGTCGACCAGGAGTGCAGCATCTTTAGCTACTTCGGGCATGGATGTTACATTGCTTGTAATTACAGGTATACCGCAATTCATGGCTTCCAGTATAGGTATCCCAAACCCTTCAAAATAAGGGACATAGGTCATTGCCAGTGCTGAACCCAATACATTTTTTAAATCTTCGGTAGACAAGCGCCCGGTAAAAATGACATCCTCTCTGAATTTCATATTGATATAGGTCTGCTTTATTTCCCTTGTCCAGTAATATTTTTCACCTACTATCAGCATTTTTACTTCACTTGATCGTGTGCTTTTAAATTTATCAAACGCTTCAAAAAGTCGCGAAATATTTTTGCGTGGATGTAAGGCACCAACAAACAAAAAATAAGCGCAATTGCTGGAAAATTTCTGTTTAGTTAGTTGCTTAATCGTTTCATTTACAGGCTCATAAAGTTCGTTGCAGCCGTTATACACCACATCAATAGTTGAAGGGGCGATCTGGTAATTTTTTATAATATCGTTTTTAGAATATTCCGAAACAGTAGCTATTCTCGTGGCTTTGTGAGCGAATTTCGGAAAGAAATGTTTGTAGTATTTACGAACTAAAAAAGGTACATCTTCGGGATGGTGTTCAAAGTTCAAATCATGAATTACCGCTAATTGTTTCACTTTGGTATTGAGCGACAAATAACCATCAGGAGAAACAAATACATCGGGATTATATTTATTTAAAAAATTAGCGACCGAAAATTCAAACCACCAATAGAATAGCAATGGATGGCGTGCTTGCGGTGAAAGAACAATAGGAGTAATATTATCTGAAAAAATAAAATCTTCATCGAAATCACGGTCGAATAAAAAAATAAAATGGTGGTTAGGATTACCGGTGGTGATACGTTTAAGTGTTTCGTATGAAAACCAACCAATACCTTCCAGTTTGTTTTTCAGGAGTAAGCGTGTATTTACAACTATTTCCAATGTTTTTTATTTTTTTTTCGAAACGAAAATACAAAAAAATATCCTCTCTGTGGTTCCTTTGTTTTTTGAAGAGAATTAGGTTCTTGTTCATAAATTGTGGGTGATCGGTCCCTTTTACTATCGCAGGTGAAAAGCTAATCGGAGGGCATCGATGATCAAAACATACTCGCTTGGGTGCATTAATGTTAGAAATTATCACCTATTTCATAAAAAACAATACTTTTACAACCCGAATGAAAAACGCAATTAAATTCATACTTCATAAAATATTGGGTTTTAAAAACTATCTTTTTGTTTTTTCATTGTTTAAGATCTATACTCTTAAACGTGATAAAAATGAAAAGGATTTTTTTCAGTTTTTGAATTTAATACCTGAAAACACTTCTGTGCTGGATATTGGTGCTAATATTGGCATTATGACGGTGCATTTAGCTCGTTCTATAAAAGGAGTTACCGTTTATAGTTTTGAACCAATGTCGAATAATATTACCACATTCAAGCGAATTGTAAATTATTTTAAATTAAACAACGTTCAGTTGTTTGAAGTTGCGCTGGGAAATACAGAAGGGGAAGTAGAAATGGTAATGCCTGTGATCAGTTCTGTGCGGATGCAAGGCTTGAGCCATGTGGTGCACAGCAGTATCACTGAAAATAATGAAGGCGAACGTTGTAAAGTGCCTTTAAAAAAGTTGGATAATATAGAAGTGTTGTTAAATGCTCCGCAACGCATCAGTGCAATAAAAATTGACGTAGAAAATTTTGAATATTTTGTTTTGGAGGGGGCCAAAGCTCTTTTAATTAAAAACAAACCCATTGTATATGCCGAACTTTGGGAAAACGAAAACCGCGAAAAATGTTTTGAGCTATTCCAGCAATTGAACTATACAACATTTATAGTTCAAGATAATAAATTGGTCAAATTTGATAACACTAAAGCCAAAACTCAAAATTTCATATTTCTCCCTGCTGACAGAGGGATTACGTAGATTTCAGGAAGATTACACCAATTGCCTATTTGCAATGTGTCGGTGTAATCTTTTGTGTTTTTAAAATTGTTAACTACAATATAAATTCATTTTTTATTCATTACTAGTAACAACAGATTCGTAAATTCGTTTTTTTTATTCGTTATTAGTAACCTTTTCGTCTGATGCAAAAGAAATTTGTAGCCAATCTTGCTTTTTTACTTTTTATGAATTTATTCATAAAATCCATTTATATTTTAGGGTTTGAAACGCAGGTGCAAAACGAAGTTGGGGCGGCCAGTTATGGAATTTATTTTGCCATTTTCAATTTTTCTTTCCTACTTACCATTGTTCTTGATTTTGGTATTACCAATTTTAATAACAAGAATATAGCTCAGAACAATCATTTACTTACCAAACATTTTTCGGGTTTATTTACATTAAAAATATTACTGGCCGTTATTTATATTGTGGTGGTGGTAGTAGCGGGCTTTTTAATAGGATACGATACGCGATTAATGAAATTACTACTGGTGCAAGGCTTTAATATGTTCTTGCTGTTTTTTATTAATTACCTGCGGTCTAATTTGGCCGGTTTACATTTGTTCAAAACGGATGCTATTGTTTCAATATTAGATCGGTCAATATTGATAGTTTTATGTATCGTAATGCTTAAAACCGACATGCTAAAGGAGCCTGATGGGATCATGTATTTTGTATATGCTCAAACAATTGGTTATTCGATAAGTGTAATAACCGCATTTTTAATTATTCTTAATAAAACACATACTTTTAAATTAAAATGGAATTGGGCATTTTCATTAATGATACTTAAAAAAAGTTTGCCTTTTGCCATTCTTACATTATTGATGTCGTTCTATAATCGTATTGATACCGTGATGATTGAACGGATGTTGCCCAAAGGAGTTGGGGATGTTCAGTCGGGTATTTACGCACAGGCATTTCGTTTGCTGGATGCAACTAATATGATCGCCTTTTTAACAGCAGGGATGCTATTACCTATATTTTCCAGAATGTTAAAACACAAGGAATCCGTGGAATCTTTGGTAAAACTGATAAGTACTTTATTGCTTACACCTGCTATTGTTATTGGTGTTGGCTGTGTTTTTTACAGTAAAGAGCTGATGGGCTTACTTTACCAGGTACATGTTGAAGAATCTGCAAAGATATTCAGTTTACTTATGTTGAGTTTTATTGCTGTTTCTACAACGTATATTTTCGGAACCTTATTAACAGCAAATGGAAATATGAAACAGCTCAATACAATGGCTGCTTTTGGTATGGTATTGAATATTACCTTAAATCTATTACTTATCAGGCAGTTTGAAGCCTATGGTTCTGCAATTTCAAGTATGATAACTCAATTCTTAACAGCCATTATACAGGTAATGATTGCTCAGCGTATCTTTAAATTTAAGATCAACTACAAATTAATTAATACCTTAATAATGTTCGCAATTGGCGTTGTAGCTATTAATTATGGTTCAAGAATGCTTGATTTAAATTGGATGATGAGTTTTGTAATAATGGTGGCAACTTCGGTTCTGTGGGCTTTTGTATCCGGAATTATAAGTGTTAAGGCTATTTTTCGCATCCTTAAGTACGGGTAATTTTTATTGTTTTCTGATTGCGGATCTGCATAATTTGAGAATGAGTACCATCAAAAATCCGAAATCCGCAATTTTTCTTATTTTTGTCAACTAACTAAATTTTAGATTTATTAAAATGAACAATAAAGAGCAATTGACAGAAGATTTCAACTCGTTAAATATATTACATTTTATTTACAAATGGCGTATGTCGCTTGCCATTATTGGCATAGGCACTTTCGTGATCTCAAGTATTGTATCCTTAACTATTCAGGAAAAGTATAAATCAACTGTAATTTTATTCCCCGCCACCACCAGCTCCATTTCAAAAGCACTTTTAAGTGATAATAGTTTTAAGCAAGATGACGTTCTTGCCTTTGGTGCAGAAGAAGAGGCTGAACAAATGCTTCAGATCCTTAACTCTGACGAAATTAGAACAAAAATTTCTGAAAAATACAATCTCTTAAAGCATTATGATATAGATACTAGCGATAAATTTAAACGTACCAAATTATACGATGAATTTCAGAGTAATATTACTTTCAAGAGAACCGAATATATGTCGGTTAAAATTGAGGTGATGGACATTAATCCGGATACAGCTGCACTTATTGCCAATGATATTGCTGCTTTGCACGACTCTACGAAAATACGTATGCAGCGCGAACGTGCAACGCAGGCATTGATAATTGTTAGAAATGAATATTTGGAAAAGGAAGCAGATGTGAACGCTATGACCGATTCTATTAAAGTAATTAATAGCTACGGGCTTTATGATTACGAATCGCAGTCGGAGGTAACTACAGGACAATATGCAATTGCAATTTCGAAGGGCGATCAGCGCGCTATTAAAGCACTGGAAGAAAAATTAAAAGTGATCGCTAATTACGGTAGTGTGTATGTATCGTTGCGGGATAATTTAGAGTTTCAACGAAAACAATTGAACCTCCTTAAAACAAAATATGAAGGAACTAAAGTGGATGTTGAGCAAGTGTTACCTCAAAAATTTGTTGTAAGTAATGCGTATCCGGCCGAAAAGAAATCATATCCTGTACGCTGGGTAATTGTTGTGGTTTCAACCATGGCTTCTTTGCTTATGGGCATTATTGCTATCTTATTGATTGAAAACATTAAACAATTCAAATTTAAAAAGTAGCCAATATCTGTTTTACATTTTCCTGATTTTTGAAAAATTAATGTTTTGAATATGGAAAATAATTTGAAATAATATCAGTATTTATTTCAACAGCTAATTATTAATGTAATGCAAGAAGATATGCAAAATAGTTCGTATTTTATTAAACTAATTATGAAATGGAAATTTCATTTTATGGTCATTACTGTTTCCACAATTGTTCTTTCTGCGGTATTTTCATCTGAATTTTTTATTAAGCCCAGATACAAATCCTTTGCAATCGTTTATCCTTCTAATATTATCCCATATAGTTCCGAAACTCCATCCGAACAGTTATTGCAATTGTTGGAATCGGCAGATATCCGTAACTCAGTAGTTAATAAATTTAATTTGGCATCACATTATGATATTGATACTACAGCAAAGGCCGGACTTTTTGACCTAATTGCCGCATACCAATCAAATGTGGAAGTTAGACGAACACAATTTAATTCAATTGAAATTAAGGTGTTTGATACAGATGCACAAATCGCTTCTGATATGGTAACTGAAATTATCAATGCTTTAAATCATAAAGCGAGAAGCCTTCAGCGGGAAAAAACAAAAGAAGTATTGGTGATAGTCAGTAATCAATTACTGCTAAAAAAAAGGCAGGTAGATTCTGTAAATTCTATTCTGCAGGAATTGAGAGTTAAATATCAATTATTAGATTATGAGGTGCAGGTTAAAGAAGTTACTAAAAGCTATTTAAAGGCACTAAGTAGCGGAGCGCGTAAAGAAAACTTAAAAGATATTGATGCTTTGATGCGCAACCTTGAGGAAAAAGGAGGGGAGTATTATCAAATGAAGGAAACGTTTGATATCGTATTGGAAAGCTATAACACGTCTAAATTGGAGTACGACAAGGTTATGAGCGATTTGAATAAAATTTTGACCTATACAAATATAGTAAGCAAACCATATCCTGCAGATAAAAAATCATATCCTATCCGTTGGGTAATTGTGACGGTTTCCGTACTCTCGGCAAACTTGTTTTTGCTCCTCGTATTAACAATAATGAGTAAAAGGAACAAATTATAAAATTGCTGCTTATTTGATTTTAGGTTTTCACAAGATCAAAAATAAAAAAATAAAAAATTGTTAGAACACAAAAACATAAAGTGGGCGTATGCATTAAGTATTTCATTTATTATTATAAATGCAATATGTACTTATTTGGAATTTTATTATTTCAATTTACTCCCGGCTGTGCTTTTAATTATTTTACTTGCCCTCTTCGCATTAGATAAGCTTATTCTTGTGGTTGTATTTCTTACCCCATTGGCTGTGAACCTGCAGCATATGGAAGGTGGGCTGGGACTTAGCTTACCTACAGAGCCAATAATTTTTGGCATTATGATCATTTTCATTCTTAAGCAAATACAAAAAAATACGATCAACATCCAGGTAATGAAGCACCCTATTACCATTGCTATTATTATCAATTTGGTTTGGATCTTTATAACAAGTGTAACCAGTGAAATTCCGGTGGTATCTTTTAAATTTTTGATTTCACGCTTGTGGTTTGTAATTGCATTCTATTTTATCGCTACTCAATTGTTTAAGGACTATACCAATATTAAAAGATATTTTTGGTTATATATTATTTCATTTACCATCATTATTTTTTATACGCTGTATAATCACTATTTAATGGGGTTTGAAGAAGAGCCCGCTAACTATGTGATGTCGCCCTTTTATAATGATCATACCATTTACGGGGCAATACTTGCAATGTTTTTTCCTGCTTTGTTGTTTTTTATGATGAATAAAAAATATACTTCAAGCATTAAATTTACTGCATTTATGTTTCTTGCGATTTTTACTATTGCTTTGGTCTTCTCCTATACCCGTGCTGCCTGGCTTAGCCTGGTTGTGGCCTTGGTAGCCTATTTATTATTATTACTGCGAATTAAGTTCCGTAATTTATTAATTGCATTTTTTGCTGTTTGTGCAATTTTAATTGCTTATCAAACCGATATTGTAATGAAGTTGGAGAAAAACAGGCAGGATGCATCACAGGATTTTGATAAGCATATTGAATCAATTTCAAATATCTCTACAGATGCTTCCAATCTGGAGCGATTGAACCGTTGGGGAGCTGCATTCCGTATGTTTGAAGAACGTCCATTTTTTGGATGGGGCCCCGGAACCTATAGTTTTCAATATGCTCCGTTTCAGCATTCGCAGGAAAAAACAATAATCAGTACCAACATGGGCGACAGGGGGAATGCGCACAGTGAATACATTGGGCCATTATGCGAGTCCGGTGTATTGGGTACGCTCACATTTCTTGCCATTATAATTGCGACCCTCTTTACAGGCTTTAGATTATATTACACTATAACCGATTATGAAACAAAGAGATTGGTTTTAGTGGTCTTACTTGGTTTTATAACTTACATTGTACATGGTGCATTAAATAATTTTTTAGATACAGACAAGGCCTCTGTACCTTTCTGGGGCTTTATTGCAATGCTTGTTGCTATAGATGTATTTCATAAAAACAGAGAAACAGAGGTACAAGAAGAGAAGGTATAGTATGCTGCCGTGCAGTTTTATCTAAGGCAAGAAGTGTTTGTCTGAAAATTGTTCACCTAATGAATCCTTAAGCTAAATAAAGCAATGTCATCAATATATGGTTTACTTTGTTTATAATCCGTACAGGTTTTCATTATTAAATTATTTAAACCCTTCATGTCAATATCAGGATTGTTTTTAATGATCTCTTTTAGTGAATCGATACCAAAATCCTCACCTTTATCGTTTTCTAATTCAACAAGTCCGTCCGTATAACAAACAATGGTTGTCCCCTGAGTAATATTTATAATTCCTTCTTTTATTTTTCCAATTTCATCGAACATTCCTAAGCCTGTACAGCCCACTTTTAGAGCACTTACAGATGTTTTTGTTGCAAGAAGAGGCGGGTTGTGCGCTGCATTAATATACGTGAGTGTATGTGTTACCAAATTATATTTTGCAATAAATAAGGTGATAAATTTCTCACCTTTTGCGCTGGCTAAAACTTTTGTATTCAGTTCCTGAACAAGTTCTGTTAAGGAAGTGGTATGATTAAATAAAACACGAAGGTTGGCCTGAAAGTTTGACATTAACAAAGCTGCAGCTACACCTTTTCCCGAAACATCTGCAACACAAAAGGCACATTCGTTTTCGTTCAGCCATATAAAATCATAATAGTCACCACCTACCTCCTGATGAGGTAAGTAGAAGGCGGCAGTATCCAATTGTGCATCATTTGGCAAGGTGCTTGGGAATAGCATTGATTGCATTTGAGATGCAAGTTCCAATTCCTTTTTCATTGCTGCTTGCTGGATACTTTCTTTAGCAAGTTTTTTATTTTCAATGGCGACCACAATAATACTTGCAAGCGTTTGAACAAAATTCAAATGCTTAATAGCAGGACTTACTTCTAATTTGTCTTCCAGATCACTGATCAGCACGTAGGCCAATGCTTTAGATTTGTGGAATACGGGAATTAAAATTTCAAATGAGTTATTAAGGTTCTTTTCAGAAAAGTTGATGGTACCTATTTCCTGTATGGGTAGTAGATCACGTTCCACATTAATATTATCATATTCATTGCCCACACCATATTTTAAAATACAACTCCAGCCATTTTGACTATCACTATAAAGCACTAATTTCCCAATTTTTAATTCAGTTTCAAGAACTTCTTTAAAAATTTCAAGCAATTTATCAGTTGAGAAATTATTGTTAATGGCCTTTGTAATTTGGAGAAGCGAGTTAAGTTTTATATCCTTAATTCGTTTTGAAGTATTTTTATTTAATTGAGAGGCCATCTTGCAATTGTTGATTTAGCGAATTTTTTGAATTGGAGATTTGATGATTTAGTACTTTTTAAACCCTTAATTTTCTAATTCTCAATTTCTACATTTTTCTAACTCTCTAATTTTATTACTCACTAATTCGCTAATTTTTTTATTAGGTCGGGTAACATTTTTAGTGCAGCAACTTCTTTCATTTTGGCTCTTGCTTCACCAGCAGGGGTTCCGAAATAAGTTTTGCCATCCGGAATACTTTCACCTAAGCCCGATTGCGCCAAAAGTGTTGCACCTTTGCCTATTGTAACATCACTTCTTACTCCTGATTGCCCCCATAGTGTGGCACCATCTTCAATAGTAACTACGCCTGAAACTCCAACATGGGAGGCCATTAAACACATTTTTCCAACCACGGTGTCGTGCCCTATTTGTACATGGTTATCGATCCTAGTTCCAGCGCCAATTACGGTATCTCCCGAAACGCCTTTATCGATAGTACATAACGCCCCTATCTCTACATCATCTTCAATGATAACCCTTCCACAGGAAATAAGTTTATCGAATTTATCCGTGCGTTTTTTATAATAAAATGCATCAGCACCAATCACTGTATTTGAGTGTATGGTCACATTATTTCTAATATGGCAATTGTCATAAATAACTACGTTTGGATGAATAACACAATTGTCGCCAATGGTTACATTATTTCCCAAATACACTCCCGGCATGATCACCGTATTGATGCCTATTTTTGCTGTATCGCTAATAGGTTTTAGTGAATAATTAACCGGGCAAAAATGCATTACCAATTTATTATAATCTCTGAATGGATCATCAGAAATAAGCAGCGCTTTGCCTTGCGGACATTCTACTTTTTTATTGATAAGAATGGTGGTGGCTTTTGAATTGAGGGCCTTATCGTAATATTTAGGATGGTCAACAAAAACAATATCACCGGCTTCCACCTTATGTATTTCGTTCATACCACTGATAATATGGTCGGCACTGCCTTCAAATTCACAATTAATGAGAGCAGCGATATCTTTTAACTTATGTAGAGATGGTAATTTCATGCCTTGATACGATTTGTTCTATGTTTCAAATATAAGAATTTAAAAAATGCCCTGCCAATAATTTTGACAGGGCATCTCCTAATTTTCCATTGTACATTTTCGAATTAGTACATTGTACATTTTATAAATTATTTTATTTAACTCTTTCAGCATATTCTGAAGTGCGGGTATCAACTTTTATTTTTTCACCTTCATTAATAAATAAAGGAACTCTAACAATAGCACCCGTTTCTAATGTAGCAGCTTTAAGTGTATTGGTAGCGGTATTTCCTTTTTCACCCGGTTCAGTATACGTAATAACCAACTCAACAAAAACAGGAGCTTCAGCTAATATTGGATCTTCACCTTCAAAAGATATTTTTACTTCCATACCTTCTTTTAAAAATTTCAAGCCTTCACCGAATAGAAAAGAAGGCACATAAACCTGTTCAAAGGTTTCGTTATTCATACACACAATAAAATCACCTTCAGGGAAAATATATTGCATTTGTTTATAGTCAACACGCACCACTTCAACTGATTCTCCAACACGAAAACGATTCTCAACAATTTTACCTGTTTTTAGGTTACGCATGCGTGCCTGATAAAATGCACGTAAGTTTCCGGGGGTACGGTGTATATATTCTTCTATTTTGCATAGTTCTCCACCAAAACGGATCACTGAACCTACATTTAAATCACCTGAATTTGCCATTTCTGTATAAATTAAGAATTATTATTTTTTCGCTTATTAAAATCGGATTACAAAGATAATATTAATGGGCTGATAAGCAAATTGATAATTCGGAAAGGGCTGTTCGGCAAAAAAGTAATTTTTTACCACTAAGGCACTGAGAACACCCAGATACACCGAGTTTATCTTAGTGACCTGAGTTTACTTAGTGTTTCCGTGGTAATTTTAATTTCTCTGTAAAAATATTTGGCTTTTGCATTAATTAAAACGAGGGGCATTTTGCATTGCTGTGCTTGCGGACTTTTGTTGTTTTTCTTGACATGCGCTCCAGTTTCTTTTTGATCTTACTGTTTTCAGGTTTATCATTCTCTGGTTTTTCAGTTTTTTGAGCGTTCGTTTTTTTATCATCAGGATCTTTTTCTTCAACTTTATTTTCTTCTGACGAAGAAGGTGAAATGCCCTTTTTATCAATATTCTGTGTTATTTGTGCTTGTTTTGAAATTGTTTTTTTATCTTCCGATGGTATATTCACGGTATTATCTTTCGAGTCCGGCATCGGATTTTTTTTAGTTTTTAATACAGTAATTTCTTCCGTGTCACGCGTTTCCTGAGTATGTTTTACATTCGTTTTTTGATCTGAATTTTCTGTTTTTTGCTGAACAGAATTTGGTTGTATCTTTGATTCCCGATAGTTAACGGGATTAGAAGTTGTTTGTTGGTTTACCCTTGCTTTATTCGACCGTAAAGATTGAAAATAAGCAGCTTTATCTGTTTTTTTGCCTTTTTTATTCCAGGTTGGACAATCCGTTGTTGATGGTTTAACAGGAGCATTTGTTTTGCTCTGCTCTTCCTGGGCAAAACAAAAAGTGGGAAATATGAATAAAATGAAAATAAGGGTCTTCATAATATCGTTTTAAAACGGAATAACGCAAGAAATGTACCAAATAGTATTGTAATAATCAAACAATTGACAATTTTACAATTTTTATACTAAGCTATTTAATGCAATTTGTTGGTTACAAATAACCATTTATTACCAATTTATGAAAAATAGTATTTGCTTACTGACTAAATTATTATCATGCAATTAAACATAAAAAAAATAGCCGTACTAAGTGGTCATAGTGGTTCTGTATATACTATAGATAAAGGTGTATCAGAACAAACATTTTTTACAGGAAGTGGCGATAAATTTATAGTCTTATGGAATTTACAAACATTGGAGGCCGAAAAATTTGCAGCATCTTTTCCGGCAGCTATTTATTCTTTGTGCCATATTCCCGAGAGAAATTTATTGCTGGCAGGAACCTCAGCAGGAAGTATTCATATACTTGATCTAAAAAGAAAAGAAGAAATTAAAATTCTTCAACACCATACCGATGCCATTTTTGATATTAAATATTCCTTAAAGACTAACTGCTTTTACACAGCAGGCGGGGATGGGAATTTCGCTATTTGTTCCTTAGATACATTATCATTGATCAAAATTAAAAAACTCTGCTCCAAAAAGATACGCAGTATTGATTTTAACTATGTTAACCTTGAAATAGCTGTTGCTGCTGGAGATTGTAATATTCGTATTTTTGATTTGAATACCTTAGAAGAGAAAAAAATTTTTATTGCCCATACACTTTCAGCAAATATTGTAAAGTATTCACCTGATGGAACAATGCTATTAACGGGTGGGAGGGATGCTCATTTGAAAATCTGGAATACAAAAAATCATGAATTGATAAGATCTATTCCTGCCCACAACTTTGCGATCTATGATATCGTATTTAGTCCCGATGCTTCATTATTCGCTACAGCCAGCCGTGATAAAACCATAAAAATATGGGATGCAAAAACCTTTGAATTGTTAGTACGCATCAACAAAGAAAATTTTGACGGACATGTGAATTCAGTAAATAAATTGCTTTGGAGTACTTTTAATAATTATTTAATTTCTGTAAGTGATGATAGGATGGTGATGGTTTGGGAGGTGAGTAAGGAGTGAAAGCTTAATCATCATGCCCTTTTCCCCCTCCGGCTTTACCGGTACTCCAGAGTTCCTGTTCCACTTTTTGTGCACGTTTTAATGAATCGGAAATGTTTTTATCACCAAAACGGCTTAGATCAGGCTTGCCGGCATTTACCCAGGCGGTATACCATAAACTGCCAACTGTAATAATTGCTTCACGCATTCTGCGTTCTACCATTCCATTCAGCATTTTATCATAATCATTTGTATATTCTATTGAATATACTTTTAGCACTGTGGCACCACGGTTTTCGAAACTATATTTTTTATCAGCCGGATATTTAGCATTTAATTCAGCTTCAAACCTCAAAACAGAATCTACAGCTGCATGACTTGCTTTTACTGTGCTCCATGCTTTTTCCAGTGGTTTTTCAATATACTTTGCCCGCCCTGTCCAATAATCATAACCTTCGGATTTCAATTCAGGAATACGTGATTCCCAAAAACCATGTATGCCTTTTTGATTGGTCATCTGTCCGTTATAATTTTCGGTAGTATGCAATGGCACATGTGCATCAGCAATGTAATGTCCCAGATCAGCAGAATAATGTAATATCAGATCAAGGTTTTCATCTTTAAAAGCTTCTTGTAGCCGAAATACCATCCGTTCGATGTGCCAAGGCACAATTCCATAAGCTTTTAAAGTATCTTCCGTAAATTTCTTTACCGCAGTTTTCCAGAATTTCGGAACCGAATCAAATGGATGTACCCCATAATGGTCAATATCAATATAATGTCGGGGGGCTTCATCAACACTTACATTTCTTCGTTTGTCGGGATCTACTGCGTGCTGTGAAATGTATTCGATGTGCTTTTTGTAAAATCCTATCATTTGCTCCGGCAATGTAAATACAGCCATCCGGTTAATTTTTTGATGTGCAAAAAAGCCCCATGAATAGGCTGGTTCATTGATTGGGATCAAAAAAAAGGCGATTGAAATTATGAAAATAAAAAGAAGCTTACGCATTGATTATTTTTTGAATTGTTTGATTAATGAATATAGGATCTCATTAATCAAATTTACTAAATTAAATTCAAAATATTATTGAGAAAGTTTTACAAGGTATTTCCCTTCTAAAACAGGTATTATTGTTGTTTGATCAAGTGTAAAACAATATTTAATATCTTTTTTTAATCCCATTGCGGCCAGGCGCTCCGTATGGGATGAGTTACGTAAATATTTGTATGGATTATCCTGAGCCGACCTATATAAAAAACCTGCAGCCAAGGCACCATCTCCCGATTTAAAAGTATCTTCCTTTAAAAGTATATTCGCAACAGCACCTGCAAATAGTGTGTCTTCAAGATTAAGCCGGTTTTTCCAGCCCGAACATAAAAGAAGAACATTTCTGTTCTGTAATTTTAACCAATCGCATAAGGCCGTAATATTGGTAAAAGCACCTATCACAACTTTGTATGCATGCTTTGAAGCTTCAATAGCCTGAGTTCCATTGGTGGTTGAAATAACAAGTGTTTGACCTTTAATTTTTTCTGTTGTATACGAAAAAGGAGAATTGCCAAAATCAAAGCCTTCTAAGGCGATACCATTGCGTTCGGCCCCTACTAAAAAACCTTGTTTTTTATATTCTGTTGCTTCTTCAACAGTAGCAACCGGAATTATTTTATCCACCCCATAGTGGAAAGCTGTACACATTGCTGATGTTGCGCGTAAAATGTCAATCACCACAACAATAGTTTCCTCTTTATGATAAACAGGATACAAATAAGGAGATAAACAAACATCAACGAATAGCTGTTTTTTCATATAGGAAAGTTCATTTGCTTTCGACCTCCTCCCTTTCCCCCAATCCAATTGGATAGGGGCTAAAGGAGATAAGAAAGGTTGCGCTTAATGTTTTAAGATTTATAAAAAGGAGTTTTTACCACTTTCGCTTTTATAGCTTTATCGCGGATCAAAATAAAAATTTCTGAATCTGTTTTTGAAAAGGCAGTATTCACATACCCCGTTCCAATAGCTTTATTCAAAGATGGGGATTGTGTACCGGAGGTTACCTTACCAATAATGTTACCGTCAGCATCTGCAATTTGGTAATCATGGCGAGGGATACCGCGATCGATCATTTCAAAACCAACTAATTTTTTTGAAACACCTTTTTCTTTTTGGTTCAACAAAGCCGCTTTGTTGGTAAACTCTTTTGTGAATTTAGTGATCCAACCTAAACCTGCTTCAATTGGTGATGTAGTATCATCAATGTCATTGCCGTATAAACAAAATCCCATCTCTAAACGTAATGTATCACGTGCTCCTAAACCAATAGGTTTAATGCCGTATTCGGCACCTGCTTCAAAAATTCCATCCCACATTTTTTCAGCAACTTCATTATCAAAATAAAGTTCAAATCCACCTGCACCTGTATAACCTGTGTTTGAAATAACCACATTCTCTATTCCGTTGAACTTCCCTTTTTTAAAGGAGTAATAAGGAATGTCAGAAAGGTTGATATCGGTCAGTTTTTGTAAAGCTAAAATTGCCTTTGGACCTTGTACAGCAAGCAAAGATGTTTTATCGGAGATGTTGTGCATCTCTACATTTTTGGTATTGTATTTTTGGATCCAGTCCCAATCTTTATCAATATTAGAAGCATTTACAACCAGCAAATATGCTTTCTCATCAATACGGTAAACCAATAGATCATCAACAATTCCGCCTGTTTCATTTGGTAAGCAGGAATATTGGACTTTCCCATCCGTTAATACCGATGCATCATTAGAAGTAACACGCTGAATAAGATCCAATGCATTTTCACCTTTTAGAATAAATTCGCCCATGTGGCTAACATCAAAAACACCCATTGCATTTCGTACAGTTAAATGTTCATCATTTAATCCACTGTATGATACCGGCATAACATATCCTGCAAAGGGCACCATTTTAGCACCAAGTGAAATATGCTTATTTACCAATGCTACATTTTTTAATTCGGTTGAAGTTGTTTCCATTTTTTTGTTGCTTAGTATGTATTGAAATAAATTTATTCAGGAATATTTCTCTTTCTTATAAGCCCTTCAGTGATTTTAGGCCAGACAAATATAACGATTTTTATGGTTTCAGGAATTCAGTCTTTACTGCGTTAGGGATTCCTTCAACTTTTTTTCAAGGAAAGGAAGCGCCCCATGCACCTGTATTAAATCAATGTTTTAGTTGAGCAAACCGAGGGGGACAATGAAAGATTCTAACAATTGAGGTCTTAATTACCCTTATTATTTTATATTTGTAATGTTGTTAACAATAATAGGCATAGTTCTTGAAATGTATATAAAAACCTCAAAAATAAAAAGTATGAAAAATATATTTTTATCAGTTATAGCAATGGTGTTAAGTACCGGCATGTCAGCACAAATATACATGGCCAAAAATTGTGAGATCACCTTCTTTTCTGAATCTCCTCTCGAAAATATTGAAGCAATTAATAAAGCAGCTAAACCCATACTAAATACATCTACCGGAGATATTCAAACTAAAATTGCAATGGCTGCTTTTGTTTTTGAAAAACCATTAATGCAGGAGCATTTTAATGAAAATTATGCAGAAAGCGAAAAATTCCCGAATGCCACTTTTAAAGGAAAAATAAATGAAGTTATTGACTGGACAAAAGATGGTGAATATAAAGCCACAGTTACTGGCAAGCTTAATTTACATGGCATTGAAAAGGATAGAACCATTGATGGAACAGTTACCATTAAAGGTTCGGAAATTACCATTTCAACAAAATTTAATATCCACATTGCAGATCATGGAATTAAAGTGCCGAGCCTGTATGTGAAGAATATTGCCGAAGATGTAGAAGTTAAATTGAATGCTACATTAGAACCATATAAAAAGAAATAAAAATATCCTATGATGAAAATTTTCCAAAAAACAGTTGTAGTTATTAGTTTAACAGTTTCTTCAATTACAGCTTTTGCACAGGATGATCTGTTGAGTCTCCTCGATTCTGTTGAAACAGTTAAAACGCATGAAAAAGTTATTGCAACTTTTAAAACCAGCAAGGTAATTAACATGCAATCCACGGAAACAGTTAAGGCTAAAACCATGGATTTTAGAGTTACACACCGCTTTGGCAACATTGGTGAAGCAAGTGGTGGTGGTGGGCATACGCTTTACGGATTTGATAACTCAACAGATATTCGTATTTCATTTGATTTTGGAATTACTGATAATTTAACACTTGGTGTTGGTAGAAGTAAACAAAAAGAATTAATTGATGGATTGGTAAAATATCGGATATTAAGTCAAACAAAAGACAATCATATTCCTGTATCCATGGCTTTTTATGGCGACATGAGCTATAATCCCCAAGAAGGAAGCCAGTTTTATAGTGGTATGGCTTCAAACTCCACTTTTAAACACAATGATATCCATCGATTTGCTTATACCAGCCAATTAATAGTGGCACGTAAATTCGGTTCCCGTTTTTCGATGGAATTAGTACCAACCTTCCAGCATCGTAATTTTGTACTGGCCAGTATTAACCCCGAAAATGCTGCTGAAGAAAGCAACGATCTATTTTCAGTTGGTGGTGGTTTTCGTTTAAAGATCACAAAACGCATGGCTATTATTGCTGATTACTATTATACATTTTCGAAATACAGAACCAATAATACGGTAAGTCCTTTTTACAATCCTTTAGCAATAGGTCTTGAAATTGAAACTGGCGGACACGTGTTTCACCTTAACTTCACCAATGCTTCCGGAATCATTGAAAACAACTACATCCCAAACACTACCGACAGCTGGTTAAAAGGCGGCTACAAATTCGGATTTAATATCTCCAGGGTATTTAATTTAGGACATAAAAAACATTGATTTTTTTAAAATCGACAATTTTTTATGAAATAGGTTACAAGTAATTGTGATTGCCTACAAATGCTTTCAAGCAGGAATATTCGTATATGAAATTGTGGCGGTAATTTTATAGCCGCATCATCGCACAAAGTAACGACCTTAATTGAAGGGCAACTAATAGAACGATTAGACAGGTATGACACCAAAAATTGATATTAAAAATGGGCTAACTGGAAAAACTGCTTCATTAGCGTCTATACTATTAAAAGGTCTCGGACAAATAATGCTTCAAGAAAATCCCGTTACGGGTTTTCTCTTTTTAATTGGTATTTTCTATGGCTCAGTTATAATGGGCGCTGCTGTACTTTTAGCAACAGTGTGTGGAACTGCTACTGCATTATTTCTTAAATATGACAAATCAGAAATTGACAAAGGACTTTACGGCTTTAGTGCAGCATTAGTAGGTGCTGCCATAATGTTGTTTATAAAGCCTGTATTTTTAAGTTGGGTATTTATCATCATCGGCTCTATATTCGCAACTGTATTACAACGTTTTTTTATAAAACGAAAAATACCCGTGTTCACTCTCCCCTTTGTTTTAGTAACTTGGGTAATACTTTTTTTTACCAATAATTATTTCACTGGTATAATACTAGAACCACCTGCAGCTATTGCCTCAACAGCGGACTTTTTTACATTTGGTTTTAAGGGCTTTGGACAGGTAATTTTTCAAGACAGTTTAGTATCAGGGCTTCTGTTTTTTATCGCAGTTTTTATTAATTCACCAATTTCTGCGTTGTATGGACTTGCAGGGGCAATGCTATCCGCTATTATTGCATTCAAATTCTCCGCGCCAATCAATGATATAAACATTGGGCTATATAGTTATAATGCAGTATTATGTGCTATCGTGTTTACAGACACCCAAATTAAAGACGGTATTTGGATTTTGATTGCTGTATTGTTATCTCTTGCAATTAGTTTATTAATGTCGCAGTTTAATGTTACGCCACTTACATTTCCGTTTGTTCTGGCATCTTGCATTACTCTCTTCTTAAAAAGCAAACCTAACTTTGTAATCAAAAAGTAACTTCTTTTAATGTTTATTATAATTGAAGGGATGGAAAAAAGTAGGAAGCGACTGTAAAACCTACTATACCAGAGCAAACGATCAAGGAATAATTAAGTCTGAATAAATCAAAATTAATGAATGTTGCGCTTTTAGAAAAAATTGTGATCGTTGAATGTTTATTGTAGTTTTACTTCATGAATAAAATAATCCTATTTGTTTTTGTAAGTGTTTTGTTTTTTTCTTGTAGGAAAGAGGAGCAAGCTAAACCTGAAGAACCCATTACTTATACTCATTGGTATAAAATCCGAAGCGGTTCCTTAGATACTTTATTTTCAGTTTATTTTCCGAATACATTCCATCCAAATGCTGGTGGAATAAATGATTATTTTTCACCAGTTGGAAATTTTACCGGGAACTATTTTAATTTTCGCATATTTAACCGTGATGGAAATGTAATTTTTCATTCGGATGATAAAAATTCTTCTCGCTGGGATGGTAGAATTGCCTATTCATACACTGCTCCAATAGGCAAATACGTTTATAAACTTAATATTTCTGACGGACTTGGTGATCTGCACGAATACAAAGGTTTGGTAACACTTTTCAAGTAAACTAAATCAATCGTATCGTTTTTATCCTACAAACTTTCTTCTGATAATGAAGAAACCATGCCAATTGAATTTCATGTGTTCCTCCAGTTGCTTTATTGGTAAGCTTGGAAACAGTATAATCATACGAATATGCAATTTTCAAAAAGCGATTTTGAAATCCTGCATTTATGATAAATGCATCCTGATTCCTATAGCTAAGTCCCAGTACCGCCCATTTGTATTTTGCGCTTACACCCGGTAAAAAAATCTGAAAATCTTGTTGTTTTGCGAATAAAATATTCGGTGAAAGGATGAGGTTTTTCATATTAAAACTCAGATTAGCTCCGGTGTGAATGGTTAATTTAATTGGTAATTTTGATATACCCTCTAGGCCTTCATCTGGTTGTGTTAGATGATGTGCTGCGAATCCGCCATAAAATTGCTTAGTATATACAAGCAATCCAGTAGAAAAATCAATGCCAGACTTTGATGCAATATGCTGGACTTCATTGGTGTTGTAAACAAATCCGGTTTGTGGGTCTATTTGGTCTCCAAATGTCATCTTGCTCCAATCAATACTTTTTTTAAAATAACTTATACTCAGTGCAGGTTGTATAACTAATTTATGTTTGAATAATTCAAAATGAGGGGCGTAATTAATGTCTATTCTGCTGGTAATGAGAGTACCATTGCCAACATTATCATTCATAATATTAATCCCAAAACCACCTCTTAAAAAGCGAACATATTGATCGGCAGAAAAGTAAAACGTTTTGTAACCACCATCAATATTTGGCCACTGCATTCTATATCCTGTAGCAAGTACCAATGTGCTGTCAGTCCCAGTAAATGCAGGATTGGTATAGATCCTTGAAGTATTGTATTGCGAGAAATGTGGATCCTGAGCAATTAAAAAAATGCTATTGAAAAGAAAAGTGAAAGAGAGTATTAACTGTTTCATGTTCGAGATTTTTTTATTTAGGATTTATTAAAAACTAATTCAATTTTTTAATTACCTCGTAAACTTATACCCAACGCCACGTATAGAATGAAAGTGCTGCGGTTCTTTCTGGTTTTTTTCAAAATATTTCCGAAAAGCAAGTATATAATTATCAATGGTGCGTGATGATGGATAGGCATCAGTTCCCCAAACTTGATCTAAAATTTCTTCGCGTGAAACTACTTCACCACTGCGTTTGATCAGTAATTTTAACAGAGCGATCTCCCGTTTAGTGATCTCCGTTTTCTGTCTATCAACTCCTTTAATTTCATAGGTGATAAAATTTATTTCATTATCGCCAAACTTGTACATTTCAATGACTTTTTCAGCTTCCGGAGTTTTATTTCGTCTCAATAAAATTTGAACCCTCAGTAATAGTTCTTCCAGGTTAAAAGGTTTGGTCAAATAATCATCTGCACCTAGTTTTAATCCCTGAACACGGTCAGTTCCAGAGCTTTTTGCTGTTAAAAATAAAACAGGAATTTGTGTGTTTTCTTTACGTATTTCTTCACATACCGCAAAACCATTTATTTCGGGGAGCATTACATCTAAAATAACTAGGTCGAAATTTTGTTTTTGAAATTCTATTAAGGCTTCTGTTCCTGTAATAGCTGGTGTTACAGCATAACCTTCTAATTCCAGGTTCAACTGGATGGTTTTTAAAAGGTGTTCTTCGTCTTCAACTAAAAGAATGTGTTTTGAGTTCATGCGTTTTGTAAAGATAAAGGTTTTAAGAAGCCATCTAACATATTTCGACAGGCGCAATATGACCGCGCGCAGTCAGTCAGAGCTTGTCGAAGACCTTGGGGCAGGCATTTTCGTTAGAAAGCCCTAAACTTAATAACCATCTTCGCGCCTTTGCGGCAAATAAAATTTTTCTACTACCGATTGGCATTCATAAATCAACAAAGCGTAACTTCGTATCATCAAACTTATGCATAATGAACATTCAAAAAAATGAATCTGTTTTATTAGGTTCAAACATCTCTACCGATTTAAAAAATATCGCTGAAAAAGTATTTAGTAATGAACGCATTACTTTTGATGAAGGTATTCTGCTGTATGAGAAGGGGCAGCTTGGTTACCTGGGTACGTTGGCAAATTATATTCGTGAAAAAAAGCATGGTAATTCTGTTTATTTTAACCGTAATTTTCATATTGAGCCAACCAATATCTGTGTATTCGACTGCAAATTTTGTTCCTATTCGCGTTTACTAAAGCAAAAAGATGGCGCCTGGGAATTATCGGAAGAGGAGATACTTGATCTTGTCCGTAAATATGATGGAAAGCCCGTTACAGAAGTTCATATAGTGGGTGGAGTGCATCCCAAAATGGGCCTGCATTATTTTGCTGAATTGATTAGAAAGATAAAGGTCATTCGTCCTGATATACATGTGAAAGCATTCACTGCTGTGGAATTAGAATACATGTGCAGGAAAGCGAAAGTAAGTTATGAAGAAGGGTTGAGGATCTTAAAAGAGCATGGTCAGGATTCATTACCGGGTGGTGGTGCCGAAATATTTGATGAAGAGATCCGCAAACAAATTTGTGAAGATAAATGTACTGCATCACAATGGCTTGAAATGCACGAAACTGCTCACAGACTGGGAATGCCATCTAATGCAACCATGCTGTATGGACATATCGAAAAATTTGAACACCGGGTGGATCACATGAATCGCCTGCGTACATTGCAAGACAAAACAAATGGCTTCAATACCTTTATTCCCTTGAAATTCCGAAATAAAGGAAATCAAATGAGTCATTTAAAGGAAGTAAGTGTGGTGGAGGATCTTCGTAACTATGCTATTTCACGCATTTACATGGATAATTTTGCGCACCTGAAAGCATATTGGCCAATGATAGGACGTACTACCACTCAAATGTCATTAGCGTTTGGAGTGGATGATATTGATGGAACGATTGATGATTCAACAAAAATTTATACCATGGCTGGTTCCGAAGAGCAATCACCGGTATTGACTACACAGCAATTGGTTGAAATGATCAAACAGGTAAAACGCACACCAATTGAGCGCGACACACTTTACAATGTAATTACGGATTATAGTAATTATGATTTTAGTAAAGAAGAAGTGATTTTATAATTAAAAGATTGTTAGATTAAACCTGTTTTTGCTGTACTATTGGTAATTCCTAACTTGTTTCGGAATCCCCCTAATTGATGCTGAAACAAGTTCAGTATAATCTAAAAACTATCAACCAACAACTATCAACCAACAACTATCAACCAACAACTATCAACCAACAACTATTAACCAAAAATGGATATAGATCTAGAAAAAAATTTTAAAGAGGTGGTCAAAACCCTTTCCATTCAGTTTGGGGACGATATGGACATTCAAGCAGTATTGTTTTTAATTGGTGTTCAGGAATTGGGTAAGGGACCAATGAAATTTTCGAAAAATGGAAAATTGGATGTAATGCACATTGCAATATGCACGCTACTTACACCTTATGGATATTATGAATATGAAGGATTGGATAAAGATGGCTGGCCGCATTGGAAAACAAATGAAAAATTGCCTCCACTAAAACCCGGACAACAGTTACAGCTGATGAAACAAGCTATTGTTGACTACTTTAAAAACAAAGAATTAGTTAATTAGGGCTTTATTTTAACGGTTACTTCTGCAGTTTTACCGGGCTCATCCAAACGTAAAATACCTTTTCCGGTCATACCGGGGAAAGCTGTAGCTTGTGTTGCCACAATATCAAGTATAGTAGGTAGTTGTATTTCAAAATTCACAACGCCTGAACCATCAGTAACTCCATTAATAACAAGATCACCACCGGCAGGATGTGCAGGATTAGCAGGAACAGATGGGGGAGAAGATAATTTCACTGCTGCGTTCGCAACAGGAGCTCCGGCAGTATCCACTACCGTTATTTTGCCACGACAGGTTTTGTCTTTTTTACAAGAAGTAGTGCAAAGTGCTGCTACCAGCAATAAACCTACACATACAAAAGCAGAAAGTTTCAAAATAAAGGTTTTCATAGTGTTATTATTTTTATAAATATTTTTTTCCTAACTCAATTTTTTTAACTGATAACAAACGCTTCATTATCTTTACGATTAGCAAATCTAATAAATTATTTTATGAATTACAAAAAACTTTTTAATGCTCTTTTTTTTATAATTGTTACCTATTTTGTTTCGACATCATTTAAATTGGCTAATCTGGCTAATTCAGAGGAAATAAAGGTAATTATCGTCACCGATTATGGAACAATTAAGCTGAAATTATACAATGAAACACCCATCCACCGAGATAACTTTGTAAAACTTATAAAAGCCCATTATTTTGATAGTCTGATGTTTCATCGCGTTATCCAAAATTTTATGATCCAGGGTGGAGATCCTGATTCAAAAAACGCTCCAGCATCCATAGAACTCGGTAATGGAGGCCCAGGTTATAACCTACCTGCTGAATTTAATTCCCGGTTATTTCATAAAAAAGGAGTGCTGGCAGCTGCGCGGGATAGTGACTTGGAAAACCCATCTCAAGCCTCATCTGCCTCACAATTTTATATTGTGCAAGGAAAGGTTTATAACGATTCGTTGTTAAACATACAGGCTAAACGAATTACTAAGTTGAAATTGTTCAATACAGTTGTTAATCGCGATGAAAATAAAGGTTTGCTTAAGAGATACCAGGCTTTTGTAAAAACAGATCAGGAGGATAGCATGAAAGTCCTGAACGATATCATTACCAAGCAAGTGGAAGCCGAATTACCTGCAACAAAACTCTACACATTTACGGATGAACAAATTAAAACCTATACCACTATTGGTGGAACACCGCATTTGGATCAGAGTTATACTATATTTGGTGAAGTGTATGAAGGAATTGAAGTAATTGATTTAATTGCAAAACAAAAAGTGGATAAAAATGCCCGGCCATTTACCGATATAAGGATGAAAATATCTATTATTCAATAAGGGTACTTTGAATTTGATCAATTTTTATGTTGGCGCTCCAATTCTTGAAAAAGAATTGGAGCGCTTGGAGTCTTCGAATATTTAAACAGATTATTACCTTTGCATAAATTATTATTAGATAATGAAAAATAAAATTGAAGAATTATTAAGCGAAATTGAAACGTTTGCTGCTGAAAGCAAGGAGCATGTCGAAGAATTTCGCATTAAAATATTAAGTAAAAAAGGGAAAGTAAGGGAACTGTTCGAAGAGTTTAAAAATGTTGCTCCGGAGCTTCGCAAAGAGGTTGGACAAAAGTTGAATGAGCTTCAAAATAAAGCGCAGGAAAAAGTAAATGAATTAAAAGAGAAATTTGAAAATAGAGATGATGAAAAAAATCCAACTATTGATCTAACTCTTCCTGCTGAAGGTATTGCTGTTGGCTCACGTCACCCTTTATCAATTGTTCGTAATCAAATTGTAGAGATCTTTTCCCGCATTGGTTTTACCATTTCGGATGGACCGGAAATAGAAGACGACTGGCATAATTTTACAGCACTTAATACCCCTGCCGATCACCCTGCGCGGGATATGCAGGATACATTTTATATCAGCGAAGATCCTGATATCGTTTTACGTACACAAACTTCATCTGTGCAGGTGCATGTGATGGAAAATAGTACTCCACCGATCCGTACCATTTCACCGGGGCGGGTTTACCGTAACGAGGCTATTTCGGCACGGGCACATTGCCAGTTTCACCAGGTAGAAGGTTTGTATATTGATAAAAATGTTTCATTCGCGGATCTTAAACAAACCTTATTATATTTTTCGAAAGAAATGTTTGGCGAAGAAACGAAGATTCGTTTGCGTCCTTCCTTTTTCCCCTTCACCGAGATAAGCGCTGAAATGGATATATCTTGCCCTTTCTGCAAAGGCAAAGGTTGCAATATCTGTAAAGGTGCCGGTTGGGTGGAAATATTAGGTTGCGGTATGGTAGATCCTGCCGTACTTGATAATTGCAAGATCGACAGTAAAACATACAGCGGCTTTGCCTTTGGTATGGGTGTTGAACGTATTACGATGTTGAAGTACCAGGTAAAAGATCTGCGTTTGTTTTTTGAAAATGATGTACGTTTTCTGAAACAGTTTAAAGCAGTAATTTAAAAAAAGTATCGTCACCCTGACAGGGTTTCAAACCCTGTTAGGGTTAATGAATACTATTTATTACTTATCCATAAAAAAACATTTGCAACGCCTACAACATATTCAAGAAATGTTAAAGACTGAACCGGATGATTCTTTCCTGAATTATGCATTGGCTTTAGAGTACGCGAAAATAAATGATATTGATAAAGCAATTGAACTGATCGAGCAGCTTCTTGTTAGGGACGAGAATTATTTAGGAGCGTATTATCAATTAGGGAAATATTACGAGCAAAAAGAACTTCTTCAAAACGCTATTGTTACTTATAATAAAGGCCTGGTTGTTGCAAAACAGAAAAACGATAAAAAAACGGTAGGGGAATTGAATGAGGCATTAATGATGTTGGAGGATTGAAAAGCTTCTCAACATATCCGAAAGTGAGGGCTTTAATCGCATCTCTAAAAATTAAAATAACAAATAAAAAGATTTATTTCACGGCAAAGACGCTAAGGCGCTATGTTTAGCAATGATTTATTTTTTGTTTTCTTTGCGACTTCGCGTCTTTGCGGTAATTTTTTTTAGAGGTTCCATTAAGTACTAATGTTTCTTTTAAGCAATTACTTTAGCCCATTATAAATTTCCGTTATTTTTTGTTTCTGAGCTTTTTCATTTTCGATCAATTTTTCCAGATCCTTTATTTCCGGAGCAACCGGATTTTTTTCTTTTAATGTTTTCAATTTTACTGAGTTTTCATTCGCTCTTTCTTCATACATGATCTCCAGATCTTTAATGGATTTTTTTGCATAAAAAGCAACCCATCTGATTGCATTTTCATCTTCTGCAATGCCTTTTAACACTTCAATTCCGGAATTGATGATTTCGTTAGTAGTGATTCTTTTCAGATACAATCCGTATAAACTAACAAAACCAATTTTTGAAAACCCTGTAAATTTATCTGCCGATTTTGCAAAAAAATCATTGTTCTCATCAGTACCATAATTTGCATATAATTCCGCAATAGCAAATAGAACATCATTGCTTTTTTCATTCTCAAACAGTTTAGCTAATTTTATTCCTTCCTGTGCATCAACTTTTGCGATAGCAGCCAAGGATGTTCCTAATACACTGTAGGCTCTGTCATTTAAGGCAGTTTTATACAATGCTTGCAGATCATCATCTTTATAAAAGGCCGACAAATAAGCAATTGAGGCAGCGCGTACACTGGATTTTTTATCTGTTTTTACCAACGTCATTAAAAGTTCTTTTATTTGTTTTTCGCGGCCCGGTAAAATGTTTTTTAAATTATAAATAGCGTCTTCACGAATACTCCAAAATTTATCTTGTAGTGCAGATACTATTATGTCGGTGGCTAAGGAATCTTTGGCGTTTTTTGCAAGTCCTGTCAATGCTTCACTGCGATCCAAATAAAGAGGAGCATGTTGATATTGAAAAGCCAATTCTTTAATTGTTTTCTGCTCGAATTTAGTACACAACAACATTTTTTCGGCATCCACATTTACCAGGTCGGGCTTTGTATTTGCATCAAATTCAAATGTTTCATTGATTTTAGTAACAGTAATTTTGTGGCGTGTCTTTTGGCCGTTTGCATAAATATCAATAGCGATAGGTAATTTAAACAAAGGTGTTTTACTCAGATCCTGCATTTGTTTAATTTCTACTTTTTGTTTTTTACTGGTATTATCATAATTTGTTGTAATGATCAGATCAGGATGACCTGATGATAAAAACCATTGATTAAAAAACCAGTTCAGATCTTCGCCAGTCACCTGTTCAAATGCTAAACGCAGATTATGAATTTCGACAGAAGTAAATTTATTTGTTTCTAAATACAATTTTAAGGATGCAAAAAATGCGGCATCACCAACATATTTACGTAGCATGTGCAGCACCTGTCCACCTTTGTTATAGCTATGTGCGTCAAACATGTCTTCTTTATCCTCATACTGAAAACGAATTAAATTAGCCTGCTTTCTTTCTGATTCCGCAAAATATCCCCGGGCAGATTCTGAGCTATGTAGATCCGCATCATCCAATCCATATTTATATTCTTCCCACAAATATTCACCGTATGTAGCGAAGGATTCGTTCAAAGGCAAATTGCTCCACGACTCGCAGGTGACCAGATCTCCAAACCATTGATGGAACAACTCATGTGAGATCACATCCTCATAGTTTTTATCTAATAATTCCCTGTCTGTACGTTGTAAAAATTCACCATGCAAGGTAGCAGTTGTGTTTTCCATTGCCCCCGAAACGTAGTCGCGTACTATTATTTGAGAGTATTTATTCCAGGCGTAGGGTACACCCAATTTAGTTGAGAAAAATTCAATCATCTCGGGCGTGTTCCCAAAAATGTCCTTCGTATAGGGCGCATATTCTTTTTCTATATAGTAGTTTACTTCTTTATCCTGCCATTTATCTTTTACAATTTCAAATTCTCCCACTGCCATCATTGCCAAATACGGTGCATGTGGCAGATCCATTTGCCAGCAATCGGTACGTGTGCTATCCTCATTATTGGATGAAAAAACTAATTCACCGTTTGATAGTGTAACAAATTTTTTATCCACAGTAATAAAAATTTCCTGTGTCATCCGTTCATTTGGATTGTCAATGGTGGGAAACCATGCGGAGCTGGATTGAGTTTCGCCCTGTGTCCAGATCTGTTGAGGTTTGTTTTTTTCTTTTCCTTCAGGATTAATAAAATACAAGCCTTTATCATCTGTAATAGCAGCACTTCCACCACCTTTTTTCAGTTCGTTGGGTTTGGAAACATAATCAATAAAAACAGTGTATTCTTCTGTGTTTTTATATTCTTTATCTAATTTAATAGTAATGATATCTTTCTCATAGGTATATTCCAGAGGTTTTTTAGATATTGTTTCAGAAACAGTTGCTTCATAATTTCCGGATGGATCTTTTTTAGTATCCATCCCTGTTTTGGTATAGTTTTTTTGAAGCAGGGTAACTTCTTTAATTTCCATTCCACGTGCATCCAGCTTTAATAGCGATGTTGGGTAGAAGTAAGGTTTTATCTTAATGGTGGCTTTACCATATAAATATTGTTTTTTCCAGTCAAAACTAACATCTAATTTTGTATGGATAATATCATTTATTCGGGTAGCGGAAGCTTGGTACTGAGGTGTTTCAGGTGTTTTGCCGCTTGTTTCAATAGTGTCTAAATTAACTACCGGATAGTTGCCATTAGCACTTTCCGATTTTTTGAAAATTTTACAAGAACTAATTGCAAGTGTCAATCCAATTATAAAAAAGTATTTTTTAAACATCATTTTATTTTTTTTACGGCTGTCAAAGGTTGTGAAAATATTAATGATTTCAAATTTTTGACACGATGTAAAGCATAATCGTATATTAGTTAGAAATTGGAAAGATCCACTAATTGAATAATTTAATTAGAATGGAACTATTTTTTTATTCATTTTATTGACCAATCATACATTATGTGGCTCTTTATAGGTAAAGAAAAGCATAGTAGAGTTTAACAATTTTTAACAGCAAAAATGAGTATTAAAATGAGACTTTTTTTACTTTTGCTTCCAAAGAATATTTAATCAGTTCTAATAAAACTAAATATAACAATGACTGACATTAGAGAATTAAACGAGCGTATTCAACAAGAGAGTGCCTTTGTGGACCTGTTAACCATGGAAATGGACAAAGTAATTGTAGGTCAAAAATACATGGTGGAACGTCTATTAATTGGTTTGTTATCCAATGGGCACATCCTTTTGGAAGGTGTACCGGGTTTGGCAAAAACATTAGCAATTAAATCATTGGCATCTACTATTCATGCTCAATTCAGCCGTATTCAGTTTACCCCCGATCTATTGCCTGCCGATGTTATCGGTACTATGATCTATAATCAGAAAAGAGAAGAATTTACCGTGAAACAAGGCCCTATTTTCGCGAATTTTATTTTAGCGGATGAGATAAATCGTGCTCCGGCAAAGGTGCAAAGTGCTTTGCTTGAAGCGATGCAGGAAAAACAGGTTACCATTGGCGATCAGACTTTTAAATTACCAAACCCTTTTTTGGTACTTGCAACTCAAAATCCTATTGAACAAGAAGGAACATATCCATTACCGGAAGCTCAGGTTGACCGCTTTATGCTGAAAATTGTTGTAGGTTACCCTAATAAAGAAGAAGAACGTAAGATCATCCGTCAAAATTTAGCAAGCGAATATCCAACTGCAAATCCAATTTTGAAGCAGGAAGATATATTGAATGCTCGAAAAGTAGTGAAGGATGTATATATGGATGAGAAGATCGAAAAATATATTATCGACATTGTTTTTGCTACACGTTATCCGGCAGAATATAAACTCAATAAATTTGCCGGCCTGATCAATTTTGGTGGTTCACCTCGTGCAAGTATCAATTTAGCGATGGCTTCCAAAGCTTACGCATTTATTAAACGCAGAGGATATGTTATTCCTGAAGATGTTCGTGCAGTTTGTACGGATGTATTACGTCATCGTATTGGTTTAACATACGAAGCGGAAGCAGAAAATATTACTACTGAAATGATCATCAATGAAATTTTAAATACGGTAGAAGTACCTTAGGCGATTTGTTAATGTGCTGATGTGCTGATTTTGAAAATGAG
This sequence comes from Bacteroidota bacterium, assembly GCA_040389865.1. Taxonomy (GTDB): domain Bacteria; phylum Bacteroidota; class Bacteroidia; order 2-12-FULL-35-15; family 2-12-FULL-35-15; genus 2-12-FULL-35-15. Next base: position 34,279 of record JAZJZM010000015.1, on the reverse strand, counting down.
ACGATGTGAAAATTTAGAACAATCTTCACATACATAAATTAGCACATCAATAATCAGCACATCTTCACATCAGCATATCAGCACATTAAAACCATGGAAACGGCAGAACTTTTAAAAAAAGTAAGAAAGGTTGAAATTAAAACTCGCGGGCTCTCCAATCAGTTATTTTCTGGAGAATACCACACGGCTTTTAAGGGCAGAGGTATGACTTTTAGCGAAGTTCGTGAATACCAGGCCGGGGACGATATCCGTTCCATCGACTGGAATGTGACCGCTCGTTTCAATAATACCTATGTTAAAATATTTGAAGAAGAACGTGAAATGACAGTTATGCTGTTAGTTGACGTTAGTGCATCGGGTGAATTTGGAACACAGAAACAGTTAAAGCAGGAATTAATTACTGAGTTGTGCGCGGTACTTGCTTTTTCGGCAATTCAAAATAATGATAAAATAGGAGTGATCTTTTTTACTGATAAGATCGAAAAATTTATTCCTCCTAAAAAGGGAAAAACTCATATTTTAAGGATCATTCGTGATCTGATTGAATTTAAACCCGAACATAAAAAAACGGATATAAAACAAGCGTTAAAATATTTAACCAACGTAATTAAAAAACGAAGTATTGCTTTTGTGATATCCGATTTTATTACAGATGCAAATTTTATTGATGCTTTAAAAATAGCCAATAAGAAACACGATCTGGTGGCTCTCCGTATATACGACAAACGTGAGATGGAATTACCAAATATTGGATTGGTTAAATTTATGGATGCTGAAACCGGAACATTAAAATGGATCGATACTTCTGATAAAAATGTTCGTATCCACTTTTATGCAGAAGCGAAAAAACAAGAGGCAGCGTTAAAAGAAATATTTAATAAAAGTGGGGTTGATTCGGCTGATATCAATACGGCAGAATCATATATAAAACCTTTGATGAATTTATTTAAAAGAAGATAAAATACAAATAGCACCTTTCGATGATCTTAGGGTGACGTATATACAAAATCGAAAATCGAATATCTAAAATCCACTGCCCTTTTGCGTGAAACAAAAATGAGAATAGGAAAAAATAATACATTAACTTTTATTTCGGCAATTAGCATTGTATTGCTGTTTCTATTCTCCTATGCTTCGAAAGCGCAGGAAATAAAGGCTATAGCAAAACTCGATACCAACGAAATGCGTATTGGGCAGCAGGTTAAATTGCAATTAAGCATTCAGTACAGGGTTGATAATGGGAAACAAATAAAAATCCAATGGCCTGAAATTGCTGATACTATTCGAAAAGAAGTAGAGGTTGTTGGACAGTCGAAAATTGATACTGTTATTCCCGATAAAAATAATCCATTTCAATTTATCCAAACAAAAACACTTTACATTACTTCTTTTGATTCGGGTTATTGGGCAATACCTCCTTTTAAATTTTTGATCAATGGTGATACCAATGGTTTTTTTACTGAGCCTTTATTGTTATCGGTAGGTACGATACCTGTTGATACAACTTTGGCTATTAAGGATATAAAGCCACCATACGATGAGAGTTACTCGTTCCTGGATTGGATAAAAGATAATATGTATGTAGTATATGGAACATTGATCGCAATACTTGTGATCATTCTTATTATTTATATACTCAGGTATTTCAAAAAAGTAAAACCACCAATGGTATTTGTAGAAGCTCCTAAAATTCCTGCTCATGTTGTAGCATTTGAAAAACTGGATAAACTCAAGAAAGAAAATCTTTGGCAGGAAGGTAAATTGAAGCAGTATCATATTATGCTTACTGAAATAGTTCGCGAATACATCGAAAATCGTTTTAAAATACAAGCGTTGGAACAAACCACTGATGAAATTTTATATGGATTCCGCAATGTGGCAATTGATCAAGAGAGTAAAATGAAATTAAAAAAGCTATTGATTTTAGCGGATCTGGTGAAGTTTGCAAAAGAGCAACCGTTACCAAATGAGAATGAAATGAGCTTGACTAATGCTTATGATTTTGTGAACGGAACGAAGAAGGAGGATGAAATTCTCAACGCTAATAAAAAAGTGGTTTTGACAAATAACATAAATAGCAATACAAAATAATGTTCGACTTTTTTAACGATATAACTTTTGCAAACAAAGAATTACTTTGGTTATTACTGGGCATCCCTGTAATTGCAACTTGGTATATTTTGAGAAATAAATCATTTAATGCTGAATTAAAGGTTTCCTCTGTAAAAGGATTTGAAGGAATAGGGAAATCATTAAAAATTTATTTGCGACATAGTTTAATTGTATTACGTATTTTCTCAATAGCATTGTTGATAGTTGTTTTGGCTCGTCCGCAATCACGCTCAAGCTGGAAGGATGTTAAAACAGAAGGGATTGATATTGTGATGGCATTAGATATTTCCGGTAGTATGTTAGCGAAGGATTTTAAACCAAATCGATTAGAAGCTGCAAAGGAAGTTGCAGTGGATTTTATTGATAGCAGACCTAATGATCGCATTGGCCTGGTGATTTTTAGTGGTGAAAGTTTTACGCAATGCCCTTTAACTACCGACCATGCAGTTATTAAAAATTTATTTTCGGGAATACAAACCGGCATGGTCAAAGATGGTACTGCGATCGGTAATGGTTTAGCTACTGGTGTTTCCAGAGTAAAGGATAGTAATGCAAAAAGCAAAGTTGTGATTTTGTTAACTGATGGTGTAAATAATCAAGGTTCGGTAGCACCATTAACAGCGGCAGAAATTGCGAAGGCTTTTAATGTGCGTGTTTATACAATTGGTGTAGGTACTATAGGGAAGGCCCTTGCACCTGTGGCAATGTATCCCGATGGAAGTTACCAATACGGTTATGTGGATGTTAATATAGATGAAAAAACACTTGGTGAAATTGCTGATATGACCGGTGGGAAATATTTTCGTGCGACTGATAATGATAAGCTAAAGGATGTTTATAAAGAGATTGACAGATTGGAAAAAACTATTTTCGAAGAGAAGAATTTTACAAATAAAGCAGAACATTTTTTACCGTTTGCTATTAGTGCAGCACTGTTGTTGTTAATTGAATTTTTACTAAAAAATACTTTATTTAAAAGTGTATCGTGAGATCAATTATACAATTTGGCAGTAGGCAATTTAGCAATAGGCAAAAACAACAGGCAATCGGCAATACAACAATTTAGCAATATAACAATGCTTAAGTATAGATTCGTAATTCGTTTAAATTCGTAATTCATAGAACAGTGTTTCAATTAGAAAATAAATATTTTTTATACGCATTAAGCCTGGTTCCGGTGTTTATTATTATTTATTGGTTGGTTAACCGATGGAGAAAAAAAGCGCTTGCTGCTTATGGTGATGTATCAATTGTTAAACAATTGATACCGGATGTTTCTGTATCAAAGCGTATTTGGAAATTTATTTTATTTACACTTGCCTTCGTAATGGTGATCGTTGGAATTGTAAATCCGCAAGTAGGTACTAAATTAGAAGAAGTTAAACGTAAAGGTGCGGATCTGATGATCTGTTTGGATGTTTCAAACAGTATGAAAGCGGAAGATCTTCAACCAAACCGATTAGAGAAAGCAAAGCAAGCGATCTCGAGGTTGATCAATAAGTTAGAAGGCGATAGGATAGGTATCATTGTATTTGGAGGTGAAGCGTATGTGCAGTTGCCTATTACTACTGATTATTCAGCGGCCAAATTGTTTTTAGAAAGTATCAATACCGATATGATCCCAACACAAGGCACAGCCATTGGAACAGCCATTGATCTCGCAATAGAATCTTTCGGTAAAGATGAAGGGAAAAACAAAGCGATTGTGATCATCACTGATGGCGAAAATCACGAAGATGATGCCATAAAAACTGCTGAGCTCGCAGCAGAAAAAGGAATTGCAATTCATACTATTGGCATGGGCTCTGCAGAGGGTGCTCCAATACCTGTTTATAAAAATAATGTGCGTGAAAGTTTCAGAAAAGATAAGGATGGAAATACTGTTGTAACAAAATTAAATGAGCCAGCATTGCAAGAAATTGCAGCCGCAGGTAATGGAATTTATGTTCGGGCTTCAAATTCAGATGCCGGTTTAAATAGCGTGCTGGATGAGGTCAGTAAATTAGAAAAAAAACAATTTGAAAGTAAAATGTATAGTGATTATGAAGATCGCTTTCAATGGTTTGTTGCAGCTGCATTGGTACTATTATTGATAGAATTGTTTTTAACAGAGCGTAAGAGTAAGATCTATCAGCGATTGAATTTATTTAATGATAAACAATAAGAAATGTCTTTAAAAGAAAAACAGTTCATTAACTCAACTAAGTTCATTTTTAGGGCTTTCCATCCAAAAAATGTTGGAGGGCTTTTTGTTGCGTTTCTGTTTTTTATTTGCTCGCAAATGGGTTTTTCACAGCAGGAGAAAAAATTCATTAAGGAGGGGAATAAACAATATGACGCTAAAAATTATAGCGAGGCGGAAAAAAATTATTCAAGAGGATTGAACAAAAACAAAGATTCTTACAAAAGTTCTTTTAATCTTGGTGATGCCTATTATAAACAAGGGAAATATGAGGAGGCCGCTGAACAGTTTCAATTGCTTACGCATCGTGCTTCCTCAAAAGATACGCTTTCAAAGGCCTATCATAATTTGGGTAATTCTTTAATGAAATCAAAAAAATATCAGGAAGGATTAGATGCTTATAAAAACGCATTGAAAAACAATCCTGATGATGAGGACACGCGGTACAATTTGGCTTATGCACAGCAAATGCTTAAGCAACAGCAGCAGCAACAGAAGAAAGACGATAAGGACAAGGATAAAAAAGATAATAAGGACAAAGATAATAAGGACAAGAAAGATAACAAGGATAAAGACAAGGATAAAAAGGACAAAGACAAAAAAGACGACAAATCCAAAGAAGATAAAGACAAGGAAAATAAGGAAAAAGAGAAGCCTAAAGAGGATCAGATTTCTAAGGAAGATGCAAAAAGATTGTTAGATGCATTGCAAAACGATGAAAAAAATCTTCAGGATAAAATGAAGAAAGGAAAAACAAAAGGCATGAAAGTGGAAATTGAGAAGGATTGGTAAGATAAATAATAAGTTGAAAAGTTTAAAGTTGAAAAGTTTAAAATTAAGAATGAAAAAAATAGTTTGCATATTAATTTTTATTATCACGCTGGCAAATGTTTCATTTGCTCAAAAGTTAACTGCACAGGCCAGTAAGACTAAAGTTGCTGTTGGCGAATCGTTTCAGATCTCATTTTCACTAAATAGTAGTGGTAGTAATTTTAAAGCGCCACCTTTAACTGATTTTGATGTTTATTCGGGACCGAACCAATCCACCAGCATGTCGTATGTAAATGGATCCATGAGTCAATCCATTACTTTATCTTATGTAGTTGCGGCAAAAAAAGAGGGAAAAATTAATATTGGTCCGGCCAGTGTGAATGTAAATGGGGCAACTATCCAATCAAACGCTTTTACTATTGAAGTGATAAAGGGTGCAGCCAGTGCACAAAATCAGGGCAATGCTAACCAGCCAGCTCAAAATCCATCCGCTCCAACAACCGAAAATTTAAGCGATAATTTATTTGTAAAAACAATTGTCAGCAAAACAAAAGCATATTTAGGTGAACAAATAACGGTAACGCATAAAGTGTATACCCGTTATCAGTTGCGTGGTTTTCAGGATATCAAGTTTCCTGATTATACCGGATTTTGGGCTCAGGATATGCCGAATAATCCACAAATTCAAGTTGTGAATGAAAATATTGATGGTGTAAATTATCAGGTAGGCGAACTGAAACGTACTTATTTATTCGCGCAACGGAGTGGGAAATTAGAAATAGAGCCAATGAATATTGAATGTGTGGTAAGAAAACAATCCAACAGAAGACCTCGTGATGTTTTTGAACAGTTTTTTGGTGGAGGTTACGAAGATGCAACCTATTCTGTAAAGAGCAAGGCGGTTGCTATTGAAATAGTACCATTGCCAGAGGCGAATAAACCTGCTGATTTTTCAGGTGCTGTTGGAAATTATTCATTTAAGGCTCAAATAAGCAAAGAGAAAATAAAAGCAAATGATGCAATTAATTTAACAATTACATTGGCAGGGAAAGGCAACATTAAATTAGTTGACCCTCTGAAAATTAATTTCCCGGAGGATTTCGAAACCTATGACCCTAAAACTAAAGAAAATATTACGGCTGGTGCTAATGGGGTAAGCGGTAGCAAAACATTTGATTACCTTATCATCCCGCGTCATGAGGGTGATTATAAAATTGATCAGATAAATTTCAGTTATTTTGATCCGGAAAAAAAACAATACATAACGATCCTTTCCCCGGAATTTACTATTCATGTGGAAAAAGGAGCAGGGGGCGAAGAATCTGCAAATGTATTTAATCCGCGCAGTAAAGAAGATGTAAAGGTTTTGGGTAATGATATTCGATATATTAAAACAAACAATATACATCTTGAACCCAAAAATGATTATTTCTTTGGATCTCCTTTGTTTTATTTAGGTTTGATTAGTCCTTTTTTCGCGTTTGTTGGTTTTATTTTTATTCGAAGAAAAAACACGGAACAAAATAAAGATGCAGTTGCTGTAAAAAGCCGGAAAGCTACTAAAATGGCTAAGAAACGCTTGTCACTTGCAGAACAATACTTAAAGTCAAATAACAAAGAACAATTTTATGTTGAGATATTTAAAGCCTTGTATGGTTACATCGGGGATAAATTAAACATCCTGGCTGCTGATTTGAACAAAGAACATATTTCCGATACGCTTAAAGCAAAAAATGTGAACGATGCAACAATTCAACAATTGATAACAACACTTGATAATTGCGAATATGCACGTTATGCGCCAAGTGCCGTTTCCGGAGACTTAAATAGCATTTATAATAGTACTGTTGAACTTATTACGAAAATAGAAGATGAAATTAAGTAAAACGCAAGTCCTTTTTGTCTCCCATGAAGAGAGAAACGGCTCTACACAGAGTCGCCTGCTTAGCTTATGCGTTGGCTCAGCATTTTCTAAAAATGTTTGGGCCGGATCTAATAAACTAAAATTATTTTTAATTCTGCTGTTTGCCATTTTGTATTCGTTCGTAAATGCAAGTACAAATAGCCTCTTGCTGGACAGCGCAAATAGCGCTTACTCCAAAGGTGATTACAGTAAAGCTTCTAAATTGTATGAGAATATATTAAGCAATGGGCAGGAAGCTCCGGAAGTGTATTTTAATTTGGGCAATGCCTATTATAAAACGAATAATATTGCATTTGCTATTTTGAATTATGAACGTGCATTAAAATTAGAACCGGATAACGAAGATTTTAATTTTAATTTAAAGTTAGCCAACCAAAAAACAGAAGATAAAATTGATGCTGCGCCACAATTATTTCTAAATCAATGGAAAAATGGACTGGTAGATCTTATGACTGAAAAAGGGTGGTCGCAACTGTGCATTTTATTGATTTGTATCTCATTAATATTATTCGCTATCTATATAACGATGCAAAAAAGGGGACTAAAGCAAGTCGGTTTTTTTGGTGGAACCACTTTAGTTATTTTGAGTATAATTACATTTTTTATTGCACAACATAAATATAGCATTACCAAAAATAACACTCAAGCAATTATTACTTCCGCATCAATAACAGTTACTGGCTCTCCAAATGAAAAGGGGACTAAGCTGTTTATTTTACATGCAGGAACTAAAGTAAATGTTACTCAGGAGGATGTTAGTTGGGCGGAAATAAAGATTGCGAATGGAAATACAGGCTGGATAAAAACATCTGAATTACAAAAAATATAATACTCCCACGAAATTCGTTTATCCGTAACCAAGTAGATTCGTTAAAATTCGTAATTCGTAGTATATCTATGCAACGTATAGCACTTCTTTCCGACACACATAATTATTTAGATCCCAAAATTTTTAAATATTTCGACACCTGCGACCAGATATGGCATGCAGGTGATGTTGGTACTGTTTCTATTACTGACGAACTATCGAAGATCAAGCCTGTAATAGCAGTTTATGGAAATATTGATGGGCAGGATGTTCGAAAGGTCTATCCTAAAAATCAACGATTTATGTGTGAAGGTGTTGATGTTTTTATGACACATATTGGTGGGTATCCCAACCGCTACTCATTGGATGCATTGGCAGAAATAAAACAAAGGCCCCCAAAATTATTTATATGCGGACATTCACATATTTTAAAAGTGATGTTTGATGAAAAATATAAGTTACTACATATTAATCCGGGTGCTGCCGGTATTCATGGTTTTCATAAGGTAAAAACACTTGTCAGATTCACCATCGATGGCAGTCAGATAAAAGATCTGGAAGTAATTGAGTTGGGACAAAAAATTTAATTTTTTGCTCGAATCATTTTCTTCTACCGCAATAAACCCTCCCAATAATTAGATTTTCCTAATAAATCTGCTTGTTTACTACAATACTTTTGAAAGTCAGATAATAGTTATAACTTAGCGAAGTAAAATCATTTACTTAATATTTTTTTCAATGAAATTGAAAAATTACGCTGGAATTTTATCACTTTTAATTGCTGTTTTTAGCTTTATCAGTAAGGGCAATAGCCAGGTGGTGGTCAATGAGTATTCTTGTTCAAACGTTAGCACAATTCTCGATAATTATGGTGAAACTCCTGATTGGGTCGAACTATACAATACAGGCAGTTCAGCGGTTTCTTTAACAGGATATTATTTAAGTGATAAGAAAAGTAATCCTACAAAATGGCCGATCCCTCCAGGTGTTTCAATAGCTGCAAATGGTTATTTGATCATTTGGATCTCGGGTAAGGATACCTTTGATGGTACTAATGTTCATGCCGGTATTAAACTTACTCAAACCAAACCCGAAGCTCTTGTTTTTGCTGATGCTGCAGGTGCTATTATTGATTCGATGACGTTAAAACCCACTCAAACTGACCACTCAAGAGGTAGAACAACAGACGGTGGCACTGTGTGGGGAGTGTTTACAACACCAAACCCTGCAACATCCAATACCGCTGCAAAATTAGAGTACGCTATACGTCCTGTAATGGATATTCCGGCTGGTTTTTACACTTCATCACAAACAGTTTCAATTACAGCCCCTGGAACCAGTCTTTCTATATATTATACCATTGATGGTTCTGTTCCAACAACCAGTTCAACAATTTATTCTACTCCGGTTTCTATTTCAAGTACAACTGTTTTAAGGGCAAGAACATTCAGCTCCGATCCATTGGTACCTTCAAGTTTCGTAGAAAGTAATACCTATTTTATAAATGCTGTTCATACCGTGGCAGTGGTTTCGATATTTGGCGATCAGGTGGATGAATTATTGGCAGGGAATTACCTGGATCCGGAAACAGGTTTGGAATATTTTGATGAAAGCAAAGCGCTTGTTGCGGAAACGAATGGGCTTACAAATAAACATGGAAATGATTCATGGTCTTATGACCAACGTGGGTTCGATTATGTTTCTAAAGATGAGATGGGATATAATAATGCTGTTAATTATAAAGTGTTTAGTAATAAATCGCGCAATTCCTTCGAAAGGTTAATTTTTAAAGCAGCCGCAAACGATAATTATCCTTTTGAAACGGGTGGGGCACACATCCGCGATTCCTATGCTCATACATTGTCGCAAAGAGGGAATTTGAATTTAGATGAACGTACCTGGGCACCCGCTATTCTTTATGTAAATGGACTGTATTGGGGTGTTTACGATGTTCGTGAAAAAGTTGACGACTCTGATTTTACTGATTATTATTATGATCAGCCCGAAGAAGATCTTCAATATTTAAAAACCTGGGGAGCTACCTGGAGTGAATACGGTGGAGTGCAGGCACAAACAGATTGGGATGTATTAAAAAATTATATTATCACAAACAATATGGCCGTACAGGCTAATTACGATCATGTGGATTCTGTGTTTAACGTTAAAAGTTTTGTTGATTATTTTGTTTTTAATTCATGGTTGGTTACCAGCGACTGGTTGAACTGGAACACCGCATGGTGGAGGGGATTAAACCCTGCTGGTGATAAAAAGAAATGGCGCTATACCCTTTGGGATCTGGATGCCATTATGGGTCATTATATTAATTATACAGGGATCCCTGATCCAACGCCTAATGCAGATCCTTGCGATGTTGAAACATTGCCGGATCCGGGAGGACAAGGACATACACAAATATTAAATTCTTTATTGGCAAATCCCGGATTCAAACAATATTATCAAGCCAGATATATCGATTTAATGAATACAACTTTGAATTGTTCTTTCACTCTTCCATTGTATGATAGCATGATTGCCGTGATTCAGCCTGAAATGCAGGAACAATGCACAAGGTGGGGCGGAACTTATAGCACCTGGCAGGCGAATGCAGCCTCATTTAGAACCGATATCAGTACACGCTGTAATGCGATGACACAGGGGCTTATTGATTGTTATTCATTGTCGGGCCCTTATCCTATATCTGTTGATGTTGTTCCTGTTGGAGGTGGTAACGTTAAGGTTAACAGTATAACACCTTCAGCCTATATGTTTCAGGCTCCATATTTTGGTGGGATGCAAACGGTTTTCAGAGCCAGTGCAAATGCCGGTTATGTATTCGATCATTGGGAATCTCAAAATCATATTCTTTTACCTTCAACTTTGGTTGATTCAGTATCTGTTTCCTTTAGCCAGCAGGATACTGTGGTTGCATTTTTCCGCCTGCTTGCACAGCCTCCATTGCCTTTAACCACTGGTGTACTTACTATACCTACTGTGTTTTCTCCTAACGATGATGGAGTAAATGATATTTTTAAAATTGCCTCACAAAATATGGCAACAATTAATTGTAAAATATACGATCGTTGGGGACTTTTAGTAAATGAGTTAACAAAGTTAAATGAAGGCTGGAATGGACGTACTACAAGTGGGCTTCCGTGTAAAGTAGGTGTTTATTTTTATGTGCTAACCGGTATGGCGAATGACGGTAAAGAAACCAGTACAAAGGGATTTGTGCAGTTGCTTAGATAGGACTTTAGTCAGGATTCCAAAATAAAATATCCCCAGTTTTTAACGATTTGTATTGTTCGGTCGTGCATATACCATTTGCATTACGTGGATATTACGCATTTCAAATGCAGCTTCGCAATAGCTGAAATAATAATTCCATTTACGTATGAACCGCTCATCAAAGCCCATTTTTTTAACTTCGGATAATTGCTGATTAAATTCCTTTTGCCATACCGATAAAGTGCGTGCATAATGCAATCCCATATCTTTTAGATCAACAAGGGTCATATCTGAAGTGTTATTTATGGCTTTATTAATACTACTCACAGAGGGTAATAAAGAGCCCGGGAAAATATGCTTTTGAATCCAATCTACTCCGTTTCGCAAACTTTCGTATCTGGAATCGGGACAAGTGATTACCTGTATGGCAAGAATACCGTCCTTCTTAAGCAAGTCGTTACATTTTTTAAAATAAACTTCCAAAAATTTATGGCCTACAGCTTCCAACATTTCAATGGAAACAATTTTATCGAATTTACCTTCAATAAGACGGTAATCTTTTAGTAAAATATTTATTTTATCACTAAGCTTTTCTTTTTCTACACGTTCTTTCGTGAGTTTATATTGCTCTTCCGAAATAGTTACTGTTGTTACTTTACAGCCATATTGCTTGGCTATATGGATCGCATTCTGCCCCCATCCACTACCTATTTCAAGAACATGGTCGGTTGGTTTTAATTTCAATTGCTCACAAAGCCTTTCGTATTTTTCTATTTGTGCTTCCTGCAAACTCATCCCTTCTTTTTTAAAATACGCGCAGGAATAAGTCATCGTAGGATCCAGAAAGAGGCCAAAAAAATTATTATCCAGATCGTAATGTTCGGAAATATTTTTTCTGGAACCATTTATGCTGTTCGCTCTTTTTTTGTGATAAATTGTATTTAATAACTTTAATATGTTTAACGCGAAGGCTTGTGTTTGGCTACCCGATGCTGTTGGTGCATTATCAACATTTAATAAGATCCATTTAATTACATTGGAAATATTATCGGTTTCCCAATCTCCATCTACGTAAGCTTCCCCAAAACCAATATCACCGTATAGAACGCAGCGTTTGAAAAAATAGTTGTTTTTCACTTCAATAGTTGCAACAATTTCATCGATCCCATTACCAATCTTAACCAACTCCCCGGAAGGTAAAATTAGGTTTAGAGTTCCCATATTCATTTTTGAAAGTAACTCAATAATTACCCTCTCATAAAAATTACGTTTGACCGTTAAGGCTATAGTTTGTGGCATATCTCCTGAAAATTCTAGTATGAAATACGAATTAATATTAATTTACGAACTCTTCAATTGAATTTTTTTATTCTTTAAATTTTAAATGCTAATTAGACTTCCGGTACGCATCCCTTTGCAATTCCTGATTTGCTGATTTTTTGTGATAAGGTATCTTTTTAAGCCAAAGTTTTATAGCATTCCAATGAATCAAAGTTATAATTTTTAGCGTAATAAATGGAAAACGAATGCTATACTTTAATAAATTAAAATTGCTAATTGGCTCACGTACCCCTGTTAATGTGCTTATGAAAAAACGTTTTTCATTTTTATAATCATCAATCCTGATATTTAATTTATCGTCCGGGATCACTAAATTAAAATCAAAATTAGTATCGTGATCGATGAATGGAGAAACATAAAAGTACTTAGTTGTATTCAGATAAAATTTGTTTGAGGTCAAATTATTTTCACCCAAAAAGAAAGGTTTAATTTCACCAAATGTATTGCCAATTTCAGCAACAACGCACAGTGGCGAGTTATTGGCATCAAAACAATAATAAAATGAGACAGGATTAAAATTATAACCCAATACATTTAAATTAGTAAGTAACCTGATTTTTCCATTGCCAATGGTAATGCCATTTTGCTGAAGATAATCTGTAATGTGCTGTTTGACGTTTTTTGATTTGTCAGGATTTTCGCGTGGCAATTGCAAATGTTCACTATCCTTGAAACTGAAAAAATTAAACCGATTTCGACTCATCATCCAAAGCTTCTGGGTAAGTAAATCAATCTCATCCAAGTCGATGTAGAACATAAATATATTGTAATGAAACCTATGTTGTTTAGGTTCCAAACGATTATGCATAACAGTGCATTTATAGAGGCAAGAGTTCAGCATAATTTAATGGTGAAAGTAGACGGTGTTATATTAAAATGCATTACACCAATTTTAAAAATCATTCTGTTAATTTATCCAATTTGCAATTGTACTGATTTATACATCAATATTTATAAAGCTTTGCAAAGCTCAACTGCTGAGGCAAACGCATCTTCATGAAAACCATATTTGAAATAACTTCCACAAAAATAAAGCGGACCTGTCTCGTTTAATTTATGCAATGCTGTTTGCGCTTGTTTTGTTGCAACATCAAATAATGGATGCTCATAATCAATAACCTTCAAAATTTTGCTCTTATCAATACTGTCAGGCAATGCGTTGATCGATACAAAATAATTTTTATTTTTTGAAACTTGTTGTAAGCTATTCATCCAATAAATAGTAGTTGGAATTTGTGTTCCGTTTTTGTTTTCGATCCTATAATTCCAGCTGCTCCATACCTTTTTGTTCTTCGGCATTATCGACTCGTCAGTATGTATTGTAGAACTGTTTGTTTGATACTTAAATGGAGACAATAACCGTTTTTCATCCGCTGTTGGTTGTTCTATCATGCGTAAAGTTTGATCGGCATGGGATGCAAAAATAACTTTATCGAACTCCTCTATCGCGCCATCAGAAGAATGTATAACCGCCTTGTTATCTTTCCGAATTACCTTTATAACCCCATTGTTTGTTTTTATTTTATCTTTAAATGGTTCAATTAATAGTTCGCGATAGGCCTGGCTTCCATTGTGTAACGTATACCATTGATGTTGGGTATTCATACCTAAGAACCCATGGTTTTGAAAAAACTTAATTAGTGATATAGCGGAAAAATCAAGCATTAGCTCCATTGGTGTCGACCATACAGCCGATCCCATTGGAACTAAATATTTCCAAAGCATATCATCACTATACTTAAATTCTTTGATAAATTGGCCTAAAGTATAATCAGCATATTTAGGATTTTCTAAAATTTTAATACTCTCCCTATTGAAGCGGGTTATTTCCATTAACATTTTTATGTATCGTACATTAAAAATGTTTTTTCGTTGCGCAAATAAACCATCCAAGCCAGAACCACAGTATTCCAAGCCACTTTCAAGATGCTGAACACTAAACGACATACTTGATTTTTTTACCGGTGCTTTTATCGTCTCAAATAAATTACATAAATGCGGATAGGTCGCATAATTGAATACCATGAAACCGGTGTCTATAAAAATGGTTTGCCCATCTTCGTCAATAGTCACGGTATTGGTGTGCCCACCGATATAATCGTTTTGTTCAAAGAAAGTAATATCGTATTTTTTGTGAAGGAAATGTCCACAACCCATACCAGCAATACCTGTTCCGATGATAGCTAATTTTTCCATTTTAATTTTAAATCACAAAAATATTTTTAAATCGTTGGTTTTGAAACAACCGAATTAATAAAGCGTTCGATCGTAAATGTTGTAACTTGCCCGCTTGGGCCATTGATATTGTAATCGCAACCATGCGTAGCACAGGGCAGATCAAGTAAATAGTTTTTTACGTGATACTGATTTAATTTTTTTTGAAGTCGTGTACTGTGTTCAAATGCTACTAAAACATCGGCCTGGCCATGAATGATCAATGTAGGAGTTGATGAACTATCAATAAATTCGACAGGGGAACTTGCTGTATATTTTTGTGGGAATTCGTTCAAGCTACCGCCTATATAATCACTTAATACTTTGTCGGTATTGATCACCCATGTGTTTCCTTTTATACCGGCCCCCCAAACCATATCAGCCGGGGCATAAAATGTAATCACTCCTTTAATGTTTGGATCATTGTAAGTATATGCCGCCAATAGGGCAATTTGTCCTCCGGCCGACCTGCCTAATAATATAAAATTGTTTGTATCTATTTTTAAAGCACTTGCATTTTCGGTTAAATACTTGATCGCGTATTTTACATCTTCAACAGGGGATGGACATTTAAACTCCGGTGCCAATCGGTAATTGAGGGCTGCTACATTATATCCTTTGTTTGCCAAATAACTGTTTAATGCAGGGAGTTGCTTACTATCCCCTTCGGACCAGGAACCACCGTGAATTACAATTACACAAGGTGATTCAGATCTTGAATTTCCCGGGTAATAGTCTAGGGATAATTTTTTTTCGTTTGAATTATTGTAAACAATGTTTGTGAATTTTACATCTTCAGTTTCTATTCCAGTAAACATTTTTAAAAAACTAAAAGGGGGTTGTAACTGTCCTGTAGTAGGCTTAAATGGGAATGTTTTTGTGAAATTTTCAGATATTTCAGATGAGACCTGATATGCTTTTACGATTGGAATTGTATAAAGAATGAGGGCTATTCCATTAACTAAGATCAGGGCATATTTATATTTCTCCGCTCCAAAAGATAGAATTAAAAGTAATAAAGCAGCACAAATAAAAATATATGGAAATTCTGTTACTGCAACAGATATGCGCCAAAGCAGATTAGTTGGAGCTCTGAAAACAACAAGGAGAGATAACAGTAATAAAATTATGGAAAATAAAATACGCAATATCATAGATCATTTTTTCTTAAATAAATAATGGCTTACTATCCATTCGTTGCCATCATTATACCCCCATAATTCGGCACAGGACATGTAAAAGATCCTCCAATAAACCCACCATTTTAATGCCTGGTCTTTACCATAAGTAGCTTCAAACATAGGCATTATTTCATTTTTATGTTTGTCCATATTCTCCAGCCATGCTTCAGAAGTTTTGCTGTAATGAGTTCCATTCACGTGCCAATGTTGTTTAATACTCATGTGTTCATTGAAATACAATAGTAAATGGTCACTGGGCATAATTCCTCCGGTGAAAAAGTATTTACTCATCCAATCGCTTTCATCTATTACTTCGAATTTATAGGCGTATTCTTTATGAGTAAAAATGTGAACAAATAGTTTTCCATCGGCCTTTAAAAAACTGGAGGCTTTGTGCATTAATTTTTGATAATTACGCATGTGCTCAAACATTTCTACCGAAACAATTCTATCAAAGGTGGCATCAATGTTAAATACGTTAATATCGACAGTGATCACTGTAAGGTTTTTGAGCCCTCTATTTATGGCTTGTTCGTCAATGTATAGTTTTTGTGTTCGGGAATTTGAAACCACAGTAAATGTGCTTTTGGGGAATTTGGATGCCATAAAAAGAGATAAAGAACCCCATCCGCAACCCAACTCCAATACGTTTTGCCCGTCTTGTAATTCAGCTCTCCGGCAGGTAAGTTCCAGCATGTCTTTTTCCGAAGTATCAATATCTGTAACACCATCTTTCCAATAGCCGCTACTATACTTCAAGTGTTTACCCAAGCAGTATTGATAAAATTTTGTTGGGACCTCATAATGTTGTTCATTCGCATCAACAGTATTTACGGCAATAGGAGAGCTTTTTAATTCCTCTACCAATTTCATAAAATGTGCTTGCTGTAGTTCGGTATTGCCTTTGTTTTCCTGATCAAGGCGCTGTTTAAGTAAGCCGCGAATGCCTTTACGAATGAGGATATCAGGGATATTGTTTTTCTCTAATAATGAATTATACCACATTACTTAATTTCGGATTTAAGATTTTTCGATTTCGATTTTAATTGTAAAACCTGCCCGACTGAAAGACGTCTGTCGTTCGGGCGGGTTGCCTACTGATTTTAATTGCTTAATTTCTTTTTAAACCAGGGAACAAATGCGCTTGTAGTAAGCTGGTATTTTTTATATGCATCACCTTTGGAACGTAAGGCTTGTTCTTCCGTCATGGGTATACCGGTTACCTTAAATAATAAAAAAAGTATTGAAAGTGGGCAAATAATTGAGAGCCATCCGTATGGAGATGAAAGAGTAAAAATGAAATAACTAACCCATATCATCCATTCAAAAAAGTAATTTGGATGACGTGAATAATTCCATAATCCTGCGTTACAGACTTTTCCTTTATTAGCTGGATTTTTTTTAAACTCTTGAAGTTGCCTGTCTGCAAGTGTTTCTCCACAAATAGAAACGAGCCATAAGAGTGTGCCTATTTTTTCCAATAGACTAAATTCCGGATTGGGATTTATGGAGGCTAATATAAAAGGAATAGATAAAAAAACATTAGAAAAGGCCTGCATTTGAAAGAACCAGAAAAACTTGGTATTTGCTTTTGGAGCCCATTCAGCACGAAGCTGTTTGTATCGCCCGTCTTCCTCTTTAATATGGCTTAAAACCCGCACAAATAAATATGTTCCAAGTCTTGCGCCCCATACACAAACCATTATTAATACAATAAGTTTTCGTTCATAAAATCCTTCCCCTAAAAAAAAATAGATTATTGCAATAACAGGGAAATTATAAGCCCAGAAAATATCAACAATGCCCGC
The DNA here is from genome assembly GCA_040389865.1 of Bacteroidota bacterium. GTDB lineage: Bacteria > Bacteroidota > Bacteroidia > 2-12-FULL-35-15 > 2-12-FULL-35-15 > 2-12-FULL-35-15. The sequence continues at coordinate 16,713 of JAZJZM010000015.1, read as the reverse complement.
ATTGTTAATTTTAATGGCCCAAAACCATACTAATATCATTATTATACTAACGGCTATAAATCCAATAAGAGGAAGAAGTAAAAGCTGGCTCATGATTTTCGTATTTTAATTATACCTATTTGATTTAGAAATATTATAACGGGAAATGTTGGATCAAATTCATACCATTTTTTAGCAAAATTAATGCTGTTGGGGCTTTTATGATGATTGTTTTGCATTAATTCTCCCATCAAAAAAATGTCTATTGGCAGTGTATTCTTACTATGATCTTCATTGTTATAATTTGAATATCCGTATTTATGCCCACACCAATTAACAATGGCGCCATGTATAGGTCCCATAAAAATATGAATTGGCAACAACAGGAACATCCACCATGCCGTAGCAAATTTCAGATAAAATAAAACATAGAGCAAGACGAATAAAATTCGGACCAACCACATATCGCCAATTTTATCCAATAGCTTCCATTCAGGATAGTTACCACGAAAAGCTTTTTCAGGTTCCACACGATATTTAACATAGTTTAAATAGATGTTTTTCGTTTTCATTGTCATCTGCCAAACGTCAGCGAAAAAATGCGGAGAGTGCGGATCCTTCTCTGTATCACTGTATGCATGATGCATGCGGTGCATAATAGCGTATGCTCTTGGATTCAGAAATGATGCTCCCTGTGTGATGAATGTTAAAAAGTAAAAAAAACGTTCCCAAAATCCATTCATAGTAAACATTTTATGAGAGGAATAGCGATGTAAAAAAAATGTCTGACAAAACAGTGATAAAAACCAATGCGCAATAAAAAATAATAATACGGCCATGCTTAGATGAAATAGATAATTTTAAGCAATATACAAAAAATTTATAGCCAAATATTCAAATTTAACTATGATCTTGCTTGACAAAGTTGAATGTTAATTTAATGTTAGTTTCAATCTGGATTTGAAAATTGATAATAAATTATTGGCCTTTTTGAGGACACATGAAAGTAGTTTTTTTTGAAATTGCCTTTATACAGGATATAAATTAAGAGTTTGCGCCATACCTGCTCATATTTTACAATGATATTTCATATCTTTACCATCCAAATCAATTTCTTTTGCTCCAATGGATTTAAGTAAATTAAAAAAACGGCCCTCATATCCTTTTGAAACCATTGCAGTAGCTGTTTCCTTTTCGCCACGTTGCATGCATGTATTGGCGGAAGCGAAACTGTTGTCAGAGGTTTTTAATGCTTCATTAATACTGATTCACATTGGCGAAAAAACAAGTGAAAAAGAACAGCACTTTGATGAACTAATGAATCAGGTTGGAATGGATGACAGCCACTACCGCGTCATCTGGATGGAAGGAGATACGGTGGAAACCATATTAAAGTTGTGTAAACTCAATATGGTTGATCTGTTGGTGCTTGGAGCTCTTGAAAAAGAAAATGTACTCAAGTTTTATCTTGGATCAATTGCAAGGAACATAAGCCGTAAAGCAAAATGTTCGGTGTTGTTACTTACTAATCCATCGGAACAACTTCGTAAGTATAAAAAAATTGTTGTGAACGGTGTAGAAAATCCCAAAACTGTTCATACGATCAGCACTGCCTTTTATGTTGCAAAACACCTAAAGGTAAAAGATGTTACCATTGTTAACGAAATGAATGTACCAGGCCTTGCCATGGCGATAGCGGATGACAGTACTGCGCCTGAGGCAAAAGAGATAAAGAAAAATCTGAATGAAGAAATGGAGGAAAGTATTCATTCAATAATGGAAAAATGTGACACAAGTGGTGTTAATGTAATAAATAAAAGTATAAAAGGGAAACCTGGTTATGCTATCAGCAAATATGCAAAAGACAGAAAAGCCGACCTATTGGTGATTAATTCTCCTGATACACATTTGAATTTTTTGGATCGGATCTTTACGCATGACATTGAATATATTTTAGCTCATTTGCCTTGCAATTTATTAATAGTTCATTCGAGGGTATAAAGTTTATATGCTGAAATTAGTACACAGTGACATTATAGTTTTACTTGCTAGCATTGGCGGTATTTTAATACTGGCGCGCATTTTCGCGGAGCTCGGTAAAAAAATAAAAATGCCTATAGTGATGGGGGAGATTTTGTTAGGAATTATTTTGGGCCCAACTGTTTTTGGGTCTTTATATCCTGAATTATGCAATTCTATTTTCCCTAAAGTTGGAGCAGCAAAAATCGCTATGGATGGGATTACCAGTTTGGCTGTGGTGATGCTTTTATTTGTTGCAGGGATGGAAGTTCAATTGCAAATTATGTTAAAGCAAGGTAAAACCGCTGTTTATACAAGTTTTACAAGTATGATCATTCCATTTGCTCTTGGTTTCGCAGCTGTATGGTTCCTTCCCGGTTTTTTTAATTTTAAGGCCGACAAATTAGTGTATGCCCTATTTTTCGGTATTGCTATGGCGGTGTCGGCATTGCCGGTAATTACCCGAATTTTAATGGATTTGAATTTGTTTAAGACCAAAGTGGGTATGGTTATTATCGCGGCCGCCATCTTTGATGATTTGACGGGTTGGATCATGTTCTCGTTAGTATTAAGTTTAATGGGACAGCAAGGCGAAATTACAAGTATATGGTTTACAATTGGTATGATTCTCGGCTTCGGTTTATTTATGTTAATTATTGGCAGATATGTTATTAATAAAGCATTGCCATGGATTCAACAAAAACTTTCCTGGCCAGGTGGTGTACTTTCAATTTCGTTAGGGCTTTGTTTTTTAGGTGCTGCATTTACTGAATACATTGGTTTACATGCAATTTTAGGGGCCTTCATTGTTGGAATTGCTTTTGGTGATAGTGTGCATTTGCAGGAACGTGAACGCGAAATTATCCACCAATTTGTAACCAATGTATTTGCCCCATTATTTTTTGTTTCTATTGGATTTAAGGTGAATTTTATCGAAAATTTTGACTTGCCATTAGTATTATTAGTGTTTTTCCTTGCTGTAGCCTGCAAAGTGTTTGGTGCAGCATTAGGAGGTTATATGGGCGGATTAACTAAACGGGAATCTTTGGCCGTTGGTTTTGGGTTAAATGCACGTGGAGCAATGGAAATTATTTTAGGCACTCTCGCTTTGAATGTAGGATTGATTGATTCAAAAATGTTTGTTGCATTGGTTGTAATGGCTTTAGTAACTAGCATGATGAGTGGCCCGTTAATGAAAAAATTTATTGACTAAAATTATACAAGTTTTAAGTTTTCAAATTATTGAATAACAACATTTCATTATTTGAAAACGAACGTAAAAAAATCATATAAGACTTCAATCATTTTTTTCATAAGTATCTTAATAAATCTGCGTCCCATTATATGCAGCGATGAATTACATAGAGTCCAATAAAAAAATAGTATGTTAGGATTAAAATTACCTACCGACCCGCATTGGGTAAACATTGTAGAAAGTAATATTGATGAAATATTAACTGATCATGCCTGGTGTGAGCAAAAGGCTGCTACTAATGCCTTATCATTGATCATTAACAACCCTAACTATACCGAAATGGTTACGGCACTCATTATTCTTGCAAAAGAAGAGTTGGATCATTTTGAACAGGTGCATAATTTAATAAAGAGCAGAGGACAAGTTCTGGGAATTGAACGTAAAGATAATTATGTAAATGAATTGTATAAATTCATGCAAAAAGGTGGGAGCAGGAAATCATCTTTAGTTGATAGATTACTTTTTTCAGCAATGATAGAGGCTCGTAGCTGTGAGCGTTTTAGAATACTTTCGGAAAATATTAAAGACAAAGAATTAGCAAAATTTTATCGTGACCTGATGATAAGTGAGGCAGGGCATTATACTATTTTCATAGGGTTTGCCCGTAAATATGGCGAGGATATTGATATTGATAAACGTTGGAAAGAGTGGTTGGATTTTGAAGCTTCCATCATTACTAACTACGGTAAAAAGGAAACCATCCACGGTTGATTTTTACCGCTAAGACGCTAAGGCGCCAAGGATAGGGTTAAAAGAAACTTTCCGACTTTGCCTCTTCGCGGTAAAAAATTACCCCATCATTTTAGCCTTCCATATTTCAGGAACAGCAATGGTTTGATTGGTTTTGTAATTAAAGCATACAATAACAGCTAAACCTTTTGCCGCTTCCACTTCCACGCCATCTATTACACGTACAATTGTACAACTCATGTCAAAACTTTTTGAACCTATTCGAGATGCCCAGGTGTAAACAAAAACCTTGTCAGTTAACAAAATAGGTTGTTTGTATTCCATTTCAATTTTTGCCAGAATTACTCCTTCGTTCACCCAATCGATCTTTACACCTTCTTCTGAAAGGGCTTCAAAATAAGTTAAACGTGCTAATTCAAAATAGGTAATATAATTGGCATTGTTCACATGCCCCATCATATCAATGTCTTTAAAGCGGATTTGTACTTGTGTTTTGTGTTTGAATGGTGTCATAAGATTAAATACTACTAAATTGTTTTTGTTTTTTATTTGCCTACTGTTAAATTGCAAAATTGTTGAAATCGTTTAATCAAGTGCTTCATACACCGAATTATTACTCTTGAATTCAGGAACCAATAATTTCATTTTTTTAACGATCAGTTTATTATCCTGCTTATCAAAAAGAGCAATTAAATCATTAACAGTATTGGTTATTTCATCAAAATCGTATTCTTTTACCTGAGCCACCATTATTTGTTTGTGGTGTGTAGGCAAGGTGTTTTCGTGGTCAGCGAGCAACTCTTCGTAAAGCTTTTCCCCTGGTCGTAATCCGGTGTATGTGATACTAATATCTTTATCTAAAACCAACCCTGAAAGTTTGATCATCTTTTTTGCCAGGTCAACGATCCTGATGGATTGCCCCATATCAAAAATAAATATTTCACATCCTTTGCCCATTGCACCGGCTTCTAAAACTAGTTGGCAGGCTTCAGGAATGGTCATAAAATAACGCGTAATATCCGGATGAGTGATGGTGACCGGTCCACCGTTTTCGATCTGTTGACGAAAGCGTGGTATCACAGAACCGCTGGATCCAAGTACGTTTCCAAATCGTGTAGTAATAAATTTTGTGCTTGATATTTTACTAAGAGATTGCGTGTAAATTTCAGCGATGCGCTTACTTGCTCCCATCACATTTGTAGGATTTACAGCTTTATCGGTTGATACCATCACAAACCTTTCTACCTTATGTTCAACCGATAGATCAGCGAGAGTTTTTGTGCCAAATACATTGGTTAAAATAGATTCAGATGGATTGTTTTCCATCATTGGAACATGTTTGTAAGCTGCTGCATGAAAAACAATTTGCGGCTTAAATGTACGAAACACATTATCCATGCGCTCTTTATTTCGGATATCGCCCATCACCACTTCATAGGATTGTCCCTTATGTTTATCATATAACTCCAATTCCATATCATACAAAGGAGATTCGGCCTGATCAACTAAAATAATTTTTTTTGGATGAAAAGGAATTAACTGACGAACAATTTCACTTCCAATACTACCAGCGGCTCCTGTCACCAAAATAACTTTACCTGATAATTGTTTTTGGATATCTTCTTTATCTAAAAGAATGGGTTCTCGTCCTAATAGCTCTTCGATCTGCACTTTTTTAATTTGCTTAAAACTCAACTCACCATTGATCCAATTGGTAACTGGTGGTACATTCAACACTTTGGTATCGTAATTCAAACAAATGTCAACAATTTGTTGTTTACGCGCAGGCAAAAGATTTTGAACCGAAATAATTAAATGAGCAACATTATTATCTTGTAACAATTCATTTAGTTTATCAAGTCCAAAAATACTGCTGCCTTCCAGCATTTTTCCCTGCTTTTTTTTGTCATCATCAATAAATGCAAGAACTTTATATTTTGTGCCGGCATCACGGTCCAAGGTACGTTTAGTGATTATGCCGGATTCGCCCGCACCAAAAATGATCACACTTCGTTTTTCTTTATTGGGATTGGTCAATTCGAAATAAAGTGCTTTGAACATTACTCGCAAACTGATCATTAAAAATGTAGTTGCCATGTAATCAATGATGATGATGGAGAATGGAATAGGGAATTTTCCATTGATGAAATTAGAACTTATTACATTAATGATCACATAGATAAGGCTGCCAATGGATATAACAATAAAAATACGTTGAGAGTCTTTGGAACTGGTATATTTTACAATGCCTTGATAGATCTTTGAGATGTAAAAGCTAATGGCTCTTGTTCCTAAAACTAAGGCAAAAACCAAGGGGAAATCATCTATTGCCAATTGTGGAATAGAAAAATTGAAACGAACCAAATAAGCCAAAACCAAAGAGAACAAACAAATACCCATATCGATGAAAAAAATAACCCATCGGGGCATATTGCGTAGAAATAGAATATCGAGTGTTTTCATAATTTATTAGTATCAAAGATATAAAAATGATCCCAATAAATTGTCTGAACTACCTAAAACAGTCATTTAACGAATATCTGGAATTAACTATTGGGTGGGTTATTCATTCTATACAAATAAAGCTACTTATTCAAGAAGGTGATGTAAACACCAAGGGGCAAAAAGATGAGCCTGTTGTTTTGAATGGCTATTATCCTGCAAAATAAAATGTGCAAGTACAATTATTTATAATAGCACAAAGTAGAGTAACCGCGATTATATAAAATCGTATTCTGTTGGAAATAGGATTCCTTTATTTGCAGTAACGTGTATATCTGCACATATAAAGTGTTATAGTTGCAGGTAAAATATTTTTTAAATATGGATATTAGCCGTTATAAATCAGGTACTCAAAGGAAGCAATACGGTTACATTAGCTTTTCGTCCTTGGTTCAGTTTGATCTAAAACCATTCCCCGGAAAAATCAAAAACCCCGCTATCTTAATGATAACGGGGTTTTCTTCTTCTTTTTCAGCGGACCGGACGGATGGAAGGACGCTGTTTTTGCTGCATAATCACTTCCTAATTCGTTCCTAAAACCATTGATTTTATTGAATTCTATATATTTTTGCCCAGTAGGTTCCTAATCGCTTTTTATGTAAACCATTCCCCAAACCATTCCCCATTTAAAGTTAATAAATAGAATTGTTTCGAGGAACTGTATAACATAGCTTTGTTATATAAAGGGGTTTTAAACCTCACAAAAAAACAAAGAACTATGGCAAATATAAACTTTTATTTAAGAAGTTACACAGAAAAAAAATCCCAAAGAATTTGGGCTGTATTTTATGTTGATGGTAAAATATTTAAAATTGATACCAATCAACATGTTACTCCTTTAGATTGGAGCAAGGATAAGAAGAAAGCGTTAACAAGTTTTAATGAAAGTGTTAAATTGAATAAGTTGCTTAAAGAACAGTCAGATTTTTTAGAAAATTTCTTAGTTAACATTAAATTGAAGAAAAAGCGATTGTATAAAGATGAATTACAAGAAGAATTTAACCGGCACTTTAAAATTGGTGAAAATCTACCTAAGAAAGAAGACGATGTAGTTGACTTTATAAGTTTTATGGATAAATATATTGCAAGTCGGAAAGACCTAGCAGAAGGTTCGCATCAAATAATGCGTGGAACCAGAAAACATATACTCTTTGCTTTTAACCTTGTTAATCCAAAAATGCTGAAACAATGGAAAGCTATGAATAGATGGGAGAAAAAAAAGAACCCAGATTTTTTAGTACCAAATAAGCAAGTAGATTTTGATCAAATTGATTATAACTGGATAACGGAGTTTCAAACCTACTTGCTTAATGCAACTTTTACAGAAAAAAAAAATGGTATCGAAACTGTATTACACTACAGCAAGAATTATATAGCCAAAGAAATAAAGACAGCTAAGCAAATTGCCAATGCAGCAGTTAAAGCTGGATATATACACAGTCTTTCACATAGAGGGTTACAATCCAATTGGGAAGATGCAGATTCAGTATATTTGAATTGGGATGAAATTCAAAGTCTTAGAGCTTTGGAACTTGATCCTAATACAACACAAGGCCAGGTTAGGAATTTATTTGTATTTAATTGTTATTGTGGCTTGCGATATTCTGATTTGTACAAACTCGATAAAAATAGATTTACGGTAAAAAATGGGCAATTGTCTTTGAAAATAAGAATGAAAAAAACGGATGAAGTAATACACTTCCCAATTCTTAAAAGTGCAGAAGATATATTGAAAATATATGATTATAAGCTGCCGGATGTTTGTGACCCAATATATAATGTCGAAATAAAGCAAGTGTGTCTGAAAGCTGGCATAACAAATTTGGAGACAAAAAGAGAAACACGCGGTGGTTCTAAAATAATTCTTACCATTCCTAAATATGATATGGTTGCCAGTCATACCGCCAGAAGGTCATTTGCAACAAATTTTGATGAAGATGGTGTGCCAATAAAGGAACTAATGGCTGTTACAGGTCATACCACAGAAAAGGCTTTTAAAAAATACGTTAAAAGCAGAACAGAAACAAAATTTGCGGGGTTCCTTGCAGTTGGAGCATATAGATAATAAGTATGGCAATTATTGACGAAATGGGCAAAGGATTATCAAATAATTCCATTGCAACTCTTCTTCTTTTATTGGAAATACATAAAATGCCTTATAGGAGTTTTTCAGTGAAATTAAATAAGGTGGGTAAGTCCCCATTTGTTAAACCTTTTTTCTGCTTTTTAAATTTTTAGTCCATTTTTCTCTATACCCGAATCCATCTAAAATCAATCCAGCGGTTATTTGGCAGTTATGAATAAATATGCTAATTGTTACTATAATATTTATTCCGCTTTTTTCAAATCTTTCTAAATTCAATGGAAATAGGTTATTCAGCCTTTTGGGATAAATACGATAATTGCTGTTATAATATATATTCCACTTTTTTCAAATCTTTCTAAACTCAATGGAAATCAGTTATTCAGCCTTTTTGTATGATACGCTAATTGTACATATAATATATATTCCATTAAAAATGGTTATCATAGTCTCAAAGCTTTTCTTCTTATGTTAAGTAATAGATCATGATCATCTAGACGTGTCATGTCATAATATTCTTCTTGGCTGTAAGTTATTTTTCTCGTATAATGATCTGCAATCCCGCAGCAGACAGTGCCCCACATTTGGTTTGTTTTGAAGGATTCTGATCTTTAATGGTTTGCCGAGATAAATTGCGATTTCTGATTCTAATGGAATGCTATATTAAGACCTTATTACCAGCCTTCGGGAGAAAAAAGATTGAATTTCTTTAAGAGTAAATTTATTTCATATAATCTTGCCGCATGCTTTTTTTTATTTGTGATTGAAATGATACGTTGTATGCTTTTAAGATTCTACGGTTATGTCTTAACTGATTATCAATTTTCACAAACATGCTTGGTTGATTTTTTTTTGCAGTTTTTATAATGAAAGGGATGATTTAATGGAAAATTATCTTGGCTTAGACAAAATTTTAAAACTAGTTGGTGTAAATTGTTGTTAGAGTTTTTTTTAACTATACATACACAGATTTTTTTTTAATTACAAAATCGAAATGGCTCAAAAGTCTTTAATTACTGCGTTTGGCCTATGGAAATAGGGCTACTACCCTACTCTTTATTCCACCTTTATTATATTAATTTGTACAATTAAATAAGTCACCCTCATTACCCGTGAGACAATACAAAAAATGTTGATGTAGCGAATTCTATCTGATGGTAACCTTATTTCTGACCAATCCTGTTTCTACGGAATGTCACTACAGGGAGCGTGAACAATGGAGGAATAATATTTAAGTATGGAATAGAAACCGGCATTGGCGAAAACAATTCGGAAACTGATTTTTGTGTGTATCCAACCCCAGCCATGGAATCATCACCCTAAACTTCATTCCTTACATAAATACACAGGATAAACCCAGAAAGGGAACTGTAATTGTTTGCAGGGCAATTGTGTGTTAGAAAATGGAACTACTATACAGCAAACGATTGGACAGCCTTATGGTACAACATCTTATTATAGTTATAAAACAAGATATAATCCGGGATTTCAGCAAGCCGTTTTTAGTTTGACACCGATAATTCGCTTAATTAATGTAACAGTATTTCCCAAATCCTCCTTCACAACAAATAACAATTGAAAGAAACATACTGTTAGAAAATGTAATTGTTGGAATAATAGAATTCAGTGGGAAACTCTTACTAAATGAAAAACAAATGAATTTAAATGCTACACAGTTAATTGTATCTGATTGGAGTAATGGTCTCTATTTGATCCCTAAAAACAATTTATATTCATCAAAATTAGTCATTTCAAAATAGTACAACATGAGCATTCAATACTTAAGATACGTCATTTTATTCTGTTTTTTTTACTCTCTCCCATTAGGAAAGGGGGGGGGCGGGGTTTCTTTTGGGCAAGAAGTAAATGTAACCTCGGATTCGGTTGATGTAGTTCTCCCGCTTGCACCTAATAATTTTATATCACTTTCACGAATGATGAGGGAATTAATGATGAGGGAACTAAGGGGGATGGTAACAAATGATCCAATTACGCAATTAGCCGTTAAGGACATAGACTCAAAAGCCGGTAAAAAGATAGCAGATAATATAATTGCAAAATCAACTACAATTCAGCAATTATATCAAAAGCTAAAGGAAGATTCGATTGCGCATTCAGATGAAATTCAGCTATTATACAATAAGATAACAGAGAATGCAATTACACAATCGAATGCAATTCAGCAATTATACAATAAAATAACAGAAGATTCAATTGCTCAATTCCTTCTTCTCTCTTCTTCTGATAGTCATCGGGAAGGATTGAGTTCAGGGCAGAGGCCCATCGGTAATAGGACAAAAAAAAACGCAATAGAACAACCAGCTTTAACCTTTGATGCAGGGCAGGTATTTTCAATATTCAAATTTATTGACAGTCAGGGCAATAAACCTAAAGAGTTTACACATAATAGAACATCCGGCTTTAGCCTGGGGTACCGGTATCCGCTCCTTAATGGATTGTTTATCCGCATAAATACAGGCCTGCGTAAAGCCGGTGCCTCAATGATATACGAAGGATTGTATGTTAATTGGAATATTCAATATGCAGATGCGAATATAGGTTTAGGATACATGTATCCTAAATCATATTCCCCCATTAAGGGGTGGAAAGGAGGGATTAAACCTTATTTCTCCGTGTCTCCTTATTTTGGGTATATGCTGAAAGGGAATCAACTAATTGCTGCATTTAATTATGACATAAAAAAAATTAAATCTATGAAAGCCACAGATGCTGGGCTGTTTTTTTCTCCCGGCTTTAAAATAGCCTTTTCAAAATCTATTGCTTTTTCTGCCGAATACAAATACATTTTAGGATTAAAGAATTTGGAAACAGCAATAGACAAAAAATCAACTAATCGGGGCTGGGCAATTAATCTGGGTGTGGCGGTTACAGTTGAAAGTTTGAAAGCTATAAAGTGGAAATGAGTTATAAAATTAATAAAGTTATAAAGAAAGGTCTATGTTTCACCCTTCCATTTTTTATGGAAGGTGAAGCAATCTCATACTTGATAAATGAGATTGTGGAGTTTATCCTGACCCTGACGAAGGCCCAGATAAAAATCGGAGCTCGCAAAGACGTAAAAACGAAAGGTGAAAAAAATCTTCGATGAAAATATCAATTCTATTTCTCACAGCAGTGTTAACTTTTAACTTTCAACTTTTAACCTTGAACTGCACTGCCCAATTGCGTGGAATCAACTATCAGGCAGTAGTTATTGATGAAAATGGAAAAGAAATACCCGGAACCAATATAAACGGACAAATCATCCACGCTAACACAATAGGGGTAAGGTTTTCGGTTTTGAGCGGAAGTACAACCGGTACTATACTTTATCAGGAAACGCATACTGCGAATACCGATCAATACGGCTTATTTTCATTAATTATTGGCGATGGTATTGTTACCTTGTTGGGACAATATCAAAATTTGATTGATATTCCCTGGGCAACCGCTGACCAATTTTTAAAAGTTGAAATAGCGATTAAAAATGATGGCTATTATAAGCTAATAAGTATTCAGCAATTGATGGCTGTGCCCTATTCTTTTTATGCTTTAAAAGCTGATACAGCTATTTATGCCTTAAATGCAGGAACTCTTGGAACACCGGGTGCTACCGGTACTATTGGTTTTACCGGAAACACAGGTTCAAATGGTGCTGTAGGAATGGTGGGTTCAATAGGGGCTACTGGTTCAACAGGTATTGCCGGTTCAATGGGATATATAGGTTTAACCGGTAAAACGGGTTCTACTGGTGGCACAGGCAACACCGGTTCTCCAGGTTCAACAGGAAGAACAGGCTCAACCGGTGACATAGGATCAACAGGATCAACAGGTTCAACTGGTGATACAGGAAGTACAGGCTCAACCGGATCAACAGGAAATACCGGATCAACAGGAAGCACTGGTTCGACTGGCTCAACTGGAAGCACTGGTTCAACAGGTTCGGCAGGAAGTATCGGTTCAACAGGTGACACAGGAAATACGGGTTCAATAGGTTCAACTGGCTCAACCGGAAGCACCGGTTCAACGGGTGATACGGGAAGCACTGGTTTAACTGGAAGTACTGGCTCAACCGGAAGCACAGGATCAACAGGATCAATGGGTTCTACAGGCTTAACCGGAAGTGCCGGTTCTATAGGTGATACAGGAAGCACAGGTTCTACCGGTTCGGCAGGAAATATTGGTGCAACCGGCGACACAGGCAGTACCGGTTCAACTGGCTCAACAGGAAGTACAGGTTCCACCGGTGATACTGGAAGTATTGGTTCCACCGGAAGCACAGGTTCTACGGGTGAAACTGGAAGTACAGGATCAACCGGCTCAACCGGAAGCACTGGTTCTACCGGCTCAACAGGTTCAACGGGAAATACGGGGTCAACCGGTTCAACTGGCGATACGGGAAGCACAGGTTCTACCGGCTCAACCGGCTCAACTGGAAGTGCTGGTTCCACCGGATCAACTGGTTCAACGGGAAATACAGGTTCCACCGGCTCCACCGGAAGCACAGGCTCTAATGGTTCAACCGGCAGCACAGGTTCAACTGGCGATACAGGAAGCACAGGTTCAACCGGTTCAACGGGAAGTACAGGTTCTACCGGCTCAACCGGAAGTACGGGTTCAACAGGTTCAACTGGCTCAACAGGTGGTACCGGCTCAACTGGAAGTACGGGTTCAACTGGCTCGACAGGAAGTACAGGTTCTACGGGTGATACCGGAAGTACGGGTTCAACGGGCTCAACTGGTTCAACGGGAAATACAGGTTCCACCGGCTCAACCGGAAGTACCGGTTCAACTGGAAGCACTGGTCCTACAGGTGATAGCGGAAGTACAGGATCAACAGGTTCTATAGGATCAACCGGATCAACCGGAGGTACAGGTTCTACCGGTGATACAGGAATTGCTGGCTCAACAGGTTCAACGGGAAGCACAGGAAGTACTGGCTCTACAGGCTCAACCGGAAGTGCTGGTTCTACTGGTGATACTGGAAGTACAGGATCAACAGGTTTAACCGGAAGTACTGGTTCGGCTGGTGATACAGGAATTACTGGGTCAACAGGTTCGACAGGTTCTACCGGCTCAATCGGAAGTACAGGTTCTACGGGTGATACCGGAAGTACAGGGTCAACAGGTTCAACCGGCTCAACGGGAAGTACTGGTTCTATGGGTGATACTGGAAGTACAGGATCAACAGGTTCAACCGGAAGCACAGGTTCAACCGGCTCAACGGGAAGTACAGGTTCTATGGGTGATACTGGAAGTACAGGATCAACAAGTTCAACAGGAAGCACCGGTTCAACCGGAAGTACAGGTTCTATGGGGGGAAGTGGAAATACAGGATCAACAGGTTCTACTGGCTCCTCCGGAAGCACAGGTTCGACCGGTGATACCGGAAGGACAGGATCAACAGGTTCGACAGGTTCAACGGGAAGTACTGGTTCGACCGGTAATACCGGAAGTACGGGTTCTACAGGTTCTACAGGAAGCACAGGTTCTACAGGTGATAGCGGAAGTACAGGTTCTACCGGTGATACAGGAAGTACTGGCTCAACAGGTTCAATAGGAAGCACAGGTTCAACAGGTGATACAGGAAGTACTGGCTCAACTGGTTCTACCGGCTCAACTGGAAGTACAGGATCAACAGGTTCTACAGGCGATACAGGGAGTACTGGCTCAACCGGAAGTACAGGTTCTATAGGTGATACTGGAAGTACAGGATCAACAGGTTCTACTAGCTCCACCGGAAGCACTGGTTCTACCGGCTCAACCGGAAGTACAGGTTCTACAGGTGATACTGGAAGTACAGGGTCAATAGGTTCAACAGGAAGCGCAGGTTCAACAGGTGATATTGGAAGTACAGGATCAACAGGTTCTACTGGAAGCACAGGTTCTGCGGGTGATACTGGAAATACAGGATCAACAGGTGATACAGGAAGTACGGGTTCTACGGGGGAAACTGGAAGTACTGGCTCAATCGGTTCTACCGGTCCAATAGGAAGCACCGGTTCAACAGGTGATACAGGAAATACTGGCTCAACAGGTTCTACCGGAGATATCGGAAGTACAGGATCAACAGGTTCTACCGGAAGCACAGGTTCTGCGGGTGACACTGGAAATACAGGATCAACAGGTGATACCGGAAGTACTGGCTCAACAGGTTCAATAGGAAGCACAGGTTCTGCGGGTGATACTGGAAATACAGGATCAACAGGTGATACCGGAAGTACTGGCTCAACAGGTTCAATAGGAAGCACAGGTTCTGCGGGTGATACTGGAAATACAGGATCAACAGGTGATACAGGAAGTACTGGCTCAACAGGTTCAAAAGGAAGTACAGGTTCGACCGGCTCAACCGGAAGTACAGGTTCTACGGGTGATACCGGAAGTACCGGCTCAACAGGTTCAACAGGTTTTACAGGCGATACAGGAAGTACTGGTTCTATCGGTGATACTGGAAGTACAGGATCGACAGGTTCTATTGGCTCAACCGGAAGCACAGGTTCAACCGGTGATACTGGAAGTATTGGCTCAACAGGTTCTACCGGCTCAACAGGAAGCACAGGTTCAACCGGTGATACTGGCAGTACTGGCTCAACAGGTTCTACCGGCTCAACAGGAAGCATAGGTTCTACGGGTGATACCGGAAGTACCGGCTCAACCGGAAGTACAGGTTCTACGGGTGATACCGGAAGTACAGGATCAACAGGTTCTACAGGCGATACAGGAAGTATTGGCTCAACCGGAAGTACAGGTTCTACCGGCTCAACCGGAAGTACAGGCTCAACAGGTTCTACCGGTTCAACCGGAAGTATAGGTTCTACCGGTGAAACTGGAAGCACTGGTTCTACAGGTGAAACAGGAAGTACAGGATCAATAGGTTCGACAGGTTCAACGGGTTCAACAGGAAGCACAGGCTCAACCGGAGATACCGGAAGTACGGGATCAACGGGTTCTACAGGAAGCACCGGTTCAACCGGCTCAACCGGAAGTGCAGGTTCTACGGGTGATACTGGAAGTACAGGATCAACAGGTTCAACTGGCTCAACAGGAAGCACAGGTTCTACGGGTGATACCGGAAGTACAGGATCAACAGGTTCAACCGGTGATACAGGAAGTACTGGTTCAACCGGCTCAACAGGAAACACTGGTTCTACTGGTGATACTGGAAGTACAGGATCAACAGGTTCAACCGGTTCAACCGGAAGCACAGGCTCGACTGGTGATACCGGAAGTACAGGATCAACAGGTTCAACCGGCTCAACAGGAAGCACAGGTTCTACCGGTGATACTGGAAGTACAGGATCAACAGGTTCTACAGGAAGCACTGGTTCTACTGGTGATACCGGAAGTACAGGATCAACCGGAAGCACAGGTTCTACGGGTGATACCGGAAGTACAGGATCAACAGGTTCGACAGGAAGTACAGGTTCTACGGGTGATACAGGAAATACAGGTTCAACCGGCTCAACCGGAAGCACTGGTTCTACTGGTGATACTGGAAGTACAGGATCAACTGGTTCGACAGGTTCAATCGGAAGCACAGGTTCGAGTGGTGATACTGGAAGTACCGGCTCAACAGGTTCGACTGGTGATACTGGAAGCACCGGCTCAACTGGTTCTACTGGCTCAACCGGCTCAACCGGAAGCACAGGTTCTACAGGTGATACCGGAAGTACCGGTTCAACCGGCTCAACAGGTTCTACAGGAAGTACAGGTTCTACGGGTGATACCGGTAGTACGGGCTCAACAGGAAGCACAGGTTCTACCGGTGATACTGGAAGTACAGGATCAACAGGTTCAACAGGAAGCACTGGTTCTACTGGTGATACCGGAAGTGCCGGATCGACAGGTTCAACCGGAAGTACAGGTTCTACAGGTGATACAGGAAGTACAGGATCAACAGGTTCAACAGGAAGCACAGGTTCAACCGGCTCAACCGGAAGTACAGGTTCTACAGGTGATACTGGAAGTACAGGTTCTACGGGTGATACTGGAAGTACCGGCTCAATAGGTTCTACCGGCTCAACCGGAAGCACAGGTTCAACTGGTGAAACTGGAAATACAGGGTCAACAGGTTCAATCGGCTCAACCGGAAGCACTGGTTCTACTGGTGATACCGGAAGTACAGGATCGACAGGTTCAACCGGAAGCACAGGTTCGAGTGGTGATACTGGAAGTACCGGCTCAA